>SUVL01000028.1 GCA_015062005.1 Akkermansiaceae bacterium
GTGCGGCTTCTTCTTGCTTCATCACCGGAAAACATCCAGTAAATCAGAGAGATACATGTATGGTTTGTTCGCCGCAATGCCCCCCGGTGACTCACAGACTGTAATTATACGGATTTGTAATCCGTAAGCAAGTAGCAAATTGAAGAATGTTACATTTTCTTATCAAATGCACTCCGAAGACTGACAAATTTGTTCATGGATATGTAAAGACGAAAAATGATACTTCAGAATCTGCCATTTTAGAGGAGATTGCGCATGATTCATTTACGGATTACAAATCCGTAAATGGATTTTATGACCGAAACAGAATGGCAGCAGCAAGCGCAGGCACCACGCAACGCACCATGGCATGCATGCGATTCTGCGGTTTCTGCGGTAAAAGCTCCGTCAGGCGGTCATTGCGCTTGAAGCGCCACGTGCGCCGGCGAAAAGCCTGATGCAGATTCCGACGAAAAAAGGCAACAATACTATTCTTGTTTTCGATTTCTGGTATCATAGGGATTAGGGTGGGGTTAAGATTCATGCTGACACCAGCCCCGACCTCTTCACCACGCCGCAATCCGGCAATGCAGCTGCACCAGTTGGCTCGGCATAGGGTAGTCAGGGAGCGTCAACAGCAGTATACTAACAAATATACAGCCCCGTTTCAAGGAAGATTTTACGGTTTTCCTAAATAAAAATACCGCCGGGTCTGGCGACGCGGCGGTAATGAAGGAAAAGGAGGAGCGAATCAATAATCGCGCTTGAGCAGGTAATCACTGATAGCCAGTAGATTCTCACGGCGGCGGTCAGAGAACACATCGAGCGCGGCGCGGGCAGCAGCGGTGAGCTCGCGGGCCTCGGCGCGTGCGTTATCCATACCCACCAGGGCGGGATAGGTAGCCTTCTGCACCTTGGCATCCTTGCCGATGCTCTTGCCAAGCACTTCCGGAGTAGAGGTCACATCCAGGATATCATCAATAATCTGGAAAGCAAGGCCCAGGGCGCGGCCATACTCGGTGAGGGCATCGAGCTGCTCCGGGGTGCAGCCGGCAGCCATGCCGCCCAGGCGCACAGAAGCAATGATGAGCGCAGAGGTCTTGCCGTGGTGGATGGCGCGCAGCTCATCCACAGAAAGCTCGCGCCCCTCGCCCTCCAGGTCCAGCACCTGACCGCCCACGAGATGCTGGCTGCCGGTGCGGTAGGCCATTTCGGCCACGTAGTCGGAAGCATCGTAGCGGTCGTTGGCAGGTACACGGGCCAGCATGGCAAACACCTCGGTCAGCAGAGCATCACCGGCCAGCACCGCAATTCCCTCGCCGAACACCTTGTGGTTCGTGGGACGGCCGCGACGCAGGTCATCGTTGTCCATGCAGGGCAGGTCATCGTGAATCAGCGTGTAGGTGTGCAGCGCTTCGAGTGCGCAGGCGGCATCCAACGCAACGGATTCACTGCCGCCGCAGGCCTTGGCGGCCTCCAGGCACAGCAGCGGGCGGATGCGCTTTCCACCGGCAAAGATGCTGTAGCGCATGGCCTTGTGAATGGTAGCCGGGGCGGTATCCTCGCCAGGAAGCAGCTCATTGAGACGAGCTTCCACCTTGGCGGCCGTTTCCTTGATGAGGCTCTTGATATCCATAGCAGGAGGTGAGTTTATTTACCCTTGACGAGCAGCTCGGCAATCTGCACGGCATTCAGGGCAGCACCCTTGCGCACCTGGTCACCCACCACCCAGAGATTCAGGGCGTTGTCGATGGCAAGGTCCTTGCGGATGCGGCCCACGTAGCAGGTATCGCCATTGGTGGAGTCCAGCGGGGTGGGCCACACATTGTTGGCAACGTCGTCCATGAGCTCCACACCGGGCATACCGTCGTAGCAGGAGCGGGCGCCCTCCACATCCACCGGCTTCTCGAACTGAGCAATGCAGGAAATGGAGTGGCTGCGGTATACCGGGACACGCACACAGGTGCAGGTCACGTTCAGCTCCGGCAGGTTCATAATCTTGCGGCCTTCGTTGAGCATCTTGAGCTCCTCCTTCGTGTAGCCATTATCCGCAAACTTATCAATCTGGGGCAGCACGTTGAAGGCAATCTGGCGGGGATAAGTCTTGATTTCCACCGGGTGGCCGTCCACCAGGGCACGCACCTGGTTCTCCAGCTCGGTGATACCGTGCTGGCCGCTACCGGAAACAGCCTGGTAGCTGCTGGCCACGATGGTCTTGAGCCCAAACTTGAGGTGCAGCGGGTAAAGAGCCATCAGCGTGATGATGGTGGTGCAGTTCGGGTTGGCAATGATGTTGCGGGGATGATTAAACGCAGCATCGGCATTGATTTCAGGCACCACCAGCGGCACATCCGGATCCTGGCGGAAAGCGGAGGAGTTATCCACCACCACGCAACCGGCGGCTCCGGCGATGGGGGCGTACTCGCGGGAAATATCTCCACCGGCGGCAAAGAGCGCAATATCGACATCGCCAAAGGAATCGGCGGTAAGCTCCTGCACCGTGAGCATCTCTCCTCGGAATGCTACCTGTTTACCAGCAGAACGATGAGAGGCCAGAAGTTTGAGCGAGGCCAGCGGGAAATTACGGGTCTCAAGGCAGGAAAGAATCTCGACGCCCACCGCACCGGTGGCGCCCACGATAGCTACTCTGGGGGTATTCATGTTCATGAATGGTGTGTTTAACAGGATGATAAAAGTGCCCACGGCACGCGGGTAGTATAGACGATTTTCCTGCATTTTCAAGCCTAAAGGAAGAATGCACAGCACTGAATCGCATCTTTTTGCCGATATTTTCCCATTTTGCCCCTCCGGCGGGGAAATCCACCCCGCACCCACAGCATATGCAGCCCCCGGCCACCCCCATGTTGCCCCGCCCGGTCAGAAGCTACGGAAAACCAAATGAACCAGCATCGGCGCAAGGTGTTGATATTCCATATATGGCACCATTTCGTTCTTGACGGTACCAGAAATTGTGGTAATCTGGGCGCATGCGATGCATACAATGCGGATACATGGATGACAAGGTAATCGACTCACGCATGTCGAAGGACGGGACGTGTATACGCCGCCGCCGCGAGTGCTTGCGCTGCGGCTACCGCTACACCACATATGAACAGATTGAGCGCACAGAACTGCGCGTGGTGAAGCGGGATAACCTGCACGAAGCACTGAACCGCGAAAAGATACTGCGAGGCATGGTCAAGGCCTGTGAAAAACGCCCGGTGAGCATGGATCAGCTCGACATCGCGGTAGACGAAATAGTGGCCGACCTGCACCGAGACCATCAGCGGGAGGTACCCTCCTCCGTCATCGGCATGAAAGTGATAGAGAAGCTGCAGAGCATCGATCCCGTGGCCTATATCCGCTACGTATCCGTCTACCGCCAGTTCCGCACGGTAGATGAGTTTATCGAGCTCGTGCGGCGCATGGAAATCAAGACGATGCAGGATCCGCTGCAGCGCAAACTCCCGCTGGAATAAGATGATAGCCTTCAAGAACAAACGCCCCCTGCTCCAGACCGGGCACTGCGTCATTTCCGACTACGACCGGGAATGGCTGGAGGGGGTGCTGCAGCAGGCTGCGGATGAAGCAGGAGTCGCGCTACCCTTCCGGACCGAAATAGCCAGCGCCATCCTGCTGTATCTGGAAGAGAAGTGCCCGCTGCACGCCGTGCCGCTGGAGTACCTGTTCCAACGCATAGCCGGCATGCTGCGCCAGGCCGGGCTCCCCCGCATAGCGGACCACCTGCGCGTGCAAACTCCACCGGTGGTCATTGATTTGCACGAAATGGCCACCAACAGCCCCCTGCCCCTCTTCTTCTACAATGAGCTGGAGCAGCACCTCGAGCACCTGCGCCGCCTGGGTCTCACTACTTATGAATTTGCCGGCGCCGAATCCTGCAGCAAACTCCTGGGTGACCGCCGCCGCGCCTGCCCCACCCAGCGCCGCATGCTGGATGAGCTCAACGCCTTCCTTGCCACCCGCCAGCAGCTGGCTGGCTGAGCTTTCAACAAGAACATAAAGAAACCCCGAAAGCCTTTACTAACCAAGGCCTTCGGGGTTCTTTTCCTACAAGAGCCGGATGTCAGGGTCGAACTGACGACCGTCCGATTACAAATCGGGTGCTCTACCACTGAGCTAATCCGGCAGGTGCGGGGGCATTCTACACGAGTAGAATGCCCATTGCAAGCTTTTTTTATCAGAAGTTGAGTCCGCAATCCACACCCAGCGTTATCTGGAAGTGGTCAACCGGGCCGGAGCCGTGGGCAGCGCGGTCAATTTTGCGGGCATTGGAGCCGGTCCAGGAACACTGAACCCAGGGCTTGACATAGGCGCGGGCATCGCGACCTAGCCCCCCGGTCTGAGTGTAGGGAAGCAGCGCCGCCTTAATGCGGTAGGCATCAATCCCCTCGACATCATCCCCCCAGTATCCGTGAGATGGAGCCACACCGAAGGAAAGCTCAAGGTCAGTGCCTACATTGCCCCGCACCAGCACATCTGTGAAACGGTAGCCAGCTTCCACATCGAAGTACAAGCCAGTCAGGCCGTAGAAACCGGCGCCCATTTCAAATTTACCGAAGAAGCCCCTCTGGTGATCATTGTATGCCAGGGAAGCCACGATTTCCTGCGTGGCGCGGTGGGAGGCGCCATCAAAATTCCGGGCCATGAAGCCCTCCAGGCCACCGTGGCGGAAGGTGTAGCCGATTTCAGCCACCAGATTGGGGAAAACCTCCTTACCCACAGCGTAGCTGAGGCGGGCCGTGGGCGTTTCACCCAGCGGACAGGAAGCATCCCAGATGATACCGTATTCGCCACTGATACGCTGGTGAATCCCCATGCCCAGCAGGTTGCGGTTCGGCAGGATATACGAACCACTGATGGAGGAGGAACCATACTCACTGAGTTGATTGGTTACCCCCATACCGCGCACCTGGTAATTGGAGCTGTAGACATTCAGGTTGACAAAACCATGGCTGGCAGAACTGGCAGCGGGCATGGGGGCAGCCGGTGCTGCATACTGTGAAGGAGCATAGGCATCATACCCCGCATAGGAGGCATCATAGCTCACATTACTGTACTCAATCGGGCCATCGGGTATGGCGGGTGGGAACTCTGTCGCGAGAGCAGGAAGAGTTACAGCAAGCGCAAGAAGTGTGCGTTTCATCATACGCGAGCCATTGTATCTTTCCAGGATTCCCGGTGCAAGCCAAAAACGTGTATTCTGCGTCTGCCTGCCAGTTAACATCACATTCCTTCTCCCCTCATCATTTTTTCCTGAATGCTTGTTCTTGCATATTGGGCAAAAAAGTGCTAACATCCCCCCATGAAGGCCTTGCTTACCCTTTCCGTCATCAGTGCCGCCGCCTTGACCTCGTGTGGCATCATTGATTCCCTGACCACTCCTGGTGAGTACGTTCCGATTTACCTGCAGGAACCCTCCCCCCTGGATCCCCCCGGCATGGAAGCCGTGCGCGCAGAAGCTCGTGCCAAATACGTGAAGAAAGGTATGTACGCCGATGGCGAAACGCTGGAAGTGCAGCAGGGTAAAGCTTTCCTCTTCAACCGCAACCCGGATTACTACGAAGGCGCCAAGGGGCAGATGGTTAACACTGCCACGGCAAAGATTATTTCCTGCGAAGGTCTGTATTACTTTGTCGAAATCGAAGATGGCAGCAAGGGCTTCCTCCGCGAGACAGATTTTGTAAATCCGGTCAAGCTGGTATCTACGACAGAAGGCGATTTGCTGCCCACCGGCGCCCTTCCCCCCGTGGACGACTGGGGGTCTGCCGCTCCCACTATGGATGGCGAGCAGACCATCATGACCAATGACACCGGGCGAGCCGTGCTCATCGTCAGCAAAAAATCCCGTAAATCGGATGAATTCAACGCCCGCCGCCGCGAGCTTGAAAAAGCCCAGGAATCTGCAGATGCCGACGGCGGCCTGCCTACTCCCACCTCAGAACTGCCCGAACCCGCCGGCAGCGCAGGTGAATAAGAAATGGGCTCACCCCTGCCCAGGCTCATTGACCGCTTTCTGCTGTTTCTGGCAGCAGAGCGTGGACTGAGCGTGAATTACCGGCTCTCGGTTCAGCGCACGCTGGAGCGCTTTGCTGACTGGAGCGCAGAGCGCGGCCATACTCCGGGCGATGTGGATGAGCCCCTGCTGGCCGCCTACCACCGGTGGCTGCGCAGCGAATGCGGGCTTGCCCCATCCTCCTGCCGGGTGTCCATGGTACACCTGAGGCAGTTTTTCCGCTTTCTTGCCCGCGAAAAGGAACTCACCGCCAACCCTGCGGCGCTGCTGGAATGCGGCAAGGCGGGCAACCGGCTTCCCGAAACCCTGCGGGCAGATGAGGTGAACACCCTGCTCCAGAGCATTGACCCGGCAGACCTGCCCTTCGGCGCGCGCGACCGGGCCATCCTGGAAATGCTGTACGGCAGCGGGCTCCGCGTCAGCGAACTGGTGAACCTGCAAGCCGACCAGGTGGACTGGGAGGAAAATTTCCTGCGCATCACCGGCAAGGGAAACAAGACCCGCTATGTTCCCTTGGGCGGCGTGGCCGCCAAAGCCCTTCGCAGCTACCTGGAGCATGGCCGTCCGAAACTCCTGCGCAATGGCCGACGCGCGGGCAATACCCTCTTCCTCTCCAACCGTGGCGAAAAACTCACCCGCGACCGTATCCGCCAGATTATCAAGGAACGCGCACGCTCAGCCGGACTGCCGGAGAACGTGTACCCCCACATCCTGCGCCATTCCTTCGCCACGCACCTGCTGGAAAACGGGGCCGACCTGCGCGTGATTCAGGATATGCTGGGGCACGCCAGCCTCTCCACCACCCAGGAGTATACCCATGTGGACCAGAAGCGGCTCGTCTCCCTGCACCAGACCTTCCACCCCAGAGGGAGAAAACCCTGACCGACCACACCAGAAACTGTTTCCGCACACCACTAACAGTGATACCGTCAGGCGGAGCCTTGTGCTATGCTGGCATCCATGAACCCGATTATTGTAGATGCCGTCAACAAGCAAATCCGCCTGGAGTTTGAATCCGCTTTCCTGTATCTGGCCTTTTCCGGCAACCTGCGGCAGTATGGCCTGCCGGGCATGGGGCACTGGATGCGAGAGCAATACCGCGAAGAATGCGGCCACGCGCTCCGCTTCGTATCCCACCTGGAGAACCGCCGCGCCAAGGTGGTGATTCCCGCCGTGGCCGCCCCGGTGTATACCTGGGAAACCCCGCTGGATTTATTCCGCCTCGCCCTGGAGCACGAGCGGAAAATCACTGCCTCCATCCACGAGCTGCTCACCCTCTGCCGCGAGGAGAAGGAATACGCCACCCAGTGCCTCCTCTTCGATTATGTCAAGGAGCAGGTGGAGGAAGAGCTTCAGGTGGAGGAGATTGTGGATATCATGACCCTCTGCGGCACCCGCATCGATGAGCTCCTGAGCCTTGACCAGAAGCTAGCCGCCCGCACCACCCAGGTGTGGGAGTGAATGCAGTTGTCGTTCTGACAAAGGTACAAAGTTGGAAGTACAAAGGAAAAGCTGGTTATTTATCAAGCACTATACTAGTCGCTCACAGCGAAGGCAATATCGCGGAGGGTGCAGCGCTGCATCTGCAGGGCGTGGATGAGGGTGCGGAGCAGCTGGAGGGAGCCGGCGGCATCGTAGAGCGCATCATGCCAGCGGGCGTGGGCGGCATCGTTGACCAGGGTGGTCACCGAATCGGTGATGCCGAGGGCCTCGCAGACGGTGGCGAGGGCGTGGTCCGGCAAATCGGGGGCTGCCTGGCGAGCCAGGGCGAGAGTATCCAACCAGGGGCCGAAGCCGTGGCCGGGGAAGCTGCGCAGGAAGCGTTTCTCCGTGGCGGGGTTGTGCCCCAGCACCACCGCGCCGCGCAGCAGTTCGCGAATCTGCGGCCAGAGGGATATATACTCCGGGGCGCCCTTGAGCGTTTCGGTGGTGATGCCGTGTACCTTGGCCGCGCTCCAGCGCACCGGGCGGTGGCAGGCGATGTAGCTGGTGAAGAGCTGCGGAGCCTCCGAAAAAAGCCTTTCGACGCGCACAATGCCAATCTGCACCGGGCAATCGGTTTCGCCCGGTGCGGTGCCGGCGGACTCGAAATCGATGGCCGCCCAGCACAAATCCTCCAGCGCAGTCGAGTTCACAGGCATTACTTCTTCTGCCAGCCGTGAACAGCCTTCATTTCCGCGCAGAGGGCTTCGTAATCGCAGGTGAGGAACTTGCCGTCGCGGTAGAGTTCCTGGCCATCAACCACGGTAAGCTTGTTTTCCAGTCCGGTGGCGGCGTACACAATGTTCGAGACGATGTTATGCACGGGCTGCATATTGGGCGTGCTGAGGTCCAGGGCGATGAAGTCGGCCTTCATGCCGGGTTCCAGGGTGCCGATGAGCGGGTCGTGCAGGGCATCAGAGCCACCGCGGGTGGCCATATCAAGCACGGTCTGGGCGGGGCAGGCGGTGGAGTCCAGGTGGTGTACCTTCTGCAGCAGGCTGGCCAGGTACATCTCGCGCACCATGTTCTGGGCGTTGTTACTGGCGGGGCCGTCCGTGCCCAGGGCCACGGGGATACGGTAGCGCTGCATGGCGCCGGTGGGGGCCACGCCGCTGGCCAGTTTCATATTGCTGGCGGGGTTGTGTACCACGGCGCAGCGGCCCTCGGCCAGCAGCTCCATATCGTGCTCATCTGCATGCACCACGTGGAAGAAGGTCGTATCCGGCTGCAGGAGGCCGAGCCCGGCGCAGTACGGGATGGGGCGCTTGCCGAAGTTCTGCAGGCAGGTCTGCGTCTCGCTCTCTGTTTCAGCCAGGTGCATGCCGAAGAGGGAGCCGGTCTCATCGGCCAGGGCGCGGCACTTGGTAAGCAAGTCGGGGTTGGTGGTATAGGGTGCATGCGGCAGCACAGCCTGGCGGATGCGCGGGTGGCCCTTCCATTCCTCCGCCTGGGCGCGCACGAGCTCGAAGTAGGCCTCGGCATTCTTGCAGGAAAGGGAGGGGAAGAATTGCGTGACGCTCTCGCCCATCACGGCGCGCATGCCCAGCTTATCCGCCGCGCGGAACACGCTGCGCTGGTGCATGTACATATCGTAGAACGCGGTGGTACCGGTGCGAATCATCTCCGCCAGTGAGAACATGGCGCCCAGCTCCACGAGCTCCGGGGTGAGCTTCGCCTCCGCCGGGAAAATATCCTGCGTGAGCCAGTCCATGAGAGCCTTATCGTCCGAATAGCCGCGCAGCAGGCTCATGGAGACATGCGTGTGGGCATTCACCAGCCCGGGCATGATGACGGCGTTCCCCAGATCCACGCGGCGGTGGTCCGGGAAGATGATTTCCAGCAGGTCGGCGTGACCCACGCTCAGGATTCTGCCGTCTTCCACCGCCACGGCGGCGTCGCGGTGAATATCGCGGGAATCATTCTGGGTGACGACGTAATCAGCAGTATAAAGAGAAACCATGGTGGCAGGAAGTGAAGGATATTATTGCCAGAAGAGCCCGGCGCAGGTGCAGATAAGCAGGCCGTACACAAAATTGAACACGGCGATGCCGGAAATGAGGCGCGGACGCTGCACCAGCCAGTTCATCCAGTCGCGGAAGAGGTAGGGTTTGCCCACCCAGAACATGGCCACGGTGAGCACCGGATACCACCAGAGCGGGATGAGGATGCGCGTGGCGGGGTCCTTGAGGAAGGCGGCACTCATGGGCACGATGGCCATGAGCAGCAGGAAGAAGCCCAGCGCGCGGGCAAAAAGCTGCTCCTTTGCCATGCTGCTCATCACAAACCAGATGACGGGGCAGAGAATGAGCAGGATGCCGCGAAAATTCTCAAACTCGAACAGCGGCATGCAGAGCACGTTCCAGTCTGCCTTGAACAGCAGCAAGGCCACCCAGATGAAGTCTATGCCCAGCAGTACAGTGCCGGCGCTGCTCTTGGCATGCACCGCTGCCAGGCTTTTGCGGAAGTGTTCCGGACGGAGCAGCACGTACAGGCTCAGCAGCATGAGCACCATGCCCATGGTAAAGCCGGTGGGCGCCAGCGAAAGTGATTCGTAGATATGCATAGTTTATGTTTCTGAATGGGATTACATGTCCAGGTCGTCATCCTCCGGTTCATCGGCGGAGGGGGAGTGCTCAATGCGGGTCTGGGTCACACGGCGGCCATCGGTGCCGATAACGGTGATGAGGTAATCATGGTGGCGAATCTGCTCATCGCATTCCGGCAGGTGCCCCAGGCGGTCGGTGATGTAGCCGCTGAGGGTGGAGATGCCGTTGTCCTTCTCGAACTCGCCCAGCTCGGGCAGCTCTTCCTCCAGGTCGAAGAGGGCAATCGAACCGCTCGCGATGTACTGCCCATCCGCCACCTTGAAGAAGGTACGCGCAGCCTCCATCTCAAACTCGTCCTGGATGTCATTGCCCACAATTTCCTCCAGCACATCGTCCAGATACACCAGTCCCTGTGCCTCGCCGTATTCATCCACCACCAGGGCAAAGTGCGTGTGCTCCTTGGCGAAGAAGTCCAGCAGGGTATCCAGTTTCATGGTCTCGGGCACCACTTTGAGTTCGCGGCGCTCGGCCATGATGTCGTGCGTGCCGCTGTGCACCATCTGGAGCACATCCTTCACATGCACCCAGCCCTTGGCATGATCCAGGTGCCCGGAAACCAGAGCAAAGCGGCTGTGGCGGCTGGTGAGCACCTGCTCCAGCAATTCATCAAAGCTCTTGTTGATATCCAGCACCTCCACGCGGCTGCGCGGCACCAGGATATCGCGCACGGAGCGGTCGTTGAGCTCCAGCGCGTTCATGGAGATTTCCGCCTCGGTCTCTGTCACTTCGTTGCTGCGGCCACTGGCTTCCACAATGAGGGCAATCTCTTCCGCGCTGTGCGATTCATTCGGCTCGTAGTGCGGATCCACGCCAAACACGCGGTGGGCGATGGCGTTGGCCGTGTTGTTGAAGAGGTTGATAATCCACTTGGTGAACTTCGCAAAGCGGTGCATGGAAACTGCCGTCATGAGGGCAATTTCCAGCGGCTTGCGGATAGCCAGGCTCTTGGGCACCAGCTCACCCAGCACCACGTGCGCAAAGGTGAACAGTGCGTACGCCACGGTGTAGGAAATCACATGCACCACCGTGGGGCTCAGGTGCAGGTAGTAGCTCAGCGGGCTGCTGATAAGACTGGCGATGAAGGGCTCACCCATGGCACCCAGGGCCAGCGAGGCAAAGGTGATGCCGACCTGGTTGGCCGAGAGGTACGTATCCAGGTGCCGCACGATGTGCCGCGCAGTGCGGCGCCGCTGAGCCTGGGATTTGGTGTCGGCGCTGTCCTCGGCCAGCTGGCTCTCGCGCACGCGGGCACAGGCAAATTCGTTGGCCACGAAAAAGGCGTTCAGGAACAGGAAGAAACTGATGCCCACGATGAAGAGCACAATCTCACCCACACCGGGGTAGGTCCATTCCAGCCGGGAAATTTCCTCAGGAGTCAGAAAGAATTGCATAGGTCGCGGATATTAAAGCTTTTCGTACACACCCTGGTCGCGCTTCTGCATCACAGTGAAGCCGGCTTTCTTGGCATCGCTGATGCTCAGCGGGGCGGTGATTCTGGGCACATTCACGGTGCCGATTTTCTTGCGCACGGGGTTCTTGCAGTACATGCAATGCGTGAGCGGTGCCCGGTCCACAGAGCGCATCAGTTCAAATCCCTTGCGGCACATCCGGCAAGATCGCTCCGGATCTTCCGGATTCTCTGATATGTATTCGTATATCGGCATTATTGATAAAGGAAACGCGGGCCAGTCCCTATAGGATAGCCCGCGCGTCAAAATTGTCAAGTCTATATCAGGACTTACCAGCTGGACTTAGTCACACCCGGAATCATGCCGGCGTTGGCCAGTTCGCGGAAAGCGATACGGGAAAGATGGAAACGGCGCAGGAAAGCGTGACGACGACCAGTGAGCTCGCAGCGGTTCACGAGACGCACGGGGGAAGCGTTGCGCGGCAGCATCGTCAGACCGATGTAGTCGCCTTCAGCCTTCAGCTTGGCGCGGAGGTCTGCATAACGAGCCGCGACAGCTGCCTTCTTCTTGTTTCTTTCAATCCAGCTTTTCTTTGCCATAACTTTGTGGGCCGGATATATACAGCATCTCGGCATATAAGTCAAGCGGAATTTGCTACGAATTTCCAAAATTTTGTGTTTTCAGTCCCTTTTATGAAAAAAACGCTTCCAATACACCTTGTTTTATGGTAGGAATTAGACATGAAGCGACTTACCTGTATAATGATACTGGGCGCACTGCCCTCACTGGCTGCTGTAGAGTTCGAGGCCATCTACGGAGACGGCATGGTGCTGCAACGCGGACGCGAGGTGGTGGTGAGAGGGACTACGGATAAGCCCTCTGAACCGGTAACGGTGAGTTTCAATGGTCAGGAAGTGAAAGCCGAGACCAGGGGACGCCAGTGGCAGGCCGTGCTCAAGCCCATGAAAGCCAATGCTGAAGGACAGGCCCTGACAGCAAAGCAGAAGAGTGGTTCCGCCACGGTGCAGAATGTGGTGGTGGGCGAGGTGTGGATTGCCAGCGGGCAGTCGAATATGCTCTGGCGGCTGAACCAGACCCCGGGCAACGCGCAGACCATTGCACAGTCAGCCAATGAAAATTTCCGCTTCTTCCACAGCGAACCGCAGGTGCATACCGCGCCACCGCGTTACAATGCGGAGCAGCTGAAGCGCGTGCAGGAAAAGCGCATGTATGAAGGCAAATGGGCCGTGAGCGCCCCGGACACCACCCCGCGTATGAGCGCCGTGGGCTACTATTTCGGGCAGGCACTGCAGCGCGAGCTGGGCGTGCCGGTGGGGGTGATTCATGCCTCCCTGGGCGGCTCCAACATGCTGGCCTGGATTCCCCGCGACGTGGTGCGCAAGGAATACCCCGGCTGCCAAGGCGCCAACTGGGTGAAGAGCAAATACGCCAGCGAGTGGGTGCGCGGCCGCGCCCAGCAGAATGTGGGCCCCGGCGGTGATTTTGCCCTGCATCCCTATGCACCCTCCTATCTGTATGAAACCGGGCTGGAGAAGTGGGAAGGCTTCCCCGTGGCTGGTGCTATCTGGTACCAGGGGGAGTCCGATGCCGAGATTCTGGACAACGAGCAGAACAAGAAGCTGCTGAAGGATATCATCACCTCCTGGCGCGATAAGCTGGGCAACCCGGATATGGCATTCATCCAGGTGCAGCTCCCCCGCATTAATGACAAGAGCAAGCTGCGCGCATACTGGCCGGAGTTCCGCCAGGTGCAGTCCGAGGCAGCCGCAGAGCTGCCCGGTGTGAGCTGCGTGGTCACGCTTGACCTGGGCTCGACGAACAGCGATGTGCATCCGCCCCGCAAAGTGGAAGTTGGCGAGCGACTGGCCGCCACAGCGCTGAAGGAGGTTTACGATAAGGACGTGGCCGCCAGCGGCCCGGTCATTACCGACTTCAAGACCAAGGGGTCCATGGTGCTGGTGCGCTTCAGGAATGCAGAGGGGCTCAGAACGACCGATGGTGCTGCCCCTGTGGGTTTCGAACTGGCAGGCAGTGATAAGAAATTCGCCCCCGCCGCCGCCGAAATCAAGGGCAAGTTCGTGGAACTTCAGGCAGAGGGGGTAAAATCCCCCAGATACCTGCGCTACGGCTGGGCCGTATTCATGAATCCCAACCTTGTGAACGAAGCCGGGCTCCCCACTGCCCCCTGCCCCGCCACCGATGCCAAGGCCGCCAGAAAGAAAGGCAAGCGCAAATAAGGCATACACACCACGCGCAGCGTGGATAAGCCATATGAGAATTGTGCATGAGGATATTATTACTCCATGCACACTTTCTCTCTTATTTCTTCAGCGGTTCAACTGGAGGTAGGCGCGTTGTTCGGCAGTCTGAATCTGGGCATTCCCCCGCAGGGCGGAGGAGTACTTGCTGTCCGGTTTCAGGCTGTGGGCCTTCCGGAACCAGGAATCGGAAGCGGAGTAGTTGCGGGCATGGCGTTCGATGATGCCAAGCACATAGCAGGCCTCAGCCTCATTCGGGTTCTGCTTCAGTGCAGCGTGGGCCAGGGCGCGCCCCTGCTCCCAGCTGCCGGCAGCGCAAGCCCGGGCCGCCTGCTCCACTGCGGGATTCCCCTCTACGGAGTCCACCCCCATGCTGTAGCGGCGGACATGCGGTGTAAGGTCGCGCATCACATCCGCAGCAATTTCCTCGGCGGCTCCCTCCCAGTCCGGGCGGTAGTCAAAATCGGAGCCCACATATTCCGAAAGGTCGCGGCGATAAATGCGCTGGTAGTTGCAGATGACATCGGCCGTGAGCTCAACGCGGTTCGGATAGGGTCTGTCGCGGTGCTTATCATTCTCTGCGGGCTCCACCATGTTCACATGCACACGGTGCAGACGCAGCACGGCGCAGGGGCCTGAGCCTTGCACCTGGTAATAACCATCAGCAGCAATCTGCTGGTGGAATGCACGGCGCAACTCATGGCGCAGCGGCCCCCGGGCCTCCGGCTCCACATGCAGCACGGTTCCCCGCGGTATATCCACCTGAGAAGGTTCCCACCGGTCCAGATACACCTGCGTGGCGCATGAGCTGAGCACCCACACCACCGCAGCCAGTGCCACTTTTGATACACGCGAAAGCATGGTTCATTATACTACCATGAATACTCTGTATTACAAGTTGAAAAAACGCCAGATTGCCGGGAATAAGGCAGTTCTGGTATCCTGTGCAGAAAAAAAAGCAGATTTTGAGCAGATTAGGCTTGCAAAATGGGGCGTGGCGTAGTAGTCTCCGCTATGGCAGAAATTCAGCTTGGACTTACATTTGACGACGTGCTCCTGCTTCCTTGCCTGAGCACGATTCTTCCCGGCGAGGCCGACCCCTCTTCCCAGCTTTGCGCTGGTTTTCCGCTGCGCTTGCCGATTCTTTCCGCACCGATGGATACCGTGACCGAAGTGGACATGGCCATCGCCATGGCCCGCGAAGGTGGCCTGGGTGTGATTCACCGCAACAACCGCATCGATGACCAGGCCGCCATGGTGGCCAAGGTGAAGCGCTTCGAGAATGCCGTTATCACCAATCCCCTCACCGTGACCAGCGATATGAGCCTGAGCCGCGTGAAGGGCATCATGCTGGAGCATGGTTTCTCCGGCCTGCCCGTGGTGGCTGATGGCAACATCCTCGTGGGTATCATCACCGGCCGCGATATGCGCGTGGTGGACGGTCACGACCTGGACAAGCTCACCGTGGCGGATGTGATGACCCCCATGAGCCGCCTCATCACCGGAGCCCCCACCACCACCCAGGATGAAGCCCGCAAGATTCTCTACTCCAACCGTATTGAAAAGCTCCCGCTGGTGGACGAAGCCGGCCGCCTGGTGGGTCTGATTACAGACACCGACATCCGCAAGCGTGAGGCCTTCCAGGAATCCACCAAGGATGACCTGGGTCGCCTGCGCTGCGGCGCCGCTGTGGGACCGGGTCCGGAGTTCATGGCCCGCGCTCAGGCTGTGGTGGATGCCGGTGCTGATGCCCTTTTCATCGATGCCGCCACTGGTCACACCAGCCGCGTGCTGCACGTGATTGAGAAGCTCAGCGAGCTGGGCAAGCCCGTGGTGGCCGGCAACGTGGTGACCCAGGACGGCGCCCGAGACCTCATTTCCGCCGGTGCCAGCGCCATCAAGGTTGGTGTGGGTCCGGGTTCCATCTGCACCACCCGTATCATCTCCGGTGTGGGTATGCCCCAGTTCTCCGCCATCCAGGAGGTGGCCACCGTGGCCCGCCCCGCCGGTGTAACCGTGATTGCCGACGGCGGCATCCGATACTCCGGCGACGCCGTGAAGGCGCTTGCCGCCGGTGCCGACCTCATCATGATGGGCGGCATGCTGGCTGGTTGTGAGGAAAGCCCGGGTGCCGTGGTGCATTACCAGGGTCGCAACTTCAAGACCTACCGCGGCATGGGCTCCCTGGGTGCCATGCGTGCCGGCTCCGGCGACCGCTACGGCCAGAATGGCAGCGGCAAGCTGGTGGCCGAAGGTGTGGAAGCCCGCGTGCCGTACAAGGGTATGCTGGCCGATGTCATCTTCCAGCTTGTGGGCGGTCTGCGCTCCGGCATGGGCTACCTCGGTGCCAAGAACCTGGACGAGCTCCGCGAGCACGCCCGCTTCGTGCGCATCACCGCCGGTGGTCTGCAGGAAAGCCACCCGCACGATGTAACCATCACCCAGGACCCCGGCAACTACAGCCGCTGATAGAGTGATTAGTGATTAATTATTAATGATTATTTTTTCGGCGCGCCTGTGGGCGCGCCGGTTTTGTGAACGATTATGAAGAAGATTGATATAACAGAGATAACGAAGAGCCCGGTGGAACTCATCGGCAAGCAATGGATGCTCATCACCGCCGGCACTATGGATAAGTTCAACTGCATGACCGCAAGCTGGGGTGGCATCGGTTTCCTCTGGAACCGCCCGGTCGCCTTTGTCTTTGTGCGCCCCAACCGCCACACGGTGAACTTTATCGAGGAACAGCCCGTCTTCACCCTCAGCTTCATGCCGGAGCGGTACCGCCAGGACCTCGTCTTCTGCGGCCGCAACTCCGGCCGCGATGTAGACAAGACGGCCCACACGGCATTGAAACCCGCCACCACCCCAGCCGGCTGGCCAACGTTCGAGGACGCCGAGCTGGTGCTGGAGTGCCGCAAGATGTTCCGCACCACCCTGCAGGAGGCCGATTTCCTGGACTGGAGTGAAGTCTCCCCCGCCTGGTATGCCGAGGATAATCCCCTGCACTACCTCTATATCTGCGAAATCAGCGCGGCCTACACCGCCTGATTCCCTCCAATACACCATTCTCAATAGCCGCCAAAGACTTATGCCGGATATGACGGGCGGATTCTTCGGCCTTGAGCTCCCGGATTACGGAAATTTTCCGTATACGGAGGGGCCGTGCTGTGCTTATCTGAACAGCGGCAGGGCAGCGCTGGAATGCCTGCTGCGCCACATGCCGCGGCCAGCCTGCCTCTACGTGCCCCGCTTCATCTGCGATACGGTGCTGGAGGCCCCTGCCCGACTGGGGATTCCGGTCAGACGATACAACTGCACCCCCCGACTCGCCCCCATTCTTCCAGCAATGAGGGGGGATGAACTGGTCTTGCTGGTCAATTATTTCGGGCTCACGGATGAAGCGGTGGCGGCCGCGGCCGCCCAGTTGCCCGGGCGCTGCCTGGTGGATGCCACCACCGCGCTCTACTCGCCAGCTCTGCCGGGAGTGCCCACTTTCTACAGCCCGCGCAAATTCTGCGGTGTGGCAGATGGCGGGGTGGCCTGCGCCCCCTTTCCCCTGCTTCAGCTGCCGGGGGCGGATGACCAGAGCAGCTCCCGCAGTCTCTACCTGCTCCAGCGTGTGGAAAGCGGAGCCGAAGCCGCCCTGCCCGCCAGCGAAGCCGCAGAAGCAACCCTTGCGGCGCCTCCTCGCCGCATGAGCCAGCTCACCAGGAGGCTCCTCCGCAGCATTGATTTTACCACTGCTGCTGCCAGACGCATGGAAAATTACGCCACCTTACACCACGCTCTTGGAGACTTGAACCACCTGCCGCTGCCGGAGATGCCGCGCCACGCCCCCATGTGCTACCCGCTGGTAAGCGGCATCCCCGGGCTGCGGGATGCGCTCATCGATGCCGGGGTCGCTCTCCCTCTCTACTGGCCGGAGGTCATCGATGCAACAGACGCCGGCGCAGAGGAAAACAAGCTGGCGCGCCGCTTATTACCTCTTCCTCTCGACCAACGTTACACAAAAACGGATATGCAACGCCTCGTGAAGCTTATTTTGGGTTGATTTCTCGTTTTTTTCGTACACATTAGGGGGAAAAAGCCCTTTTTTACTTGATGACGCAAGAAGGAAGGAGTATCATGAGGATAATATAAGAAGTTTCCTTTCATGAAGTATTCCACACGCATTTCCCAGCTTCTCATTGCAGCGGGTCTTCCGCTGCTCGTGACGCCTGCCGCAGCCGTGCCGGCCGCAGCTCCCGCCGCCGCCCAGGCAACTGCTTCTCCGGCGCTGATTCAGGCCGCCACGAAAGGTGATTTGAAAACAGTTCAAGAGCTGTTGCAGAGTAACCCGACTCTGCTGAATGTGAGTGACACGAACGGGGTGACGCCGCTCATGGCTGCTGCTACCAATGGTCATCTTGCCGTGACCCAGGCGCTTCTGGCGGCCAAGGCCGACATCGAAAAAGCAACCCCGAAGGGAGAAACTGCGCTCATGTTCACTGCGTTCAACGGGCACCTGGAAGTTCTGAAGGCGCTTCTGGCAGCCGGTGCAGATGTGAATGCCGCCCTGCCCACCGGCGAAACCGCCCTTTACCTCTCCACCCGAAGTGGTCACGTAGAAATTGCCCGCGCCCTGATAAACGCGAAAGCCTACCTCAACCCGCGCGACAAGAACGGCTGGACCCCGCTGCTGCACTCGGCCAGCTCCGGCCAGACCGCCATGGTGCAGTTATTCCTCTCTGCCGGGGCCAACAAGGAAGCCCGCATGAAGGAAGGTGGCACCCCGCTGCTGATGGCAGCAGCAGGCGGATACTCGGAAACCGCCCGGGTACTGCTGGAAGCCGGAGCCTCCCCCACCACCCGCAGCTATGCCGGCGAAAGTGCCCTTCACTTTGCCGCTGCCAATGGCGACCTCGAAACCGTGCAGCTGCTCATCGGCGCCAAGGCTGACCTCGAAGCCAAACTGCGCACAGGAGAAACACCGCTGCTGGTAGCTGCCGCCAAGGGGCACGATGACGTGGTGGCCGCGTTGCTGAATGCCGGGGCGGATAAGGAAGCCACCCTGCCTACGGGCGATACCGCCCTCATGACCGCTGCTTTCAACGGACACGAGGACGTGGTACGCGTGCTGCTGGACGCCAAGGTCAATGCAGAAGCAAAAGATAAGAAGGGCAACACGGCGCTGGACTACGCAAAGGCGCAAGGCGATGCCGATGTAATGGCCCTGCTGCCCGGCGGGCAGATTGTGGTGGATGAAGGGGGCGAACGCGCCCGCGATATTCTCGAAGCCGCAGCCAATGGCGACACGACCCACGTGCTTGCCTTCCTGAAAGACAACCCCAAGAGCATACGCGAAACGGATGGCGATGGAGCCACCGCGCTCATCTTCGCTGCGGCAAATGGCCACGTGGAAACCCTGCAGGCCCTGCTGCTGAATAAAGCCGACATTGAGGCCAAGGACAAAGCCGGGCTCACCGCCCTCTCCCACGCTGCCAAGGAAGGCGAACTGGAAACCCTCAAGGCCCTGATTGCTGCCGGTGCCAATATCGAAACGCGCGGCCGCCGCTGGCGCACCCCGCTTTCCCACGCGGCTGAAGCCGGCAAGGCAGAAGCAGTGAAAGTGCTGCTGGACGCCGGAGCCCGGAAGGAAGTGCCCAGCAAGGATAAGGAAACGGCTCTCACCTACGCCGTCATGAGCGAAGACAAGAAAACCGTGGACACCCTGCTGGCAGCCGGTGCCCAGCGCGACCCGCAGACAGATTCCGGCTGGACTCCGCTCATCGTAGCTGCCATCAACGGCCACACGGACATCGTCAAATCCCTGCTTGCAGCAGGCGCCAATGTCAACGTCAAGGACGAGGATGACTGGACCCCGCTGATGCAGGCTGCCCACAATGGCCACGCCGAAACGGTCAAACTCCTGCTGGCCGCCGGCGCCACCGGTGCGGCAGATGCTGCGAAAGTCAGCACTGACCCGGCTGTGTTGAAACTCCTCCAGCCTTCGCCATGAAACACCTCCTCTGCCTCACGCCCCTGCTCCTCTGCGTCTCCTGCCTCTGGCAGCAGCCGGTCTGTAATACGGACATCCCTGATGCCAATGGCGCCCCCAACCCCACCCGGGTGGGCGTAGCCTCCTCCACCACATGGCTCTGGATCTGGGAAACTGGCGACTCCTCTGTTGACAAGGCTAAGCAGAACGGCGGCGTCACCCAGGTCAGCTCCGTCACCAAAGCGTCCGATAGTTTCCTGGGTATCATCAAACGCTACACCACTACCGTGCGCGGTGAGTAAATCACGCCCCGCCTCACCCGGTGCATTCTCCTGGTAACAAATGCCGAGCCGCAAGGCGCGCGGAACTCCTAAATTGTCCTTTGTAATTTGTCCTTTGTACATCCCGACAGATTCTCATTTATCGAGCTCTTCACTCAAACTTCGGGACACGCGTGACGCATGGGGGCGGCCCTCAATAATTGGCTTGCATGCAATTGTTGATTCTGCTACACTCGCCTGAGCAAACCATGGTCACGACAGTATACCCCTACGGCGAAGATTTTCCGATTCTCAAGATTGAAACAGCCCTTTGCACAGCAGAGATTTCCCTATACGGCGGACAGGTGCTCAGCTGGACCCCGACCGGGCACAAGCCGGTTATCTACATGAGCCCCAAAGCCGTGTTCAAGAAGGGCAAGGCACTGCGCGGAGGCATTCCGCTGTGCTGGCCCTGGTTCGGCAAGAACACGGAGGATGCTTCCCTGCCGCCGCACGGCGTGGCACGCATCTCCACCTGGCAGGTGGGGCGCTGTGAAGAAGGTGAAGATGGCCGGGTTAACCTGCTGCTGGCCCTGCCGCCGGAAAATGAGATGCTGCCCAGCGCGGCTCTGGGCATGGAGATTGGCAATGAGCTGACCCTGAGCCTCATCACCCTGGATGTACCCCGGGCCATGCCCTACTCTGCGGCCATGCACACCTATTTTGCCGTGAGCGATTACGAACAGGTAGCCGTGACCGGT
Organism: Akkermansiaceae bacterium; assembly: GCA_015062005.1. Taxonomy (GTDB): domain Bacteria; phylum Verrucomicrobiota; class Verrucomicrobiia; order Verrucomicrobiales; family Akkermansiaceae; genus Akkermansia. The sequence goes on from SUVL01000028.1 coordinate 20,791, forward strand.
CTGGAGGATCTGGAGTTCACCGAGTTTGCAGACGATGCCGTACCCCACCCGGAAGACCCGCTCATCCCCCTTGGCCACATTGACCGCATTTACCACCCGGTGCCGGAGAATGCAGAAATCACCATTCACGACCCCGCCTGGGAGCGCAGCATCCGCATCTGCCGCGCGGGCAGTGCCTCTGCCGTGGTGTGGAACCCGGGTGCCACCCTGGCTGCCGGCATGGGCGACCTGGGAGAAGGCAACGAACGCGGATTTCTGGCCGTGGAAACCACCGCAGTCCCGGCCGAAAACCTCATGCTGCGCTGCGGTGAAACGCACGAGCTCACCACCCGCATCCAGGTTTTCGGAGTGAACTGATTTATGGGCAAGGCGCTGAAAACAACCTGGTTTGCTATCAAGCTCATCAGTTTCTTCCTGATATCGCTGCTGCTTATCGTGGCAGGCGCGGAGGTCTACACCAACAGCATGGCCAACTCATACTGCCACCGGAACGTGGCCGATTGCCGCGTGGGCGATGTGGGGCTTGTGCTCGGCTGCAGCAAGCGCTTCAGCAGCGGTGTACCCAGTCTCTATTTCACCGGTCGCATGGAAGCGGCCGCAGAACTCTGGAAATCCGGTAAGCTGCGCTGCATCATCGTTTCCGGAGACAACCGGGAAAAGTACTACAACGAACCTCGGGATATGAAAGAAGCCCTGGTCAAGCTCGGGGTGCCGGAGGATAAGATTGTATGCGATTATGCCGGCCTGCGAACCTATGATTCCGTGGTGCGGGCAAAGCGCATCTTCGGCGCGCAGAAGATTACTATCATCAGCCAGAGCTTCCACGTGAAGCGGGCCGTGGCCACAGCCCGGCAGCTGGGAATTGATGCCGAAGGCTTCTGCGCAGCGCGTATCGCCTTCAACCGTCCCACCTTGTTGAGGCAGTTTGTGCGCGAGCGAGCCGCCCGCGTGGCCATGGTGTTCGACCTGCTCATCGGGGCAGAGCCGCGCCACATGGGCGAACAGATACCTCTTCCCTCATAACCACCCCCACCACCAGCACTCATACTTACCACCATGTTCTCCCTCATCTCCTGCTCCGCCATGGCCGGTGTGGCCGAATGGGTATGCTGCCCCGGCGAACTGAATGCCCCGCTCTACCGGGCCCTGGCCGACTGCCCTGTAGTACACCGCTGGAGCGTGGCCGATGACCGCTCCGCCGCCTTCTTTGCGCTGGGGCGAGTGCAGGCGACCGGGCGACCGGTAGTGGTGGTGGCCGGCAGCGGCTCCTCTGCCGCAGCCATGACTCCGGCGGTCATCAATGCCTATTACCAGCGCCGCCCGCTCGTGGTGCTCACCATGGACAGCACCCACACCAGCGGCGGCACAGGAGCCCCGCAGAGCGTAGAACAGGAAGCCCTGTTCGGCATGTATGCCCCCACCGTGGAGCTGGCGCTTCCCTGCCCGGTTTCTGATTTGCCCAACCTCGTGGAATCGCTCAGCGAAGGGTTCCCCCTGCACCTGCATGTGCGGCTGGATGTGGAGGCCGAGCCGCCTTGCCCCGATTTCAGCAACGTGGAAGTGGGCGATGCCCCGCCCGCACCGCGCTTCCGTGGCTCGCTGGTAGCCGTTTCTCAAATGCTGCGCTTCCGCTCCATGGAGGGGCTGGTGCTCCTCATCGGCGCCCTGAACCCGGACGAACAGGAACCTGTGCTCTGGCTGGCCCAGACCCTCCGCGTTCCCGTGCTGGCCGAAGCCAGCAGCGGCCTGCGCGAAGAACTGGCTCCCTACCTCCTGCACAACGGTGATACCATGCTGCGCCAGAACCCGCCGCGCCACGTGCTGCGCGTGGGAGATGTGCCTACCGGCGCCTTCTGGAAAGCTCTCGAAAACCTGCCTCAGACCGAGGTATACTCCATCACCCGCACCGGTTTCTCCGGCCTGAACCGCAAGAGTAACGTGGTGGAAGGCGAGTTGGAACAGGTGATGAAAGCCTTAGGCGATGTGCCGCACGTGGGCGATACGGAACGACTGCTCACCCGCAGCCGCCGCGCTGCCGGCCAGTTGGAAGAGCTCCTGCTGGGCTACCCCGAATCGGCCGAGGCCATGGTGCGCTCGTTCTCCCGCCACGCCTGCCTGACCGATGTTATCTGCGTGGGCAGCGCCACCACCGTGCGCCTCTGGAACAGCTACGCCCAGTGCCAGGTTCCCACCCTCTACCTGCGCGACCTCCACAGCACCGGTGCAGACGGCGTGCTGAGCGCCTTCCTCGGCAATGCTGCCGATGCCGCCAGCGGCTGCTGCCTCATCGGCGACCTCACCCTCCTGCGTGATATCAATGCCGCTGCCATCGTACCCCAGCTGCCGCCAGGCAAGCGCATCGTGGCTGTGCTGAACAACGAGGGAGCCGCCGCTTCCCTGCACGACACCGCCGGCGACCCCGAACTGGAACGCCTGCTCGTGCAGCCCCAGCCCTTCCGCATGCAGGAAATCGCCCGGCTCTGGGGGGCTGAATATTACGCAATCCGCAACGAAGCCGATTTCGAAGTGCTCGACTCCCTGGACGACTCCGCCTTCGTGCTCCTGGAGCTCCTGCCAGAAGGTTCGTTGAACTGATTCTGCTGACCCAAAACCCGGCAAACGCCATTTTGCCGGGTTCCTTGCGCGCATCTCATGCCCCACACTCCGGGACACTGGGCCGTCTTTGTCGTTTTTCAACCTTTGGGGACTTCTAAAAACTCACTAAATGGGAATCTGTCGGGATGTACAAAGGACAAATTACAAAGGACAATTTAGGAGTTCCGCTCGCCTTAGGCTCGCCATTTTAAACGGCTGCGGCAAAGCCGCAGGGAACTTTCAAATTGTCCTTTGTCCTTTGTACATTGTACTTTCAAACATCAATTTGTTGGTTAGTTTTGAGTTTTTAGAGGTTCCCGAATGACGAGTTGGGAAGTACGAAGTAAAACGTTCCGCGGGCATTCGCCCGCCAGTATGGAATTATTTGATGTACAAAGGCTGCCGTGAGAGCATTACTGGCCGTTCTTGCGATTAAGCCCAAACAGCCTGGCGAGTTTGGCAAGAGAGGAGAAACTGAAGGTTTTGCCGATATTAAAACCGCCGATGCTCTTGTTGAGGCGCACGCCGCGCTGGCTCACGGAAGCGCGACCTACACCACTTTTTCCGAGGCTGAAGGAGATGCCGCTGCGGCTGAAGTTCAGGTAAAGCACGCCGGGGATGATTTGAATCCGTGTGTATTGAGGGGCTCGGCGGCCGTAACGATGATTATTTCTGGGAGGTTCCAACATAGTGCTGCTTGTATGGGGTTAATCTTCCTGGTTTATATTTTCCACCGGAACATCGCCACCCAGCAGCTGCGGAAGTTCCTCCGGCTCCGGCGATGGGTCGGGGGAAGCCGGTTCCAGGCCGGCAAGATGTTGCTCAGGCGGCTCGCCGGGCACCACCTGACGCGGAACATCACCGGGAAGGCTCTGACGATCACACCCGGCAAGCAAGGTACCTATCATGGCCATCACCGCCGGGGTAATGGGTTTCGATTTGGATATTACAGGTCGAATTTTCATCATTCTATTATGGGTGGTGGTGGATTATCTGATGGAGAACTTCATGCCCCGCTGCTTATAATCATTTCCTTCTCCGTAGCCTTCCTTAGTGGCAGTGCCGGAGGTCGGGGTCTCGAAATTCAGGTAACACGTATGCGTACTCTCGGCCGATTCGTAGTAAATCTCCGCACTGGCCGGGCCGGTCTTTTTGTATGTCTGGCAAGTTGTTTCCGATGGATTCAGAGCCGTGCGATACTGGTTGTTTGCATCGAAAGGAAAATCAAATACACAGCCGTATTTAAAATCAGTCCATGCAGACCACTGCCCCCCTTCAACCGGGCGTTCGCAAATCTGCGTGAACCGGTCATCCAGGCGGATGATTCTGCCCGCCACACTTTCCGGTGCCAGCTCAGGCACCGTTACTGTGCTGCAACCGGTCAGCAGCAGCCCGGTCAATAAGCAGATACTTATCCTGGTTCGAGTCATGACGATTATCTGAGCTGGCATCCGTTAAGTGGCGTTTTCTTACAGGGGTGAGGCACTGGTGCGAATCATGCAGAAGATGAGTGATAGGGGAAATGATTTCATGGTATCAGCCGCGAACGTGGAATGATTAACTTCGGGTGACAGCTTTTGCCGGTTTTCTTTGTTTCTTCATGAGCAACCAGATGAGGGCGATAATTGCAAGCAACATCAGCACTGCAAAAACAGGGCGACAGAATAACCAAGAGACAGAGATGGTCAACAAACTGCAGATGGTACCCAATAACAGGGATATCACCTCGGCCCCGGCTTCTGCCAGTTTGCGGCACACGGGCACCATGCCGGCCAGCGGTCGTAGCATACAGGCAAATGCGCCCCAGAACATCAGCCAGCCACCCATGCGTACCATCCACAAGTTCACTGTGTTGGTTGAGCGCGCTTTATCGAAGCACTGCGTTATCCCCAGCGTGTCAGTATAGAACAAATCGATAACGGCGCCGTTGGTCGCGGTGTAAGGCTCAAATCTGTTACCTTTTTGAACGGCGACCAGGCTGACCGGCCGCTGCGGGCTCGTTTGTCGCCATGAGATGCGTACATCGCCTACACTCGGAGCCTGCGGATCGAGCGGATAATAGGAGCTACCCTCCGGAGCCCGGCCGATGAACAGGTACTCCCCATGGAGCATGGCGTGTTTATGCAGGGCTTCGGGTACCTGTTGCGGGGGCACTCTCTTACCATCGGCAGCGATGCGGCGGATTTGGTTATCGGTCAGTTTGTAGTTGCCCAGTTGCACATTCTTGGCCCACAGCTCGATCGTATCCGCTTTGTAATGGGTGTAGTTTGCGCTTCTGTAGCGCTCGTTGTGAAAGGTCGCGGAATTGATGGGGTTATTTACCCAAGTGAGGTTGTAGCTATATATCCACTCATCGTCACGGCTGCGCTTGTATTCGGCCTCCGTCATGAAGCTCGGCTTTGTATCACTGCCGGTACGCTTTGTTTTTTTCTCTACCCATTGCACATACTGCACATTGCGGCGAAGCATGATACCCTGAGCCTGAACCCCATAGGTGTCATCTGTCAGTACATCTTCGGTAGTAGCCGTACCACTCAGGTGCACGGGTTTACCCTCCAGGGCTGCATCGGGTGTTGCTGTATTTTCCACATGTTGCACAAGGGGCTGCAATTCATCCAGAGCTTGCGCTGTGTTGAGGTAGTCGCCCTCATTGTTGAACAAGAGGTATACAGCCATCACCAGCATGGCTGGTCCCAGGAAAAAGCCCAGGCAGCCTTTGCCGGCTTTCATGGCGCACCCGTCCTTTTCTGCTGCCTTTGCCATGTTGACGTATTATCAGAGGCTCAAACGATTGGCTATACCCTGCCACCAGTTCTGCAGGGGGACGCCGGCATTATTGCCCTGCAACTTCAGGTACAGCAGCACGATGCCCTCCGGCGTTTTCTGAACCGGTTGAGACATCAGCCACTGGCCGTCGGCTGCATACAGGTTCAGATAAAAGCAATCTGCCGGGGCGCAGCTCGGAGTGGCTGATTGAACGCCATTCAGCAGAGCCTGCAGCTCGGCGGTCTCTGCTGCGGTGAGGGCGTGCTCCTTGCCGTTCAGACTGACCGTTACCTTGCCAGTCTTGCCCAGCATCTCTTTCAGGTGTGCAGTGGCGGTGGCGTTATAGGCATCGTAACCAATGGTCTTGGACTCCAACGTGGTAGGGAGCGCGGTAGCCGGCGTGGGAATCGGTGTTACCGGGGAGCAAGCTGCCAGCATGCCGGCAAGTGTGGCGATATAAAGAAACTGTTTCATATAATTCGGCGTTGAATGTTGCAGGTGAGGGAGGAAGGGGCTCCTGCGTTGCCGTACAGGAGCCCCTTGCAATCTCTCACAGGGGGGAGGCGCTGGTGCGAATCACCCCATACGGCTGTGCGGCGCTTGTACCCCAGCTGGGCACATAGCAGCCCGAGTAAAGGAGGTTCGACTGGTAGATGAGCGAGCCCTGCTTGGTGTAGCCATACACAGGGCGGCCATCGGCATAGCCGAAAATCGGGAGTCCGCTGGTATCGTAATGGGCCGGCTGCCACATGATACCTTTCGTGAAGCTGGTCTGCGCAGCGTTTGTGCCGGTCTGCACAGTGGTAGGCTGGCCCGGTTCAAAGAATCCGTAGTTATTGAAATCCTCGAGGAGAATCTCGCAGGAGCTGAGCGAAAGCGCCAGTCCTGCACCTATCATGATGCTTGTCAGTCTGTGTTTCATATCTGTTCTGTTGTTAGTTGTTAATCTCGCTGGCGGGAGGGATGATTCCGGGGGACTATCTTATCAGCCTTCAGAAAAATCGCACCGAGAGCCCGATCTGCCTGTTCCACGCGACGCTGCACCAGCGACAGCAGCGAGGTCTTTGCCTCCTGATTACCGTTGTCCACATAGTTGGTGTTATCCTTCAGATAATCAGTAAGCCCCATCAGCAAATCATCCTTTTCCAGCAGGGCCTGCAGACCGTTCGGAATGGCCGTATTGATGGCGTGCTTGAAATCGGCGTCTTCCTTGACCAGCGTTTCGCCAGCGAGAGTATCAAGCCTGTTGAAGGTCGAATGCCCGATGGTATCATGCAGCTGTTCAAAGGCATTCTTGCCCAGCCCCACCACATCGGTGAGTCGACGTTCGTTCCAGCGCTTGAACGTGTTCATATAGGCCGCCAGCTTGGTGGCCGGCTCAGAGGCCGCCAGGCAGGCTTTCTTACCACGCACATCCACATACATGCGCACCAGCGGCCCGGTGCTGAGTTTGACCTCCCGGCTGAGATTCAGAATCGGGCCATTGTACAGATAGCGCATTGAACCTCCCATCAGGATATAGTTAATCCAGGATTCGCGCTCCTGGTCGCTGATGCGGTTGTGGAAGTAATTGTAGAACACGTAGGCCTGCTGGTCATTGTAGCCAAAGCTGTTCACCGCAGTTGTGGAACGATTGGGCACGGAGTCGCCCCCGAAGAACTGAACCAGAGCCGTATAAGCTTTGTCTGACACCTTGAACTCCTCCGTCTTCGTGTATTCGATGAAGCGGGCCACGCGCTGCACTTCCTTCTGAAAATCGTGGTTATGCAACGCGCAGAGGAAGCGGAACGGACCGATAAACCAGCGCATGATAGCCTCAGCTCGGGTAATCATGTGCTCGATGCGGGTAACCTGGTCACCGGTCATGTTGGGCTTGGCCTTGCTCAGCATCACCCGGCTCAGCACCCCTTCCGTAAACTGACCGGAAGATGCATCATAGGGATAATTGGCGAGGAGCTTTTCCAGGGCTTCCTTGTGCAGCGTGTCCGCATCCGGGTAATTGGAGCAATCCACCAGGTCCTTGTGCCCCTTGAGCTGGTTGCAGCAACCGGCAATGGCATTCACCACAATCGCGTACGCCTCGTGGGTGGCAGCCTCATATTTGGGGGCATTGCCGATGAGGGCCTGCAGCTCCTGCTGCTTGGCAAGCTGCGCATCGGCTGCGGCTTCTTCTTCTGTGAAGTCAAAACCTGCACCATCCTGAGCCGTAGCTGTCAGCCCGCACAGTAGCAGGGAAAATAAGAGATATTGAGTTTTCATTGTGTGTTAAAGTCGTTTTGTTGAGGATGAGTCAATCCATTAATTCCGACTGCGAGAGGGATGTGACTGAGGAACTACCTGGGCAGCTTGCTCACGCATCTCCATGACTCGAGGTTTGATGGATTTTACGATGGTATCTGCCCATTGGCATATACTGTATTCTTCTTTTTTCTCCAAATTATGGAAATACCTGGTTTCTGCTTTGAGGTAGTCCTCCAGGCCCCAGAGCACTTCACTCATTTTGAATAAGCTGGGCAAAGTGCGATCCACATAGGCCTGATACGTATTGATATACAAATCCTGCTTGCCATTCATGTATTCGTTGTATGAGGCATCTTCGTGGGTCGACATGGCAGAGCGATAGACGGCCAAACCCAACTCCTTTACCGTTTTGATTCTGTCTGAGGTCCAGTAGTCAAACCTGCTTTCGAAATTGGCCAGCATAGCACCCTGCGATGTTGAGCCCCAGATGGAGGCATTCTCCCTCATCCTTACGTATTTGCTGAATAAGGTGTCCGGCGCACCGAGAGCCATTTCATTGTATAAGGTCTCGCGTTCATTATAATTCAATTCATTGTGAAACCTTAAACTGGCGCCATTCTTTCGACACTTAGGAAGCCAATTTAAGCCCCCTCTCTTGTGTGCATTTGGCGTGTGCTGTTTTTATATCATTCTATACCCTCTGATGTCAATCCATTTTTGGAGCGATTT
>SUVL01000029.1 GCA_015062005.1 Akkermansiaceae bacterium
GCTGCGCCAGGGCTACCGCTCCATGACCGAGGCCCAGACCCGCGCCCTGCGCCTGGAGCACAGCAAGTACTTCATCTTCGGCGGCGAGGAAAGCTACGGCTACCTGGCCCAGGACTTCGTGCGCGACAAGGACGCCAACGCTGCCGCCCTCTGCCTGGCTGAGATGAATGCCTACCTCGCCTCCAAGGGCATCGGCATCCTCGAGTGCCTGAACAACATCTACACCGAAATGGGCTACTACAAGGAACTCGGCAAGAGCATCGTCATGGAAGGTGCCGACGGCGCCGCCAAGATTGCCGCCCTGACCAAGAGCTACATCGACACCCCGCCCACCGAGATGGACGGCACCGCCGTGGCCGGTCTGCGCGATTTCTCCGCCGGCACCATGGTGGATGCCGAGGGCGACCCCGTGCCCGCCGAAAAGATGCTCTTCATCGACCTGGTGGACGGCCGCAGCTTCGCCGTGCGCCCCAGCGGCACCGAGCCCAAGATCAAGTACTACCTCTTTGCCCACAGCGCCCCCGGCGCCGAGCTCATCGAAGCCAAGGCCAAGGTGGAGTGCAGCATCAATTCCCTCTGGGCCGCCGTAGAGGCCGATGCCTACGCCCGCATGGCCTGAGGCTCCGCATAACATTCCCCCTATCCCCCGCCCCGCAGCAACCCGCTGCGGGGCGTTTTTATGGCCGCATGGCAGCTCATATCGAAGTACACATCTCGTAAACTCCTCAAGAAAATGTGCCAAATTTTCGAAAAAGTCGTCAAGAAAATGTGGTAAAAAACAACAAAAGTCCTCAAGAAAATGTGAATTACCCTTGATTATCAATACAAATATGCTACAAACCTGGCTCATGCAGGAATTCGGCAAGAGGCAGTTCAAAAAGGTAGCGTACATCCGCTTTGATTTATTGCTCCGGCAATTAAAGAATATTGCTTGGACTCAACGATAAATTGGAATTTGGCGAGCCGCAGGCGAGCGGAATTCTGAGCCCCGCCTACTGGCGGGGCGGTAAGTTCAATAGCCCAGGGCGTAAGCCCTGGGGTAAAGTGAAAATAGTAACCGAACCCCGAGCGGAGCGAGTGGGTGGCAGATATGGATGCGCGTTGATATGCAAATAATCAATGCTTAACATAAACGGAACGCTCATGCGAATCTGCCACCCCGCCAGCTGGCGGGGTTCCGGTCTTATTACTACACCATACCCAGGGCTCACGCCCTGGGCTATGGAAAGTGTCGCCCTATCGGGCTCAAAATTCCTCAGGCTTTCAGCCCGACAAATTCCAATTTGTTACCCCTCCAGTACGTATAACACATCAATCTTTAATTGCCGCGTCAATAATCAACCTGCCACTCTACGCGGTAAGCCAGATAATGAAACTACAAAAGGCCTGACCAAGAGCAACATCGACACCCCGCCCACCGAAATGGACGACACCGCACTGGAAATAGATGCCCAGGCCCGCATGGCCTGAGGCTCCGCATAACATTCCCCCTATCCCTCGCCCCGCAGCAACCCGCTGAGGGGCGTTTTTATCCCCTCACCGAATCGCCCATCCAGAAAACGAGAATCACGCTTGATTATCAATGCAAACATGCTACAATCCCTGAACGGATAGAGCGACAGATGAGCATCTTACACCACATTCGTGGCCTTGGGTTGGCAGTGCTTTGCGCTGCGGGGCTTGGTTCGTGTACCCATACCTTCTCGTTTGAGCAGGCTTTCCGGGTGCAGGACGCTGCGGGAAAACCTGTTACGGATGCCGATATCTATCTGTTCAGTGAGCCTATGTGGCCCATTCCCTTCCCTTGGTTAAGCGATGCATGGGAATGCACACTGGACATGCAGAATCAATTTCACAGTAGCTCGGATGCAAGCGGCAAGATCCACGTGAGCATCCCCCGGCACCGCACATTCTACGAGCAGAGCGACTTCTTCATCCTCATCTGCAAGCCAGGATACTGCCACACTATCGTGCCCATCACCCATCTCAGGCAGGACCAGAACATCACCATTCTCCAGAATACAAGAATAGAAGCTCCGCAAGACCTGCCATCGGGCAGCATGCTTGATTTCAGCTCAGATTTCAATCATCTGCAAATCCCGATTGCCTACAACAGTTCCCCTCACGCCGAACCCAACAATATTGTACTGTACTATCGGCCCCTGCCCAAGAAAATGACAATTCCGGAAGCTGGCAAATATGGCAACATTCCAAGAAACCTGTAACCCATGCAAAAGCTTTCATTCAAACTACAGGCACTCCTGCTCCTCGCCAGCATGCTCCTGCTGAGTTCCTGCATGGTCAATCATGCGCGCATCTACGAGCATGCCATTGAGTATGAAGCGGTCAAAGTAGAAAATCCCCACACCTGCTACCGGCACGCCGGCAAGCTCTACCTCTGCGGCAGGCAGGCCAAAGCGCACGACACCCGAAACTCCGGCCATATGGGTTTCAAAGAAGCCATTGTGGGGCCCTCCCGCTGGGAAACCACCATGGTACCCGGCACAGAATCACAACCAGTATTCCGCGAAGTGGAAATCGACGGAAAAGAAATCGTTTTCAAGTCAGGCTCCACCTGGCAGACAGGGATAATCCCCCGGACCTCGCCCCGCACCGTCAAATACGCCCCCAGCCGCATCAGACACTTCCGCGAGTTAGACTACACCAGGGATTATATGCTCTGGCACGACAATGAATCACGCCATATGACCTGGCGTGGGCTCTATGCTGTGCCTGCATCTGTTGCCGTGTTTGCCATAGAGTGTCCGTACAACATCATTTCAAGCGTCTTCTATCTGTTTATGGGCACATTTGTCGGATTGTGATTCCGCAGCACTGGGAAAGCGGACTTCCGCGCATCGCTTTGCCGCTTTTTGGGCAGGCAAATGGGGCAAATCCAAAAAAAGCGTGACTTTCAGGCGATAAGTGCTACAATATCCGCGACAAGAATACTCCCGAATTATGAAGTACCAGGGACTTTATACAGCAATTGTTACCCCTTTCAAGGATGGTCAGGTGGATTATGAGGCCTATAAGGCACTGATTGAGGCTCAGATTGCCGGCGGTGTGGATGGCATTGTGCCCATGGGCACTACCGGTGAATCCCCCACCGTGAGCACGAAAGAGCACCTCGAAATCATCCGCGTGTGCATCGAGACCGTGGCCGGCCGCTGTCAGGTGATTGCCGGCACCGGCGCTAACTGCACGGAAGAGGCCATCGAAATGACCAAGGCCGCCGCCGCTATGGGCGCGGACGGCACACTGCAGGTCTGCCCCTACTACAACAAGCCCAACCAGGAGGGCGTGTACCAGCACTTCAAGGCCATTGCCGAGGCAACGGACCTGCCCATCATTCTGTACAGCATCCCCGGCCGCAGCGGCATTGAGATTGCCGTGGACACCGTGGCCCGCCTGGCGGCGGACTGCCCCACCATCGTGGCTATCAAGGAAGCCGGCGGCAGCGTGGAGCGCGTGAACCAGCTGGTGCAGGCCCTGCCCGCCGATTTCGCCGTGCTGAGCGGTGATGACGGCCTGACCGTGCCCTTCATTTCCTGCGGTGCCGTGGGTCTGGTCTCCGTGACCTCCAACGTGGCCCCTGCCGAGATGAAGGCCCTGGTGGATGCCGCCATGAGCGGCGATGGCAAGAAGGCTCTCGAACTGCAGAAGAAGTACTACCCGCTGATGAAGGGGCTCATGTCGCTGGATGTGAACCCGGTGCCGGTGAAGGCCGCCCTGGCCCTGCGCGGCGATATCGGCTGGGATATCCGCCTGCCCCTGGTGCCGCTGGCTGCTGAGAAGCACGCTAAGCTGGCCGACCTGCTCAAGAGCTTCAACCTGATGTAAATGACCGCCATGCTGAAGATTCTCGTAACCGGTATTTCCGGCCGCATGGGCCAGACGGTGAAGCAGGCCGTGGAGCTGAATGAAGGCACCGAAATGGCCGCCACACACGACGTGGGCCAGGACATTGCCGCCGCCATGAGCGATGCCGACTGCGCCATCGACTTCTCCTTCCACGGTTTCACCCCGGAGCTGCTGGCCACCGCCGTGGCGCAGGGCAAGCCGCTGGTCATCGGCACCACCGGCCACACCGATGAGGAGCGCGCCGCCATTGCCGAGGCCGCGAAGCAGATTCCCATCGTGTTTGCCTCCAACTACTCCGTGGGCGTGAACACCCTCTTCTGGCTCACCCGCAAAGCCACCCGCATCCTGAAGGATTACGATATCGAAATCATCGAGATGCACCACCACCACAAGCTGGATGCCCCCAGCGGCACCGCCCGCACCCTGGCCGAGGTGGTCTGCGAGGAGACCGGCATGAGCTACGACAAGGACGTGATGCACGGCCGCGAAGGGCTCGTGGGTGCCCGCCCGCAACGCCAGATCGGCATGCACTCCATGCGCGGCGGCGATGTGGTGGGCGACCACACTGTGATGTACGCCACGGATGGCGAGCGCGTGGAGCTCACGCACAAGGCCTCCAGCCGCATGACCTTTGCCGGCGGCGCCGTGCGCGCAGCCCTGTGGCTGGCAGATAAGCCTGCCGGGCTCTACAACATGCAGGACGTGCTGGGTTTCACTGATTAATCGGACTCATGGCTGCCCCTGCAACCATGCGCCGCTGTGTCCTTGCCCTGGGTTCCAACCTGGGGGACCGGCTGGCTATGCTCGAATCTGCCTGCGATTACCTGGCCGATGTCTTCGGCGGCTTGCGGCTCTCGCAGGTGTACGAAACGGAGCCCGTGGGCTGCCCCGCGGGTTCACCAAGCTATCTGAACGCCTGCGTGGAGGTGGAAACCGACATGCCGGCGGAGGAGATACTGGAGCTCTGCCTGCGCATTGAGCAGGAACTGGGCCGCACCCGCAGCGGGGTATACGGCGAGCCGCGACCCTGCGATATCGACCTCATCTGCTGCGGCAGCGAAACCGCCGCCACCCCGCAGCTCACCCTGCCCCACCCCCGGGCTCACCAGCGCGAGTTCGTGCTGCGCCCGCTCTGCGACCTGGATGCGCAGCTCGTGCTACCCGGGCAGACCAAAACCGTGGGCCAGCTGCTGGCGGAGCTGCCTGCCGGCCCGGCGGTCACGGCTTACCCCCTTTGATTGACACGATTCTGACATGACAACGTCTGAAAAGATTGCCGCCATAACGGCCAAGATGGGCAAGGAGCCCATTTCCGAGCTCACCGCCTACGATTACCCCACCGCCCGCATGGTGGATGAAGCCGGCTTCGATATGATTCTGGTGGGCGATTCCCTGGGCATGACCATGCTGGGATTCCCGGATACCACCCACGTGACCCTGGCCCACATGCTGCACCACGGCGAATGCGTGGCCCGCGCAGCGAAGAACGCCCTCGTCATCCTCGATATGCCCATCGGCACCTTTGACACCCCCGCACAGGCTGTGGAGAACGCCCGCAAGCTCATGAGCACCGGGGTGGATGCCGTGAAACTCGAAGGCGGCGTGAACAAGGAAGCCGAAATCCGCGCCATCGTGCAGGCCGGCATCCCCGTGCAGGCGCACATCGGCCTGCTGCCCCAGAAAGTCAAGGAAGAAGGCGGCTACAAGATGAAAGGCAAGACCGATGCCGAGGCCGATGCCCTCATGGCTGATTTGCAGGCCGTGACCCGCGCCGGGGCCTTCTCCGTGGTCATCGAATGCACGCGCCACCGCGTGGCTGCCGCCCTCACCGCTGCCAGCAGCATCCCGACCATCGGTATCGGCTCCGGCCACGGCACCTGCCATGGCGAGGTGAGCGTCTTCCACGACCTCGTGGGGGGCTTCCCCTGGTTCATCCCCAGCTTCATCACCCCCAAGGCCAATATCTCCGCCGAAATCATCCGCGGCATCACCGAGTGGAAGAACGAACTGCTGGTTCCTCAGGAATGAAGCACCGCTTCCGCAGGTTTCCATTCCCATTCGTGCATTCCTTCGGGCTTCACCGGTCTGCTGGCATTCAGATTCCCATTGCCCCCCTCATAAAAAGCACCCAGCCTCCGTCCTGACCTCACAACTGCAGGTGCCAGAAAGCGGCGGCAGACTGACGGGAAAGCCCCCGCAGATTGATATACCGGCTCATCAGCAGGCGCTGGTCGCGGTGCCCCATGCTCAGCTGCAACGCTGCCATATCGCGGTGGTGCTTGATATGGTAACTGGCGAAGGTATGGCGCAACACATCCGGCACCCAGGACGAAAACCCGGCAGCACGCCGCAGATTCTGCCAGCGGCACCGCCAGTTCGGCGGGCAGATCCGCCCCTCGCCAGCGCATGTTTCCAGCAACCGCCGGAGTGGTGGAGATAGCGGCACATGCCGGGCCCCGCCCGTCTTGCTGTGGCGGGCGGAGATGCAGACCTCTCGCTCCTCCAGGTCTATATCCTGCCACCGCAGGCGCGTCAGCTCCTGCGGGCGCACCCCGGCATGCAGCATAAGCCCCAGTGCCGGCAGCGCTGCCTGGTGCGCAGGTTCATGCGCCGTCTGCACCAGGCGCTTCACCGCTTCCAGCGGAAGCGGGGCAATCTCCTGCTCCCGCACTGCTGGCGCTTCCACCTGCAGCACCGGATTCTCCCCACACCAGCCCTGCCGCCGCCCCACGCTGAACACCCCTGACATGATAGCCCTGGCCTTGCGCTGCTGGCTCGGGGTAGTATACGCCTGCTCCAGCGCCCGGCGGCAATCCTGCGGTGTAAGCGACCGCAGCGCACGCTCCGCCAGCCAGGGCACCTCGCGCATCATCCGGCGCATGTAATACGCAATATCCTGCCGCGTGCGCGCCGCGCGGTGTGCCTTCACCCGCTGCGTATAGGCCACGGCCTCGGCAAAAGGTACACTGTGTTCCTCCTCCCTCAGGGCCTCCACCCCCAGACGCACCGCTCGCCGGCACCTCACCAGGGAACCCGCCGCATTACACGCCCCGCCGCACGACTCCGCCAGCTCCAGAACCAGCATTGCCGCATCACACAAACCCAATCCGCTCTTTCTCAATAGATATACTGCCGTCTCTATCTCTTGTCTCTTCATACGCATTGCCAATGGGTAGCAAGGAAAAAATCTATTTCTCGCCTCATTTTCGGCAATTTATAAAAAATGTGAACAAATAAAACACAGGGGGAACACCTTTTCATCCCCAATATCAAGCAAAACAGCAGCAATTATTCGGCGTTATTCGCGATAGAATCATCAATTATACACCCCCCATTGGCAATGGGGAGTAGAATAGCAGGCATGTATGAATATGTGTCGAGGAAAACTTTTTATAAGTACGTGATGCAGGCACAGTGTCTGAACCTCATTGCGCAGCTGATACTGATGAATCACCTGAAGGGCGAGAAGTTTATCAACCAGCTGGTATCACTCGCAAACAGGTTCGTCTATATTCACCCGGAAAGCATCCGCAAGCGGATGAAGCCCGGGGCGGGCGATTCGCAGTATTACCGTGTCAATCCATGGCTGAATGTGGGGATTGTCCCGCCGGGGAGCCCGGTTCTTCCCTCGCGGAAAAGGACTCTTTATGTGGTGACCGTCCGGGATGAGGAGGTACACATCACCATCAACCTGCCGAAGGTCATCCACCACCAGTGTACAATAGCCACCCTGCCGGAAAATGGGGCCATCCTGCTGGGTATCTTCGGTCCCGGGTTCATCCGGGAGAGCGTGGACTGCGCCCAGTACCGCCTCATGGTCCCCATGGGGCTGGCCTCGGGAGTAGGCGAGCCCGACCTGCCCTTCGAGCCACACCACGTCCGGGAAGTAGCCGACCTGGTGGAAGGGCGGGAGTTCACCGAGCTGGAAATAGAGGTATTCAAGGGGCTCGGGCTGTACCATCACCTGAAACCCAACTGGAAACGCCAGGAGGGTGTAAAGACAAAGGGGAACTTCTAAAAACTCGAAACGAATCAACAAATTGATGTTTGAAAGTACAATGTACAAGGGACAAAGTACAATTTGAAAGTTCCCTGCGGCTTTGCCGCAGCCGTTTAAAATGGCGAACCTAAGGCGAGCGGAACTCCTAAATTGTCCTTTGTAATTTGTCCTTTGTACATCCCGACAAATTCCAATTTAGTGACTTTTTAGAGTTCCCAAAGGGGAACTCTAAAAACTCACCAAATGAGAATTTGTAGCTCTGGCGTATACTCCAGAGCCATGCGGCACATAGTGCCGCTTTCATACCGCTGCTCGCAGCGGTATGAAAGCACTGCCATAGCGGTACATGAAATACATGCCTGTGGCATGTATGAAATCCCTCATGCCAGCACATGAGGGATGGGGGAAGAAGCCTCAAGAACCTCCGTTTTCATCGACTTCACCGGCGTCTCCACAGAGGACTGAGCCCAGTTCTTCCTTTTCATTCAGCGAATCAAGCCTTGTGCTTTCATCAATTCCAGCACCTTGATTGCTTCCATATGCCCTTGTTCTGCAGCTTTGCAGAACCATTGAACGGCCTCGGGGTACGACTGTTTCACGCCGTTACCGGAGTAATACATCACAGCAAGATTAGCCTGCGCATTCGCAAGTCCCTGCCCGGCAGCTTTGCGGTACCACTTCGCCGCCTCGCTGTATGACTGTTGCACGCCCAGGCCCTGAGCATACAACACACCCAGATTACACTGGGCAGCCGCATGCCCCTGCTCCGCAGCCTTGCGGTACCACTGCGCTGCTTTGGCGTACGACTGTTGCACCCCATCGCCGGTATCGTACATCGAGCCCAAGTGGTACTGGGCTGCGGCATACCCTTGTGCGGCCGCCTTGCGGTACCACTGCCCCGCCTTGGTATTCGATTGCTTCACGCCCCGGCCATTCGCATACATCAACCCCAGATAATACTGAGCCTCAGCATCACCCTGCCCTCCAGCCTTCCGAAAACACCTTGCCGCCTTAGTATCGGACTGTTCCACACCAGCCCCCTTAAGAAACATCACGCCCGCCTTACACTGCTCATTTGCCACACTCTGTCCAGCGGCCTTTCGAATGGGAGAATCATTCATAATCCAGAAAATATTGCTGGGCAAATGCATACAAAGCTACCCACACCGCCCGACCGAATATACCAGTTACCATTAGTTCTGTAAAGATTAAATATTATAAATACAATCTGGTTTTAGTCCTGCAAATTATCAAAAACAGTTTATTGATGCGATTTTTGAGGCTTCTGCACTTACATAGCTAATTGCCGACTTGCAGTCTGCGGTAAAACATGCTAGAATACGTGTGCAAGATTATGGCAACACAGCTCGAACAACTCAAGAAGTTTACTACCGTAGTGGCCGACACCGGCGACTTCCGCCAGATGGAAGAATTCGCCCCGCAGGATGCGACCACCAATCCCTCCCTCATCCTGGCCGCAGCCGCCAAGCCTGAATACCGCCCGATTCTGGATGCAGTAGTGGCAGATTTCAAGGCAAGCGTGGAAAATCCCGCCGAAAAGCTCGGTGAGCTGATGGATCGCGTTATCGTGGCCTTCGGTCTGGAGATTCTCAAGCGTGTACCCGGCCGCGTATCCAGCGAGGTAGACGCCCGCCTTTCCTTCGATACGGAAGCCACCGTGCAGAAGGCCCGCGAAATCATGGCCCTGTATGAAGCCGCCGGCATTCCCCGCGAGCGCGTGCTCATCAAGATAGCCGCCACCTGGGAAGGCATTCAGGCTGCCCGCCAGCTGGAGCAGGAAGGCATTCACTGCAACCTCACGCTGCTGTTCAGCCTGGTGCAGGCTGTGGCCTGTGCCGAGGCTGGAGTGCGCCTTATCTCCCCCTTCGTGGGTCGCATTCTGGACTGGTACAAGTCCGCCACAGGCGAAACCTACACGGCAGAAACAGACCCGGGCGTCATCTCCGTGCGCACCATTTACAACTATTACAAGAAGTTCGGCTACCCTGTGCAGATTATGGGCGCCAGCTTCCGCAACACGGGCGAAATCCTGGCCCTGGCCGGGTGCGACCTGCTGACCATCTCCCCCGGGCTGCTGGCCGAGCTGGCTGCCACAGAATCCGAGGTGAAGCCCCTGCTCTCCCCCGAAGCCGCCGCTGCGAGCGATATCGAGCGCATCCCGGCAGATGAGAAGAGCTTCCGATTCCTCTTCAACGAGGACGCCATGGCCACGGAAAAGACGGCCGAAGGCATCCGCAAGTTCTCCGCAGACATCCGCAAGCTGGAATCCCTGCTGGCTTCCATGCTCTAAAATAATCTCAATCACATAATCATCATGAAAGTACTCGTTACCGGCGGCGCCGGTTATATTGGTTCCCACACAGTCCGCCAGCTCGTGAAGAGCGGCGCAGATGTGACAGTGCTGGACAGCATGGTGTACGGTCACCAGGCTGCAATCGTAGATAAGGAAGTAACGCTGGTCAAAGGTGATTTGGGCGATCCTGCCGTGGTATACCCGCTGCTGGTGAACGGTAAGTTCGATGCCGTGGTGCACTTTGCCGCCTTCATCCAGGTGGGAGAGTCCGTGACCGACCCGCTGAAGTACTATGAGAACAACATCGCCAAGCCCCTGGTGCTGCTGCGCGCCATGATGCTGGCCGGCTGCAAGCGATTCGTGTTCTCCTCCACCTGCGCCACCTACGGTGTGCCCACCCAGGTGCCGATTCCTGAGACCGAGAAGCAGGACCCCATCAACCCCTACGGCGGCTCCAAGTACATGCTGGAGAAAGTGTGCAAGGACTGCGACCGCGCCTACGGCCTCAAGAGCGTATTCCTGCGCTACTTCAACGCCTCCGGTTCCTCCGTGGACGGCGTCATCGGCGAAGACCACGAGCCCGAGTCTCACCTCATCCCGGTGATTCTGCAGGCCATCAAGGGTGAGCGCCCCGGCATCACCGTATTCGGTACCGACTACGACACCCCGGACGGCACCTGCATCCGCGACTACATCCACGTAGATGACCTGGCCGATGCACACCTGCGCGCCCTCGACTACCTGATGAAGGGTGGCGAAACCAACTGGTTCAACCTCGGCACCGGCAACGGCTTCTCCGTGAAGCAGATTATCGAAGCCGCAGAGGAAGTGACCGGCATGAAAGCCCCTGTGTCTTACGGTCCCCGCCGCGAGGGCGACCCGGCCCGCCTGATTGCCGACTCCCGCAAGGCTGCCGAAATCCTCGGCTGGATTCCCAAGTACCAGGACGTGACCCAGATTGTGGAAACCGCCTGGAAGTGGCACAACGGCCCCCGCGGTGGTCACTATTAAAGAGCCCCTCAAATGCAGGAAGAAGCCCGCATTCCTTGATGGAAGCGGGCTTTTTCATTTCACTCCCGTTCCGGCAGTGAGAGTCAGGACGGGCATCAATTCCCCTGCTCGCGGCGCTGGCGGAGGTATTCCATGCGCTCGGAAATGCGGAGTTCGAGACCGTTCCGGGTGGGATGGTAGTAGACACGGCCCTCAGGCAGGTAGGCCTGGGGCACAAAGTGGTCGTCGAAATCGTGGGCGTATTTGTACTGGGTATCTTCCTCGGATACGCCGCGGAGCCTGGCGAGCTTCTTGCGGGTGGGGGTAGCCAGATGGTCGGGTACCGCGAGGGTGCGGCCTTCTTTCACGTCCTTGAGCGCGGCGTTCACGCCCATGTAGGCCGAGTTGCTCTTGGGTGCCGTGGCGATATACACCGTGGCATGAGCCAGGGGGATGCGGGCTTCGGGCATGCCAACCATCTCAGCAGCCCGGGCGGCATCCAGCGCCACGCGCAGCGCGTTGGAATCTGCCAGGCCCACGTCCTCGCTGGCGCAGATGACCAGGCGGCGGGCAATGAAGCGGATATCCTCGCCCGCATTCAGCATGAATGCCAGCCAGTAGAGCGCGGCATCCGGATCACTGCCGCGCATGGATTTGATGAAGGCAGAGATGGTATCATAGTGACCATCTCCTGCGCGGTCATACTTCACCGCTTTTTTCTGAATGGATTCCTCCGCCACCTCCAGCGTCACGTGAATCTTTCCCCCTGCCCCGGGTGCGGTGGAAAGAGCCGCCACCTCCAGCGCGGTGAGAGCCTTGCGTGCATCGCCATCGGCCTTCAGGGCGATATGCGCCAGCGCATCATCATCCAGCAGCAGCGGGAGCCCGCCCAGGCCGCGGGCTTCATCAGCCGCAGCGCGGCGCAGCAGCGCCACAATCTCAGAATCCGGCACGGGCTCCAGCGGAAAAATCTGGGAGCGGCTGAGCATGGCGGAGTTGATGGCGAAGTAGGGATTCTCCGTAGTAGCGCCGATGAAACGCACCGTTCCCCTCTCCAAGTGCGGCAGCAACACGTCCTGCTGGGCCTTGTTGAAGCGGTGCAGCTCATCCACAAAGAGGATGGTTTTCTGCCCGTGAATGGCCATGCGGGTGCGGGCTTCCTCAATCTTGGCGCGAATCTCGCTCACGTTGGATTCCACGCCGTTGAGCATCACAAAAAAGGCGCTAGTGCAGCGGGCTATGACATAGGCCAGCGTGGTTTTGCCTACACCTGGTGGTCCATAGAAAATGAGCGAAGAGAAGCGGTCTGTCTCAATGGCGCGGCGCAGCAGCTTTCCCTCGGCCAGCAGGTGTTTCTGCCCAGCGACCTCTGCAAGCGTTTCCGGACGCATGCGCGCAGCGAGGGGCATCTGCTGCTGCTCTTCGGGCTTTTCCCGGGGCGTTTCGCCATGCGGCGTGAAAAGGTCGTATGGCATGGCGTATTACACGTGGGGAGCAGAGGAACGCAGCTGGCGGAAAATCTCACTCTGCCGCTGCTGCAGCGGTGCCAGCGAGGTCTCATACTCAGCCACGCGTTTGCGGGGGTCTGTATAAAGGCGCCGGTAGGCAGCCACGCGGGAAACAATCATATCCTGCACTAGTGCCTCCATGTGGCCGGAAAGGCTCTCGCGCAGCGGTTCGGCATCCCGGCGGACAATCTGGCAGATTTTGCGAGCCACCAGCAGGTGGATGAGAGAGCCGAATAACCAGAAGCACGCTGCTATGGCCAGGAAAATCAAGGCCAGACTATCCAGCGAACAGAAGCCCAGCAAACCAGCCACCACCAGCGACAAACACACACAAGTGACGAAAAAGCGCATCCAGTCCACCTGGCATTTGAAGAGGGCGGCAAAGTGGCTGCGAATGCGCAGGTAGCGGAACGGCTCATACAGGGAACTCTGGAGGCGCTGGCGCAACTGCTCCAGTTCCTTCTCAAGCTCCCCGGCCGGGAACTCACCGATTTCGCACTGCAGGGTCTGCTTCATGCGCGGGCGCACGCTGCGCCAATGCCCGTTGCAGGAATGGACAAACTGCTTATCAAGCTCCTCCTGCTGCAGGGTCACATCGTCCAGCACCAGGCGGTAGTACAGGTTTTCCGCCGCAGTAGCGTAGCATTCCAGGCGCAGAAGAACCACCGGCGAAAGCCACCAGCCCAGACTGCGGCGCAGGTGCTGAATCAACTTGGGCATGCTGCGCTGGGAAGAAGCGGCATAATTCAGCACGCAATTGCGCACCCCCTGCATCTGGCGTGCCAGGAAATTATCTATTTCCTGCTCAATTCCCTGCAGGAAACCACTATCGGTGCGGGCCACAGCGTCGCGCGCCTTGAGAATACTGCCCTGTTTATAAAGCAAGTCGGAGCCGCGCCGCATCACATCACGTATAGCAGCTCGCAGGCCACCGGTCGAGCCCTCCATCGCCTCCACCACCTTATCACCAAACGAGCCAGCCAGCACCGCATTGGCGGGGTTTACCTGATACACCGGCAACACCCGCCCCAGCCGCTCGCGGCAGAGAGCGCGCACCGTATCGCTCAGCGTCACAGCATGCTCGGCATCCAATGCCTCGGTATGCGTAAGCGCCACCATGCAGGCAGGCCCCCCTTCCTCCGGCAGAGGCTCCAGCAGGTTCCAGACGGGAGAATCCTGCAATGCGCGGGCGTCCACCACGGCTACCACCACATCCGCCTCCGGCATGAGCGGTGCCACAGACTCCGCCACAAGCGGATTCTCACACCCGCCGGTATTCACCAGCTCCATGCCGAACAAATTCGGCTCAGGCAGGAAGCGGCAGTGGGAATCATCTCCGTCGTTATTCATATAACGCCAGCGGATATAAAGCTCTGCCGGAAGCACCTGCGCCAGCACCGGGGAACCGACCATGCCGGCGAGCAATTGTGATTTTCCGCTGCGGGATGCACCCAGCATCACCACACGGCGATCCTTCCCCATGCGCTCGATGGAGTCCAGGAGTCCTTCTTTCACCTCCTCAAGCGATTCATCATCAATCGCGTCGCACAGTTCAACAGCCTGCAGCGCCCAATAGCGCACCTGGCTTTCCTGAACTCTGTAGCAACGTTTCAACATAAGGACGAGCCATTATAACCACGCCCGCTTCGATTGTCCATACAAAAACACGTTCAGCAGGCAGGGATTGAGGCAATTCTCAGGCAGCAGGATTCGTGTAGACAGGGGCGGGTATCTCCTCAAGTTCCGCCTTGGGTGCAGGCGGCTCCACGGGAGCAGGAAGCGGACCGGTGGCAGGCACGGCAGCAGGAACCGGAGCCGCTGGCTGCACCACGGACTCAAAAGCCTGTGGGAAAAAGGCCTTCGCACGTTCGCGAGCCTCCGTAATTCCCTGCGCCGTGGGCTTGATTCCCGGCACATCATCAAAGTTCACCGCCCGGCGGAAAATGCGGGGGTCAGTGCCGAACACCATGTAGCGATGCACTTGAAGCGGGTCTTCCAGGGTAGTGACCTTCCTTTCCAGCACGGTAAACGCCACGCTGACCCCATGAGCCTTGAGCGCCTGCCGCATGGGTTCCGTGTGGTAACCGCCGGGGTAGCAGTAGGTGCTGCACCTACCGAAAAGGGATTTCAGCTTATCCACCGAATCCGGGAGTTCCTGCTTGAGCTGGGCAGCGTATTCCGGGGAATCCTCTGCAAAGCGCTTCCACTGGCTGGGGTAGAGATGCGTAGTGGAATGGCTGCCGATAGTGGCCCCATGCTCCATCATCTCGCGAATCATCTCCGGGGTCATGGATTGCCCCCGACCGCTCAGATAACTGGTATAGAGGAACAAGGTGAAGGGGTAGCCATAGGCCTTGAGCACCGGGTACGCATCCGTGTACACACTGCGCCAGCCATCATCTATGGTGATAAGTACGCAACGCTCCGGCAGGCAACGCTCACCCAGCAGCCATTCCTGGAAATCCTGCATGGTGATGACGGTCAGCCCCGCATCCTGGATATACTGCATCTGCTGGCAGAACTCCGAAGTGCGCATGAGCATGTCGCTCACCGGGCGGGTGTTGCTGAAATTGTGGTACCCCAGCACCGCTACGCGGGTCTGCTCACGCGGCACCACCGGCTGCGGAAACTCCCGGGAAACCCAGTCTTCCTCAGGGCTGCGCCGGACCCAGGTACCCGCAGCGGGCTTTGTGCTCACCGGGCGGGGGGATAACACAGGATCTACTACTTCCGGCAGTTCGGCTTGCTCAATCTCCGGTTCAGGAATGGGAGCCACACACACCGGCTCAGATCCGTTCGTCTGCCCCGTCACCGGGTCCACAACCGGCGGCAGGGGCGGCTGCTCCGCTGCATGAGCCGCCAGATTCTGAGCATAGACCGCGGCAGAGGCTGAGCCAGGAGCCTCCACTTCCAGCGGTTGAGAGATGGGGAGTTCCCGGGCGGCAGACTCACGCACCTGCTGCAGAATCCTGGAGTCATCCGCCGGGGGGCCGAAATTGACCGCCTTCGCAAACGATGGCATGTCCTTCACCATATAGCGGTTAAGCATGAAGGAAGGGTGGTGTTTCTGCACCTTTCCCTCGCGCAGGCCGAACGCAACCTTGTAACCATATACAGCCAGGTTTTCCACGATGTGTGCATTGGCATAGCCGCGGGGATACGAAAACGCCTCGCAGGAGCCGAAAGAGGAAGTAATGCGCTGAGCCTGCAAGCCGAGTTCCCGTTCGGCCATCTTCTGGGCGGCATCCGGCCCGGCCTGCTCAGCATATTTCCAATCATGCGCAAGCGGACGCGTTGCGCTGTGACTGCCCACAGCGGCCCCGGCCAGCTGCATTTCCTGCAGTTGCCCGGCATTCAACGCCGTCTCGGACTTCTGAAAGCTCCGGCCATCCGCAAACACCACGTAGGGGAAGCCAAATTGCTCCAGTATGGGGAAGGCCACCGTAAAGGCAGCCATATCTGCCTCATCCAGGGTAATCAACACACTGCGCTCCGGCAGATTGGTGCGGCCTTGTTTCCAGTCGATGAATTGCTGGAGGCTGATGGGAGTAAGCCCCTGCTCTTTCAGATAATTCATCTGCGCGGCAAATGTGGCCGCCGTCACACCATTCCCGCCCTCTGCCGCAGCAAATGCGCCATAGCGTAGCACCGCCACAGTGGCCTCAGATTCCGGCTCTCCCGCCACCGTTTCGCCGGCTGATTCTGCCGGGGCAGACTGCTGCGCAACAAGCGGCCCCAGAAGGGCAGCCATACAAATAAGGGATAGCCAGGAAGAACACCGCATCATACCGGTTCAAGAGTAGCACAATGACCGGTTTTTGCAAGGCTTTTCCTTAGCGACCGGGCACCAATTCGAAGCTGAAGCCCTTGAGGTATTCCGTTTCGGGGATATTCAGCAGAATGGGGTGGTCGGGGCTCTGCCCGTGCACATGAGTCTGGCGCAGGGTGCAGTGGCCATCCACCGCGGCATCGCATATGGTCTGCTTGAACAGATTGGCACTGATGTGGTGCGAGCAGCTGAACGTGGAAAGCACGCCGCCCACCGGCAGCATCTGCATGGCGCGGAGGTGGATTTCCTTGTATCCGCGCAGGGCGCCGTTCAGGCTCTTCTTGTTGCGCGTGAAGCTGGGCGGATCCAGAATGATGAGATCCCACTTCGGGTCTGCCCCGTTGCGCACCTTGTCACTCTCGCGCTTCAGGAAATCAAAGGCATTCTCGGCAACGGCCTCTATCTCCACCCCATTCAACTCAGCATTCTGGCGCACGGAGGCAATGGCATCTTCTGAAATATCCACGGCGGTGACACTGGCAGCACCGGCCTTGGCACATGCCAGCGCAAATCCACCCTGGTTACAGAAACAGTCGAGCACGCGGCGACCGCGGGCCAGGCGGGCAACCTCCTGGTAATTCTGCAGCTGGTCAAGGTACAGGCCTGTTTTCTGACCAGTGGCCAGGTCCACCAGGAACTTGATACCGCGGCCGCTGGCCACAAAGGGAACGGGTTGCTCGCCCTGGGCCACATAGGTTTTCTGCTCAATTCCCTCTGCCACCAGCATGGGGGAATCATTGCGCACAATAATGCTGCGCGGATTGAACAAATCTCCCAGGATATCCTTAATCAGCCCCAGGCGCTGGTACATGGCCATAGTCAGCGTCTGCACCACCAGCACATCGGCATAGCGGTCCACAATGAGACCGGGCAGGCCATCGCTCTCGCTCCAGACCAGGCGCATCATCTCCTCACCCGGCAGCCAGCGCTCGCGCAGCATGGCCGCCTGCGAAATGCGGCGGGCAAAGAAATCGCGGTCCAGATCCTGCTTTCGGCGGGAAAAGCGGCGGGCCACAATCTGGGAATGCGGGTTGTACATGGCAGAACCCAGGTAATGATCGCGCTGGTCCTTGAGCAGCACCACATCACCCGGCTGCGGATTTCCGAATACCGTGCGTACTTCTGTGCCATACACCCAGTCGTGTCCGTGGAAAATGCGCGCCTTGGGCGCTATGATAAGTCCTGCCATAACGCGCGCTACCATACCGTATTTGTGCCACTGTGTCAAGCATTTCAAAATCCCCCCGGGTCCACACCACACGTGTGTCCCAAAGATTTGGTAAGCTATAGAAACATCAGCAACATTTTGGAAGAAGCCCCTATCTGCTCGACAAATTTCATACATGCCACAGGCATGTATTTCATGCACTGCGATAGCAGTGCTTTCATACCGCTGCGAGCAGCGGTATTTACATACTTGCGATAGCAAGTATTTCATTGAGCGAAGCGACTAGTTACCGCTGCATTAGCAGCGGTACTGCCGTTTTTGCAATGTATTGGCCATAAGTGCGCAATGGGATACATAAAGCATATAATTTTTCCCATGGAAGGCTAATTTATTATGAGACCGCCCATTGGATGTACCGCTGCTAATGCAGCGGTAACTAGTCGCTTCGCTCAATAAATTACACCGGCAGAGCCGGTGTATGTAAATACCACAGCTTTGCTGTGGTATGAAAGCGTAGCTGGCGCTACGCATGAAATACCGCCTGCGGCGGTATGAAAGCGGCACTATGTGCCGCATGGCTCTGGCGTATACGCCAGAGCTGCATATTCCAATTTATCGAGATTAGTACTCAAACTTTGGGACACGTGTGGTCCACACGCATCCATCTTGAATGGCCGGAACAATAATTATTCCGACGCATAATATAACTATTATTCCCATTTGGCATACTAAGAAAAGGAGGGAAAGCAGTTGCGTGTCCTGCTTTAAGCTTGCAAGGGCAGCGGCAAATTGGTAGGATGGGTGCATGCTTTTCGAGAGGGAGACAGTGACACCGCAGGGCCGGCTGGCCGCCATGGAAGAACTGTTTGCCCGTGTGGCCAAGCGCAGTGATACCGTGCATGAGCCCGGGCACGTGCCGGTGGAGGCGCTGGAGGCATTCGGCGACCTGGAAACACCGCTGCGCTACATGCTGGAAGCCGCCGCCGCCGGCTGCAAGGACCGCAGCCGGCTGGCTCAGCTGCGCAAGGTGGAAAAATGCCTCAATACCCTGCCCGATGCGCTCATGACCAGTCTGGCAGCCGGCCCGGAGGAGAACTGGCTCTGCATGTTCCGCCACCTGTTGCAACTACACACGCTGCTCACCGATGCAGGCATAGGCACAGATGCGGCGGAGTACGCCACCTTGCTGCAGAAAATGGTGCAGCTGGCGGAAAAAGTATCCCAGGCGGCGGCGGTGGAAATCAGCCCGGCCTCCATGTTCACACTGCTGCTCATGCAGGTGGAAATGCAGCGCATCAACCCGCCGCGCAAGCGCCGCAGCACCACCCGCAAACGCCGCAAGACCAGGGCCCGCCGCACCAAGACCGCCCATAAGGAAGCCTGAGCGCGCTACTCAGCAGCCGGGGCGGCTTCCGGAGCGGGAGGTGGCTGGGTAAAATCGCACTTTTCCAGATAGTAGGCCGCAGCCTTGTTCCCCTGGGCTGCGGCTTTCTGCCACATTTCCCTGGCCGCCGGGCGATTCATCTGCACCCCGGCGCTGCCCGAATACAGCAGCAGCCCCAGGCGCAGCTGGGCACGCACCTCACCTGCCGCAGCGGCTTGTTCCAGCTCAGCCCGCATGCGGGCCAGGCGCTCCCGCACCACCTCGGCCGCAGGCTCCGGTTTTTCCGGTTTCGGCACCGATTTGCCATAATTCAAGGCTACGCTGCCCGTCTTCATGACCAGGGGCAGCAAAGCACTGACCCAGAGCGCCACCATGCACCAGATTACCCAGCGCGGCAGCCTCTTGCGGGCTGGCAAGAAGGAAAAGCGGCGGCGCAGTGCGCGCGGGCGCTCATCGCGCTTGCGCCCACGCCGGGCGGAGAAACGCACCCGGCGCTGCATGCGCGCCAGTTCCGGGGTATCCGCATAGCGCCGGTCACGCTCGCAAGCCTCGTCGTACAGGCGGCGTTCTGTTTCATCGCTCAGCACCCGGTAAGCTTCGGCAACGAGCTTGAAGCGCTCCTCCGCCACCGGATTTCCCACATTCAAATCGGGGTGAAACCTCTTGGCCTGCCTGTAGTATGCCTGTTTGAGCTCCGCCTGCGGAACCGTGGGTTCCACCTCCAGCAACTCATAGTAATCAGGCCGGGGCATGATAACTCAGCAGTTCTTCCACTCCCGGGCCAGCTCTTCCACCGTGCAGATGGGTTCCCAGCCCAGCTCGCGCAGCCGGGTGCAATCCACGCGCCTGTCCGAAACACCCCGCTGGGAGGGCTCTGCGGTCTCCTCTGGCGTATCAAGCCCGAAAATACCCTCCAGTTTCTCGTATATCTCCTTCCTGGTAAAGTTCTCACCGCAGACGTTGTAGATACCGTCCTGCAACCATGGCTGAGTGCCCAGCAGCAGCAGGGCATCGGCGGCATCTTCCACATGCAGGTAATTGAGCACCCGGGTATCATCCCCCGGCAGATTCGGAAGTCCCTTCATAAAGCGGCTCACCAGTTCGCAGCGACCGTCGCCATACAGAGGCGCCAGCCGCGCCACCACACCGCCGCTGTTCAGCACAACGGACTCTGCATTCAGCAGGGTCTTGACCCGCTCCGTCTCAGCCCGGACCGGGCTTTCCTCCGTGACCGTCTCTCCCCCGCAACCGGCATAGACCGAGGTGGATGAGCAGAAGACCACGCGTGTTCCCTTCAGCAAATGGTCCAGATTGAGCACGGGCTCCAGATAAGCGCGGCGGTAATCCTCGGCCGAGCCCCCGTGTGTGGCGGTGCAGCAGAACACAATATCCGGCACCAGGCGCTGCAAGGCGTGGCGAAGCAATTCCTCATCTGCCGCGCTGCCACGCAGATTCGCCACGGCATCCGGGTCAATGGTGAGCACGCGAGCCCCCTCTGCCCGGCAGGCCTCCGCCAGCGTGGAGCCAAGGAAGCCAGCCCCAATCACCCAGATATGATGTTCCCTGAGGCTCATGCGCGGTGATTCCAGATAAGTTCCGCCAATTCCAAATCCCCCGGCAGGGTGATTTTGAGATTCGCACCGCCCTGCACCAGCCGGGTAGCCACCCCCAGGGTCTCCACTGCCGAAACCTCATCCGTGACCACCAGTCCGGTTTCCGCCACGCGCGCATAGGCGCACTGCAACAGCTCCAGCCGGAATATCTGCGGTGTTTCCATGCCCCACAAGTTCTCACGGCTCACCTTTTCCGGCAACGCGAGCCCGGCGGCGTCAGCCCGTTTCAACGTATCAACCACCGGGTGAGCGCAGGCTGCCGCCCCGGTCTCCTCCGCCGCCTCCAGGCAGGCGCAAATACCCTCAGGCGTTATCAGCGGGCGGGCCCCATCGTGCACCGCCACCATGCGGGTTCCCGCCGGCAGGGCCGCCAGGCCTGCCGCCACCGAATCCTGGCGCTCGGTCCCGCCATCGACCCGGCTTACCGGCACGGGGAAGGAGGCCGTGGCCAGCCCCGTCTCCGCCCAGCGGGCCGGCGGGCAGACCACCACCACCGCAGCGGCACCGGCTGCTACAAAAGCATCCACACTGCGGCGCAACACCGGCACCCCGGCCAGTGGGGCAGCCAGTTTATCAAACCCGGCGCGGCGGGAACTTCCCGCCGCCACGATGACGGCACAAAACATGGCAGAACGGAAAAAGGTTCTTAATTCAGGCGGGCTCCCACCAGCTTCGAAAGAAGCTTACCGGGCGCGCGCCCCTCCGTGCGAGCCTGCATCTCCTTCATCACGCGGCCCATGTCCTTCTTCGTGCTGGCGCCCAGCTCGGCAATCACCGCCTCCAGCACCGGCAGAATCTCTTCCTCCGTCATCTCGCTGGGCAGCAAGGCAGCCAGCACGGTGATTTCGGCCTGCTCTTTTTCCACCTGCTCGGTGCGCCCTGCCTGGGCATAAAGCGCGATAGCATCCTCACGCTGCTTGATTTGCTTGCGCACCACATTCTGCTCCTCAGCTGCGGTAAGCTCCGCATTCACGCTGCCCTTTGCCAGGCGTGCTGTCTGCATAGCAGCCTTTAATCCGCGCAACGCCCCAAGAGCCACTGTGTCCTTGGCGCGCATGGCGGTCTTCATCCCCTCGGTTATCTGGTCATTCATCGAATTCATAGTGCTCCCATTTAACCACGTTTACGCGCGCACACGCAAGGCCGAAGTGTGTCAATTCCGCATTGCGCAGCTTGCGTCTCTTGTCTTTTTGCCTTTATTGTCACAAAATAACAATTTCGCCTTGACATAATGTTATTGTGCGAGTAGTATCTGCGCACCTTTATATCCAAGCAATCATGAAAACACGTTTTCTTTCTCTTATTGCAGCCATGGCAGCCACTCAGGCCTTTGCCACAACCGTAGTTGATCCGAGTCTTGCCAGCAGCCAGCCTGCTGCTGGTTCCGATCCCCTCATGGAGAGCGCGGTGAGTGCCATTCAGGCTCCTGCCAGCGAGGCAACCGGCATCACCTTTGATGTGAACGTGGGTACCCAGGGTCTGGGCCTGAGCGTGGGCTATGAATTCAACAAGTACCTCAAGATGCGCGTCCGCGGTGCCTACCTTGAAGCTGATTATGAAGACACCTGGAGCGATGTGGACGGCAAGATTGAGTACGATGGCAACAATGCCGGCATCATTTTCGATTATCACCCCTTCGGCGGTGTGTTCCACCTTTCCGCAGGTGTGAACTTCTCCAAGATGACCCTCTCCGCCAATGCCAGCATGGACCACGGCGTGGCTCAAGGAGATTATGAGCTCGGCGGTTACACCTTCACCGTGAACAGTGACAAAGCCTCCATCGACGGCGAATACGACTGGAACGATGTGCAGCCCTACCTCGGCATCGGCTGGTCTACGGATGGCGATGGCGACCGTTCCCTCTACTTCACCTTCGATATCGGTGTCAACTTCATCGGCAAGGGCAAGTTCAACATCACCAGCATCAAAGGCATTGCCAACGTCACCGGCCCCAACGGCGAAGACCTGGGTGCGGTAACAGACCAGATTGCTGAAGACGCTATCCGCGAGGAAGGCAAGGATTTCTTCAAGATCGCAGACGATATCTTCGTGTACCCGGTCATCCAGTTGGGTATGGGTTATCGCTTCTGATAAGCGTCACGCCCCCGATTTTTTTCAGCAAGACAGGGAATCACCGCCGGTGGTTCCCTGTTTTCTCTTTCATGATGCGATTCACCGCGCAAATAGATTTGCAACAACTCGCGCGGCTGTATAGAAACCCGCCACAAAGACCATGCGGCTTTGTGGCGGGATCAAGTTGGAGCAGTCGCGCCCTCTGTGGCAGAATCAATGTCCATGGCAGCAACCTCCCCTCCGGTTGTGTGCCACAGGGCGGCGGCGTTTATCAACCTTGTGGTGCTTGATGCAGTGTGCGTGAGCATGCCGTGCGGCCTTGTGCTTTAGCACCGGGCGGTGCTCATGCACGCAGCAATGGCTGGCCTTGCCTGAACCAAAGCTGATATGGAGGCTGGCTGCCTGGGATTGGCTGCTGAGGGCAAAGAACGCTACGCAAGCGATAACGGCGAATTGTGCAATGTATTTTTTCATGGTCTTTGTTCTGGTTTGTGCCGGGGCTTCATGCCCCGTACATCCATTCAGCGTACCAAAAGGAGCATTTTATTTGAATCTTTCAATATTTTTTATAAAAAGAATGTCCGATAAAGCAAAATTCCAATTTACGTTGGATTCCTGGAGCACCCCAAACCCCCGGCGGATTTCTCCGCCGGGGGCATCCTGTTTATCTCCCTTTTCTCCCAAACAGCGCTTACTCAGCGCAGAGAATTTTCACGAAACCTTCCTCCTGCAGGCGGGTGGCGCCGCAGGCAAACTTGGCACGGATCTGGAGGGTTTCATCCAAGTCATCGCGCACGGAAAGCTTCACCTTGAAATCATCCCAGATACCGAACTGGGCGCGGCTCTTCACCCAGGCGATACAGGAGCGCACATTGCTGGAATCAATGGGCAGCTGCTCGGTGCGGATGATGCGGAAACCGAGGAAGGTATCCAGGCGACCTTCCGCCAGAGCGCGCACGGCGTTATAATCGAAGCTGGAGACCTCCTGCTGCTGCAGCAGGGCGTTGATCTGGCTGCTGGAGCAGGCCAGCACCAGCTCATCACCATAGGCACGGCGTTCATCGCTCCAGGCCTCATTCTTCTGCAGGATGGTGAGGGCGCGGCGCAGCTTACCCACGGTCAGGTTGCTGGCCACGGCCGTTCCGCTCTCCACAAAATCCTTGGCAATGGTCTGGGAAGTAGGCAGACTCACGGAAGTCGTGCCATTCTCCCCGGTATAATTGGTGCCCAGGAAGGCATCAATCATCACCTTATCCATGCAGCGGCCGGCAGCTGCACGCAGGCTCTCGATGGTCTTGCTCACCGGTACATCGATGTTGGCGAGCTTCTTGGCATCGAACTCATCAAA
Organism: Akkermansiaceae bacterium; assembly: GCA_015062005.1. GTDB lineage: Bacteria > Verrucomicrobiota > Verrucomicrobiia > Verrucomicrobiales > Akkermansiaceae > Akkermansia. Next base: position 24,092 of record SUVL01000029.1, read on the forward strand.
ACCCACGGCCTTGGTGAAGATTTTGGGATGAATCACGCGGCGCTTCGTAGGGGCTTCGGAAAGAGCGGTGCTCTTCATGCGCTCGGTCTTCTCATCGAAGGAGAGGAGGCCGTACTGGTCGAAGGCGGCCATCTTGCCGGTCAACCCGGACTCCACGGTCACATACTTATCAAGACGTGAGACCTCCTGCTGCAGGTAGCTGCCCCACTTCTCGGAATACTTAATCTGGTAGTTGCTTTCAATATCAGCCATAGTGGTCATTGAGTGTTGAGGTGTTGGACTGGCAAATCGGCTGCGATGCGATTGCCCATGTGGGGGTCGGGGGCCGCGTGGCCACACAGCGTGCCGTTCCGCACATGGGGAATTGGGGCAGCCGTGGGCTCTTGCCGGTGCCCATTAGAGCACAAAGCCCCCTGCTTGTCATCAGAATAGAACAAAGGGTAACCGCGTTCCACGAGAAAAGGCGAACCCATTCCCTGCGTGGGGTATATTGCGAGCATTCCCGCGATAAATTGATGTTTGAAAGTACAATGTACAAGGGACAAAGTACAATTTGAAAGTTCCCTGCGGCTTTGCCGCAGCCGTTTAAAATGGCGAGCCTAAGGCGAGCGGAACTCCTAAATTGTCCTTTGTAATTTGTCCTTTGTACATCCCGACAAATTCCAGTTTATCGAACTCCGCAGACATAAATTCTTGCTTCATATACGCTGATACGGTATACCATTCTCCGCACATGAACATCCAATACGCTTCCGACCTGCACCTGGAATTCAAGGGCAACACTCTGCATCTGCTTGAAAACCCGCTCACCGTGAGCGGGGAGATACTCATTCTGGCGGGGGATATCTGCTACATGGGCTCCGAGGCGCACCTGCGGCATCCCTTCTGGGATTGGGTCTCGGAGCACTACCGGGAGGTTCTTGTCTGCCCCGGCAACCACGAGTTCTACAAAGGCTACGACCTCTCCACCCTGAAGGACGGCCACTGCGAATTCATCCGCCCCAATGTCCGGAGGCTGTACAATGCCGTGGTCAAGGAGGGAGACACAGACATCATCCTCTCCACACTGTGGGGGCACATTCCCCCGGAAAATGAAATCATCTGCGCGGAGCGCGTGGCCGATTTCGCCCGCATCGGCTACGAGGGTGATGTGCTCATGCCGGCTGATTTCAACCGCGAGCACGAGCGCTGCGTTTCCTTCATCCGCCAGGCACTGGCAAGCAGCACCGCACAGCACAAAATCGTGGTCACCCACCATCTGCCCAGCCCGCAACTGCTGGATATGCAATTCACCGGCAGCCGGTTAAACGGGGCCTATGCATCAGACCTCACTGATTTTATTGCCACCTGCGGAGCCGATTACTGGATATACGGGCACTCCCACCGCAATGTCTGCACCACCATCGGCCACACCCGCTGCCTGAGCAACCAGCTGGGCTATGTGCATGTGGGCGAAGGGAGCGATTTCAACCCCGCCGCCAGCATTGATACCAGCCAGGGCGTTTAACCCAGCCGCAGCTCCATGCCATCATAGGCCGGTTCCATGAACTCCGGCAGGTAGTGGCAGAGGGAGTTGTACTCCACCTCGTGGCCTACGTGGGTGATATAACCGCGTTCCGGCATGAGCTGCTGCATGATACGCACTGTATCATCCACACAGAAGTGGGTGCGGTGCGGGCGGTAGCGCAGGCCATCCATCGCCAGCGCATCCAGCTCCATGAGCAGGGGAACAGAACTTTCCGGGAGCTCCTGGATATCCGGGATGTAACCGAAACTGGCGCCGCCGCTGCGGAACACATAGCCGAAGGTTTCCACCGTGGCGTGAATCACCGGCACGGGGGTCACCTCTATATCCCCAACCGTGAAGGACTGACCGGCGTGGTCATGGGCTGCGGGGCGGATGTAGCCCTGGTAGGTATTGCTCTCATCAAAAGCCCAGCCGAACATGCGCTTCAGATGCGCCAGGCAGCGCGTGCCCGCGTAGAGCGGCAGGCGCTCCGTGCGCCGCCAGCAGAACGCGCGCATCTCATCAAACCCCGCTGTGTGGTCCAGGTGCTCGTGCGTGTAGAGCACCGCATCTATCGCCGTCAGATGGTGGCGCAGCGCCTGCGCCCGCAAATCCGGGCAGGAATCCACCAGCAGCGCAGTGGTGGCCGAACGCACCAGCACCGATGAACGCCAGCGCTTGTTGCGCGGGTCGGTGGAGCGGCAGACCTCACAGTCGCAGCCAATCACAGGCACCCCGGTGGAGGTGCCGCTGCCAAGGAAAAGTACGTTCAGCATCGGTTTTTGGTTTTGATTTCCGCGCGCATTATGGCATAATCTCCGGCAGAACGCAAAGATAAATTATGCTCTCCCTGCTCAAGATACGGAATCTGGCCCTGGTCGACGAACTCAGCTGGGAACCCCGCGCGGGCTTCCTGGGCATCACCGGTGAAACCGGTGCGGGCAAATCCGTCATCATGGGTGGCATCTCCCTGGCACTGGGGGAGAGGGCGGATAAAAGCCTGATCCGCAGCGGAGAAACGCAGTGCAGCGTCGAGGCCGTCTTCCAACTGCGCGACACCAGCGCCCTGAATGCTGCGCTGGAGGAAAGCGGGGTGCCGCCCTGCGAGGATGGGCTGCTCATCATCCGCCGCGTGGTCACCACCAGCGGCAACCGCCAGTTCATCAACAGCAGCCCTGTGACCTTGCAGCTGCTCAAGCGCATCGGCTCCGGTCTGGTGGATATGCACCACCCGGAGGAACACCGCTCCCTCACCTCGCAGGAACGCCAGCTCTGCCTGCTGGATGCCTTTGCTGAAAACGCCCCTGCCCTGGCCGCCTACCACGCCGCCTACCGAGCGTGGCTGGATGCCCGCCACGCCTACCGCACCCTGCTCGAAAGCGAAATGGCCAACGAACGCGAGCTCGACTTCTTGCGCCACCAGGTAGAGGAAATTGAGGGCGCCGCCTTCACCGCCGAGGAAGTAGAGGGGCTGGAAGCCCGCTGGCAGCGCGCCCGCAATGCCAACCGCCTGCGCGACACCGCCCTGCCCATGGCGCAGCTGGTGGATGGCGAGGAGGGCTCCCTGCTCTCCACCCTGCACCAGCTGGTGCGCAGCGGCCGCGACCTGGAGCGGCTGGATGCCGCCACCGCCCCCTGGCTGGAGAGTCTGGAAAGCCTTATCGACACCGCAGAAGACCTGGCAGCCAACCTTCAGGACTACGTCGAAACCCTGGAATGCGACCCCGCTGAACTGGCTGAACTGGAAAACCGCATCTCCCTGCTGGACAATCTGAAGCGTAAGTACGGAGCCGATTTCGAAGCCATCACCACGCACCTGGAAACCTGCCGCGCCAAGCTCGATGCCATCGGCAACCGCGAAGCCCGGCTGGAAGAATTGCAGGCCGTGGAAGAACGCTGCCGCGCCACCGTACTCCGCGCCGGGGCCGAGCTCTCTGCCACCCGCGCCGCTGCCGCCCCGCGACTGGAGGAAGACTTCCTCACCCATGCCCGCCACCTGGGCTTCCGCCAGGCACTGTTCACCGCCCAGCTCAGCCCCCTGCCAGAGCCCGGCCCGCAGGGCATGGAGGAAGTGGACTTCCTCTTCGGCCCCAACCCCGGCGAACCACAGAAAGCCCTGCGCCTCATCGCCTCGAGCGGTGAGCTCGCCCGCGTCATGCTCGCGCTGAAGAGCGCCCTCGCCCGGCAGGATGATACCCCCCTGCTCATCTTCGATGAGATTGATGCCAACGTGGGCGGCGAAATTGCCCGCGCCGTGGGCATGAAGATGCGCGAGCTCGGCTGCGAGCACCAGGTCATCGCCATCACCCACTTCCCACAGGTTGCCGCACTGGCCGACCACCACTACCTCATCTCCAAAGGCCAGACCGCCGAGGGCCGCACCGTCTCCCGACTGGAAGAAGTCAGTGGAGATGCCCGCATTGCCGAACTCGTCCGCATGCTGGGCACCTCCGGCCCCGCCGCCGAGGCTCACGCCCGCGGCCTGTTGCAGTCCTGACCTCCGGGCTGGAGATATCGCCCAGGCAAAGCCCGGGGGGGTCTTTTCGTGGCCTCTGGCCAGTTGCAGAACCGAGCAATGGGAATATTCTACTACTCTGACCGGGCGACTCCTGCATCTGTCCGGGTTAGCATCCCGGGTTCCTTCCGGAGCCTGAATCCGCAGTGAACGAGATTCAGAAACAGCAGAACCTCCCGATTACCACGCGTGTCCCGAAGTTTGAGTACTAATCTCGATAAATTGATGTTTGAAAGTACAATGTACAAGGGACAAAGTACAATTTGAAAGTTCCCTGCGGCTTTGCCGCAGCCGTTTAAAATGGCGAGCCTAAGGCGAGCGGAACTCCTAAATTGTCCTTTGTAATTTGTCCTTTGTACATCCCGACAAATTCCAATTTGTCAAGCAGATAGGGGCTTCTTCCAAAATGTTGCTGATGTTTCTATAGCTTACCAAATCTTTGGGACATGTGCCCGATTACGGGATCGGCCTTCTTTTAGTCTTGCAAATACGCACTTTTATAGTAGAATACCCCGCGTTATGGCAGACCGTACACAGACTGATCCCGTCCGCATGGAAAAAATCGTCAGCCTTTGCAAGCGCAGAGGGTTCATCTTTCAGGCCGCAGAGATTTATGGCGGTC
>SUVL01000030.1 GCA_015062005.1 Akkermansiaceae bacterium
TGGGCGATGCGGTATACCATAATTCAGTTATTCAGGGGTTCGTAGATGGCATCCACCAGCCAGCCGATGGGGGTGGCTGCGATGGAGAGCGGAATATCTGCCACCTCAGCTACCCAGCTGAGCGGCATGAGGGGGTAGTTGTACCAGGCGCGGCGGGAGGGGAGCTTCTTGCGGTTGTTCCGGAAAAGCCGCATCATCTTGTCGGCCGGGCCGTGGGTATCCGGCATGGGTTCGGCATCTGCCAGGTCGATTTCAGAAGCAGAGAAGATGGGGGTGTGCAGGTAGCGGGCCTCGCTGCGTGAAATCTTGATGCGCTTGTCTGCCGGGGCATGGAGCCTTTGGTACTGGGCTTCTGTCAGTTCGGCATAAAAGAGCTCCACGGGGTATCGGGCCAGCTCGGCATCGCTGTAGCGGGGGCTTGGGTACTGGCCGTCTAGCGTTTTCTTTTTCCAGGTGTATTTCCCGGCAAAGTGCACCAGCACGGAGTTGCGCGCGGGGGCGTAGCACACGGGCAGCTGCACGAGGTAGTGGTCTCCCCTTTTCCATATCCGGTAGTGCCACTGCTTGCTGCGGGGTTCGCCCTGCGGCTGCTCCAGGTTATCGGGGCGCAGGTGGGGGAGCTGCTGGCCAACGCCGGCAAGGGCTCCGCCGGTGTCCACGATAGTGGCGCGCCCGGTGTACAGGCTGATGCACCCCTCCAGCAGGAGCGTGAGCAGGCAGCATGCCAGGCTAACGAGGATTTTCCGGCGGCGGGGCATCGGGCAGGTGTATTAGTAGCAGTCGGAGTACACACGCCAGGCGTTTTCTTCGGCGTTGTAGTAGAAGTAGTAACTGCCGCAGTCGCCAATCTCCAGTCCGGCATCGGAGTCGTAGTTGAGCTGCATGACGAAGGGATAATCCTCCGGCATTTCGGGGGACCCCTGGGCATAGGTGGGGTACCCGCCGATTTTGTGCGTCTCGAAAACGGCGTGGCGTCCGGCGGGCGAACTGAAACTGGCGGGGAAATCTTCCTTGCGGATGGTTTCATATACCGCATCGCAGATGTTCTCGTGGTAATCCAGCTTGTGCTTCTTCTCCAGCCGGCGGATGGTGTCCCACATCTCATCGCTCCCGCCGCAATCCGGCCACTTGGGCATATCGTTCTCCACCGCCTCCGGGGTGAGGATACAGGTTTGCAGCGATTCTGACACGTAGTTGCAGGGAACCAGGCCCTCCAGCTCCGGGTAGGTGCGGATGACGCAGCCCAGCTGTGGCTCTTCGTCCGGGTCTGAGGCCCAGGCTTCCTCCGGGGCAAAAATGGTGATGAGGGCCACCTTGCGGAGCGCTTCGGGCACTCCCGGCAAATCCGGCACGAAAAGGGTGGCCAGTGGGTCCAGCGGTTTGCCCTCGGCATCCACCGGGCGTTTCTCGCCGGGCAGTTGCCAGGTCACGCGCCCCAGGCAGCTCACATGCCCCTCTATCGGGCCGCTGGCCGGGCGGCTCCGCAAAACAACTGCTGCCTGGCCCAGCTTGCTGCGCAATTCTGTGATGGCACTCTCCTGCGGTGCCTTGCTGCTGCGGGCGGGGGATTTTGCCCAGCATACCCCCAGTGATACCACCAACACAATGGCCAGCTCATAGCCGATAAGCAGCCTGGTGTCGGCCATCAACACCTCTTTCAGCCCGAATACGCGGGAAACGAGCTTCGACACCAGCAGGCTTATGCCGATGACCACAAACACATCATAGAGGAGAGAGCGCAACTTCTTCATGCTCCCGGCATTATAATCACCCGCATACGCATATGCAAGCTTTTTGAATTACGAATTCGGAATCGGGAAGCTCTAAAAACTCAACAAATGGGTGTTTGTCGTTGTCGGGGTACGGGACTTCAGTCCCGAAATAACGGTGCTTCCAATCGGGACTGAAGACCCGTGCTCCGACAGAGTTCCCCCACAAATTCCGATTTGTTGGGCAGGGATGGGCTTTTTCCAAAATGTGGCTGATATTTCTATTGCCTGCAAAATCTTTGGGACGCGCGTGTGCATTTTGCAGGCTGAAATCCGCATTTTTATTGACTTTTCCTGCGCACAGGCGCATATTATGGAGCATGAGCAGACCTGAATTCTTAGCAGCGCGTGATATCAACAGCCGGGCGGAAACACATGCCTCTTTCTCCATACCCGCCAGTACCGGCAACCCGGTGCTGGATGCGAATCTGTACGACCTTTCCCGCCGCTTCTGCGGTGAACACTCGCCGGATACGGTGCTGCAGATGCTTTCCACGGTCATGAACGCAGCAGCCAGTTCGCTGGGCGAGCATTCGCTGGAAATCATGAACCGCTCGATTGATGAAATGTTCAAGGCTGACAAGATGTTCGAGCCCTACCAGAACCGCCGCAAGATTGCGTGTTTCGGCTCGGCCCGCATCAAGGAGACTGACCCCAGCTATATCCAGGCGCGCAGCTTCTGTGACCTGGTGGCCAGCCAGGGTTACATGGTCATCACCGGTGGTGGGCCGGGGCTCATGCAGGCCTGCAACGAGGGCGCCACGGAGGCTCACTCCTTCGGCCTGAATATTACCTTGCCGTTCGAGCAGCATCCGAACCCCATCATGGCCGGCAGTGATAAGATGATGAATTTCTACTACTTCTTCACCCGCAAGCTCAACTTCCTGAAGGAGAGCGATGCCCTGGTCGCGTTCCCCGGCGGCTTCGGCACCATGGATGAAATATTCGAGGCTATCACCCTCATCCAGACCGGCAAGTGTACCGTTTTCCCCGTGGTGCTCATGGACCCGCCCGGGGAATCCTACTGGCACCGCTGGATTCACTTCATCGAGAAGGAACTGCTGGAGGCCGGCCTTATCTCCCCGGAGGATATGAAGCTGCTCTATGTCTCCAAGGATGCGGAGGACGCCTACCACCACATTGCCAAGTTCTACAGCCGCTACCATTCCTATTACTTCGATGGCGACATGCTCTCTATCCGACTTTCGCATCCCATGGCGGAGGCTTCACTCCCCTGGCTGCGCGAGGATTTCAAGGATATCATGCCCCTGAAGGATATGGTGCAGTTGGCGACCGACCACTCAGACCCCGACGAGCGCCTCGGCTATCTCTGCCGCATCAAGTTCACGTTCAAGCGGGGCAACTATGCTCGTCTCCGCGAGCTCATCGATGCTATTAATGATCTGGATTAAGGCCCGGAGGTGTCCGTGCAGGCCGGGGGCTGAGCCGTCCACTGGACGCCTCAGCCTCATCCGTGCAGCCGGAAACCGGGTCACTTGACGAGGTTGCGGGTGAGGGAGACCCGGCGCGTAGTTACACGAAAAGAGGCACACCGTGAAGGTGTGCAGGGGTGGAGGTGGTGGCAAGCAGGGAAATGGTGCGTTGGTTGCACCCCATGGAAGGGGTGCAAAGAACCCGCGTCCGCCCCCCGGCCCCTTGCTGGCGCAAGGGGTGAACCTGCCCGGAGGTGTCCGGGCAGGCCGGGGGCTGAAAGCTCCACTGGAGCTTTCAGCCTCATCCGTGCAGCCGGAAACCGGGTCACTTGACGAGGTCGCGGGTGAGGGAGACCCGGCGCGTAGTTACACGAAAAAAGGCACACCGTGAAGGTGTGCCTTTTTTCGTGTAAAACGAAGCGGACGGGGCTCGAACCCGCGACCTCAGCCGTGACAGGGCTGCGCTCTAACCAAACTGAGCTACCGCTCCGTCGGTTTTACCGAGTTCGCCGCTTTGCAGCGGGAACGGGGCGCATTATACAGATGCCGGGGCGGCATTGCAAGCCTTTTTTGAAAAAAATATTGCATAGGGTGACAAAAATGCTAGAATCAGGGCTGGAATCATTGCTGAATTATCATGAAACGCAAGGAGATAGAGCAATTGCAGGCGGCGGGGCTGATATCGGCTGAGCAGGCGGTGGCGATTGCGGAGCATTTTCATCTGAACGGCGGTCGCCGGTGGAATTGGCTGGTGCTGAGCATGTCCACCCTGGCGGGCGGGCTGATTCTGGGCGGTATCATCATGCTGATATCGGCGAACTGGGAGAGTATCCCGGATGTGGTGAAGATGGCGGTGGCCATGGCACTGCTGCTGGGGTTCTGGGTGGCTTGGGCGCGCACGCGGGAGACCTATCCGTGGATATCGGAGGGGCTCGGTCTGGTGGGCGGCGGCATGTGGCTGGGCTGCATTGCGCTTTATGGGCAGATTTTCCAGCTCCAGAATCCGTTTGCTGAGGGGTGCATGTTGTTCTTCCTGGGTGTGTGCGCCATTCCGTTCATCGTGCGGCAGCGCTTGCTGGTGGTTGTGGTGGCGGTGACGAGTGCGGTGCTGCTGGGTGCCTTGCTGGATAATCGGGAATCGTGGTTGAGTCTGCGGCCCTGGATTTCGGATGATTCGACGGAGATGGCATGCTGGGTTCTGCTTTGCATGGTGTGGTGGCTGCTGGGCGAGCATTGGCGCACGTCCGCCGGGGCCTGTCGCAGCTATGCCTGGATAGGGATGGTTGCTATTCTGCATTTTCTGTTTATCGCGCAGATTTCTTTGCTGTATCAGGCGGTTCTCGCTGATGAAAATCCGGTTCTGCCGGGGCTCCTGCTGGCTGTTCCGCTGCTCTTGTTGTGGAAACCGAAGGGGGTGGACTGGCCTCACTGGGGGCTGATGATGGCGCTGCTTTCCCTACCGTATCCTATCGGGCTGATGCTGAAAGATTCTGCTGGGGGCGAGTTGCTGGGCGTGCTTTGCGGGTTTGCCATGGGCGGCGGGTTGATGTATCTGGGCTACCAGGTGAAGCGCATTTCCTGGCTGAATTATGGCTCGCTGATGGTCTTTTTTGCTGGGATTGCGCTGATTGCAAATGTGCTGGAATCACTCACCGGTTCGGGGCTGGTGCTGATAATAGCCGGTCTGCTGATGCTGGGGCTGGTGTGGCTGTTGGAAAAACAGCGTCGTGCGCTGGCAAAGTCTATCAAGGAGAATGCTTAACCCTTTTTACATAAGATGAAACGCGTTTACCTGTTGTTTGCGGTGGTGGCAGCCCAGTTAATCTGGCTGGGGTGGAATTATGCCGACCGCACCCGCGAGATGGCCGAGGCTCCGGTGATTCACATTGAGTGCACGGACTACGACCCGCGCGATTTGTTCCGCGGGGATTATGTGAGCATCCGGGTCCGGCAGGAGGTGCCGCTGGAGCTGGCCGGACCTTCTATCTACTGGGGAGAGAAAGTCTGCAACAGCGTGAATACCTACTCCCGCTGGAACAGTGATACCTGCAAGCATGAGCCCTATCCGGTCTCGAATCCCCTGTCGCCCAGAACCGCTCCGGATGGCTCATCTGTAGAAATAGGTGATGGCCTTGAGCATGGATACTCCGGGCCTGGCGGGACGGTGACTTTCTTAGGAATTTCTGAGCAACTGGCCGTCTACTGGAAGAAAGAGGCGGATGGCCTTCACCACGTGTGTCGCGTAGAGGCTCCCGGTTCGGCACAGGATTCTCCGGCAGCGGGTGAAACCCGCGCTCTGATGTGGGGCGATATAGTATCTGATTTCGATATCGAGAAGGAGGGAGAGAAGATTATATCGGTGAAGCAGAAGGCGAAGCTGCGTTTGTCTTTTTCCCGGGACTATTGGAAAAATATGCGCTTCTATGTGGAAGAAGGCACGGGGGATATCCGTCGGCTCTGGCTCAATGAGATTGAGGGGAAGGATAATGTGCCGTTCGATAAAGTCCGCCGCACGGTGGATATCGTCCTCCGCGAGAATGCCGCCGTAGTCCCCCGCATGCTGTACCTGAATGGTGTTGCCTATCCCGAGGCCATCGAGCAGATGCGGAATAAGACGTTCAAGTGGGAGTGAGATAAAATATAAGAAAAAACTTATATTATAGTCTTGCCGTCAGGTGGCTGATTTGCTAGAATACCCTTGCCGGATGAGCAAATGGAACATCATAGAGGCGGCGCAGTATCACCGCGATCTGAAGAAGATGCTGAAGAAGTATCCTCGGGAGACACGGCAGATGCTGGTCAATCTGGTGCGTTATCGAGAAGCACTGGAGGGGTGCGATAATCCGCTGCTGCTTGTGCAGTTCCCTTTTGTACATCGGGAGACGTCCGGATGTCATGCCCTGACTCAGCAACCCCTTTCATCGGCAGCGCAAACCCGGTTATATCTGTATTGTCACATAGATGAACATAATCTGCATTTAATTTGTCTAGGAGATAAGCACAGCCAGCCGGGTGATAATCGCTTCTGCTCGGAATATGTCAAGAACCTGAAATCATAAAGAAGTTATGGATGATAAAGAATATCTTAACCCCGATCCCGGATTGGGAACCTCTCATTCGACCTTGAAAGAGGGGCATGTGCCCCATTTGATTTCAGAGACGGACTGGGATGCTATAGAGAATGAAGCCAGGGCCTATTCCATTGCAGACCGTCTGGTGGAAATGCGAGTATCGGCGGGTCTTTCGCAAAAGGATATGGCGGCTGCGTTGAATTGTCGTCAGCCGCGTATTGCGGAAATTGAGTCAACTCCCAATGAGAAGATGAGCTTGAAATCGATTTCCCGCTATGTTGAGGTGACTCGTAAGACCTTGGATGTCGAGCTGCAGGACGGCAAACGCTTTGTGATGCGGCCTGCTCCAAAAAAAACGAAGTCCCGGGAGCTGGCATACGCATAGGGTGGGGAATCTTTCCCAATGAAAGGGGGAAGATAAGCCCGGGAAATAAAGGAAAACGATATCCAGTCTCCTGCGGAGACTGGACGATATCCGGCTGCGCCGGACGATATCTTGCCTGCGGCAAGACGATATCCGCTTTGCGGACCTCTATAACCCCATCTTACCCGGGTTGAGGATGCCGGCGGGGTCGAGGGCGGCTTTGAGGGCGCGGTGCGCATCCAGGGCTACATCGCCGATGGCGCGGGGGAACCAGGGGGCCTTGGCGAGGCCGATGCCGTGTTCGCCGGTGATGCTGCCGCCGTGGGCCATGACCCAGTCGAAGAGGCGGTTCACCAGGGCATCGGCCGGTTCGCGGATGTCGCGGCCCTCGGCATCCTTGAGCACCATGATATTGGTGTGGATGTTGCCGTCCCCGCTGTGGCCGAAGCAGGCCACGGGTATGCCGGTTTCCTGCTGCATGCTCTCGCAGAAGCTCACCAGCTCCACCAGTTGCGAGCGGGGGATGACGATGTCCTCATTCAGCTTGGTGAGCCCGGTGGCCTTGAGACTGTAGGAGAACTCGCGGCGCAGCTGCCAGATGGCTTCCACCTCGGGCTCGGTGCGGGCATAGACCACCTCGGTGGCGCCGGTTTCGCGCAGAATGGCGGCAATGGATTCCAGCTCAGTGGCCACGGCATCGGCCTGTCCGTCAATCTCGATGATGATGTGGCCCTTCGCTCCGGCGGGCAGGGCGCTGGGCCCCAGGTGATTGCGGGCGGCGGCCAGGGTGAAGGCATCCGTAATCTCGATGGCGCAGGGCAGGTGACCACCCTGCAGGGTGTTCTGCACGGCGGCGGCGGCCAGGGCAAATTGCGGGAAACTGGCGTGCAGCGCAGCGCGGGCGGGCGGCGCGGGAATGATGCGCAGCGTGGCCTCGGTCACGATGCCGAGCATGCCCTCGCTGCCGCAGAAAAACCCCACCAGGTCAAAGCCCTGCTTGTTCTTGTGGGTGCGGCCACCGCAGCGCAGCACGCGGCCATCCGCCAGCACCACGGTGAGCCCCAGCACGTAGGCTCGGGTCACGCCGTATTTCAGGCAGCGGGGGCCGCCGGCGTTGGTGGCGATGTTGCCGCCAATACTGGATTCCTTGCGCGAGGCGGGGTCGGGCGGGTAGAACCAGCCCACTTCCGCGCAGGCGGCTTGCAAATCAGCGGTGAGCACCCCGGCCTCGGCCACGGCCACGCCATCCGCCGGGTTCACCTCCAGAATGCGGGTCATGCGGGCCACGGAAATGACGATGCCACCCCGCACCGGCACACAGCCGCCCACGTAGCCCACTCCGGCACCGCGCGGGGTCACGGGAATACCGCGCGCGTGCGCAAATTTCAGCGCGGTGGCCACATGCGCCGTCTCCGTGGCCAGCACCACAGCCTGCGGCAGCGCAGCGGCATGCCACTTATCACCCGCGTGAGCCTGCAGTGTAGCCTCATCCGTGCACACACAATCGCCCAGCAAAGCCTTCAACTCCTCAATCCACTCCGGAATCATAACCCCAATAGTCAATCGTCAATAGTCAATTGTCAATCCTTATTTGTTCCCCAGCGGCGGTGCAGCCAGGATTCGATGGGTGAGAACAGAATCTTATCCGCCAGCAGGCCCACGGCAATGATGATGAACATGATACCGATGACCTGGTACATGCGCTGCAGCTCGCGGCCATAGTGCAGGTACTGGCCGATACCGAAGCCGGACACCACGGATACATAAATCTCTGCCGCCATGAGCGAGCGCCAGGCAAAGGCCCAGCCCTGCTTCATGCCGCTCACCACAAAGGGGGCCGAGGCCGGCAGGGTCACGAACACCAGCGTGTGCAGCGGGCTGGAACCCATGGTTCGCGCGGCGCGGGCATAGATGGGCGGTACATTCTTCATGCCGTTCTGGGTGGAGAGCAGCACACTCCACAGCGTACCCATGATGACCACAAAGAGCAGGGCAGCCTCCGTCTGCCCGAACCAGATGCAGGCCAGCGGCACCCAGCACACGCTGGGCAGAGCCTGCAAGCCCAGGGCCAGCATGCCCAGGGTATCATTCACGCTGCGGAAACGCGCGGCCAGCATGCCCAGCGGCACACCCAGCACCAGGCCGATGACGTAGCCGATGAGCAGGCGGCGCAGGGTGATGAGCATGGAAAGCGGGATTTTGCCGTTGACTGTGTTATCCCACAGGTAGTGGCCCACGGTGCTGGGCGGGGGCAGCACATAGGGCGACCACAGGCTGAAATCAAGCCCGAAAGCAGCCAGGTCGCCGGTGAGCGCCGCCCACACCAGAATGAGCAGCAGGAAGAAGAGGATGGTGATGATAACGCGTTTCATGACGTCTTAATCAGATTCGTTGGCTGTGTAGCCCTTCAGCGCCGAGGTGATGCTCTGCGAGAGGTCGGCCAGGTCGTGGTTGTTGATATTGCGCGGTCGGGCCAGATAGACCGGGAATTCCTCGCGCACGCGGCCCGGGTGCGGGGAGAAGAGAATCACGCGGCTGCCCAGGCACACGGCTTCGCGCACGTTGTGCGTCACGAACACGATGGTCTTGCGGCGCTTCTCCCACACGTCCTGGATATCGCCGTAGAGCCGCTCGCGGGTCATGGCATCCAGCGCGGAGAAGGGCTCGTCCATGAGCAGAATCTTGGGGTTAGGCGCCAGGGAGCGGGCCAGGGCCACACGCTGGCGCATGCCGCCGCTCAGTTCGTGGATGTTGGCATGGGCAAAGCGGTCCATCTTCACGAGGTAGAGGTAGTACTTGGCCACCTCCAGTCGCTCCTTATCGGTCAGGTTGGGTTTCTGCTTGAGCCCGAACATCACGTTGCCGATGACATCCAGCCAGGGGAAGAGAGCGTGTTCCTGGAACATGACCATGCGGTCGCGTCCCGGGCCGGTGATGGGGGTGCCGTCAATGAGCGCCATGCCGCTGTCCGGTTTTTCCAGCCCTGCGATGATATTGAGCAGGGTGGATTTGCCGCAGCCGCTGGGGCCCACAAAGCAGACGAACTCACCCTCATTGATGGTGAGCGAAACATCGTCCAGCGCGCGTACGGTGCCGCGCTTGGTCACGAAATCCTTGCACACATGCTCGATGCTGAGCTTGGCGGTCGGAAAATTGTGTATCTCCTCGTGTAGTTTTTCCTGTGTCATCAGTCTTGCTTGTAAATCATTCCTTCCAGCGGCGGCACGCGGTCCAGCAGCCCGGTGGCCTGCGCGTCCTTCACAAATTGCTCCAGTCCCGGCAGGTCAATCGCATCCGTCAGCTTCAGACGCTTCCATGCGCTGCGCACCAGCTCCGGCTCCATGGGTGCCTGGGTCAACTGGGTGAGCTCATCCACCACGCGTGCCTGGGCTTCCTCCGGGTGCTCGATAATCCACTGCGTGAGCTCGCGGTGGGCGCGGATGATGGTGGCAGCTTCCTGCGGGTGCAGCTTCAGCCAGCCCACGCGCCCGGCCAGCACCGTGGTGACCACATCCGGCTCCTGCACCAGCACCCTCGCTCCGGCCATGCTCTCCAGCCGCGACACCCAGGGTTCCACCGTCCAGCAGGCGGCGATTTCGCCCTGCTTCATGAGCTGCAGCTGCATGGAGTTCGGCGTGGGGGCCACGCGGCAGTCGCCCGCGCCCTCCAGCGTGCATTTCAGGCCGTTTCTGGTCAGCCAGGCGCGGCAGGAGACATCCTGCGTGTTGCCCAGCTGCGGGGTGGCAATGCTGCGTCCCTTGAAATCGGAGGGGGAGTTGATGCCGCTCTCCGGTGCCACCAGGAGGGCCGCTCCGCCATTCACTGCTCCGGCCAGCAGGCGCACCTCGCGCCCGGCGGAGACGGCATAGGCATTCAGCGCCGGGCTGGGTCCCACATAGGTGAGGTCTGCCGTGCGGCCGAAGAGGGCCTCCATGGCGGTGGGCCCGGCGTTGTAGGTGTACCACTCCAGTGTGTAGCCAGGCAGGTAGCGTTCGAACCACCCCTCGCCGTGGCGGGTCATGTTGCGGGCCACCAGGGCCTGCACGTGGGTCACATTCGGAAACCCGCCGATGCGGATAACCTTGCTATCCGGGTTCTCCTGGTTGCACCCCACCATAGCCAGCAGGGCGCACACCAGAATCAGGCAGCTGAGCAGTTTTTTGAGCATTCGTTAAAAACTACCAGAATCACCGCCCGCGGTCAAGTGGCAAGTGCGGCAATCCTCGCTGTGGTAGATGTTATTTCACGGACTGAAGCGGCGCAGAAGCCGATGCGCAACGAAGCTGACCGCGCAGCTTGCCTCAGTGAGGGGCAAATTATCAGATTGCGTGTTGTTGAGCCGCATGTTCAGAAGTGCATTTTATGCTTAAAGCCGAAAAGCCCCGGCTGCTTGCAGCAGACGGGGCTTCTGAAAAACAGTGTGAATAAAAATCAGTCGTTGGAGAGGCGGCAGTAATCATACTTGCTCTGGAAACCAAGCTCCTCGGGGAATTCGGAGAAGCCACCCCAGACGTTGTATTCCTTGAGACCGCTGCGACCGCAGGTGTCCTGGTAGCAGGGCTTGTAAGTGCACTTGTAGGTGGGAGCCCAGAAGGTGACGAGCTCGTAGAAGCCATAGCCCATGCGGGAGAGGGTGCGGCCAACACCGTCGACGATACCTACGGAGAAACCAGCGTAGTCACCTTCAGCGCCGTTCCAGCGAATCATGGTGGTGGGGATTTCCTCCACAGCGTAGAGGATGTTGCTGATGGCACGACCCAGCTTGCGGGTGGCCGTGTACTCTGAGGCGGGCGGAGCCTGAATGTCGGCATACGTCGTGCCGGCCAGAGCCAGGAGAATTGTAGAAAGGAGTAAGCGCTTCATGACGCAATCAGAAATACCACATCATTTTGTTTCCTGCAAGCAAAAAAGTGCAGTTTTGCCGCCGGATAAGAAAATTTTTATTATAAAAGCTCAGAAATGTCGGTCTGGGTCTCTTCATCGGTGAGATAACAGCCGGTATCGGAGCCGTACCAGTGGCCGTTGGCAAAGGCGGCACGGGTGCGGAACCCGCCGCCGCAGAGGGAGAAATGGCGGCAGGTGGCGCAGCGGCCGCTGAGTTTTTTCTGGCGTTCCAGCGGGTCATCGCTGCCGCGCAGCTCGCGGAGCACCTGGGCGCTGGGCTCGTTGGCAGCTTCCCACACATCAGAGAATTTCTGGGTCTTCACATTGCCGAGGGTGACGCCTTGCCAGAACTGGTCGGGGTGGATGTTGCCCTGCGTGTCGATATTGGCGATACCGCGGCCGGAGCTGTTGGCGCCACCGCCGTTCCAGGTGAGGAGACGGAGGGTTTCCTGAGCCAGGGGGTGGCCTTCGCGCAGCTGGCGCAGCAGCAGGTATACGCCGTCTGCCGGCTGGGTCACGGTGAGCAGCTCGCGGGTCTGCCCGGCTGCGTGCCAGGCCTCCGCCCGGGCGATGAGCATGTCCAGCGCTGCGCGGGCTTCCTCCGGTTTCAGACTGGCTACATCCACCCCGCGCCCGGTGGGTACCAGGTGGTAGAAGCACACGCGCTGGATTCCCTCCTGCTCAATGAAGTTGAGGATTTGCTCCATGCTTTGCACATTGTTGCGGGTGAGGGTGAGGCGCAGGCCGGTCTTCTGGCCCACTTCCTCGCAGAGTTTGAAGCCGCGGATGGCGCCGTCGAAGGCGCCCTGTACGCCGCGGAACTTATCGTGTACCGCGCCGATTCCGTCCAGCGAGATACCCACGTAGGCCACGCCCAGGTCCTTGAACAGGCGAGCCATGTCCGGGGTGATGCGGGTGCCGTTGGTGGAGATGGTGACCTTGAGCCCCTTTTCAGTGGCTCGCTGCAGAATCTGCGGCAGCTGTGGGTGCAGCAGGGGTTCGCCGCCGGAAAGCAGCAGGGCGTTCACCTTGTAATCTGCCAGGTCATCGATGACGGCGCAGCATTGCTCCCAGCTCAGTTCCCCGGCATAGCGCTCGGCGTGGGAATCGGCATAGCAGTGCACGCAGCGCAGGTTGCAGGTGCGGGTGATATTCCAGACCACGATGGGTTTGCGCGCGCGGGATGAAGCGGGCATGCAGGCGGCGGTGCTGGTGTTGAGCTCGCTGCCGCCGTGGCCCTGGCCGTAGCGGATGTGGTCTGCCGGCTGGGCGGCGCCTGTCCAGAGTTTGGTAATATTGATCATGACTGGGGAGAATCACCGCGCAGGGCGGCGGGTATATAGTTGCAGAGAGGTTCGGCGGCCATCATATCGCCGCAGCTGCCATAGGAACGTGCGCGGGAGCCACCGCACACGCGGCGGTACTCACAGCGGCCGCACTTGCCGCCCAGTGCGTCATCATCACGCAGCTGCACAAAGAGTGGGTGGTTGCGGTAAATGTCAGCCAGTTTGTCGGTGCGCACATTTCCGGCGGTGAGGGGCAGGAAGCCGCTGGGTTGAATCTCTCCTACGTGGGAAATGAAGGCCACTCCCTTGCCATCGCGCGTGGGCACCATGTGGCGCGGGGCGGGTGCGCCGCTGCGGCGGGCTTCCTGCATGAGGGCGCGGCGGTAGTGGTGACCCTCCGTGGTCTTGATGGCGAAGGGAAGTTCACAGCGCAGCTCCAGCAGGCGGGACCACAGGGCCTCCAGTTCATCGGCTCCGGGCAGTTCCTCCAGTGTGGCGCGGCCGGTGGGTACCAGCAGGAAAACACTCCACACATCCGGCTGAATCTCTTTCAGAATATCCACAAAACCTTCCAGCTCCGGCAGGGTGCTGCGGGAAATGGTAGTGTTGATCTGCAGCTGGATGCCGGCTTCCTTTGCCATGCGGGCGGCCTGCAGGGTGCGCTCAAAGGTGTGCGGCACGCCGCGGAAGGCATCGTGCGTAGCCTGGGTGGCGCCGTCCAGGCTCAGACTCATGCTCACCACGCCGGCAGCGCGCAGTTTGTGAAAGTCTGTATTGAGCAGGCGGTTGGTGGCCGCCGGGCTCAGCGCCACGCGCAGCCCTTTGGCGGAGGCTCGCTCGATGATGTCGAAAATATCGCGCCGCATCATCGGGTCTCCCCCGGTCAGAACCAGCATGGGCGGTGCCAGTTCCGCAATCTCATCCACCAGCGCCAGGGCTTCCTCGTGGTTCAGTTCCTCCGGGTGGGCCTTTGGCTGGGCGATGGCCCGGCAATGCTTGCAGGCCAGGGCACAGGCTCGTGTCACTTCCCAGAACAGGATGAACGGGCGTTCGGCAAAATCACACATCGGTGGGTGTTTCGGCGCAGTCACGCGCGCATTGTACACGCTCGCGCCCCCCTTGGCAAGCCCTGATTTGCGCGCCTACGGTGCGAAATTGTCAGCTTTTTTTCTAAATGTGCGACAAAAAACTTGACAGGAAGAAGCAATTGCTGTATCGTGCTCCCCCGTTCCCGGACAACTTATCAACAACGAAAGAAAAATCATGCGTTCCGTATCTGTACGTAAAGGAGAACCGATCGATCGCGCTCTGAAGCGCCTCAAGACCAAGCTCGACACCGAGGGTATCCTCGAGGAGATGCGCCGTCGTCGCGCTTTTGAGAGCCCCATGGACGAGAAGCGCCGCAAGGCTCGTTCCGCCAGCAAGCGCAACAAGGTGAAGTGGCACTTCACCAACAAGGAGGAGATTCCGGCTGCTGCCGTGACCCCCGCTGTTGAGGCCTGAAACCCATTGTTCGGGAAAGTTTTCTGAAAAAGGACAAGCCGAAAGGCTTGTCCTTTTTCATATTGCGGCACGCAGTGCCGCTTTCATACCGCCGCAGGCGGTATTTCATGCGTAGCGCCAGCTACGCTTTCATACCACAGCGCAGCTGTGGTATTTACATACACCGGCTCTGCCGGTGTAATTCATTGAGCGAAGCGACTGGTTACCGCTGCATTAGCAGCGGTACATCCAATGGGCGGTCGCATAATAAATTAGCCTTCCCTGGAAAAAAACATACACTTTATGTATCCTATTGCACACTTATGGCCAATACATTGCAAAAACGGCAGTACCGCTGCTATGGCAGTGCATGAAATACATGCCTGTGGCATGTATGAAATCCCTCATGCTGGCGCATGAGGGATGGGAATTTGACTCGCCTGCGGCTCGCCAAATTCCAATTTAGTGAGTTTTTTAAGGTTCCCAATTTGAGTTTTTAGAGAACCTCAAGTTGCCGCTGCTGCTTGCGGGAGTCAAGCTGCTGGAACGGGGGAACGATATCCTCCCGTTGGTCGGCCTTACAGCTGCTGCATGGCTGCCACACAGCGGCGGGCGACTTCCTGCCAGGTGGGATAGGTGGGCAGGGAGGTCATATCCGGGGTATCGTAGATGGTGTTGAGCTTGCTGATGAAGTCTGCCACATCCGCATTATCAAAGGTGAAGCGGGCGGGGATATTCTCGCAGATGGGGGGCAGGGCGCTTGCCAGGCAGGGGACACCCCCGCGCAGGCACTCCACCGGGGGCATGCCGAAGCCTTCGTAGTCGGAGAAATAGAGGGCGCAGCGGCTTTCCTCGTGCAGGATGCGCTGCAATTCTGCGAATGGCAGACGACCGTGCTGCACCCAGTGCGGGCCGGGCAGGGAGAGCCCCTGAGGCAGGCGCCCGATGAGGTGGATGCGGATGCCGGCTGAGTCGCTGCGCTGCTTCAGCCAGCTTTCTACACGCTGGATGCCCAGGGAGGTGAGTTTGTGCGGGAAAGGGGAGGCATAGAAGAGGAGGTCGCGGCCGGTGGCGGGGGAATAGGCACGGGGCTCGTCATCGAAGCCGATGCCGACCACCGCCACGCGGCAGCCGGGGCAGTAGTGCTCATAGCGGCTCCTGTTGAAGCGGGTGGAGGTGAGCACCAGGTCAGAAACCCTCAGGGAGCGCAGCCCCAGGGCGCGGAAATACATCAATTCATGGCGGGGGAAGGGGGAGTCTCCCGCGCCATGGTGTTGTTCGTAGTATTCCCAGTTCACATCGTGCAGGTAGCAGGCCAGCCTGGTCTTGCCCAGGGCCGGGAAGAAGGGGGGGAAGCCCTTGGGGAGAATGGCCCAGTCCGGCTGGATGCGGCGGATAGCGGCACACACGCCGAATTGATCCCACCAGACGCGTCCGAAGCGTCGGGGTACCGGTTTGTCAGCCAGGTGCAGGTGTACATGCGGCGGCAGCTGGGTGAAATGTGCGGCGCATTCGGTGTTGCCGAGGATATGCAGCTCCTCCACCTCCGGCTGCTGCATGAGCCCGCGGGCCAGCCCCATGGATACGTTGAAGATGCCCACCGATTTGGTGGCGGTAAAGCTCTGGTCTGTGAGCGCAAGCAACAGTTTCATACCCGTGAGCGCACTCTGGCATACTTCCGGCTTGCTGTCAAGTTTTTTCAGCTGTGTGCTTGCGGGAAGAAGGGCTATCTGGTATGATGCGGCACATGGCAGATGATAAAACTGTATCGCGACTGACTGAGAGCCTGAGCGGCTGCCTGGCGGGGTGGTTGCTGGCTGCGCTGTGGATATTTTCGATGGCGGCGGTCGATGCGCACGCATTCAGCTCGTTTCCTGCCTGTGTGCTGCTGGGCGTGGTGGTGCTCCTGGTGCTGGTGGCGCTGCTGACTGGCCGGCGCGTGGTGCGCATGAGTCTGCCGGGCTGGATATCGCTGGCGGCCGGTGTGTATTTTCTGGCTCGTTGCCTGAACAGCTATGCCGTGGTCGATTCCTGGGGAGAAACGGCACTTATCCTGGGGGCTGTCGTGTATTATGTGGCGGGGGTGTATGTGGCGCAGAATAAGAACCATGGTGTGCTGGTGGCGGTGCTGGCCGGGGCCTTGCTACTCAACATTATTGCCATGTGGGCTGTGCGCCAGACCTGGTTCAGCCTTGAGTGGACCGGCCGCGCAGCCTTTACCCCGGAGGGGGCGAATTCCACACCTGTTTCTCTTTTTGTCTATAAGAATTTTGCGGGTGTCTTTTTCTGTGCGGGCGGGTGTGCCCTGGCTACTGCTGCCTGGTATCTCTGCCGTGGTATGTGGCGCTGGGCTGCTGTGGCGCTGGGGCTTTTTTCCATTGCGGCATCGTTCATGTGCGGCACCCGTGCGGTTTATGTGGTGCTGCCCTTTTCTGTGGTGAGTATCTGGCTGCTCAGTGTGGTGGCCGGGGCGTTTCACGACCGGAAAATCAGTGCGGTAAGTGCATGGGGGCTCATCTTTGTTTTTGTGGGTGCCCTCGTGGCGGTTACTGAGTTCCTGTTCGGCTCATACCTGGCCGGCTTGCTTGGTGGGGCTGATTCGCACCTGCGCTATCTCATATGGTCGGCTGTGTGTGAGGTGCTCCCCACTGTGCCGGTGTGGGGGTGCGGTGCCAATGCCACGGCCTGGGAAATCGTCCCTTATTACAGTGAATGGCAGCTCCCCAACTATGCCCACAATGAATACCTCCAGCTCTGGGTTGACTACGGAATCCTGGGGTTGCTCCTTGCGCTGCTCATTCTGGGAATGCACCTGATTCAGGGGTGCCGATGTCTGGCGGCAGAAGAGACGCCTGTCTCCCGCCAGACTCTGGTGGTGGTGGCCATGCAGTTGTTGTTGGTGGTGGCTGCTTATGCGGTTGTTGATTTTCCATGGCATTCGTTTGCGCTGGTGGCGATGACGGCGTTTTCCTGTGGGGTGCTGGCTTCTCCGTTTGCTTATCGTGGTGAAGCTTGGTTTTCATTCCGGAAATGGTGCAGCGCATCGCAGGCTCCCCTGGTGCCGGTGCGGGCGCAGAAATGGCCGGGCCGGTGTGTACTGGGGCTGCTTGCGGTGGCGCTGGCGGGGGTGAGCGGCTGGCTGGCCTGCACTCTCCAACCCGCGTGGAGTGCCCAGTGGCGGTATAATGAATTGAGCCTTGCCGGGGCTGATGCTCAGGCTTCTGCCCGGCGGGGGCTCATAGCCGCTCTGCTTCCGCAATACCCGGCTCCGGCGCTCATGGATACGTATTTCATGCTGCCTCCGTATGAGGTGGATCTGGCGGAGCGCGAACGCCTGCTCAAGTTGGCGCTCCAGGCGAACCCCAGGCAGCTCTTTACACTGACTATGCTGGTGGATGTGCTGGGGGCGGAAAATAAGTTTGCGGAGGCGGAGCGCCTTATGCGCAAACACTATGTGGGAGATTCCATGCCCGCATCCCTTCTTAACAACTGGCCTGCTTATTACGCGTACAACCTGCTGATATGGGGAAGATTCGAGATGCAGCAGGGAAATCATGCCCAGGCTCTTTCCTTGCTGGAGCATGCGCTCCGTATCAACTCTGCATATCGTATGGGATTCAATCCTATCTGGAGAAGCGGGGCTCAGCCCTGGCGCGAGCACGGCGGTATCAAACCCCAGCTGCGCCAGCTGATTGAAACTACCAGGACTGACTTGCGCCTCATTAAACTTACTGGGGTGCAGCCGGACCATTCCTGGATGCAGCCGATGGCCTCTGGCGAACGCCCGGCTTTGTACCGCTCGTTGCTTCGCGAATCCAGCCGTTGATGGCTGCATTACCCCGAAAAATGAAAAAAATATCGCATGTGAGTGTTTTCCGCTTGCAAAAGCAGAAAAAAAATGCAATATAAGAAGAAATCCGCTATGGCGGCACCAGACTTTACTGACGTTATGAGCACTCCTCCTCTTCCTCCGACTCCTCCGCGCCCGGTTCCTCCGACGGCTCCCCGTCCTGTAGCTCCTACAGCTCCTATTCCCCCGCGCCCGGCTGCTCCGGCCGCCCCTGTTCCTCCGCGTCCCGTCGCTCCCACAGCACCTGGTGCTCCCGTGCCGCCCAGCGCTCCCCGCGCGGCCTCTACCGTGCCCCTGTCTCCGGCTGCACCCGCCCGTCCCGTGCCGCCTACCGCTCCGCGCATGACGCCGACCATGCCGCTTCAGGTTCCTTCCCGTCCCGCAGTTCCTGGCGTACCCAAGCCTGCTGCTCCGGCTGCACCCGCAGCTCCGGCAGCGCCTGCTGCTCCCGCTGCACCTGCAGCTCCGGTGGCTACGGCTCCCGTTCCGGCTTCTGCACCGGTCAAGCCTGCTGAGGCTGCTGCTCCGGCCGCCATGCCCACGGCCACGGCTCCTGTTCCCAAGGCCGCCAAGCCTGCCAAGCCCGGCGTGAAGGCTGGTGCCAAGGCCGGTGCTTCCAAGGCCAAGAAGAAGCCCGCAGAAATCATCGAGGAGGACGAGCCTCAGGCAACTCATCCCACTGTGCTGGTGGTGACCATCATTGCCCTCCTGGCTGTTCTGTTCCTCTGCTACCAGCAGTATAGCGTGGACACGACTTTCGGCCGCGTGACCGAGCCCACCTTCGGCTGGCCTTCTGATGGCTCTGATGGTGGCGATGCTGCTGCCGAGGAGGAATCCTCCGGGGATGAAGGTGGCGAAGAGGAAGAAGCTACCGACGAAGAAGAGTAATTTTTTTCAACGGAAGCGCCCCTGCGGGCATCTCATCCCTCACCATGGCATTACAGATTACAGACAGCGATTTCGCAACGGAGGTACTCGAAAGCCCCGTTCCCGTGCTGGTGGATTTCTGGGCTCCCTGGTGTGGACCGTGCAAGATGATTTCACCCATTGTGGATCAGATTGGCGTGGAACTTGCCGGGCAGGCCAAGGTCTGCAAGGTGAATGTGGATGAGGAAAGCACCCAGGAGCTCTGCACCCGCTTCAATATCCGCTCCATCCCCACGCTCATGTTCTTCCGCGGCGGGGAGCTGGTGGATACCGTGGTGGGCGCCACTTCCAAGGAAAACCTGGTGGCTCGTCTGCGAGCCTGCATGTAACGCAACCTGCCACCGCATGAACATCTGAATCAAGCAGCACCGCCGGTGGCCCAGCCCCTGGCGGTGCTTTTTAACACTCACAACAAACATATACAACTATGGCACTCAAAGAAGTAACCGAGAGCACGTTTGAGGCAGAGGTCCTCAATTCCCCCGTTCCCGTCATGGTGGATTTCTGGGCCACCTGGTGCGGCACTTGCAAGATGATGATGCCCGCTGTGGAGCAGGTGGGCGCTGCCCTGGCCGCAGAGGCCAAGGTGGTGAAGGTGGATGCCGGCCAGCCCGCCGGCCAGGCCATTGCCGTGCGTTACGGCGTGCGTTCCCTGCCGACCTTCATCGTTTTCAAGGGCGGTGAAGCCGTGACCACCATCACCGGCATGACCACCAAGGATAAGCTCATCGCCGCCATCAAGGCTGCTTGATTCCTGAAAGCCTGATTGTTTCCAGAGCGCTGCTGCTGAGGCGGTAGCGCTCTTTTTCTTGCCTGAGGGGGGGATTGTGGTAAAATGTTACGCATGAAAGCCTCCACCTTAATTGCGGCGTTGGGTCTGCTGGCTCCGCTGAGCATGGCTGCTGTACCCGCTCATTTTTCTGACCGCGCCAGAGAGATTCTGGCCGATGAAGTGGCCGTGGTGCCTGCGGAACACCCGCTCAATATCGTATATTTCCTGGGGAATGATAACCAGCCGGTGGCCGGTTATGAGCGCCGTCTCAGCGAGCTGATGCTCTATGTGCAGCAGTTCTACGCGAAGGAGATGACCCGCAACGGGTTCCCCGGGCGCAGTTTCGGGCTGGAGCGTCTGGAGAACGGCAATGTGAAACTCCACCTGGTGCGCGGCAAACGCCCTTCTCGCGAGTATGCCTATGCTACGGGGCACAACTTCTGCATGGCCGATATTAAGGAATATGCTGCGGCGAATCCCGGCCAGCTGCGCAGCGACCACATCCTGGTCATCATGCCCACTTTCTACGATGAGCAGAACAACGACATGAGCCCCGGCGGCGTACCCTTCTACGGACTGGGCCGCAACTGCTTTGCGTTGGACTATGCCCACTTCGATATCAAACACCTTGGCCAGGACACCCACGAAGGGCGCCTGCTCACCAAGTGGCTCGGCGGTCTGGCGCATGAGCTGGGGCACGGGCTCAACCTGCCGCACAATGAGGGCACCGTGACCGATAAAGCCTCCATGGGCACCCCGCTCATGGGCGCGGGCAACTACACTTTCGGCATGAAACCCACCTATCTCACGCTGAACTCCGCCCGCCTGCTCGACCGCTGCCAGGTCTTTGCTCCCGCCGGGGGTAAGACGGCGTTCTACGCCGAGTGCCCGAAGCCGGAGATTCAGGCAGCCAGCCTGAAGTGGGTGGGTGATGCTCTGGAGCTGGATATCACCTGCACCGGCTGTGCCTATGTGAATGCCCTGGTGCAGGACCCTCCCTACGTGGTGAATCAGGATTACGACGCCGTGGCCTTCTGCACTGAGCGTGTGGCTGGGAACCAGTACAAGGTGACCATCCCCATTGCGGAGCTCGCCGCCCGCCAGAACACGGGCAAAGGAGAGCAGGGTATCGATGTGCTCTTCGTCCAGCCGAATGGCAACCGCTACCGCTGGCGCACCGTTTTCGACTGGTCGCAGCTCAAACCCGGCGACAGTATTCCCATGAATCCCGCCGAGAATTTCTGGGGCGGGTACTAAACCAAAAAGCGGCTCCGGAAGGAGCCGCTTTTTGGTTTGATGCGTTACGCAGGTTGCTGCTGGGTGATGCAGTGGATGGCGCCGCCCTCAATCACGAGGCGGCGGACATCAATACCCACCACGCGGCGGCCGGGGAAAGCCTCGCGCAGGATGCCCAGCGCGCGGTCGTCCTCCTTAGGCTGCATGAAGATGGGCACAATCACCGCCCCGTTGCAGATAAGGAAGTTGGCATAGCTGGCGGGCAGCTGCTCCAGACGCCAATCCTGCGCCACCAGCGGCTGCGGCATGGGCAGGGGAATCACCTCCACCCGGTGGCCGGAGGGCGTGCGCAGGTCTTGCAAGCGCTCATTGTTCTCGGCCAAGGCGCGGTAGTGGGGGGAGTGTGCATCAGGCTCCACAATGGAAACAACTGCTTCCGGGTTCACAAAGCGCACCATGTCATCGATGTGGCCGTCCGTGTCGTCGCCCTCGATGCCGCTGCCCAGCCAGAATACATGCGTGGTGCCCAGCAGACGGTGCATCTCGGCTTCCACCTCGGCCTTGGTGCAGCCGGGGTTGCGGTTCGGGTTCAGCAGCACGGCCTCGGTGGTGAGCACCAGGCCTTCGCCGTTGCTCTCGATGGCGCCGCCCTCCAGAATCATGCTGCTGGGCAGCTGGGGCAGCCCCAGGCTGGTTGCAATGCGGGCGGGAATCTCGTTGTCCAGATCCCAGGGGGCAAACTTCCCACCCCAGGCGTTGAAGGTCCAGTTCGCCAGCTGCAAGCCGCCATCTGCCCGCCGGGTGAAGATAGGGCCGTGGTCGCGGCACCACACGTCGTTTGTGGGGTGGTCGTAGAGCTTGAAACGCTGCACCCCGCGGCTGAGCAGCAGCTTTTCAATGCCCGCATGCAGCGGCGCGGCGGCGTTGATGCGCACCTCCGCCTCGGTGGCAATGGCGGCGGCCAGCTCGGCATAGCGCCCGTGCAGCTCCTGCAGGCCGCCCTGCCAGAGGTCATCTCGGTGCGGCCAGGAGAGCCACACCGCTTCCATCTTCTCCCATTCGGCGGGCCAGCGCAGCTGGTTGCCCTGCATAGCTTCGGTGCTCATATAGGTAAAAAGGGGAATATCAGTTCGGGGTATCGAGAGTTTCGTAGGGGGCATTGAGCAGGGTAGCCACCGGGGTGAGCCCGTCGAACTGCTCGCGGCGGTCGCCCTCCTGCTTGCCGAACACACCCACCTCAATCAGGTTGTACACTAGGTCGCCCACGTGGGAGGATTCCGTCACGCCCCATTGCTCCATCACCGCCAGCGCCAGCGGGCCGTATTCCTCTAGCGCATAGGCGCAGAAGCCGAAGTAGAGCTCCTCTGCGCTCAGGTGCGGGTTGTCGGACGGCTTGCGGATGCGCTCCACCGTGGCATCCAGCGCCGCACGGATGAAGAAGTAGGCATCCGCCGGGTAATCATCATTCTTCTGCAGAATCTGCTCCACTGCGTCCTCGAAACTATAGGCCATGCGCGCATGCTACCATGTTCCCCCTGCCAACGCAATAGCAAATCATTGCATATTCGCTTGTCAGAGCGCGGCGTTTGGTATAGAATACGCGGCATGAACGCGCAGCCCCGCCTTTCCTTCACCCGCCCGCTGGTGGTGGGTTCCGTTTCCGACCTCGCCGCCTGGCAGGCAGCCTGTGCTGCGGAATCGCTGCCCTGCGATGTGGTGGAGCTGCGTGCCGATGGCCTGCCGGCTGATACGGATTGGGCAGCGCTGGTGCAGATGCGCTGCTGCCGCCCGGTGCTGGTCACTGTGCGCCATGCGGACGAGGGTGGTCTGCGCACCATGAGCACCGCAGAGCGCGTGCAGATTGCCCGCAGTCTGCTGCCCCTGGCCGCTTCGCTGGACTGGGAGATTGCGCAGCTGCCCGAGGTGCCTGAGCTGGTGGCCGAAGCCCGCGCCGCCGGGGTGCCCGTCATTGCCTCCGCTCACGATTTTGAAAAGACGCCCGCGCTGGATTCCCTGCTGGAAAAAGAGCAACAGGCCCGCTCCCTGGGCGCCACCGTGGCCAAGTTCGCCTTCCGCCTGCACCGCGCGGAGGATATGATGACCGGTGTGGAGCTCCTGCGCCGCGCCACTGGCCCCACCACAGCCATGGGTATGGGGCCGCTCGGCGCGGTCAGCCGACTTCTCTATGCACAGCACGGCGCCTGCCTCATCTACGGCTACCTGGGCGATACCCCCACCGCCCCCGGCCAGTGGTCCGCCGCCCTCTGCCGCCAGGCGCTTGATGCGATTGCAGGCTGAATGGTCGCAGCATAAAAATATATTTTTTGAAATAAAAAGGGGCGGGTGGTACGCCTGTTATGGGTAGCGGGTGAATTGTATTCGCAGACTCAAACCCACTTCTCAATACCCATGGCAAACCAGCATCATTTTCTGATTGGACTTGGCGGCGCAGGCGGAGCTGCGCTCAAGGCATTTCGTGTAGAAGCATTTAACCGGAGGCAATCTAGCACAGAGTACACGCACAAGCCTTATAACATGGTGTTCCTCTACATCGACTCCTGTGAGGCAGACATTCAACGGGCAACGCAGTGGGAGAGCAATGACAGTTTTATCGGTTTGCGCAGGGAAACTGAAACCATTCACCTCCGCAGCCTGCGCGCTGAGGATGCCGCCTCCCTCTGCAACAGAGCCGATGTAGCATCCTGGATTGGTGAAAAGGGTGAGGAGTATGTCCGGAGCCTGCTGCAAACCACCCCCTGCGGTGCCGCCCAACGCCGTCGTTATGGCCGGCTTCTGGCTGCTGCCCATTCCAGAGAAATTCACGAGACGATGAGGGCCGGGTTGTATCGCCTGCTTCACTGCTCGTCGCGTGCTGATGACGAGGCGGTCTTTCATGTGTTTGCGTCAACTGGTGGCGGCACCGGGGCCGGGTGCCTGGTAGATATTCTTACCCTCATCCCCCTCCTCGGGGCTGAGAGAGGAATCCGTTGCAGGACTGTTGTTTACCTGTTTGTGGGTGTTCGTGAGCACGCTTTCCTGAACGGGTATACTACATTACAGAATCTCAATGCGCTCATGGCCAATCAGTACCACCCCTGTTGTGCCCTTTTGCCTGAGCCCGTCGCTAATCCGTATCACGACACGCTTTCGCCCATCGATGCCGTGTACATCAGCACGGATGAGCACGGCGAAAGCCTGCATGAGCAGGCTGCCCGCTTCGGTGCCGGCTGTTATAACCTGATTGAGTTGAACGAAAATATAAAAAAATATGAATTGCGCCCGTTCTCCGGAGGCGGGCAGGAGAGCGTGGTGCGCTTCAAAACCTTCAGCACGGAAATAGCCAGACACCCGGTGGCGGACTTGAGGCGGGTGCTTTCCTGCACCTTGGGTGTGGAAGTCGTCAACAGCTGGTTGTATGGTGACAAGCTCCGGCGGAGGGAACGGGATGTCTCCCATTATGGATGGTCGGGCAAGTGGGAGATGCATGGTAGGGAGCGGAAGCAGGATGCCGAGTTCCGTGCCGCACGTCTCAAGGAGTTCAATCAATGGGCTGCCCGCTATCTGCGTGAACAGAAACCAGGTTCTCCGCCTGCCTGCATATTACGGAAAACCAGGGAAAAGTGCGCGGAAATCCACGCGCTCACCGTGCAGGACGTGCATTCCTGTCAGGAGGGGAGAAGTGGCATAGAGCATATGTGCCGCTCCACGGCCCTCGAGCTTCGCGCCAATATCATTGCGGAGCTGGAAGCGCGCCGCAAATGGTCACCTGATAACCGTGGGGATATATGGGGCATCCGTGATATAATCGATTGCCTTCGCAATCTGCAGGAGGAATTGATGAAGGAGACGGCGGCTTTCCCCGACCACCTGAACGACGAAGTCATGCAGTTGCGGGTTAAGGAGTGGGAGAAAATCGGGATGCTGACCAGCGTGTTGACACCAATACCCCGGCGAATTATTCATCACCAGCTCAATGAAGGACGGGCTCTTATTGCGGAGCAATGTGAGAACCGCCAGAAAGCTCTTCTCAATGTCAGAAACCGCTTTCTCGCAGAAATGCTGGATGAGGATATTGCATATTACACCATAATCAGCGAGGAATTGCTGCGATTCAGCGAGAACCTGCGAAATCAAAGGTATGTGCTCCTGAGCTCTCTTCACTGCCCGCCTCCCGGCCATCTCCTGTATTGGAGAGAACCCCATCTGGATTTGCACGTGGACGAGTATGATAAGAATCCCCAGTGCTATGATGAGGTTCGCAAGGTCTTGTTCAGGCTTGACCCGGAGTTCTGCCAAGCGCTGGGTATAACCAGAAACTGGCGCGAGTTCCCGAGCCACCCGGATTTCCGAGACTTCGACCAGCGCATGCAAGTTCTTTCCCGTGAAGCCCGGAATGTGTTCTGGCAGGAAAGTGACCGCATTCACACCAATCGTTGCGAGTCTCTGTCTTCCCGGTGTTTCATGAAAGTGGCGTATCATGACACTATTTACGATTACCTGGCCACGGAGAGTGACCAATATGTGGATGAGCAGATGGAACGCCTGCTTTCCAGGCTCCAGAGTAGTGCTGAGCTGACTGATGCCGCCTACAACAGCCCTGGGGAGGAAGCCGGTGCCGGTGTGCTCCATGCATCTTTCCTGGATATGGCGGCTCACATGTCCATGAACCTGAATCCGATAGCTCAGCGTCAGTACGACAGGATTAAGAATCACCTCAGCAGCCGGCTTGAGCGCCGTTCCAGCCAGGGGTGCTTCACTCCCCTTACCGAGTCAGATGCAACCGAAATCCGCATTTCCCGCATGGAATGCTGCATGCCGCTGCAAGCATTCCGCGTGATGAAGCCCTTGGAAGAGTGCTACAAGAAAGCACAGGCAGAGGCTGGGCCGGAGTTGCTCTACTTTGCCAATATCGATAACGACAGCATGAACTCCTGAATGTTTTATTCTTGAAAATATAGTTCAATAAAATATAATAACCAAGCTTGGGGGCAGCCTCTCTTTTTAACAACAGATAGAAATACGACTATGGGATTCAGACATAATTTCCTGATTGGCCTTGGCGGCGTCGGTGGTGCCGCGCTTAAAGCGTTCCGTGAAATCGCGGTGGAGCGCCAGGGGGAATACCAGAACCTGCTTCAGCAGGGGCGACGCTTCGAATACCTCTACCTCGATTCTAACGCTGTGGATGTGGCCTGTGCCACCCAATGGAAACACCATGGACAGCATATCGGCCTGGTGCTGGGCACGCGGTCGCTGCTGCTTTCGCTGCCGGAAATCGTCACGGTGGAGGAAACCTTCAAGCTCCCCCAGCTTGCTCCCTGGATTGGGGAAAACGAGGTAGCAAGTCAGGGCTAAGGTCTTTCACCCGCTCCGTGGGCTCATAATTCCTCGGGCTTTCAGCCCGGCAAAATCAATTTATTGGTTTGTTTTGAATTTTTATAGGCCCCCCACTTATATTTTTTAAACAAAAATCTGCTTATATCCCGCTTGGTAGTGTGTAAGAGGCTGGATGGGGAACCGTCCCTTCCGTTTCAAGTAATGCTGAAAATGTTTTATTCTTGAAAATATAGTTAAATCATCTATAATGGTCATGCTTGGGGGCAGCCTCTTTTTTCAACAACAGATAGAAATACGACTATGGGATTCAGACATAATTTCCTGATTGGCCTTGGCGGAACTGGTGGTGCGGCGCTCAAAGCGTTCCGCGCCGAAACGGTGGAGCGCGCGGGGGAATACCAGAACCTGCTTCAGCAGGGGCGGCGCTTCGAATACCTCTACCTCGATTCCAACGAGGTGGATGTGGACAATGCCTCCCGCTGGGAATACAAAGACCTGCACACAGGCTTGGAGCTGGGCACGCAGGCGCTGCTGCTTTCGCTGCCGGAAAACGCCACGTCAGAGGAAATCGCCAACCACCCCCAGGTGGAGACCTGGATTGGTGAGAACGGGGTGGAGCATCTCAAAGAGACTCTGTTGTCCGGTCCTGTATACGGGGCGCTCCAGCGCCGGCGTTACGGCCGGGTGCTGGCCGCTGTCAATGCGGATGCAATTCGTCAGCGCATTAAAGATGGTGTTTGTGAGTTGAGCAAGGGCTTGGCAGGCTGCGACCGCTGGGTGACTTTCCATGTGTTTGCATCCGCTGGTGGCGGCACCGGCTCCGGCTGCCTGGTGGATGTGCTGACCCTCCTCCCCCAGCTTTGCCATAATTTCAATATCCACTTCAAGATTGTAGCCTACCTGTTTGTGGGTGGAGCGGAAGCCGAGATTAGCAACACAGGCTATTTCTACAAGAATGAGTATGCCACGCTGCGCGATGTCAACGCGCTCATGGCAAACCAGTACCGCCCCTTCCGGACGCTGACGGATAATTTCGCAAATCCCTTCCATGATAAAGCAGACCCCATTGATGCCGTCTATATCAGCACTGGTGAGAATGGAAGCTGCCTCTCAGAGCAGGTCAAGGACTTCGCCGCCTGCTGCTTCGATATGATTTCCTGCGTTCCCAGTGCCTGTACGGCCGCCGCGCGCGCCTTCTCTGGTGAGGATCTCTACCCAACAAACCCTGGTGAAGAATCAGTCGTTGAGTTTGACGCGTTAATCAATGAAGATGTAGTTAATCAGCATTTGCCTAGGGCCGTGGGAGGGGTGGATCAGTTCGAACGTTCCTACCGTTTCCAGACTCTCAGCCGGGCCTGCATCAAGTTCCCGCAGGAGGCATTTGCGGACATGGAAAAATACCTCTCGGATGCCGGTGTCGACAGCCTGGTTGATTCGTTCTTCTCTGCTCTGTCTGTTTCCAGTGCGCCCATTAGTCCTGATGCTCATGGTGGACCGACCCAGCTGGATACCGATATTCCGTCTGGTCCCTGGCGTGCCGCCATGGTTTGTCTGCCCGGGTGCATTGCTGCGGCGGAAACAGAGGGCGGGGCCTGCGCCTCTCTGGCGGAGGCTGTAGTGAAGAGGTGTCAGGGGCGCGCCGATCCTTGCCGCGGCGAGGTCTGCAGTGTTCCTGAGTTGAAGGAGGTTCGTGCCCTGTTCACAGAATATTATGTGCCGCTGCGCTTCTTCCATGTGGCCGGGTTCCTGGAATCGCGCTGGCCCAAGCCGTCCCTGCCGGGGGAGAAGTCGGCGGCGACCTATTACGCCAACATCGACGATGCCGGTATGCTCGACCCCAGCCCCGACCGCCCGGACCTCCTCCCCGAGGAGGACCCGGTTAAACACGCCGTTCGTGAAGCACTTCGTAAGGTGAACCGCCAGAAAAAATAAAATGAGATTTTTCTGAATTAATAAACAAAAAACGGGGGCTGGTGCGCTTAACCAAATGTCAGGGCGCTGCTACCAGCTCCCCTTGCAAAATAACTATTTATCGCTGAAAATATGTTTGACAATGGAACCATGTGCGTAGTAGAAT
>SUVL01000031.1 GCA_015062005.1 Akkermansiaceae bacterium
GACGCCACACTAGACACGCTCACCCACTGCTGAGCCTCCACCTGGGCAGCCGCAGCATGCTTGCACGCCCTTTCATACACTTCGCGCGCCTCCTTTGCCGCCCGGTTCAGCGCCACCTGCTCCACCAGCACCTCACTGCCACGCTCCGCAGCCTCAGCCGCGCGGCAATACATCGCCCACGCCCTTTCCTTAGCCTCAACCGCACGCTGTAAATCATCCGCCGGCGCCCTTACCACCTCCACCGGAGCCGGTATGCGCGGCTCCGGCTTACGCGCACAAAACGCCTGCCACTTCGCGTCATTTTTGCGCTTCAACTCTCGCGCCCACTGAAGACTCACCCCCAGATGCTCCGCAAAAGCGCGCGTCATCATACCCTCTGCTGTTGTAGGTCTGCTCATTCTATATTTAACTTTCCCTAACCGTCCACCCACTTTCCCTAACTCCACCTCTGTAGCCGTTCCGGCAGCAAACACCAGGCACAAAGCCCCCACACCCCGCCACAGCGCCCTTTCCGCAACGCCGCGCCATCCACCACCCCACACCCCCAAAAGCCCCCGCAGGGAAAGCAAAATGCCACAAACACGCCCCAGCTTTCCCTAACTCCACCCCATCACTTTCCAAAAACACCTCACGGGCAATCATCAAAGCTGCTCACCCCACCACCAGCTGCTACCCACCATTAGCCACCCCACCCACCACCATCCACCGCCTCACCAGCAGCCACCGCCACACCCACCAGCCACCGCCACACCCACCAGCCACCGCCTCACCGGCAGGCGCCCACTTTCGCAAGCGCCGCTTTCGCTCAAAGCTCCGCTCCCACTCGCTGCCGCCCCAAGACTTCGTGCCGCAGGCTCAAAAAAAAGATTCCTTGCCCCCCCGTGCTTCAAAAAATTGCCTCACGGCTTCGGCCGTGCTTTTCAAAAATACAGCACGGCTGAAGCCGTGCTATTGAAAAAAATCTTCTATTCCTCCACATAGAGCCTCACCAAAATGCCATAAATACCACAACCCCGAAAACTAAAGATGCAGCAAGTCGTTTGTTGCCTCTAGTGTTGCCTGTATTATGACACAAAAAACAAAGCAAGCTGATAAAGCACTTACTTTCAATGTGCGATATATTTTTTTCTTTGTTTTATGCTGATATTCCAAAATCAAAAATTCAACATCCAGAATCCCGGTTCCCGCTTTCCCCGGAACCGGGAAACCCGGTTCCGGGGAGTTTTTTCAGAGCAGGCCGGCAGCAGCCAGAGCGCCGATAACGGCACCTGCAATGAGCTTGGCCCAGCTCTCCTTCACCCCCCAACCGGTCAGGAGACCGGTCAGCCAGCTGTGTTGTTCCTTATTCGTGCTCATAGGGAAATTTACATACGCGCGCGGCGGGCAGACAAACGCATCTGCACGGGGTAGACCATGCCATGCGAGAGAGCTTCAGCAAACATGCGGGCGGCATCTGCCGAGTGGGAGCAGGCATCGTGCACCGGGGTTTCGCGGTAAGTACCCCCTGCCCCGGCAGGCGCCGTGCGGTACATCTCCAGGCAGCGCAGCCCGGAGGGCTCCTTCTCCCCGCGGGGATTTACGCGCTGCTGCAGCGTGTCACGGTGGAACCAGCTGTGCGCCAGGATACCACGCAGTGAGTTGATGCCGCGCCAGATATCAGGGGTGCGGGGCACCACACGCACCGCGCTGATGCCTGCCGCGGCCAGGCTCTCCACGTACGAATGCCCGTGGGGGTCGCGGTGGGCGGCATCATGCGGCAGGAAATGGGCCGCTATGTGCCCGTAGCTCATTTCCCACTCACGCATCTTGCCGGCGTAATGCTCCAGCGGCAGCTGGTTGGCGGCGTAGTGGTTGAGCCAGTAGACATGCCCCCCATAGTTCTGCACAAGCCAGATGGCGGTGTGGTCGCTCAGCCCCAGGTCCCACGCGGTGTAGAGCGGCTCCTGCGGGTTGTATTCAAAGGCAGCACCGATGCGGCCCTGCTCACGCAGGCGGGCAATCTGGGAGCCGTAGATAGCGCCGTCGTTTCCGGTAGCAAAGGCTTCATCCGGGGTGGAGGGGTACTCCTGCCGCATGGCCGCGCCCATGGTACGCTCCATGCGCGTGTACCAGAGCTTCTGCGCGTGGCTGAGCTGCACCCCGCATTCGGACTCCAGCTTCTCGAAATAAGCGGCCTGCGCATCAGTCCACCCGGCGCGGCCAGTCAGGGCATAGTCCGGGTTATCGAACCAGCTCATGAAGAAGAAGCGGAAGTCCAGCGGGGAAAGTTCCTCCTTGGCTGCGTTTTCCATGGCCTGCGAGGTGAGCTCATAGTTCACGCCATAGCGGCCACCCTCGTGGGTGCTTTCCAGAATGATAGTACCCTCTGCCGGCACGGTGTTGATAGCCCCGGAGCGGATTTCGCGCGCCCGCCAGGGGGCATGCACCGAAACATGCGCCAGCTCGCTCACGTGCAGCAGTTGCAGCGTGCCGCCGCGCAGGGTGGTACCCAGGCGCACATCGCTGCCATTGGTGAAGGCCAGGCGACCGCGGGC
Source organism: Akkermansiaceae bacterium (assembly GCA_015062005.1). Classification (GTDB taxonomy): domain Bacteria; phylum Verrucomicrobiota; class Verrucomicrobiia; order Verrucomicrobiales; family Akkermansiaceae; genus Akkermansia. The sequence goes on from SUVL01000031.1 coordinate 2,535, forward strand.
ATCTGAAGAGGGGTGAAGCTCTCCCTTTTTCAGACAGCCGGTCTGCTGCTTGATGAGGTACCCCAGACAGGCCAGCGACTGGTCAGCCTCATCCGCATGCGGTGGCAAGTAATCCAGATGCTCCCAGGCAAAGCGGATTTTCTCCAGTTTCTGCTCTGCATCCGGCAGGGTCTTATCGATGATTCCGGCATGAAAATTCGGGGTGAACAGGCAGCGGTCGAGCATGAGCATGGCCACATAGGTGGAAATGCCCAGCTGGCGCGCCTTGAGCACCACATTGCGGTGCCACAGGTGGCGGTGCAGGCGCAGCTGCGCCGCATTCGGCGCAAAGCGCTGCATGCTGCCTCTCTTATTTTCAATCCAATACAGATTATTCAACCGCCAGAGCGGGTCCGCCAGGCGCTCACGAAATTGGGGGTCAATAGTATTCAGCATCTTCAGGGTCGAGGTCAAGTTCACGGTCTTCTTCCGGGCGGGGCTTCTCATTTTCCTTGAGGCTTTCCGGGTCCGGCGAAACGATACGGTTGAGTGCAGTGAGCAACAAGTCCTTGTCCTCATGGTCCTTGCGCAATTTCCGACAGAACTCCACCAGGTTCTGCACATGCTGCTCCTGCTCTGTACCGAACTCTGCCAGCAGCATCAGCCGCCCCAATTCGGCAGCAAGAGCCTCACCGCGGGTCAGGGTTTCCGGGTTGCGAGCCGCCAGATAGTAGGATAAGCGGCTATCCTGGAACATCTGCATGAAGAGCTCCAGGTTGTTGACCTTGCTTTCATCCCCCTTTTCCCATGCCTGCAGAGACCCCGTTCGGGAATCCAGCAGATCATTCAGAAGGGTTCCCATCTGTCTGCGGCGGTGACGGTTGTTGGAGGCGTAGTCATACGTGCGCTCCAGGTCACTGTCAAACGCATTGAGCGGCGTGAAGCTCTGCATGATTTCATCATCATGGCGGGTCATCACCTTTGAGAAAAGCGGTACACCGTCCGCCGTATGAACTACGTAAGGCTTCCGCTGATACGGATTGGCGGCATTCGGCTCCCCTGGCATCAGGCGCACCTGGTGTTCCGGCATCCGCGAACTGCGGTAGACTGTCACCAGATTCAGGATGCCGGGGTCAATATCCTCCGGACGAAGCCCACCCAGCGGCACGCCGCACACGTTCAACTTGCCATGGGTGCCATGCGCCTCTCCCATTTCAGCCACCTGCTCGTAAAATTTCATGAATGCCTGCAAGCCAGGTTCAGCCGACCAGTGGGAGCCCATTCCTTTCGGGCGCTTGCCATCCACGCCGCCATAGCGTTCCTGCTTCCACCATATACCATGCTCATCCGAATATGGTGCAGCCGTTACCGTGCGGCGCAACTCTGTGAGCAATTGCAAGGCGGGCAATACCCTTTCATCTGCCTGCCACTCGGCCGGCAGCTCCGCCTCCTTCACCTTGAATCCATCCTGCACCAGTATCGGGCGCATCATCAGTGTATTACCTGCTATCGAAAGCACCGGATCCGCCACATTCGTGCGCTGCATGGGGTCAAGTTCCATGTGCCTCACCTGCCCACCAAGACGCGCATCTGATGAATACGCACGCAGTCCGGGATACTCTTGCAGGACCTCCGTGAGTTCCTGCAAAGCCTTTTCCGGGGTCTGGCCGCGGCAGACGCTGCGCATGTTCTCCTGCAGCTCAGCGCGGTCCTCCGGGGTAAGGAGGGACCACCCACGCACAGGGTCTTCCAGCAGATTCCAGAACGACTGCCCCGTAGAGCGGAACGCGCTGGCCCCGCCGACCGAAAAGCACCAGCCCTGTTCATAGCGCCGGGCTTCGTTCGGCTCATAAGCATCGAGCAACTTGCTTTCCAGATGCAGCGGATTACTACGTTCTTTCATCAATTCACGCAACTTCCTGATGCTGGGAATCATGTTCTGAAGCTGCTCTGCCGCGCGGCGATTCGTGTACTTCACCACGCCGCGCTCCCGCAGCAGTTCATCCGGTTCACGAGGAGTGAACAAGGCACTGGAGTAAACCCACTCCCGGACGGAATCCGGCAGGTGGGAATCCTGCAGGTTCACCAGCATGTAAAGCTGGTTCAAATCCGCCATGTGGCGGGCCAGGTCAGACATGACCGCATCCGGATTCCCGGGCATGACACCATCCGGATAGCGTCTTTTCAATACACGCCTGGTTTTCAAGGGAATGTAACCCCAGTTCAGCTTCCGCTCCCGCCCCTGGGCAAGCACCTCCTCCAGGCGCTCCGGGGTGATGGTCCCGCTCTCCACCAGGGTCTGCCCCACATCCTCAGGCTTCACCCAGCCGGAACTCAGCTGGCGGTGCCAGTATATCATGAACCTCAGACGCGATAACTCCAGCGGGTTTTCCTCCCTCTTCAGCTTGACCAGGTACCCATCATTACCATCCTGAATCATCTTGATCTCTGATGACAAGCGGTCACTCCGCAACTTTTTCCACTTCTTATAGTCGGCCGCGAACTCCAAGCCCATGGGGTAATGGGTGGAATCCCCCAGCCACCGGGCACACAGGTCCCGCGAAGCGGTGCCCCCCAAGTGATCATACCCGGTGAAAGACCTGTGGGGCTGCGGGAAGAGGGAATCCAGATAAAAGGAAGTCTTTCCATTTGCAGCGTGCCGGTAGCCCCGCTGCAGCAACCTGTGTAGCGACTTCTTCCCCGTCGGCATGAAAAGCGTATGCACATGCCCCACCAGGGCATCGAGCGCCAGGCCGTAGGTTGAAAACCAGGGAGTGTACTGACCATCCGGCCGCCGAATGCGCCAGAGTGTCTTTCCCGAGCCGTCCGGGCTGTTTTCCAACGTACAACCACTCAGCTCCATATACCGTTCGCAGGCTTCCAGGTTCCTCTCCAGGCGGCGTTTATTATCAATATCGTTCCTCTGGGCCGAGGTCAGAGCCGGAGGATTCCATTTGCGGGCATCCACGTGTTCCGCAAACTCGCGTTTCAGCAAGTGGCAGAAGGCATCCTCCGGGCTGTAGCCCATGCTCAGCACCGTCTGGAAGTCTTCCGTGTGGGGGATAATATCAACAAGCGCCTCTGCGCAGGCCCGCAAGCCAAGCATGACGAGGTGAGCCTCCCGCAACTGGGGAGTCTTGTCCTTATTGCCCATCAGGGAGAGGGCTCCTGCCTTAAGCTCACCCAGGGCAAAATCCTTGCGTGAGGTCTTTCTGATCCACAGCGGCGCGTTGGCATTAGTATCATGCTTGTACAGATAGCGCTTCTCTAATTTCTTGCTGAATGCCTCCAGGGCCTCTTCCCGGTCACCGGTCCTCACAGCCTGCTCCATGGCAGCACAGAGCATACCGACAATTTCGCGGCGTCCCTGTTCGACTTTGCTGCGGGCTCTCTCTACAGAGCGGAAAGCGCGGCGCATGCTATCAGGTGTTTCGGTGTTGGTGAGGTACTGGTAGGACAGGCGGATGATTTCATTCACCTGGTCATTCATCACATGACGCACCACCTCTGAGCGGTATGGGGTGTAGTAGCCATCCAGCCGGAATTCCCTGGGCAAGGCTGCGGCAAGCTCCCGGCGCTGGGCCAGATAACGTTTGGCACGAGCCCTAAACGCATCCGGACTCTGCAAACGCTCTCCCTGCGCACGCTGGTACCACTCGTCATACAGCATGATATACGGCACGTTGAGCTGCAGGTTGCTCTTCCAGTTCTTCTCATAGCGCTCGGCCAGCCTGGCCACAGTCTCCGCATCCGCCGCATCCCGCACCACGGGTTCCGGCAGTTTCTGCAGGGCGGAATCAGGCTCCTGTTTCAGGAAACTGCGCACCTCCTCCCGCCTGCTGAATCCGGTGTGGGCATCCGTGTTCAACAGGCACAAAGAGCGCAGGCATTCCTCCAGCGACCCGGCGCCGCTCCAGCGCCGGCTGCTGCACAATGCCTTGCGCAGTTCCACGGTGCGGGCGTGTATGTCCGGTTGCTCCTGAATCCGGCGACGCGCAGCTTCATCCACCCCCCAATCTTCCAGGGCGGCCACATTATCCACAATGGCACCCGGGTTCCGGAAATGGTGCAGAGCCGCCTTGCCCGCCGCGATAAGTACATAGGGCAGATTCATGGCTGCCTCACGCATGTTGGTTTCGATATCCAGGATATTGTCACCAAATTGTTCCCAGTCAATATTGGACGCCACGCGGTCCACCCTGGAGGCAAGTTCCTGCATACCCAGCTCGGCAGCGTGGGCAGCCTTGCCCGCCAGCAGAAGTCTGGCATTCTCTGCCGTGAGGGTTCCCAGGGTCTTCAAGGCCGCCAGAGAATACCCCCGAGCTCCTGCATTGCCCGCCTTCATGAACTCATTGATGCTGCGGTTGAGCATCCGGACGCCGATACGGCTCATCCCCATATAGATACCCGCCTGGATGGCGCCCCCCACAATCCCGGCAGCGGTCTGCATCTCCTGCCGGGTCTCCGGGGACCGCCGGCGGGCTTCGGCCACAGCTGCACCGGTGCCGGCCAGAGCCAGGGCACCAAACCCGGCTCCGCCCGTAAAGGCGAGCACCGCACCAGGTGTGGCGCTGGCAGCATCTACCGCCAGTTCTTCCAGGAAACTGCTTTCCTCACCCAGGTTAATGGGGAAAACCGCCCCCTGCCCCACGCTGCGCAATTCATGCAGCGCCTGCAGGCGTTTATCCATATATGATGCGCCTTCACGCAATGCGTCACTACCCAGGCTTTCCGCAGCAGCCTGAGTCAGAGCCGTTGCAATATGCCCGGCCCCCTGCACCAGGGAATGGCCGATATCGGCCGTGCCTCGCCGCACTCCATGTAACATGGCCTGCCCCAGGCTCTCTGTGCCGGTTTCCAATTTCCGGTTCGATTCCAGCGACCTCGCAATCTCATAAACCTTGGCGCGTTCCCCGGGCGCCAGCTCAGCCAGTTCATCCACAGCAGAGGCCAGCCCCGGTATACCCCCCAGCAAATCAGGCAAGGCAAAAGCCTTGGTTTCCTGAGCCTTGAGCGCTGACCACCCCTGAACCACCGATTCAGCCAGGGGCAGGTATTTCTCCCGGGTATAGTCCGCCTGCGCACGTGCAAGCTCGCCAATTTCTTCATCCGCATCCGGAGCCGGCTCAGAAGGCGGGGGTGTTCCCTTCAGGGCCATTGCGTAATTCCGCTCATACAGGCGGCGCACGCGCTCCCGCACCGGGGAATCCTCATTCAGCAGCGACAAACCGGTGTACACCTCTGTTTCATCATCCTGCACCCCCATTTCCGCCGCCATTCCCCGGCGGAGTTCCGGCCAGGAATCCTTCACCTCCTGGCGGCTCAGGTTGCGGTGGTCCACCACCCAGGAGCGGTTGATGCTGGCAGCCAGCCTGTAATCCTGCTCTGCCTGCGGGCGGTTCTCACCGGCAGCGCCGGCTCGGTGGCGCACTGCTTCCGGCACCGTGGACAAGTCTCCCGTCAGCAGACGGTTCCAGTACTGCCCCTTTTCCCACTCCCGGCCGGTATTCTGCTCAGGAAGCGGCTCCAGGGATTCCAGAGGAATGGGGTTCTTTTGTTCGATAGTAGTCGGGTCTTCGTTCATAGTATCAAATCAGTTCGAGTCAAAACACACCCAGTCATCCTCACTGTGGCAGAGCTGCTCCAGCCAACTGGCAGTTTCCTTTTCTGGCCGGGTGGCCATACGCTGCAAAGACTCCTCCTGCAACCGCCCCAGGCACTGCATGGCTTGTTCATCTCCCGGGCAGCCGAAGCGACCGCTGCGGTACAGGGACCACAGCGTGCGGCTGGCGTTGCGGCTGATGCCGGGCGGCAGATTGGCTGTGGTGCGCACGCGCTGCAGCAGCTGCTGCCGCTGCGCTGCGGGAATCGGCGCCGTGGCAATATCTATCTTCAGTTGGGGCTCCTCAGCCGCCGTGTGTTCATCAATACGGCGCATCCAGTTACACAGCTCGGCTGTTTCCAAGGCGCGGCGGGGATGCTGCCCCTTCAGCAGGTCTGCCGGAATCACACCGGCAGCCACTGCACGCTCCAATTCCCGGGAATCCGGTTCCTCACCCAGCTCCACGGCCGCACTCAACTGCTCCGCCAACTGGCTGAACAAACTTGCGCGGGTCTGACTCATCTGGTTTTCCAGCGAGCGCAGCTCCTCTTCCCCCTCTGGTTTCCCGGCATCAGGCCGCTGCCAGGCTGCCAGTGTGTCGTGCGGGTTCTGCTGCAGCAGCTGCTGCCAGGTATTCTGCAAACTGCGGCTCCGGGTGCTGCGGAGAGTCTGCTGCATTTCCCCCTCCGGCACAAACACACCGCGCCCCTGCTCCACCCACTCACAGGCGGCTTCCGAATCCCCCCGCTGCACAGCGGATTCCACCTGTTCCTGCCAACGCCTGCGCGACTGGCGGACGCGCTCCAGTTCCAGGTTCCGGCGTCCTTCCAGTGAATACCGGGCGCCGTATACCTCGCTGAGCCGGCGAGCCTCCTCCCGTTCCTCCCCGGTAAACTGACTGAGCATTTCCTGCACCCGCGGGCCATAGGCCTGAGACCAGCTGTAGTCCCAGTCACGAATGGGCAGCTCCATCAGCTCCGCTGCTGTTTCCCGCCCTATTTCATCCAGCATGGCGGCAGCATCGGCGCTATGGCCGGCATGCGCCACCTGCGCTATGGCCGGGGCCAGCGATGCAAGCCCCCGCCCGGCATCCGCCACTTCCTTACCCAGGACACGCCCCGTGCGTCCCCAGTCATTCAATGCATTGGCAGGCAGGTGCACCCCCTGCCGGGGATATGCCTGCATGCCCCATTCTTTCATTCGTATTGCCATGCTGCACAGCATGGCACGCCGCCCCCCTGTGCGTCAACTTCAGACACACAGGGGGTACTGCGTTCCGGCCAGAAAGGGCATCCCTCTTCATCCGGGAATCATTGCTCCAATGCTGCGTCTTCGACCGCGGAGGAGGCACCCTTCTGCAGCAGTGGTCTGACACGGTCTGTAGCCACATCTGCCGGACTTAGTCCCTCCTTATTCTTCATCGCGGCATCCGCACCAGCCGCCAGCAATTGAGACACACAGTCCTGATGTCCCTCCATCGCAGCCAGGAACAGCGGAGCCCGGCCATATGAATCAGCCTTATTCACCTCTGCCCCTGCGGCCAGCAGAACCGCCACGCATTCCTTGTGACCAGCACGAGCGGCAGCATGCAACGGAGTCCAGCCATGCTGGTCCACCTGGTTCACCGGTGCGCCTGATGCCAGAATCTGAGCAACCAAATCATGGCGTCCCTCCCGGGCGGCAAAGCGCAAAGGAGACTCGCCTTCATGGCTCACTGTATCAGCCTCTGCGCCTGCTGCCATCAGCAGAGCAACACAGTCCATGTGATTATTCCGGGCTGCGGCATGCAGCGGAGTCACGCCCTCGTTATCCGCCACGTTCACATCTGCACCGGCAGACAGCAGTTTTTCCATACAGTCCGAGTGACCATGACTGGCTGCGAGATGCAGCGGACTCAGGCCTCGCTTATCGGCCCCATTTACCTCAGAGCCGGCAGCCAACAGCAGCTCCACGCAATTCTTATGCCCCCTGGCAGCAGCGGAATGCAGCGGCCTCCTGCCTCGCTTATCCGGCTGGTTTACACAGGCTCCTGCTTCAAGCAACTGGGCAACACTGTCTGCTCGACCGGAAATCGCAGCCTGGTGCAGCGGCATCATTCCATATTGAACGGCACTTTCATCCTCCGCGCCTGCGGCCAGCAGCTGCTCCACCGTATCGTGCTGACCACTGCGGACGGCAAGCTCCAGCGGCGAACACCCCGCTCTCGTTGCGATGTTCGCGTCTGCTCCCGCAGCCAGCAACACAGCCACGTAATCCTTAAGGCCCCCTCGAATAGCCTGATGCAGAGGCGTGCACCCTTCCCTGTCCACAGCGTTCACCTCTGCCTTGGCCGCCAGTAAGCGGTCAACAATATCCTTGTGCCCTGCGCGGATGGCGGCATGCAGCAGCGTTTCACCTTCCGGTCCCACCGTGTTCACCTCAGCCCCAGCCGCCAGCAGCTGTTCTACACATGCGTTGTGACCATGCCGGACTGCGATGTGCAACGGCGTCCAGCCACTTGAATTGGCCTTATTCACCATGGCTCCGGCTGCGATGAGCCTGGCTACGAGTTCCTGGTATCCTCGCCCGACGGCCAGATGCAGCGGAGTTGTGCCACCCCGGTCTTCAGGGTTCACCTCAGCCCCAGCCGCGAGCAGCTGGGCCACGCAATCAACATTCGAATTCCTGGCTGCAACATGAAGGGGGGTCCAAGTGGAAAAATCAGCCCTGTTCACCTCAACACCTGCCGCCAGCAATTGTGCAACACAATCATTGTCTCCTCCCAGAGCTGCCTCATGCAACGGGGTACTACCATCGCAATCCACCTGATTCACCTCCACCTTCGCTGCCAGCAACTGACCCACCACAGAAGAGAGACCGCTGGCTGCCGAATGATGCAACGGGCTGCGACCTTTCTGGTCTGCCTTGAACTTGTCTGCACCTGCCTCCAGAAGATGCAGTGCACAATCCTCATGTCCCTTCCATGCAGCCAGATTGAGCGGAGTCCGGCCATCCGGATTTTCTCTGTTTATATCGGCACCCGCTGCCAGCAGTATCTCCACACAGTCCTTGTGACCATCAGTCGCGGCAAGTTGCAGAGGCGTGCTTCCATCCGGATCCGCCCAATTCACGTCTGCACCCGCCGCCAGCAGTATTTCTACACAGCCCTTATGCCCTGCCCTTGCTGACATATTCAGAGGAGCCCATCCCCCTTCTTGCCCACAATGCACCGAGGCACCCGCTGCCAGCAGCATCTCCATGCATTCCTGGCAGCCCCTCATGGCTGGATAATACAGAGGGAAGCAGCCCTCCCCATCCGGCTTGTTCACCTCCGCTCCGGCAGCCAGCAATTGGGCAACACATTCCTTGTTGTCGTTTCCTGCAGCCAGGTGCAAGGGCAAGTGGCCGCATTCATCCGATGCATTGGCATCTGCTCCCGCAGCCAGCAACAGGGCGAGGATGTCAGAACAATTCGACTCCGCAGCAAGATGCAGCGCCTTGCTTCCCTGAGAATTAGACTGATTCACATCCGCCCCTGCAGCAAGAATCAGTGCTACACAATCCTTGTCTCCCCCCCCTACCGCGGCAAGCAGAGGAATCTCCCCGTACTCATCGGACGCATTAACGGGGGCCCCCTGCTGCAGCAGGCGCTCCGACCTTTCGACATCACCCTGCAACAACGCCTCACAGAGATGACCACACAACATATCCTCCGGCAATGGCTCACCAGATTCGGCCAAGTCAACCGGAGCATCCTGCTGAGCATAACATACAGGGCCAGTCACCGCCCCCGCAACACAAAGCCAGACTGATACCGCGAGCATAGAAGCTTCCTTACTTGTTCTTTTCATGTCGTATAATAAGCGAGATATAGTTACGTTTCTGTTATCAACCTCGTTACGGCGTGGCTCCCGCCCGGGCTGTCTAATTCTGCAACAATAACTGCATGGCCTCTGTGGCCACATCTCCCCGGAGTCCCGAAGAAGACAAGATTACGCTCGGGCATCATCGGCAGTCACATCCGCAGGCTGTTTTTTAGCGACCTCATGCTTCAACATTTCCGCAACTCCAGCAGTAAGGCACTGCTGACCAGATGCTCCGCTGCGCGCGTTCCCCGCCTTCCTGCTACCATCCAGAAAATACTTTGCCGTCTCGGACGCCAGATCTGCCGGGGTTCTGCCTTCCGACGTTTGCGCATCGGTAGCAGCACCTGCATCCACGAGCATCTTCACACACGCTGAGTTTCCAGTATATGCCGCTACATGCAGCGGGGTCCAGCCATCTTTATCCACCGCATTCACATCGGCCCGGACGGCCAGCAGGTTCGCCAGGCAATCCTGATGCCCGCCCATCGCTGCTGCGTGCAGAGGGGACCATCCTTTATTGCTTGCCAGGTTGGCATCCGCCCCCTCAGAAAGCAACAATGCCACGCAATCACTATAACCATCGCATGCCGCTGTGCCCAGAGGTGTCCACCCTGCATAATTCCGTTTATTCACATCTGCCTTATACCATGTAATCAACAGCTCCATGCATTCCTTGTGTCCCTTCATGGCCGAAATATAGAGCGGCGTGCGGGAAAACGCATCTGTCGCGTCCACCTTGGCTCCCAGCCCCAGCAACAGCTCCATCGCTTCCTTCCTGCCGCCATGGGCGGCAGCGCATATCGGCAGCATTCCGCCTTCAAACGACTCATTGACCGGAGCCCCCTGCCCCAGCGCAGCACGCGCGGCTTCCACATCGCCACTCAGCAATGCTGCAATGAGTCTGCGGTACCATAAAACCTCCTGCGCAACCATGCTCGTCTGCGCGGCTTTCTCTTCAGTATTTGTCTGATTCATAGTAGTGTTTTTCATCAATTTAACTTTCTCTACCTGTTTATGGAAACAGATTCGTATTCTTGCATACAACTAGCGGGACAGACAGAGGATTTTATCTCGCATAGCCACATTTTGTGATTAGTCACCGCGCATTTTACTCGATTATCCTCCCCGGCAGCTCTGCATCTGCGGCTATAACCGGAGTTCAGGCCTGGAGCTTCATATCATCATCAAACAGGAGGCGTATGGGTTGCGCGGTGGGAACCTCCAGCTGCTCCACCCCGGCCGGAGTGAGGCCGCGGAGGTGCATGAGAAGCGCTCGCAGACTGTTGCCATGCGCCACCACCAGCATGGAACCTGCCCCGTATAAACGCGGGCGGAGGACTTCCTCCCAGCAGGCCCTGACCCGGCGGTGTGTATCCTTCAGCGACTCGGTCTGCAGCAACGGTACCGCCGGCAGGGCTGCGTACCTCTGTGCCTGCACCAGCAGGCGCTCATCCCCCGCCGGCAGTGGCGGCGGCGGGCAATCATACGCACGGCGCCAACGTTGCACGGCATCCTCCCCCGCCTCTGATTCTACCGCACCTTTGTTGCGCCCCTGCAAGGCACCATAGTGCCTTTCATTCAGTCGCCAATCCTTATGCACCGGCACCCAGGCACAATCCAGCCCGGCCAGCACGATATTGAGCGTGTGTACGGCCCGCATCAGTAGCGAACAACTCGCCTCCCGGCAGGTAAATCCGCTTTCCCGCAAGCGGCGACCGGCCAGCTCCGCCTCACGCCGCCCCCGCACCGAAAGCGGCACATCCGCCCAGCCGGTGAACCGGTTCTCTGCATTCCATTGCGACTCCCCATGACGCAGCAAGATGAGCTCTTTCATGTAAAAAATGATGTCTCCCGCCACAGAATGATTGCAAAACATACAGAACATGCTAGAATACAGGGCACAATGACACGCGTGCGCCTTATCCTTATCCTGATTCTGCTTTCCCTCATCGCCTCCGTTGCCCTGCTGCTGCCCGGGTGGTTCAAAGACCCGCGGGAGCTCGTCCAGGGGGAGTGGCAGGAGTTCAACAAACTGGGCTATGTGGAGGTGACCGACTGCACCGCCCGCTGGCGCGGCGGTAACCACAGGGCCACATTCCAATACTCCTGGCTGCAGGACAGCAGCGAACCCTACTCGCTCGAAATCACCCGCAATGAGGATAAATACCTCGTCAGCCTCACCTTCGAATCTGATGACCTCGCCGTGGTTGATTTCCACATTATGGACAAACTGCCGCCCGAGGCCCGTGATTTCATCCGCCAGAAAAACAAGGCCAGAAACCGCCCCCAAGATGAGCTGAAAATGCGTTTCAAGCGCGTCGTGACTGAAAAATAAGCTTAATTCTGCGCTATCGGCAGATTATTCTTGAAAATTCCCGCACTTTGCGCTAATAGTAGCACTGGGCGATTTTTTTATTTTCCTCCCTTGGTTTCTCACATACAAAACACATACTACAAATATGGAAACATCATTCAAAATCCACGGGCTCTGCGCAGCAACGCACACCCCGATGAATGCCGATGGCACCTGCAACCCGAATGCAGTAGACGCCCAGGCCAAGTTCCTGGCCAGCCAGGGTATCAAGTCCGTTTTCATCACCGGCTCCACCGGTGAATCCGCCCACATGCAACTCACCGAGCGCAAGGAAAACATGGCCGCCTGGGGCGAGGCCGGCAAGAAGTACGGCATCGATGTCATCGTACACACTGGTGGCAACTGCGTGTACGACGGCCGAGAACTGGCTGCCTACGCTGCTGAGTGCGGCGCCACCGGCACCGCCAGCAACTCCCCCTGCTACTTCAAGCCCGGCAGCATCGACCTGCTGGTAGACAGCCTGGCCGTGGCCGCCTCCGGCGCCCCCGAGCTGCCCTTCTATTTCTACGATATCCCCGTGCTCACCCACGTGGGCTTCAACCCCTGCAAGATGATTGAGGCCTGCGCCAAGAAGATTCCGAACTTTGTGGGTGTGAAGTTCACCAACCCTGACCTCGCCCTGTACATGGACGCCCTGAACTATGACGGCGGCAAGTACGACATTCCCTGGGGTGTGGACGAATGGTTCCTGGGTGCCTATGCCACCGGTGCCAAGGGCGGCGTGGGCTCCTCCTTCAACTATGCTCCCAAGCTGTATGATGACATCATGAAGGCTGTGGATGCCGGCGACCTGGCTGAGGCCCGCCGCCTGCAGCAGCTCTCTGTCACCATGATCAACATCATCGCCGCCAAGGGCTACATGGGCTGCTGCAAGCACCTCATGAGCGAATGGACCGGCGTGGATTTCGGCCCGGCACGCCTGCCCATGGGCAAACAGGACAAGGCCACCCTTGAAGCACTCAAGAGCGAGCTCAAGGCCATCGGTTTCTACGACTGGGCTATCTACAAGTAAAGCTCCAACCCGCATTTCCTCATGGATACCAAAGCACTTGGCGAGTTCTACAAAGACAAGCTGCTCAATGAGGTAGTGCCGTTCTGGTTTCCCCGTTCACTGGACACAGTGAACGGGGGCCTCTACCATTGCTACGCCGCAGATGGCACGCTGGTAGACACCGACAAGAACGTGTGGGCCCAGGGCCGCATGGCCTGGATGCTCCTTACCTGCTACAACAGCATCGAAAAGAATCCGCTCTGGATGGAATGCGCTGAAAGCGCCCTCAAGTTCCTCGAAGAGCACTGCGCTGACCACGAAGCCAACCGCATGTACTTCCACGTAGCGGCAGACGGCATGCCCATCCGCATGCGCCGCTATGCCTACAGCGAATGCTTCGCCGCCATCGCCTGGGCCGCCCACTACGGCGCCACCGGTGACCCCAAGAGCGCAGAACGCGCCCGCAACTGGTTCGGCGTCTTTGCGGATATCTTCTTCACCCCCGGCAAGATGGCCCCCAAGAGCACCGGCAACCGCCCCGGCGAAAACCTGGGCTGCCGCATGATTATGCTCGTGACTGCCCAGGAAATGCGCCGCTACCTCGGAGATGAGGGCGGTGTGTACACTGCCTGGATTGACCGCTGCATCGATGACCTGCAGCGGCTCTTCCTGCACGAGGATATTCAGGCAGTGCTCGAAAACGTAGCCCCGGATGGCTCCGTCATCGACCACTTCGATGAACGCGTGCTCAACCCCGGCCACGATATCGAAGGCGGCTGGTTCGTGCTGGAGGAAGCCCGCTACCGCGGCGGCGACAAGAAGCTCATCGAAATCGGCTGCAAGATGATTGACTGGGCCCTGGCCCGCGGCTGGGACAAGAAGTACGGCGGCCTGCTCTACTACACCGACGTGTACAACAAGCCGGTGCAGGAATACTGGCACAACATGAAGTTCTGGTGGCCGCACGATGAAGCCCTCATCGGCACCTGCCTGGCCTACACCATGACCGGCGATGAGAAGTATGCCGAATGGCACCAGCGCATTCACGACTGGGCTTTCGAGCACCTGCAGGACAAGGAACACGGCGAGTGGTTCGGCTACTGCAACCAGGACGGCTCCACCACCAATGGCCTCAAGGGCTCCATGTGGAAATCATTCTTCCACCACCCCCGCGCCCTGTGGTGCTGCGCTCACTATTTCGGTGCCATCCCCGCACCGTCCACACAAGCTTAACGCAACAATACTAAAACATGATTATCGGTATTCTCAACTCCGGTGGCGACTGCCCCGGTATCAATGCGGTGATTGAAGGCTACGTTTCCGCAGCCTACCGCCGCGGGTGGCGAGTTATCGGTTTCCATGACGGTTTTGAAGGCCTCCTGCCGGTGGCAGGTGGCCGCCGTTATGAAACGCTGACTCCCAACAAGACACACAAGATCCGCGCTCACGGCGGTACCATTCTGGGCACCACCAGCACGGGTAACTTCAAGGTGGTCACCAACAAAGTGGGCCGCCGCCAGGTGGACCGCGAGGTCATGGCCAAGGCCAAGAAGACGATTAACGCCCTGGGTCTGGAAGCACTGGCCGTTATCGGTGGCAGCGGCTCTGCCCGCACCGCCAGCCTCCTCTCCGAGGAAGGTCTGCCGGTGATTTCCATCCCCAAGACAATCAACAACGACCTCTGCAGCGATTCCGACTACACCTTCGGCTTCCACAGTGCCGTAACCGTGGTGACGGAATCCATCGACCGCATCCGCACCACTGCCAATGCCCACCAGCGCATGATGGTGATTGAGGTTATGGGTGATATGTCCGGCTGGATTGCCCTCTACGGCGGTATCGCCGCCGCGGCAGACGTGGTACTCATCCCCGAAATCGATTACGACCTGGACAAGGTCATCGAATGCATCAAGGCCCGCAAGGCCACCGGCCAGCGCGAAATCATCGTCGTGGTGGCAGAAGGGTCCCGTCTCAATGGCCAGCTCGTCACCGTGCACAACAAGGAAAACGGTGATGAACGACTCGGCGGCATCGGCAACAAGATCACGCAGATTCTGCAAGAGCGCACCGGCATCGAAACCCGCTACTGCGTGCTGGGTCACACCCAGCGCGGCGGCTCTCCCTGCGCCTTCGACCGCATCCTCGGGGTCCGCTTCGGTGTGGAAGCCGTGAAGCTCATCGAGAAGAAGGACTTCGGCAAGACCGTGGTGCTCAACGGCCTCAACATCGACAACGTGCCGATTGAAGAAGCCGTGGCCCACCACCGTTTCGTCAGCCCGGACAGTCAGGTAGTCAGCACGGCTCGCGACCTCGGCATCATCTTTGGCGACCGCAACCCGGAAGAGATGCACAAGGACCGAGCCCAGGCCAGCACCAAGGGAAGCAAGCCCGCCCGCAAGTGCTGCAAATCAAAGTCGGCAGCTTCTAAATGAATAAAGCTCTCACATATCTTTGTGCGTTAGGGGTCGCAGTCAGCGGCTTGTTCTCCTCCTGCTCGTACCAGAACATCGTCACCCCGGAGAAAACCACTCCCAGCTACGTAGCGCTGGAAGTGAACTCCGGGCGCGTGCTCTACTCCTCCAACTCCAATCTCAAACGCCCCATCGGCATGCTGACCAACCTGGCCACTGCCGTGGTGGTAATGGACTGGGTGAAGGCGTACAGGGTGGACATGAACCGCCTGATTACGGTACCGGCAGAAGCAGTAGCATGGCAGCGCACCAACCTGCTGCGCCTGCGCCCGGGGGACTACATCTCTGTGCGAGATGCGCTCTACACCGCCCTCATGCTTGACGACAGCGCCTGCGCCACTACCCTGGCCTACGCCTGCGGCAGCACCCTGAGCAGCGGCAACCCGGAAGGGGCCTTCATCGCCCAGATGAACAACCTCGCCCGCCGCCTGGGCATGACTTCCACCGTCTTCAAAGGCTCGAACGGTGCCGTCATCACCCAGTCCTCAGCCCGCGATATGGCCCTGCTGGGCATGTATGCCATCAATGACACCGACCTGCTGGCCATCACCGCCCAGACCGGCTGCACCGTCACCATTCACACGCCGGCCGGCAAGCGCAGCCAGTCCTTCCGCAACAATAACAAGCTGCTGAGCGGCTCCGGCCACGTCGACGGTCTCAAGGCGGGGCAATCCCGCAGCGCAGGCTGCTGCCTCATGGTGACCGCCCGCCGCGCCTCGGTCAAGCGCGTTAACCCGGCCACGGGCAAGGAAGCCACCTTCGCCCAGCGTCTGCTGGTGGTCATGCTCGGCATGCCCTCCTCCGACTCCCGCTACCGGGAAGCCGCCCGTTTCCTGCGCGACGGCTGGAACGCCTGGGACGCATGGCTGCCCACTAACGATTACCTGGATAGAACAAAATTCATTTTACTCCCCAATTAACATCTCATGAACATAGGTATTCTCAACGCCGGCGGCGACTGCCCCGGTCTCAACGCCGTGATTGAAGGCGCAGTGGCAGCTGCCTCTGCCCGTGGCTGGACGGTTTACGGCTTCTACGATGGATTCGAGGGTCTGCTCTCCACGCCCGAAAACGAACGCTGGCGCATCCTCACTCCGGAAAACTGCCTCAACATCCGCTCCACCGGCGGCACCATCCTCGGCACGGTGAACAAAGGCAACTTCACCGTGAAGAGCGGTGTGGGCGGCCGCATGCAGATTGCTGAGGACGTTCTGTCACGCAGCAAAGCCACCGTGGAGCGCCTCGGGCTCTCCGCCCTCATTGTGGTGGGTGGCGATGGCTCCCAGACCATCGGCCAGGAACTCCGCCAGATTGGCCTGCCCATCGTCGGCGTTCCCAAAACCATCGACAACGACCTCGGCGCCACCGACTACACCTTCGGCTTCTGGACCGCCGTCTCCGTGGTCAGCAAGCAGCTGGACCGCCTGCGCACCACCGCTTACTCCCACCAGCGCATGATGGTGGTGGAGGTGATGGGCCGCCACGCCGGCTGGATTGCCCTCTACGGCGGCATCTCCGGCGGTGCAGACGTGATTCTCATCCCCGAGATTCCCTTCACCCTGGAGGACGTTGTACGCAAGGTGGAGCTCACCAAGGCTCTCGGCCAGCGCGAAATCATCATCGTCGTGAGCGAAGGCGCCACCATCGGCGGCAAGCTCCTCACGCTGGATGAAGAAACCAAGGGCGAAGTGCGCCTCGGCGGTATCGCGGCCTTCCTCTCCACCAAGCTGGAGACCATCACCGGCATCGAAACCCGCTACTGCGTGCTGGGACACACCCAGCGCGGCGGCTCTCCCATCCCCTTCGACCGCGTCCTCGGCGTGCGTTGCGGCACCAAGGCCATCGACCTCATCGAGGAAGGCAAATTCGGCGAAACCGTGGCTCTGCACCGCACCGACATGGTTTCCATGCCTATCGAAGAGGCTGTGCGCACCCTGCACCTGGTGGACAGCAAGAGCCAGCTCATCGAGGCTGCCCGCGAAATCGGCGTCTCCTTCGGCGACTCCTGCGACCTGGGCAACTTCTGATTCAGCCCCCCGATTCCTCAATACCACGACCGCCGCAGTCCCCTGCGGCGGTCGTTTTATACATTCATCAGCAAAATATGGAATTCACCAGTTTCCCCGCACGCAGAAATCCCGCCTTCAGTTCTTCAGCAATTCCTCAATCTGCAACTTCAGCTCCCCCAGCTTGAAAACGCCATATTTCTTATAAAAGCGACGCTTACAAAGCGGAACCAGCTCAGCAATCACGGCCTTAATCGTCTCTGTCGGCGTATCGGGAAGCGACAGCGCCTCGGGCAGCAGCTCCGCCAGGCGATTATAATCGTGCACGAACCGATAAAACTCTTCAAAATTGTCGTTTAACCCGCCATCGGCCACAAGCAGGCGGAAAAACTCCAGCCCCACCCAGACCACGCAGTCGCCATGGCCGCGGCGAAGCTCCTGCTCCACCTCATCCAGCAACATGGGCATGGGGAACACCGGCTCCTCTGCCTCCCTGCCCCGGCGGTGCTGCCTGCGGCAAAGCACAAAGGTTCTGTAATACGCCTCCCTCGTTGCATCCTGCCAGAATGCCTCGTTCTTCTCCTCCGGCAGAGTGAAACCGGTCTTCAGCCAGCTCCGCAGCTGGTAGCCAAACTCCGCATTCACCCGCCCCTGCTCCAGCACAAACTTCTCCAGATCCTCCCGCGTCACTCGCCCCAGAAGTTTCTTCAGCTTCGCAGTCTCGTTATAATCTGTGCTCATAGGTTCGCTCACGCTTTAATAAAAGGTCACAATTTCAGCGTTCATTTACATCTTCGCTTTCAGCAAGAAAGCACGCCTCGAGCCTATCGATAGTCTGCTGAATCAAAGGATCGGCTGCGTATGCCTGCATGCCACGAGCCTGTTGTATGAGCTCTTTAACGCGGTCAGCATCCTTTTTCACTCCTATACCTTCTATATAACAAGATACCAACGCCATGCAGCATTGAATATCATTCAGCTCCGCGCCAATTTCCAATGCCGCCACACCTTTCTGCTCATTTTTCCCAGCACCCTTACCCTCAATATAGGCCATACCCAGGCAGAAATAGCCGCGGGGATTGCCGGCCTCCGTGGCCCGCTTGAAATAATCCAGCGCCCGCTTATAATTCCGGCTGACACCGCTGCCTTCGAAATACGCAAGGCCCACCTGGAACAATCCTTCGCCATCCCCCAGATTTGCGGCCTTCTGGTAATATTTCAAAGCCAGGGCAGCATCGGCCCGGCAGCCCTTGCCGAATTTGTAATTATAGCCCAGGATTAGGCAATTCCGGGCATCATCGGGCACAAACTTATGATATTTCTGCAGATACTGCATGGAAGCCTTCTCATCCCCGAGTTCGTGGCACACATCCGCCAAAGTCTCATAACTATGCGGCACCACTCCGCCCAGCGCAAAGCCTCGTTCAAACAACTCCCGAATCTCCTCCAGGCTATGTTCCTCCGCAAAATACTCACGGTAAAGCAAAGCCAGACTGGCCCAGCAAGCGCCGGAGCCACTCTCGCCACCTTTCCGGAAATACTCGGCCGCCTGCTTCGCATCATTATACCCGAAAGCACTGGGGGTATATAACGTACCTAACAGCATGTAGGCATTCTTTGGCTTGGTTTCAGCCAGCTTCAGCAACCACTGTTCCACGCGAATCCAGTCACATTGCTTCACCCCACCGCTGACAGCCAGCGTGCAATACAACTCCTGCGCCCGTATGTTACCTTGCACGGCATACTCCTCCAGCCACTCCTGCATCACTTCGGGAAGCGACTGTGTTTTGAGAACCATCAACTCCATCAGAGCCATGCGTTCTTTTTCGCCACCCATCGCCGCAGCGGTGAACCTTCTGGCCAGCAACTCATCTTCCATATTCTTCCGGAACATAACAATATGATATTCTTTCGGACTGAAACTAACAAACTTTCTTAACCACGGCAATACAACATCCAGTCATCTTACGATAACAACAGCTTGCGTGACAGAACTTCTTTAACCCAGAATGCACTGTCTCAGCGTTTTCTCACAGCGCAGACATCTGTCCATCTTTCATTTCAGCATTTTCCGGATTCATCTGCGCTCACGCCGGCAGTGAGCTTCTCTCGCTTGATTTCAAAAGCGCCCTCCAGCAACTCGAGTTGGAACAGCATTTCTTCATCATCGACATCCAGCATGGTCCGGGCTTTTTCCAGCAAGGGAGCCACTCGGTCCAGCTCTTCCGATGTATCAGCCTCATCCAGCTCCAACATATCCTGCGCCACACGACACGCTGAAACACCATCCTTTATTCCCTCCGCCAGGTACTGCCGTGCTTTATCCACATCCTGCCGCACCCCGAGCCCGTCCCGATAACAAGTGCCCAGGTAAAATACAACGCCTGAGTTTCACCATGCTCCAAAGCCCGCCGGAAATAATCCACAGCGCGCTTATAATTACGCCTCACCCCTAAACCGTCATAATACATCACACCCACCATATGCATACCATACGAATCCCCCAGGTTCGCGGCCTTCTGGTAATAACGGAAGGCTATTTCAAAATCGCGCTTCACCCCGCGTCCCATTGCATAATTACTGGCCAGGCCGATACAGCAATCAGAATCTTCCGGGTCATATTTGTGCCCCTCTTGTAGTACTTCATGGCCGTATCGTAATCCTCCAGCACTTCGCAGCTTGCACAAAGCAGCTCATACAACTGCCCGCAAGCATTAACCGGCTCTGCGCGCTCCAGCAGCTCGCGCATCTCCTCATGCGATACACCGGCCTCCTCCCCATGCCCGCGATATACACGGGCCAGATAGAAACCGCACCCCGCATTCCCGGCATCCACCGCTTTCCGGTAATATTGTGCCGCCAGTTTCCAATCGGTAAATCCCGGAAAAGCGGGGGCATACAGCATACCCAGCATAGCGTGGGCAGCCCCGGGGGTCTCCGCCTCCATGCCAAGCAACCACTGCTCCACTTTCAGCCAATCGTGATTCTCACCACCGCCTCCCGCCATGGCCGACGAAAAATAACAACGCCGGGCCTGGTCAATCCCTTTTTCCGCCAGTCTCCGCAGCCACACCTCGGCCATATCCGGCATCGGAAGCTCTGTCTCGGTCACAATAAAGGTGATAAAATCCAGCTGAGCTTCCTCATCTCCTGACAGACCCTGTCTGTACAGTTCTTCCATCACATCTTCCATCGAACTTCGTCTTGCCATACCCTCATGGCTACCACGCATCGGTTCCTCCGTCAAGGCGACAGTCGACGTCATTCAGGACAAACGCATTGGAGGCAAGCACAGCGATGGTTAATATATCGACAAGCTTATGTTTAAGGTTAAAACCATCCCTGAAATCATTTACTTTCGACATGAATTTAATAAGATTACGCATGCGCATGTTATACTATATAATAACAAACAAAGGAAGCATTATGTATGAATATATAGGAGTTGTTAATATTAAAATATATCATGTTGGCCATGTTTATTATTGTTGATATATACGGCCTACATTATGACATTATGAAGCGTCATATTTGCCAATGCGTTTGCCCTGATGATGCAATACCGCAAGCTTGACGCTCCGCATGGGGAGTGGTAAAGTCTGGGGCAATGACAAATCTTCGCAACAGATTGCGGTGGCCCGAGGCAGAATGGGATGTTTCCGGTGCATTTGCGAAAGACGCAGTACTGCTGCGCTTTTACGATTTCTGCAAAAAACAGCTGGGCTATGCGCCATTTGCCGTGGTGCACGGTTCGCCACTGTTTCACTGGAACTGCGGGCGCGTGCTGAGCATGCTGCAGCGCACAGACCATGAAATCAATACGGCAGCGGCAGAATACGTGAAACGAGGCATTCCGGTTGACCTCACCTTCACCAATGTGAATCTGAAAGAGGCGGATATGAAAAATATGCTGGGCAACCGCCTGCTGCGTTTCTTTGCAGAGCGCTGCACGCCGGCCATGCAGCATGCGGTCATCATCGGCTCCGATGCCCTCTATGACCACGTGAAAACCAACTACCCGCAGCTGAACACCGTTTCCTCCATCCTGCGCATCACCTGCGATGGCGGCAAAGGCAAGCTGGATTCCTACCTCCGCCTCGCAGAAAAGTACGACAAGGTGATGATTCACCCGGACGACGTATTCAACTACAACCTTCTGGAAAAGCTGGAGGACAAAGACCGCTACGAGCTTATTCTGAACGAATACTGCATGCGCAACTGTCCCATCCGCGCGTTCCATTACACCACCATGGCCGAGCAGGCATTCGACATAGATGGCTACGACACCACCAAATTCAACAAAGCCTTGTCGCGCAACGGCTGCCGGAACCTGCCGGCCATGCTCACCAAGCCGGAAGTAGGCGTGGCGGCACTCACCACGCCGGAAATCCAGCATCTGTACGACATGGGCTTCCGCAAGTTCAAGCTTCAGGGCCGAGCCCACCCGAATGCCATGCCGCTCATCAATGACCTGCTGCGCTTCATGCTGCCGGAAGAACAGGAGACCGATTCCCTGTGGCTGAGCCTTGGCGTAGCCTTCCTGGAAAGTTTTACCCCCGTTACCCCAAGGAATGAATACTGATTACTTTACCAAAGATTACATGCCCGGGGCCTGCTGGAGCGTAGGTGGCGGCCTGCTGCACGGCACCACCATGCTGCAGCTCTGCGAGGGGATAAGCAAGGAACTGGCCGGCATCCTCCGCCTGGATTGCCTGCACGCCACACCGGCCTGCGCCTGGAGCCTCGACTGGTCCACCCAGCGCCCCCTCACCTCACCCACCTCATACAACCAGCTTCTTCGCAAGGCTGCCGAACTCAACCAACCCGTCTGCCTGAGCTTCGATAACCCCTACGTGGCCAAGAACCTGCTGGAGGATGATTTCGGGCTCTACCTCGTGAGCGAGCTGCTGCAGAACAACCCCACCAAGCGCAACGCAGTCGCTGTGGCAGATGACCGCGTAGCCATGGTGCTGTGCCGCAATTTCCCGAAACTCCCGCTCATCGCGCACATGAACCGCAGCGTCTGCGAAGAGAGCGAACCGGACGCCGCTTTCTACAACCAGCTGCTCGGCTTTTACCAGGCGGTGCAGCTCTACCCCGCCATCACCCGCAAACCGCAAGAGCTGGCCGCGTTGCAGCACCCGGAGCGCTGCGTCGTCGTCATCAACGACAGCTGCCGCCAGGGAAGCAGAAACGCCCACCGCGACATGCTGCTGCTGCTGGCGCAGATGCGAATCCGCCCCTACGAGTTTGCCTTCAAAGTACGCCGCAGCGAACAGATGCCGGCAGTCATGGCCACCCCCGGCTCCCCCGGCAACGCCCTCGCGCGCCGGCAGATTCTAGAGCTGTACGCCGCCGGCTTCCGCCAGTTCCACGTGCAGGCAGAGCAGTACCGCAACGGCATGACTCCCGCCTGGGTGCTGATGAACCACATCATCACCGCCGAGCCGGAGCGCAGCAACATGCGTGGTCTGCTGGTGTACAAGGCCTTCTGCTACCTCAACGGCGCTCAGTCCCCCATCGCCAGCGGTCTTGAGCCCTTCACCCTGCGCTACCCGGAGTAGTGCCTATGCATTCTTCATTTTTTCACCTTTCATTTTTCATTCTTCATTTCCCCCTAGTACCACAAAAAGCTTCCTGCCCATTCCGGCAGGAAGCTTTTTATCTGAAATCAGCTATGCGCCCGATTCGGCGCGTGGACTCACTCTGAATCCCCAGCCCCTGCGTCTGTGCTGCGGGCAGTGGCCATGCTGAGCTCCACGATTTCCATCTGGCGCACCAATTCCTCATCACCCTCCGTCATATACTCACGGGCCTGGGCCAGCAGCTCCTCCGCGCGCTCCAGCTCGCCGGAGTCCACGCAGTGCATGGCCAGCGCCACGCAGCTCGGGGAATCATTCATCGCAGCGCCACGCTGCCAGTACCCAACCGCAGCGGCAGCATCCTGCCGCACGCCCTCACCTCGGGAACAGCAGATACCCAGGTGATACAGCGCGCGGGTATCGCCCATCTCCAGGGCACGCTTGAAATAATCCACCGCACGCTTGAAATTGCGGCGCGTCCCCAGACCTTCATAATAATGCAGGCCCACCATAAACGTGCCATACGAATCCCCCAGATTGGCGGCTTTCTGGAAATAGCGCAGGGCAATCTCATCATCCTGCCGCACCCCGGCGCCCAAGGCATACGCTCGGGCCAGCTCCAGGCAGCACTCAGAATCGGAAGGATCCAGCCGGTGCAGCTTCTGGAAACATTTTACGGCCGCAGCATCATCGCCCAGTTCCTGGCACACCGTACCCAGCAGATCATACACCGCGGCACTCGGGTTCACCCGCTCTGCGCGCTCCAGCAATTCTCGCACCTCCTTGTAGGAAATATCTTCCTCCTCACGCCCCAGCAGCACACGCGCCAGATAGAACGCACAGCCCTCGTTACCGGCTTCAATCGCCTTGCGGTAGTGACCCTCGGCCACCTTATCATCCTCAAAACCGGGCAACCCCGCCTCATACAGCATACCCAGCATGCAGTAGGCATCTCCCGGCGTCGTTTCCGCCAGCTCCAGCGCCCACTGCTCCAGCTTCAGCCAGTCAAAATTGCCTTCATCCCCGCTCATCGCCCAGGCAAAATAACACCTGCGCGCCTGCGCATCCCCCTTCTCCGCCAGCGTCACCAGCCACACCTTCGCCTCATCCGGAAGCGGCAGATTCGTCTCCGTCACATAAAACTGAATATACTCCAGCAGAGCCCCATCATCCCCCGCCATCCCCCGGCGGTACAACTAATCCTCAATCGTGTTACGCTTCTTAGCCATGCCCCTACCTTACCCAAGCTGAAAGCTTTGGGCAAGCAAAATCGATGAAAATAATGCCTCGTCATCTCTCAACTACACTATGAGGACGCAAAGACACACATTCAACAATGCCACAGAAACAGATTGTTTGAACAACAAATAGATGATTAAATGAGAAGAAACTACGCCATGAACGAGACAATTTGTGATATACTCAAAATCACCCCTAGAGAAATCAAGCGGTGGGCGGAAGAAAATGCAGTTGATTCTATTTTGCCAGAAATTATTAAAGACCTCGTTTTAGCCAGTTCTTCGCGCCTCACAAGGTGTAATTTCTTGTATGGGAGTTGTAATAATCTTCCCGGCCTTGACGGGCATGTGGAAAATCAACAAGAGCACCCCTTCGTTCCTATAGGGGAATCATATTGGGAGATTGGATGTGAATCAAGTGCAAACAGCAAAGCAAACAAGGATTACGTCAAGCGCACACTAGAAACAGAACCAGAACTTCGAAAACAACTAACCTTTGTTTTTGTTTCTCCTCAGATATGGAAAAATCGCCAAAAATGGGAAACAGAAAAAAAGCAGAAAAAGGAATGGCATGATGTACGTGCAATCTCTGCCGTTCAATTGGCAGAATGGATAAATCTTTACCCATCCCAACAACTTAATTTTGCCCAGAGAATCAAACGCTGGTATCCCGGAGCAACGACATTAGCAACCGAGTGGGAAAAATGGACTTATGCTACAAAACCGAGTTTTCCTGCGTCTTTCTTCGACCTTGATATCGCACGACACAAAAAAACGTTTATCGAAAAGATTACCGCTAATGAAGCATCTTCGCTCACAATAGCTGCAGACTCATTCTCGGAAGCATACGCATTCATCTATCAAATGACGCAAACAGATGAATTTTCAAACATTAGAAATCGTTTGGTTGTTTTTCACACAAGTGAGGCAGCTGAATCTATGATGAAAAAGGAACCGGAAATTATTCCCATTTCTGCAGACGCGGATGTGCTGGCCCACTCTTTTTCAACCTGTGAAGTTCCCATATGTATCCACGTATGTTCACGGAATCACCCCTTACTGCATCCAGACATTGTCTTAGGCAAACTTCCCTTCTATGCCATCGTTGATTTTGCAAAGTGTCATAAACCCCGGAGAAACGACCTGTATACTTTAGCTCAAAATAGCGGTTTCAATAGAAGTTTATATCATCAAAGGCTTCATTTCCCACCTCTTACACCAACGTGGGTTAAAGACAACTCTGCTCATGACGTTCTACTCCCCTTGGCCATGCTAGGCTACTGGGATAAGACAGACACAGTGCAAAACAAATTATTTCTCGAGCTCGTAGGGTCCCAACTCACAACTAGCGATTGTCACGATAAGCTGGCAAAAATCAGTATCCAAGAGCACAGTCCCATATGGTTGCAGAAATCTGCATTCAACCGAGACACTGGAGCCGTCTGGGTGGTTCATTCCAAGGAAGAAATACTCCAAATAACAGTACGTAGCACTTTACGAGAAGAACACATCGAACGCTGGTTCATTATTCTCAGAAGAGTCCTGACTCCCAATGCTCAAAGAGCACTCCAAAATCATATTAGTCAGCTTCTCGAAACAACACTCATGCTCATACTGCACACCAACCAATGGGCTCCGACTCAATCACAACTCTTTTCTGACAACGCAACACAGCTTAAGCTGCTGCCCTCCCTTTGACACGAACAAGCTATTTCTTCTTGTTTTTTGTCCGGATGAGCGCAAATGTTTTATAGCATAATGCAGTGCGGGCGGTCAATCCATTTTTTGCGTGATTTTGTAGC
>SUVL01000032.1 GCA_015062005.1 Akkermansiaceae bacterium
CCTTGGCAAGGAAAAACAAAGAAGCCCGGCAAGTTGACTTGCTGGGCTTCTCTGACTCCGGCGGTTGGGATCGAACCAACGACCTAATGATTAACAGTCATCCGCTCTTCCGCTGAGCTACGCCGGATTTTGCTTCCCCCACGGATGGGGTGCGGGCAGATATTACTACTTTGCCTGACCGATTGCAAGTCTTTTTTGGTAAAAAAATCAAATTTTATTGTCAAATGGTGCCAAAAAGGGGTAAAATACCCCCATGAACAGCCAGCCTCACTCCCCGTGGACCCTCCGTTTTGCCCTTTTTGGCATTCCCGTGCGTATTCTGCCTATTTCCTGGGTAGTGCTGGCTCTGCTGGGTGGCGCCATGGGGGTGAGCGATGGGAATGACCTGGCGCGTGTGGCCATTTTTGCGGTGGCCGGCATGCTTTGTCTGCTGGTGCATGAGTTCGGCCACGCGCTCACCGGGCGGGCCAGCGGCGCGCTGGTGGAGGGGATTGAGATTGCCGGCATGGGAGGCACCACTTCGTTTGCCACGCTGCCGCCGCAGCGGGCAGGGTATTTTTTCACGGTGCTGGCGGGGCCGCTTGCCTCCCTGCTGCTGGGTGGGGTGCTGGGGCTCTGCTTCGGCTTGCAGATAGGGGATGCCTGGGCCGGTGTGCAATATGCCTTCCTCATGCCCTGGCAGGATATACTGCCGCTGGAGCTGCAGCAGCGCGTGGTGCTGGGGCTCTACTCGCACCCCATGCCGCATCTGCTGCAGCAGGCCTACATGGTCGGCATGCTCATCTGCTTCTGGTGGAGCTTGTTCAACCTGCTGCCCCTCTTCCCGCTGGATGGTGGCAAACTCCTCGCTTCACTCCTGAATAATTACCTGGTTCCCTGTGTGCTGGGCCTCCTCATCAGCGCCGGCCTCGGTATCTGGGCCCTGGTGGAAGGCCAGTGGTTCAATGTGATGATTCTCGGCTACCTCGCCTTCATCAACTGGCAGTACCTGCGCGTCTTCTACACCCGGAAAGCGAAGTGAGCCCCCTGCCGGCAGCCCGTATATGCGCGCTCACGCCCGCCTCTGTACCCTCTTGATAACAAATGGCCAGCCGCAAGGCTTGCGGAGTATTTCACTTCGTAATTCGCACCTCGTAATTCGTAATTTTATCCACTCTTGCCAAGTGGGGCTGAATATGTTATCATATCCCCATGGCAGATACGTCTTTCACTGCGCAGATGGCAGCCAAGCTCGGGCTGGATGAGAAATATGTAATCCCTTATGGCCACGATAAGGCCAAGGTGAGCCTGGAGGTACTGAAGCAGAACCGCAAGCGCGGGCGCCTGATTCTGGTGAGTGCGCTCACCCCCACGCCCGCCGGTGAGGGTAAGACCACGGTTTCCATTGGTCTGGCTCAGGGCTTGCAGGCTGTGGGGCAGCGCGTGTGTCTGGCGCTGCGCGAGCCCTCCATGGGTCCGGTGTTCGGCCGCAAGGGCGGTGCCACGGGTGGCGGTGCTTCCAGCATCATCCCGGGAGAGAGCATCAACCTGGGTTTCACGGGTGATTTCCCCGCCATCACGGCTGCCAATAACCTGCTGGCTGCGGTGATTGATAATGCCCTTTTCTGCAAGACTACCCGCCTGGACCAGAACAAGGTGACCTGGAAGCGCGTGATGGATATGAACGACCGCGCCCTGCGCAGCATCGTGGTGGGGCTGAACAAGAACGGCGTGCCCCGCGAAGATGGCTTCAACATCACCCCCGCCTCCGAAATCATGGCCTGCTTCTGCCTGGCTGAGGACCGCGATGACCTGCGCCGCCGCCTGGACAACATAGTCATCGGCTTCACGGCGGATGACGAGGCCGTGTATGCCCGCGAACTGGGCGTGACTGATGCCCTGCTGGCCATCCTGAAGGAAGCCGTGAACCCGAACCTGGTGCAGAGCCTGGAGGGTGTGCCCGCCTTTGTGCATGGCGGTCCCTTCGCCAACATTGCCCATGGCTGCAACTCCGTCATCGCCACCAAGATGGCCCTTTCCTGCGGCGACTACGCCGTGACCGAGGCCGGTTTCGCCTTTGACCTGGGGGCTGAGAAGTTCCTGGATATCAAGTGCCGCCAGAGCGGTCTCTCCCCGGATGCCATCGTCATCGTGGCCACTATCCGCGCGCTGAAGATGCACGGCGGCGTGGCCAAGGATGCCCTGGAAACCCCGGATGCGGCCGCCGTGCGCCGCGGTCTGGATAACCTGGCCGCCCACATCGAGAGCGCCCGCCTCTACAAGCGCCCGGTGACCGTTGCTATCAACCTCTTTGCCGCCACCGATACGGAGGAGGAAATCGCCGCCGTGAAGGAAATGTGCGCCTCCATGGGTGTGGGCTGCGCCGTGGCCGATGTGTTCGGCAAGGGCGGCGCCGGTGCCACCGAGCTGGCTGAGACCGTGCTGGCCTCCATGCAGCCGGAGTACGAGCCTTTTGAGTGCCTCTACAGCCTCGACCTCAGCGTGGAGGAACGCATGGCCACCATCGCCCGCAAGATTTACGGGGCCGATGGCGTGGTGCTCACCAAGCCCGCCCAGAAGAAGCTGGCCCTCATGGCTAAGAATGGTCTCACGGAGCTGCCCATCTGCATGGCCAAGACCCAGAACTCCCTCTCCGACAACGCCGGCCTGCTCGGCCGCCCCACTGGCTTCACCGTGACTGTGCGCGATTTCGAGATTGCCAACGGCGCCGGTTTCCTGGTGGCCCTCTGCGGCGATATCATGCGCATGCCCGCGCTGCCCAAGGTGCCTGCCGCCTGCGCCATCAAGGTCTCGGCGGATGGCACCATCACCGGCATGAAGGGATGATATATCATCCATAACGATTCCCTGGGCAGCTGCGTATCACCCTGCGCAGCTGCCTTTTTTTAAGCGGCTGATTTCCCATTGCCGCTTTCCCAAAACTCAGGAATGCGTGCCTGAAAGTGAGCACTTCACTAGAAAAGAGGCTGGAAGTATGAACGGAAATATGATATAAGGTATCAGAAATAGCAGTTATGAATAAGATAGCAGCATGGATTCTGGTGGGGGCTCTGACTGGCAGCGCCTGGGCATTACCGAAGGCGGAGAGTGTGGAGACAGCCCTGCCGATGGCCAGGGAGCAGGGGCGCGATATTCTGCTGGAGTTCACCGGCAAGGAGTGGTGTCCCCCATGCATCCACTTGCGCACGAAGATTCTGGAAACCGCTGAGTTTGATAAAGCAGTGGGTGATAAATACGTGCTGGTGGAGGTGGTGTTCCCGCGTCTGCCCCAGGCAGTGGCCGCCATGCCCGAATCGCAGCGGAATGCGAACGAGAAGCTGCTGGCCTGGCACCACATTCAGACTGGACTACCCACTGTGCTGCTGCTGGATGCCGCAGGCAGGCCCTATGCGCAGGTGGCAGGTGCCCGTCCCACCACGGCTGAGTACGTGAAAGCCCTGGAGGAGGCCGCGGCCGTGCGCGTGGTGCGCGATGCTGCTTTTGAACGTGCAGAGAGTCTCCAGGGGATGGAGCGGGCCGCCGCACTGGCAGAGGGGCTCAACGCCGTGCCGCCGCATTGCCGCGATAAGTACCCGGAGCTTGTGAATGAAATCAACCGTCTGGACCCGCAGAACACCCTGGGCTATGCGCGCGTGCTCACCCGCTATGCCAACCTGGAGAAGCAGAATGAGCAGCTTAAGGAAATTTTTGACCGCACCCGCGGCCACAACAACCCTGAGGAAATCAAGAAGCTGCAGGCCGAATTGCAGGCCTTCCTGAAAACCCCCGGCCTGGAGCCCGAGCCTGCGCAGGCTGCCTTGCGTTCACTGGGTGATTCCTACGCCTTCCAGCGCCGCTACCGCGAGGTATACGAACATTACAAACGCGCCTATGAGGCCGCTCCGGAATCGCGCGTGGCTCCCCGGTTGCTCAATGCCATCCGGCACTATGAGATGAATATTCTCCCGGCGGTGGAGCGCGGCGAACTGAAATAAGAGGTGGATTTGAATTTTCGGAATTCCGCTGTCCCTCCGGGCTTGCATTCCGCGGCGGCTTCATGTATCATGTGCGGCAGTCAGCATATGTCCAGTTCATTCGGTTCCGCTTTCAGAATCTGCACCTGGGGAGAATCCCACGGTGTGGGCGTTGGTGTTGTGATAGATGGCTGCCCGGCCCGGGTGCCGCTCACGCGCGAAATGATACAGGCCGAGCTGGACCGCCGGCGTCCCGGGCAGAGCGATATCGTGACGCCGCGCAATGAGGCGGATAGTGTGGAAATTCTTTCCGGCGTGCTGGACGGGCTCACCCTCGGTACCCCCATAGCCCTCTCGGTGCGCAACAAGGACCACCGCTCCACTGCATATGATGAAATGCAGCATACCTACCGCCCCTCCCATGCCGATTACTGCTACGATGCCAAGTACGGCATCCGCGCCTGGGCGGGTGGCGGGCGTGCGAGTGCCCGCGAAACCATCGGTCGCGTGGCGGCCGGTGCCGTGGCGCGCGCAGTGGTGCGCACGCTTTGTCCGCAGCTGGAGGTAGTGGCCTGGGTGCAGCAGGTGCATACCATCCTTTGCCCCACCCCGGCTGCAGAGGTTTCCGCTGCCGCAGTGGAGGGGAACATTGTCCGCACGGCGGATGCTGCCACCGCCGGGCAGATGGCAGCGGCCATCCGTGCGGCCCGCAGTGCAGGGGATTCGCTGGGCGGCATCGTGGCCTGCACCGTGCGCAACTGCCCGGTGGGGCTGGGCGACCCCGTATTCGACAAACTGGAGGCCACCCTGGGCCACGCCATGCTCAGCATTCCGGCCTGCAAGGGCTTTGAAATTGGCAGCGGCTTTGCTGCCCCTCAATTCCGGGGCAGCGAGCACAATGACCCCTTCTATATGGACGGCGCCCGCGTGCGCACCCGCACCAATAACTCCGGCGGTATCCAGGGCGGTATTTCCAACGGCGAGGATATCAACATGCGCCTGGCGTTCAAACCCACTGCTACCCTCATGGTGGAGCAGGAAACGGTGAACGATGCCCACCAGCCGGCCACACTCCGCGGCAAGGGAAGGCACGATGCCTGCGTCCTGCCCCGGGCTGTACCCGTGGTGGAATCCATGGTGTGGCTGGTTCTTTGCGACCACCTCCTGCGCCAGCGCGCCGCTTCCTTGTAATTCGCGCTGCGGTGCCTGGGGCTCAGTGCTCTTGCTCCAGCAGGGCCATGAGCTCATCGCTGAGCGGGGGCTGCCCTGAGGCGGCGGCGCAATCCTCCAGCTGGGCCACGGTGCGCGCGCCGATGAGCACGCTGGTCACCCCGCTGCGCTGCAGCAGCCAGCGCAGTGCCAGCTGCGTGAGCGGTATGCCTGCCTCCGTGGCAATACTCTGCAAGGCGGCAACGCGGGCGGAGGCTTCGGCCACCTTATCAGCATCCAGGAAGATGGAATCGCTGCGTTCGGCCCGCGAACCAGCGGGCAGGGCAGGGCTCGCCAGGTATTTACCGGTGAGCATCCCCTGCGCCAGCGGTGAGAACACAATGCTGCCGGTGCCCTGGTTGCCGGCGGCGGGCATCATGCCGGTCTCGCAGCTGCGGTCCAGCAGGTTATAACGGAACTGGTGCAGCAGGCAGGGCACGTGCGCCTCCGCCAGCAGCGTGCAGGCACGGTTGAAAAGCGCTGCCGGATACTTGGAAAGGCCTATGTAGAGCGCTTTGCCTGTGCGCACTATCTGGGCCAGCGCTTCCACCGTCTCCTCAATCGGGGTATCGGGGTCCGGCCGGTGGTGGTAGAACACATCCACGTAGTCCAGTTTCAGGCGGCGCAGGCTCTGGTCGAGCCCGGCAATGAGGTGCTTGCGGCTGCCCCAGTCGCCGTACGGCCCTGGCCACATCAGGTGCCCGGCCTTGGTGGAAATGAACATCTCATCGCGGTGCCCGGCAAACTCCTGCTGAAGCAGGCTGCCGAAGCGCTCCTCAGCGCTGCCGGGGGGTGGTCCGTAATTATCCGCCAGGTCGAAATGGCAGATTCCCAGCTCCATGGCCCGGCCGATGATGGCTGCATTCTGCTCCCGGGAATCTCCCGCCCCGAAATTATGCCACAATCCCAGTGATATTTCCGGCAGCAGTACCCCGCTGCGCCCGCATCTTCTGTATTTCATGCCCCTTACTATAATCGAAGCCTTCCCCTGTGTAAAGCCCGGCGAGTCAAATTCTCATTTACCGGGCAGCGGGGGAAGGGGGCGTATATGGATTCAAATGTGTCTGCATCTAAATTACCGCTTGAAATAACGGGGGGTGTCCGGTAGAATGCCGGGCGTGAAAGTCATAGCCATAGCGAACCAGAAAGGCGGCGTCGGTAAAACAACCACCGCGGTGAACCTGTCGGCTGCCCTGGCTGCCCGCGGTAAGCGCGTGCTGCTTATTGATATGGATTCGCAGGCAAACGCCAGCACCATGCTGGGTGTGGAGGTAGAGAGCGATGCCAGCCTGTACCCCGCGCTCATCGGCGAATCCCTGCTGGAGGATCTCATTCGCCCCACGAAGCGGCGCAATCTGGGTATCATCCCGGCGCATGTGGACCTTTCCGGCGTGGAGGTGGAGCTCACCCAGAGCGACTCGCACCTCACCTGCATGTATGATGCCATGGCCGGGCTGCGGCAGACGCAGTACTATGACTACGTGTTTCTGGACACGCCGCCCTCGCTCGGCGTGCTCATGACCTCCGCCCTCTGTGCGTGCGATGAGGTGATAACCCCCATGCAGTGCGAGTTCCTGAGCCTGGAGGGGCTCTCCAAAATCCTCTTTGTGATGGACCAGATCCGTGAGAATGGCGTGAACTCCCGCCTGAAGCACGAAGGCATCATCATGACCATGTACAACAACACCAAACTGGCCAACGAAGTCATCCGCCAGGTGCAGCTGGAGCTGCCGGACAAGTTGTACAAGAACTACATCCCCCGCTCGGTGCGCGTGGCGGAATCCCCCAGCTTCGGCCGCACCATCATGGAGCACGACCGCTTCGGCGCTGCCTCCATGGCCTACCAGGCCGTGGCGCGCGAGTTCATTGCCCGCCACCGTTGAGCCTTTTGCCCCCCTCCTCCCGCCATGCTCAGCTGGCTTTTCCCCGCTACTTGTGAGCTTTGTGGCGAGAGCACGGAACTGGCAGTCTGCCCCGCTTGCCTGCGGCAGCTGGAGCGTCTTCAGGCACCCATCTGCCTGCATTGCGGGGCTCCCATGGCAGGTCAGCAGACCGACCCCGACCGCTGCGAGAACTGCGCCGGCCTGACGCGGCCGTTTTCCATAGCCCGCCAGGCGCTGCGGCAGAGCGAGGAGGCCATGCAGCTCATCTACCAATTCAAATACCACCGCGGTATCCACCTGGCACGCCCGCTGGCCCTGCTGCTCCATGAACTGTGGGAACAGACCCCGCGCCTGTGTGCGCTCAAGGACTGGGTGCTGGTCCCTGTGCCGGTCACACATGGCAAACTGTACACCCGTGGCTATAACCAGGCCGGCGAATTAGCGCGGCAGCTGGCGCGGCTCCGCCACTTGCGCGTCATGGAGCTGCTGGAGCGCAGAGATACCGGCATCCTTAGCCAGACCCGCCTCACCGCCGCTGCCCGCCGGCTCAACGCCATGCGTGCCTACCACTGCCGCCGCCCTGCCTTCTGGGAGAAGCACCGCCAGTACCCTGCACACATCGTGCTGGTGGATGACGTGTTCACCACCGGCTCCACGGCCCGCGCCTGCGCCACCCAGCTCCGCAAACTCCCCGGTGTGAAAGAGGTCGCCGTGCTCACCCTCGTGCGCATCGGAACCTGAGCGCCATAAATGGGAATTCGAATTACGAGTTGCGAATTACGATTTACTCCGTACTTGTGTCGGAACGAAAAAATCCTTCTTGACGCAAATACATGCGGCGCATCAATCCTTTTTGATTGCAAATGAGCAAAAAACTGGTATGGTGTATACATGTCCGCAAAACGCTTTATTCTGAATGAGACGAGCTACCACGGCCACGGTGCTGTGGAAGCCATTGTGACCGAAGTGAAGGGCCGTGGTTTTGCCAAGGCTCTGGTGGTGACCGATGCTGACCTGGTGAAGTTCGGCGTGGTGGCGAAGGTGACCTCCCTGCTGGATGCCGCCGGCTGCGCCTACGAGATTTTTGACCAGGTGAAGGCCAATCCCAGCGTGGATGTAGTGAACAAGGGTGTGGCTGCTTTCAAGGCCGCCGGCGCTGACTACATGATTGCCATTGGCGGTGGTTCCCCGCAGGACACGGCCAAGGCCATCGGCATCATCATCAACAACCCCGAGTTTGCCGATGTGGTGAGCCTGGAAGGCCTGGCTCCCACCAAGAACAAGTGCGTGCCTGTCATTGCTGTGGCCACCACCGCCGGCACTGCTGCAGAAACCACCATCAACTACGTGATTACTGATGAAGCCAAGCGCCGCAAGTTCGTGTGTGTGGACCCGCACGATATCCCCGTGGTGGCCGTAGTGGATCCGGATATGATGAGCTCCATGCCCAAGGGACTCACCGCCGCCACCGGTATGGATGCCCTCACCCACGCCATCGAGGGCTACACCACCCTCGCTGCCTGGGAACTGGCTGATACGCTGAACATCAAGGCTGTGGAACTCATCGCCAAGAGCCTGCGCAAGGCCGTGGAGAACGACCCCGATGGCCGCGAGGGCATGGCCCTGGGGCAGTACATGACCGGCATGGCCTTCTCGAACGTGGGTCTGGGCGTGGTGCATGGCATGGCCCACCCCCTGAGCGCTTTCTACAACACCCCCCACGGCGTGGCCAACGCTGTGCTCCTGCCCTACGTGATGGAGTACAACGCCCCCTACACGGGTGAGAAGTTCCGCGAAATCGCCCGCGCCATGGGTGTGCAGGGTGTGGACTCCATGAGCCAGGAGGAATACCGCAAGGCCGCCATCGACGCTGTGAAGCAGCTCTCCATCGATGTGAACATCCCCCAGACGCTGGCTGAAATCGGCGTGAAGGAGGAAGACCTGGAGGCCCTCACCGATGCTGCCATGGCCGATGTCTGCACCGGCGGCAATCCCCGCCCCTGCACCTGGGAAGAAGTGCTCGGCGTCTATAAGACCGCCTTCGGCAAGTAATTCAGCCCGTAAATCATCAAAAAAAGCGCAACCCTGGTGGTTGCGCTTTTTTTCGTCCATCTTCCCCAGGTCCGCCCGCAGGGCGGATATTGTCTTGCCGCAGGCAAGATATCGTCCGGCGCCAGCCGGATATCGTCCTGACCGAAGGGAAGGATATCGTTTATTCCTGTGGTGTTTTGTCAAGGATGTCCCGATGAATGCTATCGGGTGGTACCGCTGCCCGGGCAGCGGTAACTTGTCGCCGCTACGCGGCTCAATGAAATACCGCCTGCGGCGGGGGAGGCGCTCATGAGAAGGTAAGGTCCCCGGCCATGGCCTGGGGAGCAGTCAGAATTGCCAGAACAGATGCTGTTCCAACTGTTGTGGCGGTGACGCCAGCCACGGAGGCAATGCAGGAGTGGCATTGTTGATGAAGCTCCGCCTGATTGATAAGTAAAAATTTGGTGCGGAACTTTTCGGAGCACGGGACTTCAGTCCCGACTATGAGCAGCGTGATTTCTTCCCCTTTGACTCAAGGGGGGGGCTCAGACGAACTGCCTGGGGGCTGCCGGGGGCAGGGCGTACATGAAGCGGGAGCCGTAGAATTTGCTGGTTACGCGGGAATCCAGGATGGTGATGAGGCCGGTATCGGTCCTGGAGCGGATGAGGCGGCCCACGCCCTGGCGGAATTTAAGCAGGGCCTCGGGCAGGGAATAATCGCGGAAGGCATTGCCGCCGCGGGCGGTGATATCTTCGATGCGGGCCTCGACCAGCGGATTACCCGGGGATTCGAAGGGGATTTTGGTGACGATGACGTTGGAGAGCGCCTCGCCGGGCACGTCAACTCCAGTCCAGAAACTATCTGTGCCGAGGAGCACGCTGCCGATATTCTCGCGGAAGCTGTGTACCATCTGGCTGCGGGTGAGTTCATCGCCCTGCACGAGGAGGGGCCAGCCGCGCTCCTGGCAGAAGGGGCGCAGGCGCACGGCCATGGCGCGCAGCAGGCTGTAGCTGGTGAAGAGCACGAAGGCGCGGCCTTGCGATTCATCCAGCGAGCGCATAATCCAGTCTGCCAGGGCAGGGTGGTACTCATCGTCCTCGCTGGCGGGTGGGGGCGGGGGCATGCTGCGTGCCACGAGGATGCGCATCTGCTTCTCGAAATCGAAGGGACTGCCGATTTGCAGCGGGCGTGCGCTTTCGGCACCTACGCGGCCGGCAAAGTAGCCCATGCCGCGCTCGCCGGTGGCCAGGGTGGCGCTGGTGCAGATGCAGCTGCGGCCGGCCTCGAAGAGCTTTTCGCGCAGCACGGGGGCCACGTTGATGAGCGCGCCGCGCATGGTGGTGAACTGCCCTTCGAGCCCGTGGCTTTCCACCCAGTATACCGTGGTATCGGCCTTGCTGAGCTTTACCATTTCGGTGGCGGCTTCGTCATAGGCCAGAATGCGGGCGGCGGTGTCCAGCAGCTCAGCTTTGGTCAGTTCATTTTCCTCCATCGCGGCCATGTCCTTGATTTCGGCAAAGAGCTGGCGCAGCACCGGGGAGAGCAGGTTCTCCGTCCACTCCGGCTGGCGCAGACGCACGGTGCCGTGGTGCGCCTCCAGCTGGCAATCGGCCCGGGCGGC
Organism: Akkermansiaceae bacterium; assembly: GCA_015062005.1. Lineage (GTDB taxonomy): Bacteria > Verrucomicrobiota > Verrucomicrobiia > Verrucomicrobiales > Akkermansiaceae > Akkermansia. The sequence continues at coordinate 10,699 of SUVL01000032.1, forward strand.
GGTGAAGAATTCGCCCACGGCGGCCTGGGCTTCCTCAATGAGTTGCAGCACGGTGGGGGAGGCATTGTGGCGCAGGCTGCCTTTGTGGGTGGCAGGGTTATAGAGGCGGAGGAGTTCGTATTTCATCTCTGCCTCGCTGAGCGAGAGTCCCAGCTGGTTGGCCGCCACGTTTTCGATGGTGTGCGCCTCGTCCAGAATCACAAAGTCATTCGGGAAGATGAAGCCGGGGGGGCCTTCGGGCTCAATGGCCATCATCTCATCCGCCAGGGAGAGCAGGCCGAAGAAGAGGGTGTGGTTGAGCACCACAACCTGGGCTTCCTGCACCCGGCGGCGGGCGGCCTGGTAGGGGCAGTCGTAGCCACAGTTGCGCGGGGTACACACGTGGTTCTCACTGCATACCTGGGCCCACACCTTCGGGGAGATGTTGAGCTCGTGCGGCAGCTCGGCCAGGGAGCCATCGCCGCAGTCCCTGGACCAGGCCAGCAGGTCGTGGAGCTGCCTGGTTTCCGCCTGGTTGAAGAGGTCATCCGCCTGTTCCATGGCGCGGCGCAGGCGGGTGCGGCAGAGGTAGTTGGCCCGGCCCTTGAGCAGGGCGGCATCGAAATGGCAGTTCAGCGCTTTGGCAACCGTGGGGATATCCTTGTGGAAGAGCTGCTCCTGCAGGTTGATGGTGTGGGTGGAGATGACTGCCTTGCGCCCGTGCTCCAGCGCATAGCGGATAGCCGGTATGAGGTAGGCCAGCGATTTGCCCACACCGGTGCCGGCCTCGGCCAGCAGGGCTCCTTCATTTTCCAGCGTTTCGGCCACGGCTACGGCCATCTGCTGTTGCTCCGGGCGGAACTCGAAGCCCCGGGCGTGCGAGAGCAGGCCGGTCTCGCTGAAATCCAGCAGGGTCTGTTCGCTCAGCAGCCCCATGGCGTGGCGGGCAGGTTATATCAGCGCAGGATGCGGTCGCCGGTGGCGGGCAGCCGCAGGTAGAGCGGCAGGTTCGGGAAGAAGGTGCGCAGGGTGTTCACATCGGTGTTGCCATCGATGAAGTACCACTTGTTGAGCACGGTGCCGCGGGGCTGGCTCTTGTCGGTGATGACTTCATCGCGTACGGCGAAAATGTAGCTGCGGCGTTCCATGCGGGTGCGGCGGCCATCCCGCGCCGGGGCGCTGATGACCAGGGTGGTGGGCAGTACCACCACGCGGCTGCGCTCCTGTGTGTTGCCGATATCCTCGGCGCGTACGCGGCCAGCGGTGTCCTTGCGTGCCTGGCTCACGGCAGCCATGGGCGGCGTGACCACGTATTCAGCCGTGGCTTCGCCTACGCTGTAGCTTTCCACGGTGAGGCCGCTCTTCTTCATCTCCTCGCCCATGCGGGCATATTTGGCGCGCAGGGCCTTATCATTGGCAGCCATGCGGGCTCTGGCTTCCACCACGGTTTCGCGGTCAAGCCCCTGCACGCGGCGGGCGCGGGCAATTTCTGCTTCGCGGGTGCGGGAGGTAAGCTGGTCGGCATAGGTGCGGCGCAGCGGGGGATACATGGAATCCACCGCCCAGCGCATATCGCAGTTGCGCACGGCGGCACCGTATTGCTGGGCCGCCTCGCGGGCGGAGGTGGCGGCATCACTGGCAGCCTGGCACACACCCACCAGCACCATGGTTGCCGCAAACAGGGATAAATTCTTCATGCCCCACATGTTACCACACTTATCTGCCGGCGTGCAAGCAGGAATGGTGTTCTAACTTTTCGCTTGCCTCGCCCGTGGGTTGCGTGTAGACTATGGGCAGCTAAAACATCAACCTATAGTTATTATGAAAAAACTGTTTACGCTTTTTGGTGCCTTGCTTCTGCTGGGTGGCCTGGTGGCGCCCCTGCGTGCGCAGGAGGAGGCTGAAGAACCCGCTGCTGCCGAGCAGGAGGTCATCTCCATTCCGGAGCTGCTCAAGGAGGTGGAGTATGTGACCAAGGTGAAGCCGAAGAAGAAGGCCACCCTGTACTACATACTGCGCTCGCATTCCCGCTGTGGTTTCTGCCGCAAGCTTGCCCCCGCCCTCAATACCCACTACAAGGATATGAAGAACAAGGGGGTGGAGATTATCATGCTCAACTGCGACCCTGATACCGAAAAGGCGAAAAAGTGGGCAGATGAGCAGGAAATCACCATCCCCATGGTGACTCCGGAGACCATGGGCGCGATTGCCTCCAAGGTGCCGGGTGGCGGCAGCGGCGGTAGCCCCAATATCATGGCCGTGATGGCTGATGGTGAGCAGATTGAAGGTTGCTCCGGCGCTTCTGCCTGCGAGGCTTTGGTTGCCGGTTGGAAGGACATGCTCAAGGATGCCCGCAAGGCTGAGTCGAAGAAAAAGGCAGCTGCTGCCAAGGCTAAGAAGAAGGCTGGAAAGAAAAAGGCGAAAAAATCGAAGAAATCTCAGCCTGCCGGGGATGCAGAGCTGTGAAATCTGAAAAAGAGGGAATTTCAAGCCCGTGAAACGGGCGCAAGATGGTAGGCAGGGGTAAGCCCGCGAAGCGGGCGCAGCCCCTGTATCATGCCAAAAACAAACTGGAGCCCGCGAAGCGGGTGAAAGAGCAGTGGCAATGAGTTACAGCAACCGCTCTTTCACCCACTTCGTGGGCTCTGAATGTATTTTTATATTCTGCCAGGGGCTGCGCCCGCTTTGCGGGCTTACCCCTGGCTAAGGTCTTTCACCCGCTCCGCGGGCTCAAAATTCTTCGGGCTTTCAGCCCGACAAATTCCCATTTAGTGAGTTTTTAGAAGTCCCCAATAGTCAATGACACAACACAAATGAAACCGGCTTGAATCAGGCCGGTTTTATTTTGAGCATGCGGCAGGCACCCAGGAAGCAGGTCTGGTAGTCCAGCTTGCCATTGGGCAGGGTGGGGATGTACTTCACCGGGATGATATGCCTCGGCGCCCAGCTGGCGGGCAGGTGCATGTTGGTGACCCCGTAGCGCACGGTGAGGTAGTCGGCTGGTGCCACTTCCTTGTGCAGGGTGGAGAGCATCACGAGTTCCTCCCCGCCGGTGCGGCTGGGCACGCTCACCACTGCCAGCTTACGTTCATTCTCATCCGGGGTTACATTGAAAATCTGGTAGAGTAGTTCTTCCAGCTGCAGGTGGGGTATCATCTGGTCGCCCATCTGGGTGAATCGCACCTTGCGCCCCAGGATGGTGAGCATGCCATCCGGCGACATGTAGCCCACATCGCCGGTGCAGAACCAGTCGCCGTGCATGCGGGGGGTGTCCTCATTACTCACGCCCAGGTAGCGGCGGGTGACAGCAGGTCCTTTCAGCCAGACCAGGCCGGGGCTGGATGGAGTGGGGGAGGGTTCCGGAGTGTACAGGCCGGTGATGCGCACGGCAACCCCCGGCAGAGGAGCGCCTATGCCGCCTTTGCGCGCTGTGGGCAGTGAGGGTTGGGGGATATCCGGGTCGGCCTGCGGGGCGGGCATGGCTGCGGCGGCAAACGGCAGTACTTCCGCGGCACTGTAGCATTCCAGCAGCTGGAGCCCGAATCGCTGCTGCGCGGCTTCGGCCAGACTGGCGGGAAGCTTGGCACCGGCGCTCAGGCAGTAGTGCAGCTGGGCAAAGGTGTGGGGTTCCCTGGCTGCCTTGAGCATGGCCCGGATACCGGCGGGAGTATTGGCGGTCAGCGCTACGGCGTGCTGCTTCACCAGGGTGCAGAGCCGCTTGCCGGCGGTGGGCGTGGGGTAGGTCACCATGTCGAATCCTCCAAGCAGCGGCAGCAGGAAACCGCTGATGAGCCCGGCAGGGGCGTATGCCGGCAGCACGGATAGCAGGATATCGTGCCCGGGGCTGAGCTGCAGCCGGCTGCGCAGGCTTATGGCCGCCGCCAGCAGCATGCGGTGCGTTACCGGTACCCCCATGGGTTTGTCCTCGGTGCCACCGGTGAAGACGATGGCGGCTTCCGCCTCGGCCTCAGGCGTGGCGATGCTGGCGTGCTGCATGAGCTGCTGCGGGGTGCGCAGTTTGGAAAGTGTGTTCCAGGCCTTGAGTTTCCAGGCGCCTTTCTCAGCCAGCTCCTGGTCCAGGTAGATGAGGTCGCGGCTGGGAGGCCAGGAGAATTGGCGCTGCATGTTGGTGAAGCGCGTATCGGTGATGAAGCGGGTGAGCCCGGCCTGCTGCACCATGTGGGCAAATTGTTCCGGGGTGGCGGTGTAGTTGATGTTCACCGCTGTGATACCCGCCAGGAGACAGGCCAGGTTGGCGATGGTGCCCAGCTTGCCTGGCGGAAGGATGATGCCCATGCGGGTGTTGCCGGTGTGTTTTTCGAGCACTCCGGTAGTCATCACGGCGGCAGAGAGGATATCCCGGTAGTGCAGGGTGGAATCATCCACACCGTCCAGCAGGCGACCCTGCGGGTTGCGCAGCAGGGCCTCCACCAGCAGCTGGGGCAGGCAGGGGTGCTCCAGCATGGGATGCTGCGCCAACTGGGCAGTCTGCGCATTCATCCATGCGGCCTGAATTCGCGCACCCAGCTGGTGTCCCGCGCGCAGCGGCGTGCAGAAGGTAAGGTGCAGCCGGTCATACGGCTCGCGGGTGGTGATGGCGGCGTCGAAGTAGTTGTTGTACATGCCCACGTACACCGGGATGGCGTGCAGCGGGCTGCCATCGAAAAGCGTCAGCAGGTGGGCGGGTATGTCTGTAAGGCTGGCGGGAGCCTGCAGTGGCCGCCCTGGCAGCAGTACCACGTGCCGCCCCGATTCTATATACTGGCGGATTTTGGAGAGAACGTAATCACGCCCCTGCTGGTTAAGGGAACATGTGAAGCCTGTCGGCTGAATCTGCATCAGGTGGTCCATGATGGCTTTGCCTGGCATGAGGCTGTGCTCCAGCATCCATGCCACACGCCCCTTGCCGCCCAGTGCCCTTTCCAGCTCCAGCATGGTGGGCAGATCAACACGGTTCGGCACCACCAGCATGGGTTGTGCCGGTACGCTGTCTGCTCCTTCTATTCGTATCTCGCTCATGGTCTGGCTGCCTGGGCAGAGTCTACCACAAACACTCCTGCCATGCGAGCCCGAAAACGGGCAGAACGCAAAAAGCTGCTGCCCGTTCCCCGCTTTCGCACCGCCAGGAGGCTACTGAGGCAGTGCTGCCTGCCGCATGTCAATCCCAGCACTGCAGGTCGTTCGCAATGTCGGGCATCTTGTCCTTGCTGAAGGTGGGGTCGGTGATACCCTGGCGCTTCTGGGCGCGGTAGTCTTCCAGCAGGCGGAAGGCATACTTGCCGAGCAGGACGATGGCGATGAGGTTGCAGATGGTCATCATGCCCATGAAGAGGTCGGCCAGGTTCCACACCGTGCTCAGGCTGGCCACGGAACCGAAGAGCACCATGGCGGCCACGATGACGCGGTAGACGGTCAGCACCCAGGGCTTCTTGCTGAGGTATTGCACATTGGCCTCGCCGTAGTAGTAGTTGCCCAGCACACTGCTGAAGGCAAAGCAGAAGATGGCAACGGCCACGGCTATGTTGCCCCAGGGGCCTATCTGCTGGCTGAGCGCCAACTGGGTGAGCTTGATGCCGTTCACATCGCTGCCGGCAGGAATGCCGCCCAGAAGGATGATGAAGGCCGTGCAGGAGCAGATGATGAGTGTATCGCTGAACACGCTGATGGCCTGCACCTTACCCTGCTTCACCGGGTGGGAGACATCGGCCGTGGCGGCCACATTGGGCGCGGAGCCCATGCCGGCCTCGTTGCTGTAGAGTCCGCGGCGGATGCCCTGCTGAATGGCAGCACCCACACCGCCAGCCAGCCCCTGTTCCCAGCCGAAGGCGTGGGAGATGATGAGGGAGAAGACCGCGGGGATTTCCGTGATGTTCATGATGATGATCACCAGGGCCAGGGCAATGTAACCCAGCGCCATGAAGGGCACGATGATGCTGCTCACGCGGGCGATGCTCTGAATGCCGCCGAAGATGATGGCGGCGGTGATGAGGGTGAGCACGGTGCCCATGTAGGAGGGCGGAATGGCAAAGGCTTCCTCAAATGCCTGGCAGATGGTGTTGCTCTGCACAGAGTTGAAGGCAAAACCGAAGGTGAAGATGAGCAGCACGGAGAAGATGGCACCCATCCACGGCTTTTTCAGGCCGATGCTCATGTAGTACGCCGGACCACCGATGAAGGAGGATTCGCCCTTGATTTTGTACAACTGGGCCAGGGTGGATTCCACAAAGGCACTGGCCGCCCCCAGGAAGGCGATGAGCCACATCCAGAACACGGCTCCGGGGCCGCCCAGGGCAATGGCCACGGCCACACCGGCCAGGTTGCCGGTGCCCACGCGGCTGGCAATGGAAATGGCAAAGGCCTGGAAAGAGGAGATGCGCTCCACCCCTTCCTCCCGCTCCTCATGCGTGCAGTTGCGGAACATGATGGGCAGATCCCGCAGCATCGTTATCTGCACAAACTTGCAGCGGATGGTGAACCACACGGCGCATGTAATCAGCATGGCTACCAGCACGTAGGTCCACAGGATACCGTTAAGAAAATCGACGATTTGAGTGAATATTTCCATGTTATGGTAAGGTAAGTCCGGAGTAGTCTACCAGTTTTTTATTGAAAATCAAGCTTTTAATGTTTATCAGAACTCTTATCTCATATGTGTCCCAAAGATTATGGAAAAATAGTCCTGAACAACATAAAGGCATAGTATTCTGTGTGAAAATTCGTAGTGGGGTATCAGACGCCTCACCATCGGCAGTAAGCTTTCATTTGTGGCTCTATCGGCGTAAGCCGCTAACTTTCAATTTGTCAATCGTCAATCGTCAATCGTCAATTCCCTTGTCCCAAATCTTTGGGACACGTGTGCGGGATGCACCCGGCTGCCTGGAGCTGATACCGGTTTGCATCAATCAGCTGCCGCTGGCGGGGAGGAGGATGATATCCTGGCCGAAGATATCAGAGAAAAGGGCGCCTTTGGTGCGGAGGGCCAGGTTTTCGAGCGTGAGGTCGCCCACATCGGGTACGAGGAGCTCCAGCCTGCGCCCATTGGGGCGCACACTGAAGCTGCGGATGCGGCGGGAATGCGCGCGTTCCATGGCTTCGGCCACGCGGAGCAGGGCCGCCAGTTTCTGCACGCGCAGGCGGTCTGTCTGGTTCAGCAGGGCATAGGTGGGCTCAGCTGGGGTGGGGGCGCCGTGGCGGTGGTAGCGGGCCAGCAGCCCCACTACCTCCACATCTGCCCGGGAGAGCCCGAATATTTCGGAGTTGAGGATGATGTACTGGCTGTGGTGGTGGTGTTTCTTGGGGTTGATATAGCTGCCTACTTCGTGCAGGATGGCGGCTACCTTGAGCAGGAGGCGGTCGTGCCGGGTGAGGCCATGCAGTTCCTGCAGCTGGTCGAAGAGCTGCATGGTGAGGCGCCGGATCTGCTGGCCGTGTGCCTTATCCACGCGGTAATGGTTGGCCAGAAGCACGGAAAAGTGCACCACTTCGTCCTCCAGGGCGAGGTCAGCGTGCCCGCCGGGCATGAGGTTGCGCAGGAAGGCATGGGAGAATTCCTCTGCCGGGCACATGATGCTGCGGGGTTTCAGGTCACGCGCCACGGCCAGGTTGATGAGCACTGCCGGCAGCAGGGAGCACACGCTGGCGTAGTCTTCCTTGTAGCGGGCCATGCGCTGCGCGATGGGGGTGGCCGCAATATCGTGCGCCAGGCGGGCGAGCCCTTCCTCAGTCACATAGTTGCCCTGGGCCAGAGGGGAGGAGACGACGTGGAAATCCGGCCCGAAGATGATGAGGGCATCCGGAGGCTCGGGCAGGTCGTCCTCAATATCGTAGACCACCTGCTCCATGATGCCGCGTATGTGCTCGCGGATGAGGGCGCTTTCGCTTTCGGAGCCGGCCATCTCCGCGGCATCGCTGATGGCGATACCGGTGCGGTGTGCGCCCATGCGGTAGCTGGCGTAGTAGGTGATGCGGCCTTTATCGAAAAGCAGCAGGCGGGTGTTGCCCGGGCCTACGTGCAGCACCACCACGCGCTTGCCTGCCAGCTCTACCTGCTTATCAAGCAGCGCGCGGGTGTTCAGGTAGAGCAGGCGGGTCATTTCCCCGTCGTCCATTACCTCCAGCTGCAAACCGCAGCTGATTTGCAGGCGGTTCACCAGGGTGTCGGAGTTGCGCACATCCAGCAGGATATTAGTGGCCAGCAGACGCACCGCCACCGGACCGGCCAGGCGGTATTCCGCCAGTAGTTCGTTGTAGCCCTGGGCAATCTGCACGCAGCGGTCCATGGTGTCGCGGGCAATGCAGCCGCCGTTGAACACATCGTGTGCCAGTTCTACCGGTTGGGAGAGCACGTCCAGCACCCGTACTTCGCTTCCGCTGTGTTCCGCCACCATCATGGAGACGGCATCGGCTCCCAGGAAAATCACCGCTTTCACCACGGGGGCGGGGCGTGTTTCCTTGCGGTTGGCTGCGTTGCGGCGGGCTTTGATGGAACTGGTCGGCATACCGGGTATTCTATACCAAGCCCCCTGGCGATTCAAGCCTGCAAATGCGGATTTTTTCGGGAGGGGCGGCGCGGGCGCACACGTGTCCCAAAGATTTGGGACACGAGGATTTACGATTGACAATTTACGATTGACGAATTGAAAGTCAGCGGCTTTCCGTCTTCGTTCCTGCGGAACTACGCCGAGACAGGACGCCGATAGAGAAACAAATGAAAGCTTACTGCCGATGGTGAGGCGTCTGATACCCCACTGCGAATTTTCACACAGAATACTATGCCTTTATGTTGTTTATGACTATTTTTCCATAATCTTTGGGACACATATGGCGCGGGCGTCAGGGGTGAACGGAAATCCAGGTGCGGGTGGCGGCGGGGGAGAGGATGGCGGCGATGAAGCGGTTCATCTGCTCCGGGGTGACGGCGCGGAGAAGCTCGGGTACGCGGTCATCGTAGTCGGCTCCGAGTCCGAGCAGGGTGTTCACGGCCATGCCGCTGCAGCGCTTGCCGCAGCTTTGCAGGGCGAGCACGCGGGCAGTGAGGGCGGTGGAGCGGGCGCGTTCCAGCGCATCAGCGGGCATACCTTCCTTCGCCAGGCGGTTGAGTGTTTCTTCCAGCACGGCGCGGGCTTCGGCCAGCTGCTCCGGGGCGGTGCCCAGGTAGAAGTACAGGCAGCCGGCATCCACCCCCAGCAGGGAGGAAGCGGCGGCGTAGTAGGCGAGCCCGCGTTTCTCGCGGATTTCATCGAAGAGCGGGCCGGCCATGTCGCGGCACCATTCCTCAAAGAGCAACTGGGTGGGCGTGGTGTCGGAAAGCGCGGTCGCCCCCGGTACTGCCAGCGCCAGCACGGCCTGTTCCTTGTCCAGAACCTGCACGGCATCCGCAGGCATCTGGGCCGGGGTGGCGGTGCGTTCGGCAGGCATGCCGGCGGGCATGGCGCCGAAGTATTGCTCCGCCAGCGCCAGCACCTGCCCGGGGTCGATATCGCCGGCCACGGCCAGCACGGCATTCTGCGCGCAGACCAGGCGGGCATGCTGGCTGAGCAGCTCGCTGCGGGTGAGGCTCTGCACGCTTTCCACGGTGCCGTCGCGGTGGTTGCCGTAGGAAACGCTGCCGAAGCAGAGGCCGCGCAGCTTGCGGAAGGCAAGGGCGGCGGGGTCTTCCTCGGCGTCCAGGATATCGGCCACCATGGCGCTTTTTTCGTTTTCGATGACCTCGGCGGGCAGCGTGGGGTGCAGGGCGGCATCGGCCAGCAGCTCCAGCAGGGCGGGGGTATCCGCCGCCAGCCCGCGGATGGAGAGGTTGAAGGTGTTGTTTCCGGCGGCGCTGGAGATAGAACCGCCCAGGTTTTCCACCTCATTGGCCAGTTGCTCAGCGCTGCGGGTGGTGGTGCCCTTCAAGAGGCATTCGGCCAGCAGGGAATTGATGCCGGCGTTCTGCGCCGTTTCGGTCTGGCTGCCGGCACCGAACACGATTTCGGCATAGGCCAGGGGCACGCGCTTGTCCACGCGGGTGACCACGCGCAGGCCGTTGGGCAGGGTATGCACCACCGGGGCGTGGGTATCGGCCTTGCCGGTGGTGGCGGCGGTGTCTTCGTTTGAGCCGGTGGGGTCCACGCTCACTTCCACCAGGCGGTCGGGGGTGAAATACGTGGCGGCCACGCGTGCCAGGTCCTCATTGGTGACGAGGGAGAGCGCGGCATCCCACTCCTCCATGCTGTGCGGGTTGCGGCTCAGGTGCCAGGACATGCCCAGCACATTCGCCACGCCCTGCACGGTGGAAAGTCCGCGCAGGCGCCCGGTGAGCATCTGGCGGCGCGAGCGGCGGCGGGCTTCGTCGAACTCCGCTTCCGGCAGGCTGCGCATGAATTCCAGCACGGCATCGCGGAGCTCATCGCGCTTCTCGCGGTCCACATCGAACTCCATCACCAGTGCGCCCTCACCCGTGCGGTCCGGCACCGGCATGATGGACACATCATGCGCCAGCCCCAGTTCATCGTGGAATTTCTTGTAAAGCCAGGCGGAGCGGCCATCACCCAGGATGGAACCGAGGAGGGAGATAGCGGCGGCATCCGGGTGGTTGGAGGTGGGGGTGCGCCAGGCCAGCATGAGGGTGCTGGTGGGCTGGGCAAACTCGCAGCGGTGCGTGCGCGGGCCCCACTGGCGGGGCTCCGCTGCGGATACAACCGCCCTGGCCGGGGTGGCACCGGCGCTGCCGAACTCGGCATCGGCCGCGGCAAAAAGCTCGGCGGGCTCCACATCGCCCGCCACGCACAGGAACATGTTGCCCGGCACATAGCGGGAGCGGTGGTAGTCCACCATGTCCTCATAGCTCAGGGAATCGAAGGCGCTCCGGGTGCCGATGACCGGCTGGCGGCGCGGGGCCACTTTGAACAGCGTGCGGATGAGCGCGTGGTAGGCGGTGTCCTGCGGGTCATCGTTGTACATGCTCATCTCGCGGCGGATGACGTCGCGCTCGCGTTCCCATTCCTCGCGGGGGAAGGCGGGGTGCAGGGTCAGCTGGGCAAGCAGGTGCAGGAACTCCCGCCAGTGCGCTGCCGGACCATCGATGTAGAACACCGTGCGGTCGGTGCTGGTGTAGGCATTCCACATGCCGCCCAGTTCGGGTACGCGCTCGTTCAGCTGGCGGGCGTTGAACTCGTCCGTTCCTTTGAATACCATGTGCTCCAGCAGGTGCGAAAGCCCTGCGCCCAGGTGCTCCGCTTCGTGGATGGAGCCGGTCTCAATCCACACCTGAAGCGAAACCAGCGGAAAAGCCTTCTGCGGTGCCACTACCGTGGTGAACCCATTGGAACTTACGTGTACCTCGTGTTGCATAGACCGAAGTATCGCACACACTGGGTAGCGGCGCAAGTGTAAATCAAATCAGCCCGCATTTGCCGGGGTACGGAAAACCCCCGTGCTGGTGTGGAATACCGGCACGGGGGTGGGAGATGCCAAAAAACTTATTCTGCGATGGGAAGGGGGGCATCCGGTCCCTGCGGGATTCCCTCGTCCTCAGGGAAGAGCCCGGGTTCCACGGTGATGGTGGATGGCTGGGACTGGGTGCCAACCACCGGTGCGCCGGATTCAGGCTCGTAGTTGGGTTCCGTCACCTGGGTGGAGGGCTTGCGCGGGGAAATGATTTTCCCCTGGCGGCGCTTCCGGGGCGCGGGTGTGCCGGGTGTGGCCTCAAAATCGCTCATATCCACCATATCATCAATGCCGAAGGCGTACCGTGCCATATCGGGCAGGTTATCCTTGACCAGCTGGGCCACGGGGAAGCGGACCTGCCCCTGCGGGGTGCGGAGGGTGATGCGGCCTGCCTCCAGGCGGTGGATGATGGCATTCGGGTACACTCGGCCGTTTGTGGTGGAAACATTACCCACGGGGAGGCCGATAAGGAGGTTTTTCGCTACGCTGCGGGAGGTCTTGTCCTCCTGGCGGATTTCGCGCTGAAGGGAGTGGATGCGGTCACGCTCGGTCTCGATACCCTGCCTGTGCTCCGCGAGCTGGCGTTTCACGGCATCAATCTGGAGGTTGAGGTGGGTGATACGCTCGCGCATGTGGAGGGCTTCATCTGCCTTGTAGGCGGCATCCTGCAGCTGCTCATGCTGCTTGCAGAGTTGCAAATGCTCGGCCTGGGCCAGCTCCAGCGGGGTGGGTACGCGGTAAAGCTCCATCTGCTGGTACATATACCATGCACCGCCGCCTATGGCTCCGAGCAGCAGCATCACCAGCAGGAAATCGCAGAATGCGGCACCCCAGCCGCCCTTTTTCCTGGCAGCTGCGGGCTCCGGCGCAGGAGCCTGGGACTCCTGCTTCTCAAGGAGTACGGCGGGCTTCTCTACTTTCGGTTTTTCAACAGGTGCCGGAGCCGGGGCCTCAGGAGCAGGCTGGGGCTTGGGTGGCGTGGGTGAGTTGCTCCAGGAGAGAGTCACCTTGTCCTTCATGTTCTTATTGGCAGATCCGGAAATCATTGGCGTTTGTGGAGGTTGGCGGTTTCACTCTGGAGAATGCGGAAATTGGAACGGAAGGCATCCAGGCGGTCCTGCAACTGGATGACGCGGAGCTTGGCTTCAGTCTGCTGGTGCTTGAGCTGCTTGAGCTCGTTGAGTGCTGCGGTGAGCTCCTGCTCCTTGGCTTCGATGCTTTCAGCCAGGCCGGGTTCAATGTCGCCCGCCTGCTTGATGAGCTGCTGCATGCGGATGATTTCCTTGTTGAGCGCGGCATTCTGCTCGTGGGCCAGGCGGAGTTGTTCCGGATTATCTGCCTGCGGGTAGCAGCTGCTCAGCATCACAGAGCACGCAGCGCAGGCGCATAAGCTGGGAAGGATTGAGAGATGATTCACGCTTCAATCATACGCGCTTCTCCTCTTGCGTCAAGCATGTTCTGCGTCACTTTTCAAGCAGGAAAAGGTATTCCTTCACCGAGAGCGCGCGGGCGCGCAGGTTGCGGCAGCCCCGGAAGGTGGCGTAGTCCGTCTGCATGAGCCGCACCTTGCCGTGGCGGCTCAGCAGCTCCTGCATGGCGGGCAGGGGGATGAAGCCCTCCGAGTTATAGGAGATGAGAATGAAGCGCGCCGGCAGCACCGCCAGCAGGGATTCCAGTGCCTGCTGCACCTGGGCCCGCTTGTTGTACGGCGAGCGGTTCCACCCGGCGGGAATCCCGGAAACGGCCGATATCTTCCCCGGTTTTTCGTACTGAAGCAGAAGATTCAGCATGAAGTAGTTGGAACCGTATGGATGCTGGTTATAAGGCGGATCCAGATAGGCCAGGTCCATTTCCGGGAGGGTGGCAGCGGCTGCTGTGGCATCGCTCTGCAGCACGTGGTGCTCGCAGTCGAAACGCGAAAATACCGGCAGGGGCAGCGAGATAGGCGCCATGATGCGTTGCAGGGCATTCGCCCCGCGGCCGCCAAACTGGCCGATGCCCTCGCGATTCTTGTAAAACCCTTTGAAGATGCCCGCTGTGTTGGTGTGGATGGAGGCTTCGCAGAGCAGGGGTGCCAGGAAAAACGGCTGCACCGCCTCCGGCAACTGCCCGATGCGCTGCCGTGCGGTATCCAGGTACACCGCATTGCGGTGGGTGTAGAACACGCGCTCCCCCCGGTGAATTGCGGCATCATCCTGCGGGGCGTAAAGCTCCGCCAGCAGCCCGGGGGCAGGGGCGGCTTCTATCTGCCGCAGCAGCTCAGCGTGCAGCTCCGGGAGCCCGGCGGCCTGCACGGTATCGCTGTTGGCCAGGTAACAGGTGTTCAGCACGCGGCTGTATCCCTCCAGGTCATTCGTGTAGAGCAGCTCGGCATGTTGTTTCAGGTAGCGGCTCACAATGCCGCTGCCGGCAAAGGCATCGAAGCACCGCAGCTTGCGGCCACCCAGGCGCCGTCGAACCCGCTTTACCGCCTGGCCGATAAAATCCAGCAGGCGCCGCTTATTGCCCAGGTAGGTGATAATCTGCTCCTGCAGATACCGTGGGTCTTCCCCGCCTGGCTGAGCTCCTTTCATTGCGGCAAACTCTAGCAGATGCAACATGGTGCGTCAAGTGGTTTTCTTGTGGCGCCGTTATCCTGCTCCGTCATTCCGCCGCTCCTGCTGGAAAAAATAATGCGTTTTTTACAAAAAAAGGCTTGACGCAGCCGCTCTCTGGTGGTATATTTCCGCCGCACCCACCAAGGTGGCCTGAATAAAATCGCGGGATGGAGCAGCCAGGTAGCTCGTCAGGCTCATAACCTGAAGGCCGCAGGTTCAAATCCTGCTCCCGCAATCCAGAAAAAGCTCAATTCTTCGGAATTGAGCTTTTTTTAATTCAATGCCATGCCTGTGGCTATCATAAAAAAGCGGTCGTCACCGATTTGGTAACGACCGCTTTTTATCAGCCTTTTTGTGACTGTGATTTTTAACAACTCTAAATAACTGTGTATAAATAGATTATGAAAATTGGTATCATTTTCTGAAAATTGCCTCTAAATTCGCCATATCTCATAACAGGTTGCAGGAAGTATTAGAAAAGACTTGTTGTCAACGTTTTACAAAACGTATTAACATTACCCATTCGCATTCACATTGAGCCGATTTTGGAATAAACGTGTTGCATTCAGGTGAACTTGTCGTCCCAGGTGGTTGTAGGTACATTCGACAACGGTAGAACCATCTGCATCGAAGGTGGAAACGAATGACGTGTCCTCATTTTCCTGGATGGAGGTGTACTGATTAAGATTATTGACCTCGTAGATAGTATAATTACTTGCCTCCATAGCCATGCGGCGATTTCCGATGTTGTCGTAATCGTAACCATATGCAGCACCACTGACCGTGGCACTAGTCAGCTCGGAGCGGGAGTTGTGCACAAAGCTATCATTTACCGTTTGGCCATTGCGAGCGGTGCTACGAGTGAGCGGGCGTCCCAGCGTGTCGTAGGTGTAGCTGCGCTGAGCCACGAGGGTGGAGCCGCGGTGGTAAGCCATACCGATGAGCAGATCTCGTTGAATTTCGCGGCTTTTCCTAACCGCCATGCTTAAACTTGTATGATAGCTGAAAAGTTTTAGGAAAGCTTTAGAAAAGTTTTAGAAAAAATTTAATCCTTTGACAATAAACAATATGCCATTTCCTTCTGGTTTGCTAAAAAGTTTTAGGAAAGTTTTAGATGAGTTGCCATTTGGCGTGTCGACGCCCCCCTTGAACAGAAATGATTTTTTCTTTGTGCATTCTGTTTAATATATTAGATAGCTTATGTTCCATGCTAACCTGGTTATAGTTTGGTGGCAAGTACGGAGCAATAGCTTGCATGATTTCACTGCGACTTCTTGGGTATCCATCTCTAAGAATATCTTTAATGTGAGCGATATATGTTTCAGTTGACATATCTTGCTGTTGAAGGATCTTCTTCCTGAATTCGGGATCGGAGGAAGATTCACCCAAAAAAGAAGCGATATGCACTTTAGGGTATTTACCGGTTATGAGCTTTTGAGCCCTTAAACGAGCAGCCCCCTCTTTTTCAATACGGCGTCCTACATACACATCATACAGAAGTGCAATATCTACAGGCGCTATATTGTGTTGCAAAATGTTGAAAGCAAAGGAATAATTAAGAATTTTACCCTGAATAGTTACTTGCACATAGTTATCTTCCAAGATATATTCCGGTACAGGGAAAAGCCTTTCAATCTGGTGGCGGAACATAGTGCGGATGCCGCTGCCAACCTTGTCTATGAGATTCAGTTCTATCATAGCGTTAGCAAGGCAGTCATTGCGGTATTTAGAATAAGGCGTTGTAGTTGTCAGTACCGTTTCTAATGACCCAGGCAAAAAGCTACCAGCATTCTTGATTATCACCTTGTCGTTTTCCATTTCAACGACATCTATACATGCATTGGCCATGTAATCAACATGGGCTACGGCATTGTTTATCGCTTCTCGAAGGGTGAATTCATCGTAGCGTTGTAACTCTTCCGGAAAAATACTTTCTGGTGTCATATGCCTATAGTTCGTATTCCGGATTAAATGATAAGCTGTATCGGCAGCAAGGAGAAAGGGAGGGTATAAATGTTTGTAGTCCAACATCTCGCCTCGGGTGTTTTGTAAAATCCACCTGATTTCTATGTTCGACATTCCCGTTTTGTATAGAGATTCCGCTTTTCCGAGCAAAACGAGAGCAGCATAGGTGAGTTTGCCTCCTTTTATCAGCCGGAGTCTCTGCAGAAACTCGGTGTCTGTCCAATGTTTTACTTCATGGGTCAAGTGCGGTTTACGAGAAAGATATACCTCCCTCGCTTTAGAAAGAGCGTGGATATCTAAATCTTCGGTGGAGGAGTTGTGAGCCAATTGAGCACTCCAATCATAATGACCAGCGGAGAAACGAATCTGATCTTCTTTATCTTTTGATAACGCAACGAGCTGGTCTCCGTTTCGTCCATACGCATGCCCTTGGGAGTATATAGGGCATCCGGGGCTTGCTGCTGCAATTTTGAAAATCAGGACTCTTTTATCGTTATGTATTATCTCGTCTACACGAACATCTGACATCGCACCAGTCTTCATCTTTATGTCTGTTAGAACATCAGAAATTTGACCGGGCTGGTTTTTGAACTGGGTTCCAACGATTTCATGGCTTTTATTATCTACTCCCATAACATACCATCCACACGGCTTATTATTCAGGAAAGCCTCGTTTGCCAAAGCGGAAACATACTCAGAGATATCATGCCTCCCTGGATTAGTACTTTTAAATTCAATGGTCTCATTTTCCCATTCAAGAATGAGCCTTTGCAACAAATCAATTTTATTTACTTGAGAACCATTCATATACATATATATTGTATCGTTGCGCAGACAAATCGCAAGATAAATATTCGTCAGCCGTTAATTGAGCTCGCGCCAACCGCACGAGTCTAAGCGAGTCCTTTTGGCTGCAAAACGGGGGGGGAAATGGATGCAAAATCAGCCCACGGAGTCCGTTTTTCGTTATGAGTTGCGATTTTATAAGTTGCTGGAATCCAGGCACAAAAAAGGAGCGGTCGTTACCATTTTGTCTTGGTTACGACCGCTCCCATAGTAGCCTTTTTGTGACTGTGATTTTTAACGATTCTAAAATATTGTTTATAAATGGCTTAAAAAATTGATGCCATTTTCTGAAAATTGTCCTGAAATTCGGCTCGACTCATAACGGTTGCAGGAAGCTTTGTAAAAGAATTGTTATTAAGGCTTTACAAAATGCGTTAACATTACTCATTCGTATTCACATTGAGGCGATTTTGGAATAAACGTGTTCCATTCCGGTGTGCTGTCACCCTAGGTGGTGGTATTTCCAGGGGAGGACGGTTTCCTGAATATCAAATGGGTACTTCTAAAAACTCACTAAATTGGAATTTGAATTATAAGCTGCTGCCCTCCCTTTGACACGAACAAGCTATTTCTTCTTGTTTTTTGTCCGGATGAGCGCAAATGTTTTATAGCATAATGCAGTGCGGGCGGTCAATCCATTTTTTGCGTGATTTTGTAG
>SUVL01000033.1 GCA_015062005.1 Akkermansiaceae bacterium
CGCTTGTGAATTTTGGTCATGTTGATGAGTGTGTTGTGTTTTTTGAGGTTATTCTACACTCATCCAGACTTTTGCGCAAGCTAAGCTGAATTAGCTCTGTGTCCTAAATTCGGGTGGCAGCATAAAGGCTTCCGGTGAAATGGAGGACAAGTATGGCTATGTGTTTTACCAGCTTGCGGATAAGCTGCGACAGGCTGATACCAGAAGCGACCTTCAGTATTTGCTGGAGACGGATAACGGCAAGGCGTTGTTTGCGTATATGCATGGATATTCTCCGAAGGCGAAGACCATGGCAAAACATACTGAGTATGATTTCCTGGATAAGCAGTTTGCCAGGGAGACACGCAACATGTGGGAGAATGGCGAAGCTATCAAGGAAGGGCAGGAGCTTGCGTTTGCTGATGCTGTGGAGGCGAGTCTGAACAGATGGCTGGAAGGTCAGGATGAGAAGTATCGTAAGCTGTATGGTAAGTTGTACGGAGATTTGCTGCGTGATTTGCGCAGCGGGCGGCCGTATGGCGTGTGGTTCCGGTTGAAGATGTCTCTGAATAACATGGGGCAGCGTGAGCTGGATGCGCATGGGAACCGGGAGATGCTGGCGAAGTATGCCGACAAGCACAAGAAGGCATTTGCTTCGTGGGTGAATGAGAAGGTGGATAAGTGGCGCAGTAAGGACGGGTATATTCGAGAGACTGGCAAGGTTGCTACGCTGGACAATGTATTGAGTTTCATGCTGAGTAAGAAGGGCCTGAACAATGAGGATTTCATGGGATTCAGCCCCGGCAAACTGCGTGCAGCGTTGTCTGATAAGATGCGGTCGCTTGATGATATCAAGGGGCGGCGTGAGCGGCTGAGTGATAGCGATACGAGCAAGGAGAGTAAAAAGCAGAGCGAGGAGCTGATGATGGAGTACACGCGGATGGTGCGTGGGCATCTGGCTGAGGCTGGTGCTGATTCTTTCTATGCGATAGATTATGGTCTGGAGTCTCTTTCTCTGGTGAAGGGTAAGCCTACGGTGGAGAAGGTGCAGCGTGCGGTGCGCAAGGTGTTCAGCTATACGAAGGCAGCAGAAGCAATGGCGAAGGACAATGAGCTGCTGCAAGCAGGTGTGGATGCTGTGACTTCTGTGCGCGAGGAGATAGAGGATTACATGGAGGCTGTGCCGCAGCGTGCGGTGAAGATGAATGAGTGGGAGTATGCGGTGATGCCGGAAAGCCTGAAGAAGAATAAGGCTGTGATGACAGGGCTGCGTGAGAATGGTATTCGCCCGCGATTCCATGATGGCACTGAGGATGGGCGGAAGGCTGCGCTGGCAGGGCTTGTGAATGATGCCATGGTGAGTTTCAGCGTGTCTGACACGCTTATGGAGGATATAGCGATGGCTCGGAAACGGGCGAAGAATGCAGATGGGACGGTAAGCCAGGATGGTGAGATGTCTCGCAATGCTGAGGTGGAGTTATGCACGATGCCCGACTTCATGCGATTCCTGGGAGAGCCTGATGTGCCTGTGGTGGCGCGCGTGTTTACTCTGCGGAAACTTCTGACTGACCATAAGCTGACGGATGCGCTGACTTATGAAGTGGTGCAGAAGATGAATGACCCGGTGCTGGCTATTCAGGAGACACCATCCACTTATCTGGTGCTGCTGGATGTGCAGGCTGAGAATAAGGACGGGGTAATGGCTCCTGTGGTGTGCGCAGTGGAGCACAAGAAGGGGAAAGATGGCAACAGATATCTGGTGTCTGCGTATTCTTTAGACAACAATAAGGAGACGAAGATAACCCAGCAATTCAAAAAACTGGTGTACTGTAAATACAATACGACCGCCAAGTTCACGGCCGACGCGCCGCAGGGCAGAGCCTACGAACTTTTGCGCGCCGCGATAAGTGGCGGTCACACCAGTAATGTAGCATGCAAAGAGGATGTAGTCAAGTGGCAACAGGATTTTTCTTCCAGCATGGTGAATCTTGACGAGGACATGGTGGCTGCTGAGGTGGTGGCCGCCGGGCAGGGATTCAAGGCTAACCTGGCGTACAGCGAGGCTATCATGAAGGAGATGCGCGGGGCTATGCAGCGCCTGCGGAAGCTGGGCAGCAAGACTCGGACGGACCGCGAGGACGCGTTGGCTGCGATGGGTGGCATCACGCACATGGTGCGGGCGCTGGTGCAATATCTGCCGCGCGGGTACCGGTTTGCTGTGCATCCGTATATGAGCCGGCTGGAGGTGCTGACGGAGCTGGCGACGACTGGCAATGTGGAGATGCTGCGCGAGAATGTGTCGAAGGGGTTGCAAGCCTGGATGGATGAGACTTCGGAGACCTGGCACGAGGTGCTGCCGCAGCTGAGTGGGAATGAGAACATGACCCGCGAGGAGCTGACGGCGCGTGTGCAGGAGATGATGAAGGAGCACGCCGGGCAGCAGCTGACGGAGGCTGTGGAGCGCATTGTGGAGCGCGTGGCCGGGCAGCTGCGGAAGCACGCGAAGGATACGGCGGTGAAGCGTATGCGCGAGCTGCTGGAGCGTGTGATGCCGAAGAAGGACCCGAAGAGCGGGAAGCAGAAGGGCGGGAAGATGAGTGCCGATGATTACCGCGACCTGGAGGACGTGCAGGCTGCGCTCGACATGAACGCGGAGAAGCTGGAGGCTAAGATGGCTGCGCTGAAGGCTGAGAGGGAGACGCCGGGATTGAGCGAGGAGAAGCGCGATGAGAAGGAGGCTCTGCTGATGCTTTACGACCAGTTCGGTGACCCTGACAGCATGAGTGCGGAGGAGGCGGTGGCGGCGTATGAGGCGCTGCGGCAGCGCATCTGGATGAGCCGCTTTGAGTGGGAGAATATCCAGAGTGAGAAGCGCGCTGCACGTCGCGCTGTGGTGAGGCGGATTGTGGAGGGCGTGGGCTCTGTATCGGAGAACGAGTACAATGCCAAGAAGCGCCGGGTGAAGCCGACGAAGCGGATGAAGAATCTGGGTGACGTGCTGGCCGGTATGCCTGCTGCAGTTGGTGCCCTGCGTGGGTATCTGCCGCTGCGCGAGATGGCCGACTCGTTGACGCGGCGCGCTAACCGGGCGGGCGAGCTGATAAAAGAGTGGGAGGCGGAGCGCTGGATTGCACTGGAGGCGCTGAGCAAGCAGACGCTGGGTAAGAGCTGGCGGCTGAGCATGGATTACATGCACAAAGTGCTGCCGACCGGGGTGGCGTTCGAACGACCGGTGTACCGCACGGTGGATATTAAGGTGCCAGCCTTGCGTGAGCTGCTGCAGATGGATGCCAAGGCCCGCGTGGCTGAGATGAAGCGGCGACGTGAAGCGGGCGGCAAGGAGGCTGAGACGGCTCTTTCGGAGCGTGATATCGAGGCTGCGGCCAAGGAGCTGGAGAGAATGGACGAGGCCGGTGAGGTAAAAGGCTGGGTGCATACCCGGTACTTGAAGGAGCTTCGTCGCGAGGAGAACCTGCAGCTGAGCCGGGGAGAGGCGCTGTACGCGATACTCATGTATGAGCAGCCCACCTACACGGAGCGGATGGAGGCGCAGGGGTATACGCCGGAGGTTGTCGCGGGGCTTAAGAAGTTTATAGGCGACGGGATGCTGGAGTTCGGCTATGGGTTGCGCGAGTTGTTCCGCATCCAGGGTGACAAGATTGCGGCCATCTACGAGCGCGAGTTCGGGGTGCCGTTCCCGAGGGAAGAGAATTATTTCGCGGCGCGTTGGGACGTGACCGAGATGAAAGAGAATCCTGCGGAGCAGCTGCTGGCAGGTATGGCGGGGACGCCGGGCGCTGGCAACGGATGGATGAAAACTCGCGTGAATCATGAGCTGGAGCTGGACATGACAAAGGATGCGCTGCAGGTGTTCCTGCAGGCGACCACGCTGACGGACACTTGGATGGCGACTCAGGATATTGTGGCGGATTTCAAGGCATGGACCCGCGACAAGGATTTCGCGCGGGCTCTGACGGCGCTGCTGGGCGAGGAGAGCTACACCAACCTGAAGGATTGGATTCGCATTCTGGAGCAGGGTGGGGCGCAGGATTGCCTGAACATGGGGGTGACGCAGGACGTTATCAACGGCCTGTATGGCAGCGGTGCTGTGGCCATCCTGGGACTGCGCGTGCAGACGCTGATTCGGCAGCTGCCTTCGGTGTTCAATGGTATGTTGGGCGCGTCTGACATCACGGCCGGCGAGTGGTTTGCGACGCTGGCGCGGATGAAGCACGGTGACGCCCCGATGACTTTCAAACGCATGAAGGATAGCGTGCTGATGAAGAATCGCCGACAGGGCCGCGCGGGCAACATGGCGAGTCAGGCGGTGCGCTCAGGCGATACGGACAGCAGCGTGACGGAGGAGTTCCTGCTGGCGTCGATGCTGCCGATGGAGTGGATGGATGCCAGCTGCACGGCGATGAGCCTGGTACCGGTGTGGAATGTGTACTACGACCGCGCTGTGCGGAAAGGGGCTAACCATCAGGAGGCTGAGCAGGCTGCCTGGGAGCAGACCACGGTGGTGGCTAACTTGGCCAGCCAGCCTATCGGGTGGCTGAATAAGAGCAAGATTGCTCAGAGCCGGAACCCGATTGTGAAGTCTATGTTCTACATGTTGAGCGAGAATACGGCGAAGTTTGCGCTGTGCCGTGCGCTGTGGAAGGGCCGCAACAAGAAGGCGGCTGTGCGGGCCTGGCTGGTGTACGGCGCGGCGAATGCTGCCATCTCGGCGCTGCTTGACTGCTTGCAGGGCGACCCTGATGAGTGGGAGAAGGGCGAGTGGTGGGAGTATATGCTTTCCGCGCTCTATGGTCCGGCGGCCAGCTTGCCGGGCGTGGGTGAGGCACTGGAGGCGCTCGGGACGCTGGTCCTGAACGTGACCGGTCATGCGCTGGACATCGAGGCTCTGCAGAAGGCCAAGGCCCGGGCGAGTGTGGGTCGGGCGCTTATCGACGTGGGCGGCACATGGCGGGCGATGCAGAAGTTGTACGAGTTCATGACGGACGATAAGGAGCACACTCTGGCGGAGTATACGCGGGCAGCGAGCACGGTGTCGCGCACGCTGGCGATAGGCACTGGCTGGATGGGCAACATGGTTGGCTACTGGAGTACGGCGCTAGCGGTGCTGACGAACCCGGTGGATTTTATGGCGAGGGTGTACCGGAACATGAAGCAATACTACGAGGAAGAATAAAAAAGAGAGCACGCTGGGGGTAGTTGGGGGTGGCCAGCGTGCTCTCTATCTTGTGTGTTCCTTGGTGAGTAGGAACGTGGCTATCATAGCATGTGTTTCCGGGTGGTCAAAAATTTGTTAAAAGGGGGTGGTGTGTTGCAATAATAAAGATTTGACATATTCTTGGAATAGTGTCATATTTATTGCGCGAAAAATGAGCGAATGTGGCGTAAGACGTTGATGAACAGTGATATGTTTCCTGTCGGGGCGGCTCGTGTAAAAGAAATGGAGATTTTTTTACAATGAGGGGAGGATGGACCAGTAGCGTTCGGCATCGCGAGGAGTGGCGGCGGCACGGTAGTGGACGAAGAGTGTGTCGCTGTTGGGGGCGTGGCCGAGGTTGGCCTTAAGGGTGGACAGGTCTTTGTGTGCGGCGAGGTGGTAGGATGCGTAGGAGTGGCGTGGGGTGTCCGGCACGGCATGCACACCGGCGTCGGCGCGGATGGCTCGGGACTTGCGCACCCAGTCGGGAGGGCAGACGGGTTCGTCTGGCTCATGGGTGCCGGTGGATGCGAGCCATGCGACCAGGTTGGGCTCCATCTCGATGTTGCGCACCTGCTGGGTCTTGGCGATGGCTGCGGTGATGTGGATATATCCGTCGCGGATGTTGCCCCAGGTGAGGCGGGTGAGCTCTTTGGGACGGACCCCGGCGAAAAGGAGCAGGGCGAAGGCTGCGCGTGCCTCTATCGGGCAGGAGCGCATGAGACGCTCGGCCTCGGCGGGAGTGTAGATGGCGATGGGCTGGCGCTTGACGCGGACTCCTTCCATGCGAGCGAAGGGAGATTCCTGCAGCAGCTTGCGGCGGACAGCCCACGAGAAGGCTGGACGAATGGTGCGGATTTCGTGAGCGCGGTAGCCTGACGAGGCAAAGGAGACCTCGTACCACGCTGAGAGTTCGTCAGGGTCGATGGTGGAGAGGATGCGGCCAGACCAGCGCTTGAGGAAGGTTTTTGCGGAGGTGGCGAAGGAGCGCTTGCTGGCCTCGCTCCAGTCGTTGGCCTTGGCGGCGGAGAAGTCGGTGAAAAGCTGGTCCACGGAGATATTGCGGCCAGCAGCTTTGAGAGAGGGCAGGGCGAGCTCGATGGCTTTGTCGAGAGTGAGGTCGAGACCGGCCTCGGCAATGCGCTCCAGAGCGCGTTGGGCATCGCGCACCTGAGCATTGCTCAGCTCGGTGAGCTTGGACTCGGTTCGGGTGGCGGCGAGGAGTTCACCTCGCCGGCGCTCGGCATCTGCTTTTGTGCTGAAGTATTGGTAGGCTTTCTTGCCGGTGGGGGACAGATAAGCGGGCACGTAGATGGAGTAGAATGTGCTGCCGTTCTGCTTTACTCTGCGGATGGAGAAGGTGGCTTGTCGCATGGTTGGTTGCTTCGGTTTAGTGTGTCTTTGTGTGTCCTAAGACCCGCGCAAGGCGCGCAAAACGCGCAAAACAGACATTTTTTTGAAGCAACTCCGCTTAAGGAAAAACCTCGCAAGTGCTTGACTTGCGAGGTTTTCTGACGGACAGGGAGGGATTCGAACCCTCGGTACGCTTTTGACGTACACACGATTTCCAATCGTGCTCTTTCGACCACTCAGACACCTGCCCATGCTTGGCATGAACCCTCGGTGAAGGGGTGCGGCGGAACTATACACGAAAATGCGGACGCTTGCAAGCTAATTTTTGTAAAAAATGATTTTTTTGTGTTATTTCAGCTTCTGGGTAACCTTGAAGTGGAGCTTGGCGACGTCCTGGAGGCGCTCCTTTCCGTGTGTGTCTACAAAATGCTGGGCGGCGCGGGTGACATGCGGGGCGCAGCCCAGGGGCATGGGGCAGCCGCTTGCCTGGGCGGTCTGCTGCATCCACTGCACAAAGCGGGCGCGTGCCAGTATGGAGGCTGCCGCCACGGCTACGTCGCTTTCGGCTTTGGTGCGTTGCTCCAGTTGCACGGGGATGTGGCGCTGCCCCAGGGCGCGCTTGAGAACCCATTCATTGGCAAACTGGTCGCTGAGTGCGCGTGGGCAGGATGGTACTTTTTCGTGCAGCGCGGCGATGACCCGTGCGTGCCCCCAGGCGAGCAGGCGGTTCAGGTTGCCCATCTCTGCGTAGAGTTCATTATAACGGCGTGGGCCGATGCAGATGACCTCGCTGACCACACCTGCCGTTTTCTTGATTCTGGCGGCGATGGAGAGAATCCGGGTGTCATCGGGGATGGTTTTGCTGTCACGGCAGCCCAGGCGCACCAGTTCGGCGGCGCAGCGTTCATCCGTATACACACCGGCCACGACCAGCGGTCCGAAATAGTCTCCTTTGCCGCTTTCATCAACGCCGAAATGGGGAGTGGTGTCCACCAGTGCCGGCAGGGTGGTGCTCTTGGCCGGGGCTTTTTCTGCCGGGTCGAGTTGCAGGATATTCTTTACAAAATCCTCAGCCCCCCGCCCCTGGATGAGCAGGCTGCCCTTCTTGGGATAATAGGCCACGTTCACGCTTTCTCCTTCGAAGCAGAAATCTGTATAATCACGCGCGGAAATGCCGAAATCCGGGCGGGCGGAAAGTTTCTTCTGCAGCGCGGCTGCTTCGACTTTGGTGAGCTGAATGCTGTATTGGTTGGCCATGTGCGGGGATAGAATGCGGTGAATTTGCCTGTGCGTCAACAAAAAATCCCGTAAAAACAGAGAAAAAATGCCCAGGTGACGCAGAATTTGGCACTTTTTATCACTTTAGGCGAGACAAAAAGGATTTTTTGGTCTACAATGTGCCCGGCTTTTCAACAAAGCAGTTTTTATTATGGCAAATACGATTACTAAGAGAGAGCTTGTAAACAAGGTATGCGCTGAGCTGGACAACGGTTTCACGCAGAACGAAGTACTTGACATCATCCAGAAGACGATCGAGCTGATTACCGATGCTCTGGGTAAGGGTGATCGCGTTGTGCTGCGCAACTTCGGCACTTTCACCGTGAAGGAAGTGAAGCCCAAGGTTGGCCGCAACCCCAAGGACCCCGCCAAGAACGTTCCGATTCCCGCCCGCACGGTGGTGAAGTTCAAGGTCGGTAAGAACCTGAAGGAAGCCGCCGCCAAGGTTTCCTGAACCTGCCGGCACATCATGTGCTAGAGAACGAGGACGCATCTATCTGGCATAGACGCGTCCTTGTTCTGTGATAGAAAATTAACCATCTAATCCGTTTTCGATAACATGAATCTGAGAATTGCTGTACAATCCAAGGGTCGCCTGAATGAGGACACCATGTCCATTCTGGCTGAGGCCGGTATCAAGGTGAGCTCCTCGAAGCGCACGCTGCTGGTGGCTGCCCGCAAGTTCCCCATGGAGGTGCTTTACCTGCGCGATGACGATATTCCCGAGACCGTGACCGACGGTGTGGCCGATGTCGGCGTGGTGGGCCTCAATGAGTACCTGGAGCGCCAGGGCGATGCCGACATTGTGAAGAGGCTCGGCTTTGGTGGCTGCCGTCTGAGCATTGCCATCCCCAAGGAACACGAGTACACCGGCCCGCAGTGGTTGCAGGGGCGCAAGATTGCCACTTCCTATCCTGTCATTCTCCGCAAGTGGCTGGAGGAGCAGGGAGTGCAGGCTCATATTCATGTCATCACCGGTTCGGTGGAGATTGCCACTGGTATCGGCCTGGCAGATGCTATTTTTGATATTGTGAGCAGTGGTGCCACGCTGGTGAGCAACAACCTGCGCGAGGTCGAGGTGGTGCTGGAGAGCGAGGCGGTGCTCATCGCCCACAAGAATCTGCCGGCGGAGAAGCGCGAGATTCTGGACAAGCTGCTTTTCCGCATGGATGCCGTGATGACCGCAGCCGACAAGCGCTATGTGCTCATGAACGCGCCGAAGGACTGCGTGGAGCAGATTGTCTCCGTGCTGCCGGGTGTGAAGAGCCCCACCATCATGCCGCTGGCCCAGGAGGGCTGGTGCAGCATCCACACCGTGCTGGATGAATCCTGCTTCTGGGATATCATCGGCAAGCTCAAGGAAGCCGGTGCCCAGGGTATCCTGGTGCTGCCTATCGAAAAAATGATTCTGTAACTTCTTTATTCTCATGACCATCATAACGGAACCCAATCGTGAACAGTGGACGGAGCTGGTGCGCCGCCCGGCCTTCGATGTCACCCAGCTTTTCGACACAGTGCGCCCCATCATGGACGCTGTGCATACGCATGGCGACAAGGCTTTGCACGAATACGGCCACCGTTTTGATGGTGTGGATTTAGAAGAACTCGCGGTTTCTGCCGCCGAGGTAGCGGAAGCCTGCACCCGGGTGCCGCAGGAGCTGAAGGAAGCCATCGAGCTGGCCTACTGCAATATCTATGACTTCCACGAGTTGCAGCGCAACACGCAGGCACCGGTGAAGCTGGAGACCGCCCCCGGCGTGGTCTGCGAGCAGCGCACGCTGCCCATTCAGCGCGTGGGGCTGTATGTGCCCGGTGGCCAGGCACCGCTGTTCTCCACGGTGCTTATGCTGGCGGTGCCCGCGGCTGTGGCCGGATGCGAGGAAGTGGTGCTCTGCACGCCTCCCGGCAAGGATGGCAAGGTGAACCCCGCCATCCTCTTTGCGGCTGAACTCTGCGGGGTAAAGCGCATCTTCAAGGTGGGCGGCGCCCAGGCTATCGCCGCCATGACCTACGGCACCGCTTCCGTACCGAAGGTGGATAAGATTTTCGGCCCGGGCAATGCCTATGTGACCGCTGCCAAGCAGCTTGCTTCCCTGGCCGGGGTGGCCATTGATATGCCCGCCGGCCCCAGTGAGGTGGAAGTGCTGGCTGATTCCACCTGTGTGCCGGCTTTTGTGGCGGCAGATTTGTTGAGCCAGGCTGAGCACGGGCCGGACAGCCAGGCCATGCTGGTGACCACCAGCGCCGCCGTGGCCGAGGCCGTGGCCGCCGAGGTGGAGCAGCAGCTTGCCGCGCTGCCCCGCAAGGAGATTGCCGCCAGGTCCATTGCCAACAGCCGCATCATCGTGCTGGCCGATAAACAGGACTGCATCGACTTCACCAATGCCTACGGCCCGGAGCACCTCATTATTGCCATGGAGGATGCTGATGCCGTGGCTGCCGAGACGGTGAATGCCGGTTCCATCTTCCTGGGCAACTACAGTTGCGAAAGCGCGGGCGACTACGCCAGCGGCACCAATCACACACTGCCCACCATGGGCTGCGTGCGCGCGTACAGCAGCCTGTGCATCGACAGTTTCCAGCGCAAGATGACCCTGCAGACCCTCTCTGCCGAGGGGATACGCAGCATCGGCCGCACGGTGGAGCTCATGGCCCGGGCCGAGCAGCTGGATGCCCACGCCCGCGCCATGACCCTGCGCATGCAGGCCGTGGCCGCTCAGCCGCAGGAGGAGCAGGGTACCGGCATTGCCCGCCTGGTGCGCCCGAATATCCTGAAGCTCAAGCCCTACAGCTCTGCCCGCGATGAGTATGCCGGCAAGGCTGCCCACGTGTTCCTGGATGCGAACGAGTGCCCGCACAACGCCCCGAACAACCGCTACCCCGACCCCCTGCAGTGGGAGCTCAAGCAGAAGATTTCCGCCTACAAGGGCGTGGCCCCGGAACGCATCTTCCTGGGCAACGGCAGCGATGAGGCCATCGACCTCATTTTCCGCACCTTCTGCACCCCCGGCGTGGATGAGGTGGCGGCCATTGCGCCTTCCTACGGCATGTACGAGGTCTGCGCGGATATCAACAACATCCGCTACAACGCCATCCCTCTGGAGGAGGGCTTCCGCTTCGAGGCCGAGTCCTTCCTGCAATCCATCTACTCCCCCTGCACGAAGGTCATCTTCATCTGCAGCCCGAACAACCCCACCGGCAACCTGCTGCCCCTGGAGGAAATCCGCAAGGTGCTGGATATCTTCCCCGGCATGGTGGTGGTGGATGAAGCCTACATCGACTTTGCCCCCGCGGGTTCCTCACTCAGCTCCCTGCTGGATGCGTACCCGCGTCTCATTGTGCTCAACACTTTCTCCAAGGCCTGGGCTTCCGCCGGCATCCGCCTCGGCATGGCTCTGGCTCACCCGGAGGTCATAGCCCTGTTCAACAAGGTGAAGTACCCCTACAACGTGAATATCCTCACCCAGCGCGCCGCCATGGAACGCCTGGACCACATGGATGAAATCCGCACCTGGGTGGACGAAGCGCTTACCGAGCGCACCCGTATGATGCAGGCCGTGGCGGCTCTGCCCATCTGCGAGCACGTGTACCCCAGCGATGCCAATTTCTTCCTGGCCCGGGTGAACGATGCCTGCCGCATCTACGATGCGCTGGTGGAGCAGGGCATCATCGTGCGCAACCGCCACCGCATCATGATGTGCGAGAACTGCCTGCGCATCACTATCGGCACCCCGGCAGAGAATGACGAACTCCTCGCAGCCCTCAAGCAATTCTGATTCATGAAGAAAAAGGCCCTTTTCATCGACCGCGACGGCACCATCATCCAGGAACCTGCCGATGAGCAGATAGATGCTTTCGAGAAGCTCGTGTTCGTGCCCGGCACCTTCCGCGCGCTGAGCACCATCCGCGAGCTCACGGACTATGAGTTTGTGATGGTGAGCAACCAGGACGGCCTCGGTACCGCTTCCTTCCCGGAGGATACCTTCTGGCCGGTGCACAACTTCATCCTCGACACGCTGAAAGGCGAGGGGGTGGAGTTCGATGCCATCCTCATCGACCGCCATTTCCCGCAGGACAATGCCCCCACCCGTAAGCCCGGCACCGGTATGCTCACGGCCTACATGGATGGCTCTTACGACCTGGAGAACTGCTATGTCATCGGCGACCGCGCCACGGATGTGCAGCTGGCGCAGAACCTGGGCTGCAAGGCCCTGCAGATTGGTACCGACGGCATGGACTGGAAGAAAATTACCGAAATCCTGGTGGCCGGCGAGCGTAGCGCCGAGGTGCAGCGCACCACCCGCGAGACGGATATCTATGTGAAGCTCGAACTCGACCGCCCCGGCTATTGCGAGGTGAGCACCGGCCTGGGCTTCTTCGACCACATGCTGGCCCAGCTGGCCCACCACGGCGGCATGGGCGTTACCATCCGCGTGAAAGGTGACCTGCATGTGGACGAGCACCACGCCATCGAGGACACCGGCCTGGCGCTGGGCGAGTGCCTCCGCAAGGCTATCGGTAACAAGCTGGGCATTTCCCGCTATGGCTACTGCCTGCCCATGGATGACTGCCTGTGCAGCGCGGCGCTGGACTTCGGCGGCCGCCCCTGGCTGCAGTGGGAGGCGGAGTACAAGCGCGAGCGCATCGGCGATATGCCCACGGAGATGTTCTACCACTTCTTCAAGAGCCTGAGTGATGCCGCGCTCATGAACCTCAGCATCAAGGCTGAGGGTGATAACGAACACCACAAGATTGAGGGCACCTTCAAGGCGTTGGCCCGCGCCATCCGCGTGGCGGTGCAGCGCGATGTCCGCCACCTGGTGCTGCCTTCCAGCAAGGGAACCCTTTAAGTTTATGAACGTTGCAGTAGTCAGATACAACGCCGGCAACATCTGCTCGGTTATCAATGCGCTCCGCCGTATCGGGGTGGAGCCGGTGGTCACGGATGATGCTGCCGCTCTGTCTTCCGCCGACCGCGTGATTTTCCCCGGTCAGGGAGAAGCGGCCAACACTATGGCTTACCTGCGCGAAAGCGGGCTGGGCGAGGTGATTCGCGGCCTGAAGCAGCCGGTGCTCGGTATCTGCATCGGCCAGCAGTTGCTCTGTGCCCATTCCGAGGAAGGAGATACCCCCTGCCTGGGCGTGTTTGGAAGCCCGGTGCTGCGCTTCCCCGCTACCTGCGCGGAAGGCCGTGTGAAAATCCCCCAGATCGGCTGGAACACCATCGAAAACCTGCGCTCGCCGCTCTTCGATGGCCTGAAAGAGGGCGATTTCGTCTATTTCGTGCATAGTTTCTATGTGCCGGACTGCGCAGAGGCCATTGCCCGCACCACCTACGGCGGCGTGACTTATGCCTCCGCCCTGCGCCGCGGCAATTTCTACACCACTCAGTTCCACCCGGAGAAAAGCGGCGATGTAGGCCTGCGCATTCTCCACAACTTCATCCACCTCTGCCATGATTGAGCTCATTCCCGCCATTGATATCATCGGCGGTCAGTGTGTGCGCCTGACCAAGGGCGACTACGCCGCCAAAAAGACCTACGATGCCCACCCCGAGGATGTCGCCCGCCGATTCTATGATATGGGGGTGCGCCGCTTGCATGTGGTGGATCTGGATGGCGCCAAGGCCGACCACATCGTGAATCTGGAATCGCTCAGGAAAATCACGGCTCTGGGTATGACTGTGGATTTCGGCGGCGGTATCAAGCGGGAAAGCGACCTGCAGGCCGCTTTTGACCACGGTGCCGCCATGGTGACGGTGGGCAGTCTGGCTGCCACCGACCCGCAGCGCCTTCTGCAGTGGGCGGAGAAGTACGGGCCGGAGCGCTTCATCGTGGGCGCGGATGCTCTCAATGGCCGCGTGATGATCAAGGGCTGGCGCGAGGACGGCGGCATGAGCCTGGATGAATTCGTGAGCTTCTACATGAGCCACGGTATCACCCGCGTGCTCTGCACCGATATCTCCCGCGATGGTACCCTGGGTGGCCCGAATACCGCGCTTTACCAGGAAATCATGGCGAAGCATCCCGGCTGCCGCCTCATCGCCAGCGGCGGCGTGAGCTGCACGGATGACATCCGCGCGCTGGATGCTGCCGGCATTCCCTCCGTGGTCTTCGGCAAGGCCTACTACGAAGGCCGCATCGATCTCCCTGCATTATTTGCAGATAAGTAAATTAATCCATAGTCCTTAATCCTTAAACCTTTTTTATGTTAGCCAAACGCATTATCCCCTGCCTGGACGTCAAGGACGGCCGCACCGTCAAAGGTATTAATTTCGTGAACCTGCGCGATGCCGGCGACCCAGTGGAGCTAGGCAAGGCTTACAGCGAGCAGGGCGCAGATGAGCTTGTATTCCTCGATATCGCTGCTACACACGAAGGTCGCAAGACCTTCACGGATATGGTATCCCGCGTGGCCGCTGCCATCTCCATTCCCTTCACCGTGGGCGGTGGAATTCACGAGCTTTCCGATGTGGCCCGACTGCTCGAAGCCGGTGCCGACAAGGTGAGCCTGAATTCCGCCGCCCTTCGCAACCCGCAGCTGGTGAATGAGATTGCCGCCCACTTCGGTTCCCAGGTCTGCGTGGCGGCCATCGATGCCCGCTGCGATGCCGATGGTTGGTACTGCTATGTGAACGGTGGCCGCATCCGCGTGGAGCGCACCCTGTTCGACTGGGCCCGCGAGGTTGCCGACCGCGGCGCCGGTGAAATCCTCTTCACCAGCATGGACCACGACGGCGTGAAGCAGGGCTTCCCGAATGAGGCGCTCGCCCGCCTTTCCGATGAGCTCAGCATCCCGGTCATTGCCAGCGGCGGTGCGGGTGCCAGGGAACACTTTGCGGATGCCTTCCGCCTCGGCCATGCCGATGCCGCCCTGGCCGCCAGCGTGTTCCATTTCGGTGAAATCAAGATTCCCGAGCTCAAGCAGTACCTGCACAACGAAGGCATCTGCGTGCGCCTGTGATTTTTATCGGGACCGGAGTCCCGTGCTCCGGGAAGCTCAAACGGGGACTTCTAAAAAGTCACTAAATGGGAATTTGTCGGGATGTACAAAGGACAAATTACAAAGGACAATTTAGGAGTTCCGCTCGCCTTAGGCTCGCCATTTTAAACGGCTGCGGCAAAGCCGCAGGGAACTTTCAAATTGTACTTTGTCCTTTGTACTTTCAAATTCCAATTTACCGGTTCTCCGTAAGAATAAATCAAGCCCCCGCTCCGGAAAGGAGCGGGGGCTTGGTGATTATGCGGTCAAAAACAGCGTCAGCCGCGGTTTTTGAGCTGCGGGAAGAGGATGACGTCGCGGATGGAGCAGGCGCCGGTCATGAGCATGCAGAGGCGGTCGATACCGATGCCGATACCGCCAGCGCTGGGCATGCCGCTTTCCAGCGTTTCGATGAAGTCGTGGTCAATCTTCTGCGGGTCTTCGCCGGCCTGGTGCTTCAGGCGCTCCAGCTGCTCCACGGGGTCGTTCTGCTCAGAGTAGCCGGGGCAGAGCTCCTGGCCGTTCATGACGAGCTCGAACACATCCACTACGCTGGGGTCCTCGGGGTTGGCCTTGGCCAGGGGCACCAGGTCGCGGGCTACGTGGCACACGAAGAGCGGGTTGGCCTGCTTCTCCTCCACCAGCTTCTCGTAAACCTGCTGGGTCACGTCGGTGTCGTTCAGGTCATCGCCAATCTGCACGTGCAGCTCGTTCTCGGCGCGGCTGCGGCGCTGCTCCGGCGTGAGCTCGAACCAATCGGCCCCGGCCACTTCCTTCACCAGGTCGTTGTAATCGGCGCGGCGCCAGGGGCGGGTCAGGTCCACGGTCCAGCGCAGGTTGCCGTTGTCATCATACTGGTCAAACTTCAGCGTGCCGAACACCTTTTCGGCCACGGTGCAGATCATTTCCTCCATCATGGTGGCCATGCTCTCGTAGTCGCCTCCGGCCTCGTATACCTCCAGCACGGTGAACTCCGGGTTGTGGCGGCGGTCCACACCTTCGTTGCGGAAGTTGCGGTTCAGCTCGAACACCTTGGGGAAACCACCCACCAGCAGGCGCTTCAGGAAAAGCTCCGGCGCGATGCGCAGGGTCACGGCCTTCTTCAGCGCGTTGTAGTAGGATTCGAAAGGCTTGGCGGAGGCTCCACCGGCAATGTCCTGGAGCATCGGCGTCTCCACCTCCAGGAACCCGCGGCCGATGAGGTACTGGCGGATTTCCTGCACGATGAGGGAGCGCTTTACGAAGCGGTCGGCGCTTTCGGGGTTGCTCATCAGGTCCAGGTGGCGGCGGCGGTAGCGGGTATCCATATCGGACAGGCCGTGGAACTTATCCGGCATGGGGCGCAGGGCCTTAGAAAGCACCTTGAACTCATCCACGCGAACGGAGGGCTCCCCGGTGCGGGTGATGAAGGTCTCGCCCTCGACGCCAATCCAGTCACCGCGCTCAAGCAGCTTCCAGAGTGCCCAGGCTTCCTCGCTCACGGCCTTCTTCACCAGCATGCACTGGATGGAGCCGCGCACATCGCCCACTGTGAAGAACTGGGTGCGGCCCATATCGCGCAGCGCGGTGATGCGGCCCAGGAATTTCACCTGTTTACCCTCCTCAAAGTTTGCCTTGATTTCGCCCGCGTTCGTGGTCACATCGAATCGGCCACCGTAGGGGTTCACCCCCAGGTCGCGAATCTTGCCCACCTTCTCGCGGCGCACGGCAATCAGTTCCTCCTCAGAGGAACCCGGAGCGGTAATTGCAGGTTCATTTTCTGACATAGCGCGGCAATTATACGCACTTTTTCCCGAATTACCAGCCTAAAAAGCGAATAATGAATAGTGAATAGTGAAAAAATGCGCCTTTTCATGGATTTTTTTTACGACTTTTTCACTATTCATTATTCACTATTCACTCAACACGCATCATTCTTTTCTGCGGCGGCGGGCGGCGAGTGCAGCCAAGGCCAACAGACTGAGGGTGGCCGTGGTCGGCTCGGGGACGTGTACTACCAGGAGGCTGCCCACGTTGTCAATCACCTGGTAGGTGACGTACAGCTGGGCATCATTCACGTTGGTGAACACATCGCTGACCAGCACCTTGCCGTCACCGGTGGCATCGGCCACGCTGGGCAGGCTTACATTACTCAGTCCGGTGAAAAGCTGCAACGACTCGCCATAGTTCAGGTCCCGCAGGTCAGTCAGCAGCTGCTCACCCATACTTAACCCTCGGCCCAGGGTCAGGGTGCCGGTCAGCACCACTGCTTCGCCGCTGGCGAGACCGCTCATTTCCAGCGTGGCCCCATCGGCCAGGGTCAGGCTGCCGTCCAGGGAGGCGCCGCTCCCCAGTCGTGCCACACTATCCACACACACCGTAGCTGTCTCGTCCGTATTGCTGCCGACAAATGCCCCCACGCCCCGCCCGGCTGCAATTTCGAGTATATCAAGAGAGCAGGCTTGCTGCAGGTTCATCAGGTTGACATTGCCGCCAGTGGCAAGCACGCCCCTGAGCGTATTATCGGCGTTGGTCACAGTCAGGGTTTTCTCGCTGACCGGGGGTGCCACTTCATCACCATAGCTCAAATCAGCAGGCGAGGTATTATAGCTGACGGCGTTCTCAACCACCACGTTGGTCAGTTTGTTGGCTATGGTAGCAGAATCTCCGCCAACGTAGGCCACCCGGGCATTGGCAATTTCATAATTAGATGTACCCAATGTGTATTTGTCACTGCCGGTGGGCCTCTTGATGGACGATGTCTCGCTACCATCGTTCACCACGTACAGGTTATGGGCAACAAGGGCAAGCTGTGCACCTTTCTCCAGTCGTATACCGGTACTATTGCGGCTCCAGAGCTCACCTGTCAGTTGCAGCTGAGCATTTTCTGCCAGTCGCAGGATACCGCTTGCCTGACCGGCCAACCCACTATCCAGCGTGCCAATCTGGGCCGAGTAGCCATCGATGACTACTTCACCCGACATTGTTTCCAGCTTGCCCAGAGTGGTCATGCCGGAGAGCACCAGCTTGCCGCCGCCTTCTTTGCGCAGCGTCTTTCCTTCGCCATTCAGGTTGCCGGAAATTGTGCCGGTATAGGGAGAATTCTGAGGGCAGTTTACATGAAGCGAAGTGTCGGTGTTCAATACCACATCGTTTTTCAGCTCGGCATTTCCATTGAACACCAGCTGACTGGCGCTGGTCGCAAGGTAGATGTCTGACGCGCTGTTGAAGGTGGAGGTGTTCACCTGCAGGCGTCCGGTGGCCACCGTGATATCGCCGGAAACACCGCTCAGGTCAAATCCGACTCCGTTGTCATTCCGCAGGTGCAGTTCCACATTGCCGGTGCCGCTTACCTTGTTGAACGCGGTGGATGTGGCATTCTGTGCGGTGGTCAGCTCTTCCATAATCAGAGTTGCACCCTCGCCCACTACCAGTCCGGCAGCCTTGGAAAGGTCGGCCTCGCGGAAGCGCAGGCTGGTGTTGCCGGAGAAACTCCAGCTGTAGCCTTCGCCCAGCGTCATTTCGCCGAGAATGGCCAGGCTGCCGCTCGTTTTCAGATTGACGCCCTCAGCCAGACTGATATTTTTCACGCGGATCTCACCTTCCAGGGTGAGATCGGCATCGGAGTTGAACGCCACGCTGTCGAGGTTGACAAAGGCGGCGGGAGTTTCTCCTTCTTTCCAATTCCCGGCGATTTCATTCTGCTTCCAGGAAGCCGGGGTGCTGCCGCCGTGCCACACCAGTTCTCTATCGTCCAGCAGAGTATAGGAGAAGCTGCCGTTCATACCCAGAGAGAATGATATCCTCCCCATATCCTCTAAGAGCGTACCACCGATGGTGATATCCTTTGCCGTCAGATTCTCCGCATCCCATCCATTCAGGAAACCGCCGATGTCGAAAATCTGATACTCCGTACCCGCCGTCAGATTGCCAAAGGCAATGGTGGAATCAGCGCCCAAGGTGAATTCCTGGCCTTCGGAAATGCGGATAGCATTGACTGCATCCGAAAAATCCAGGCGGGAGAGGTCCAGCGTGCCGCTGCTGATGCTCACTGAGGAGGCGGACTCCAGCACACTCTTGCCGGTGCTGTCGACTGCCAGCGCCCCGTCGTTTACCAGGATATCGCCTGAGTATCCGCTGCCGTTGCCATGCAGCAGGAGCGTTCCTTCACCCTGCTTGATGAGCTTGCCTGCACCGCTCAGAGCCGTATTCACAGTAACCGTGTGCCCGGCAGTATCAAACACCGTACCCTGGCTGCTACCTGTCAGGTTGATGGCACTGTTGCCACTGATGGCAAAGTCTGCCGTGGCGCCGATGGTGCCGTTGCCGAATTGTACAGTATCATTGGTTCCGATGCCGGAAATGCCGGCACTGCCCAGGTTAATCCTGGCTGAATCGGTTTCAGCTGCGCCAAGTATCAGTCTGTCAGCGTGCCCGCGTTGGGTAGAGAAGCGTATGCCTTTCAGACTGGCGGTGCCGGCGGCCACTTCAAAAGTGGAGCCGGAATCCCAACTCATCAGCAGAGAGGTGTTTTGCGCAGTCAATGTACCTCCATTGAGTACCAGGGATGAGGCAGACGAGCTCCAGTGAGCCAGCAGGAAACTGGCATTCGTGGCATCTACGTCGTTATTCCCGGTTACGGTCAAAGCAGCCCCCTCGCCAATAATCACGCTGGTTGGCTGGGAACTACCCGTATTGCCGGAGGTAAATTGCCCTACCGTCACATTGGCCCCATTCACCAGATTCACCGTCTCCTTACCGAGAGAGAACTGATCGCTTACTGTCACCGTGCCGGAGATATTGGTCGTGCCGCCGCCTTTCAGCGTCAGGCCGGAAAGCGTGGCTGTCCCCAGACTCAGATTCCCGGCAGCCTCTTTCACCAGCGAGCCATTGCCGGTGATAGTTCCAATCTGCGTTGTTGTACCGGCCGCATGGGTCAGTTTCAGCGATGCTCCGTTCAGCGCCAGCGTATCTGTCTCCAACGCAGCGGCGGAGCTGAGAGAACCTCCGCTGATGCTCATGCCCTCTGCCTGCAGCACGGGCTGCTTGGCCGCAAAGGTGAATGTGCCGCTGAGCGTCACTCCGGACGCAGCCGACAACACCCCGGCATCTTCAAAACGAATCTGGCGAGCTCCGCTGACCGCAGCCGATTCCAGCACCAGGCTGCCACTACCCTTGGCCGCAATGTCTCCGGCAAGGGTGGATTGACTGATGGTTGCCACTGCATCTGCGATGCTCAGATTGCCGTTGAGCGTGGCCCTGTCAGACAGGGAGAAATGGCCGGATTCCTCTACGTTGACATTCGCGGTGAGGGTATTGCCGCTCACCGTCAGCGCGGCCCGGTTCACTACCACTCCCTCGCTGAATGTATTGCCACCGCTATTGCTGAGCCTCATGTCAGCCCCCATGCCGACCACCAGCGACTTGCCGCTGAGGGAGCCTGCCCCGGTCAATTCGTAGGCGGCTTCCTGCACACCAACTGTTCCGACTGTCAGAGAATCATCCAGGGTGATGCTTTCGCGGGCGGAAGAACTGTTCCCTTCCTGCACCCCTGAGTCATCCAGCATCACATTGGCATTGCTGCTGAATGCAGTCCGTCCGGCTGCCTTATCCGAATACCAGTTGGCATCCGTGGTGTTCCAGCTGCCGCTGCCGCCCGTGCGCCAGAAAAGTCTGTTGTCGGCATCCACTGTCAGAACCAAGGCCCCCTCCGCATTGGTGACAAGACTCAGGCGGCCGTTCATATCATCGGCCAGCTGATACGTGGTGTCGGAGCCGGCAGTGCTGATGAGGGTATAGCTCCCTTTTTCAATATCGCTGAAAAGGTTCAAATCCAGCGCAATAGTAGTTGTCTCTGCCGAGATGGTACTGCTCAGCGTCGTCCAGCTGTCGGTATTCTCAGCTGTCGGGGTGTTGGTGAAATCGAAATGCAGCGTCAGGGCACTTGTCCCGGAAATCCCGCCCAGCGTGTAATCCTCAGCACCGCCGAAACGCAGTGTCAGATTTTCTGAACCGATGATGGAAGTAGAGTCACTCAGCACAGAGGAAGAAGCCAGCGTGATATCTGTCCCGGCTCCGGCCTCGATGCTGCC
This sequence comes from Akkermansiaceae bacterium, assembly GCA_015062005.1. GTDB lineage: Bacteria > Verrucomicrobiota > Verrucomicrobiia > Verrucomicrobiales > Akkermansiaceae > Akkermansia. The sequence continues at coordinate 20,878 of SUVL01000033.1, forward strand.
GCTGAACTGCGGGCTTCCGGCGCTCAACGTGGCTCCGGCTGAGCCAATAGAGATGACGGAGCCGCCGGCTATGTTGAGAGTGCCTTCCCCGGAGATACCGCCTGCCAGCTCCAGCACACCGCCGTTGGCAGTGGCGAGGTTGAGGGATGTGCCGCTCATACTCACCGTACCAGTCAGGCGGTTGGTGATATTGTGGCTCTGAAGCGTTGCCCCATTCCCAGCGGAAATATCATTAGCGTAGGTATATTCCACATGGGTATTGTTGGCCGTACCGGTGCCGGCCAGGCGGAGGATCAGCCCGGCATTCAGCGTCACATCTCCCATTCCCAGCGCGGTGCTGGTCTGGTTGACAGCCTTGCCGCCATTGAGTCGCAGGGCAAACTTGTCGTCATTGTTACCATTGCCGTTGGCAATGACCAGATTGCCGAATGTATTGGCAGAATCCGCTGTAAAGGTCATCCCTTCATTGCCGCTAATGGTCAGTGTCTTCCCCTCACCCAGAATGCGCCCGCGTATAGTGCCGCCCAGTGCATTCTTCAGGCCATAGGTCTGGGTACCATACGAAAAGTTATTCCAAGTGGTGGCCAGCTTGCCGTTCGACCATGAGGCAATAGTAGCGTGGTCTGCCAGGGTCACATTGCCGGTGATGACTGAGCCAAGGTCGATGCTTAATGCACCACCATTGAGCGATGCTGCCAACAACGGTTGTGAGCCGGAGCCATACATACCGTTGTCTGAACCTTTGAACCCTGTGCCGGCGATGATAAAATCTGCGCTGGTCGAGACCGCAGCGGCTCCGCCCTTGCCGTAGCGGAACATATTGGTAATGCGCGCCTGACTTCCCTCTGTCACCCGGACTGTAGCATCCTTGAAGACGTCGAGATTGCCATGTACCATGCTGTTGGAGGGTGATTCTATGAAGTTGTTGCCAATATACAGGCGCGAGTTACCCGCCACCTCCACTGTGCCGGCAAAGCCGGCGGCTTTTTCCGTGAACATGATGGCACCACCCGAGGAGACTCGCACGGTGCCGGTGCCTGATACATATTGCGGCAGGCTGGTCTGGTGAATATCTCCGCTGCTTCTGTGGGCAAAGGTAAGGTCAAGCGTGCCGCCGGCTTCCACCCGGATGCTCATATCTCTAGCCCCCAGACCCACCAGGGAACTGGAAGAATCGGTGGTGGCACTGGCCTTTATGGTACCTTCCTTAATTGTAAGTCCGCCGGACCATGAGGTATTATTGCCGAGGCTGAGGGTACCCTGGCCGGTTTTGACGATGTGCAGCCCGGCCGTGTTCAGATTGTTGCCTACAGCACCATCTACGATATTCGTGGAGACTCCGTTGCTCACGTCCAATGTCAGCGTGATATCAGACTCGCCGTTGTTGACGATGTAGGCACCGTTCTGAACGGAAAGGTTACGCACGGCCACATCCCGCCCATCGGTATAGAGGATGGCGCCTTTCTGAAGCTGCACGGATTCCGTAGCCGCCAGGGCATTGGTATGAGTCACATGAATGGCAATATCACCCCGGCTGTTCGTCTCCGCCAGTTCCAATCCTGCACCTGCAACGATGGAACCATCGAAGGCATTCTCCCGGGCAAAGGTGATATGGCTGCCGGAGTTCCCCTGACCATCAATCAGCATAGCATCGGCACTATCCAGAACCGTATCAAGCGTCAGGTGCCCATTGCCGCCAAAGCGGTATGTATCACTCACCGTCAGCGTGCCGGAATAAGTGTGATTGCCCAGAGCGCCCAGGGACAGGGACTTGCCGGTTAAATCCAGGTCATCATTGGTGGAAACAGCCAGAATGCCATCCGATTCAGAGTTGATGATGGAAAGCTGGGATGCCGAAGTCAGGCTCATGGCATTGCCGTAAGGCAGTGAGACGGAGGCATTCCCCAGAGCTCCTTCCTCATAGGTAAGCGTGTTGCCAAAGCCCTGAATGAAGATGTTTCCCGTAAAATCGTTGTCTGAGTTGGCCAGGTGCACCGTGCCGCTCGACCACTCGTTGCCAACCAGCAAATCGGCTTCCCCTGTCAGCTTGAAAAGGACGGTCAGTGTGCCGGTGCCGCCGCCCAGTCGCCAGACTTCTCCATGCTCAGCATCAGTTACTGTGCCGAGTTCGGTATCAAGCGTTCCATAGGTGACATTGCCCCACGCACCGATGATGAGATTCTGGTGAGTATCAAGTTCCAATGCCGTTGCCTGATTACTTGTAAGAGCCAGCACACCCTTGGAGTCCGTGTGGATGCAATCGACGGCAGTCTGATTATCAAGGCTCTGAACTGCCAGGAAGCCTTTTTCATTGATGGTCCACTTGGTGGGAGAGTCCGTGGAAACAAAATTGGCGGAATCTGTGACTACCAGACCGCCCTCCGCTACCGTGCCCAGCGGCACTTGCAGCTGACCATCTATCACAAATACGCCGCTGCCCTGCTTGGTAAAGGAGGCGAACTTCTGTCCCGGCATCGTGATATTCGGATTACTGGGAAGGGGAATCTGTACATTGTAGTTGTTGATGATATTGCCTTGCATCGTTGTGGCAACAGGGGACTCTGTTGCCACCACCATGGACGCTTCCCCATTCAGCACCACATCGCCGATAAACGAGGTGATACCAAGCTGCACCATGTCCTGCCGCAAACTGCCACCAATGGATTCCGTGGCGGCATTCACTGTCTGGTTAATGACAAAACTGCCTCCTTCCTCCACATTGACATTACCGGTCATGAGGGCATGGTGAGAGAGCTGGAATGTGGCACCGGACTTGACGGTGACATCCGACCCTTCCAAGGTGGCGTAGGTCCAGTCACCACGGTCGGTCATGTTGACATGGGGGGTATTGATACCCTGCAGTTTCATCGTGCCGGCTTCCACGGTGAACCCGCCGGCATTGCTGTGATTGCCGGTAAGTGTCCAGACTCCGCTCTCGGCATTGTTGTACTTCACTGCCAGCTGAGCCTTACCATCGCCGGCGCCTTCGTCCATGAAGCAACCGTCGAATGTGCCGGTGCCGGTGTAGGTGAACGTGGCGTTCTGAGGTGCTGTTTCACCCATGGGAGTGAAATTGCCAATGCGGGCCCCCTTGCCGGAACCTTCCTGTCGGATAACACCCCAGCTCAAATCGTGCCCGTTCAGATTCAGCAAACCGCCATTGTTACCGAAGGTGAAAGTGTCACCCGCCACGGAATTGGTCTTGAACTGGTTATCCTGCATGAGCACGATGGTGGCCACACCGGCTTCGAGACGCACGGAACTTGCGGCGTAGCCACCGGTTCTGTCCAGACGGGTCTCACCTTTATTGCCCAGGGAACACCCGATGATATTTCCTTCAGCATTCTTTTCGATGATATACTGCGTTTCGCCACCTCCCACACGCAGCACGGCATCGTTGTTGCCGCTGCCGGCGATGGTCATGGTGCCTTCGCCCACTTTGCGCCACTCTTCGGCGGCAGAGGCTGTCAGCTCCAGCGTGAGTTCGGCTCCTTCATTGACGATAAAACCTGCACTGTTGAACGTATAGCTTGTCTCCTTTTCTGTGAGTTTCCAGCTGCCGTTTACAAAGGTGAGTGCACCTGCGCCCATGTTGACACTGCCTTGAAGCTCCAGTGTTTGTGTCTGGCGGGTATCGGTGGTGGAAAAATCGAGCCCCTTGTGGGCGTATGGGTTGTTAGACGACCCGCTTCCTGTGTATTCGTAAGTAGTTTCACCTTGGGTCAGGTTCCCTTTGCCGCTGCTGGTATTCTGATTCCCCCACAAAATGGTTTCAGTCCCGGAAAAACTGACATCCGTTGAGCAATTGTCGATGAATGCCTGCGATTTTCCCGGATTGCTCAGCATCACCAGGAAGTTTCCGTAATTACTTATCGGATAACCGGCTGAAAGAAAGCCAACGTAGAGAAAGTTCTGATTATTCTCATCCCACGCAAACATCGGGCTGCCGCTATCACCCTGCGTCACGCCGATTTCCAATGGCGGGCGTGTGTCGCCGGATGCATCATTCTCTCGAAGTGTAGCATAGATGCGGTGATTCCCTGCGCCATTCCAATCATGATTGATCGTCTCAATATTGATCATGCCGCCCAAGGTATTCGAGTTCAAATGCAATGAGTTGCCATTTGTATCGTACGTGCCGCCATTGCCCAGACGGTAGAGTTGGTCATTCTGTTTGAGCCCATCGATGAAAGCGTCGGTAGCCATTGGGGTATAAGCGACTTCTGTCACGATTTTGTCGAGTCGCTGCATACTCCAGTCACCCGCCCCTTCGCCGGTATATCCGGTGGATGTGTACTGTACACTTGTATCGGCGTTTTCCGAAAGGAAAAAGACATCATTTTCGTAACAGTGGAGAGCGCTGGATACGAATTGCGGTGCCACCAGGTTCGCCCCCCCGAGTGGAGATAGAGCCCCCATCAGAATCTGACCGCGCTGCGCGTAGGAATCCAGATTAGGCATGATGGGTATCACCGGATTAGTGACAGGAGTGCCATCCTTGTAGTAAACGGAAATATCGATTGCACCGGGAGTAAACATACCCTTATTGCGCGCAAAATCCAGATAATACTGCAAATCATAACGCTCATCCGCCACACCGGCCTGTGAAATGCCGGAAAGCGTGCTGACGGCGGCAAGGGAGCTCAGGAGGGCGCGGCGGAGGGAGAGATTCAGGTGGAGTTTCATGACAGCAGGGAAAGGGAATAAAACTACAACTCTCTCAGTATACCCGCATGCTCCCTGAAGTCAAGAATGAAAGATGGCCAACTTGCGGGTGCGCGCCCGCCGGCGTCCCGAAGATTATGTAAGTAATAGAAATATCAGTAACATTTTTGAAGAAGTCCTAGTGCTCGACAAATTGATATTTGTCGTTCCGACAAAATTACGAATTACGAGTTACGAATTACGAATTGTCAGCTCCGCGAGCCTTACGGCCCGCCATTTGAAACGGCTGCGGCGGAAGCCGCAGGGAACTTTCAAATTGTCCTTTGTCCTTTGTACATTGTACTTACAAATGTCTATTCTTGTATTCGCTGGGGGAATGTGGTAAAAGTAGGGGCGTGATGTCCCCGGAACATGAGCTCGATTCGGTGGCGTTCCGCTTTCTGGAATACCTGGAGACGGAGCGCAATGCCTCGCCGCGCACGGTGGAGGCCTACCACCGTGCGCTGGTCATGTTCCGGCGCTGGGCAGGGGAGCAGTTTGCCGCCTGGGAGCAGTGCGGGGCAGATATCTTCCGCGCCTGGCTCTATGAAGCGCTGAATGAGGAATTGAAGCCTGCCACCATCCGCCTGCGCTTTGCCGCGCTGCGCTCGTTTTATGAATACCTCATGCGGCGCGAGGGCCTGCAGGCCAGTCCGCTGGCTGAGGTGAGCCTGCCGCGTTCCTCGCAGAGCCTGCCAGTGCATCTCTCCCTCCACCAGATGGAGGAGTTGCTCTCCCTGCCGCTGCGCCTTCCGGCGGATAAGAAGAGCCCCGCCTGGCTCCCCTACCGCGATGCCGCCATCCTTGAGCTTTTCTACTCCTGCGGCATGCGCCTCAGCGAGCTTGTGGGGCTGAATGCTGATTCCCTGCGCCCGGGCGAAAACTGCATCCGCGTGCTGGGCAAGGGCCGCAAGCTGCGCCTGGTGCCGGTGGGCGATTATGCCCGCGAAGCGGTGGAGCGCTACCGCGAAATGGCCGGAGTGCAGGGGGGCGACCCGCTGTTCATCAGCCGCCTGGGGCGCCGCATGAGCTGCCGCAGCGTGCAGCTCATGCTCGATAAATACCTCCAGAGCTCAGAGTTGCCCTTCCATATTTCGCCCCACAAGCTCCGCCACACCTTTGCCACGCACCTGCTCGATGCCGGCGCCGACCTCCGCGCTGTTCAGGAACTGCTCGGCCACAGCTCCCTTGCCACCACCCAGATTTACACCCACGTGACCAAGACCCGCATGCAGCAGGTCTACCGCCAATCCCACCCCCGCGCCGGCTGGAATGAGTAGGAATTGACGATTGACGATTGACTATTGACTATTGGGAACTAAAAAGTCACTAAATTGATGTCTGTAAGTACAATGTACAAAGGACAAAGTACAATTTGAAAGTTCCCTGCGGCTTCCGCCGCAGCCGTTTAAAATGGCGGGCCGGAGGCCTGCGGAACTTCTTCAATTGTCAATAGGGGACTTCTAAAAACTTGCCAAATTAGAAGTTGGCGAGCCAAAGGTGAGCGGAATTTTAAGCCCGTGAAACGGGCGCAAGATGGTAGGCAGGGGTAAGCCCGCGACCTGGGTGGGCGTAGACCGCGAAGCGGACGTAGCCCCCAGCGGGCGCAGCCCCTGTATCATGCAAAAAACGAACTGGAGCCCGCGAAGCGGGTGAAAGAGCAGTGGCAATGAGTTACTGCAACCGCTCTTTCACCCACTTCGTGGGCTCTGAATGTATTTTTATATTCTGCCAGGGGCTGCGCCCGCTTTGCGGGCTTACCCCTGGCTAAGGTCTTTCACCCGCTCCGCGGGCTCAATATTCCTCGGGCTTTCAGCCCGACAAACATCAATTTTGCGTTTCGCTAAAGCAATAATCCTTAATTGCCGGAGCAATAAAATGGCGGACCGGAGGCCTGCGGAACTTCTTCAATTGTCAATAGGGGACTTCTAAAAAGTCGGACATCAGAACAATATAGAATTTCCAAGAGGAAGGGAATATAGTACAATGAGGGTATGGCTCCTAAGTTAGAACTTCCGTCCCTGAATTTACGAGAACTGGTTCAACTGCGACGCAGCATAACAGTTCGCCATGGCTTGAATGATCTGCAACGCTACATAGATTTTGAGGCGTTTCGCCCGAATCTGGAAAAAATATGCAAGTTTGGCAGTAAGGGAAGGCCTCATTATGATGAGGTGAAAATGTTCAAGGTTCTGATATTACAGACGCTTTATGATCTGAGTGATGAAGAAATGGAATACCAGCTCAGCGATAGATT
>SUVL01000051.1 GCA_015062005.1 Akkermansiaceae bacterium
AATTGGACCAGTTCTCGTAAATTCAGGGACGGAAGTTCTAACTTAGGAGCCATGCCCTCATTATACTATACTCCCTTCCTCTTGGAAATTCTTGATTGTTCTGATGTCCGACTTTTTAGAAGTTCCCCTTTGTAATTTGTCCTTTGTACATCCCGACAAATTCCAATTTAGTGAGTTTTTAGAAGTTTCCATCTGTCATAATGCTTTTACCTGCTTGCTTTTTGCAGAGCGGGTGGTATACTTCGGTTCATCATGTATGACGGTGAGCTGAGCAATGAAACGCTGGTCTGGGTGCGCGAGGATGAATTGCCCACAGGGGAAGCTCATGTGGACCTGGTGCGCCTTCTGGCCGGTGAGCTGGCGGAGCTGACCGGCTGGCGCAAACGCACCCTGGTGAATACTGCGCTGGACCGCGAGGCCCAGGACAGCACCTACCTGGGCTATGGGCTGGCGATTCCGCATGCCCGCGTGTTCGGCCTCACCCAGCCTGCTGTCTACCTGGCCCGCAGCACTCCCGGGGTGGACTGGCAGGGTTGCACGGCGCGTCTGGTATTCCTCATCGTGGTGCCGGAGGAGTGCCCGGAGTGGCACCTGCAGCTGCTTAGCCGCATCGTGCGCTGGCGCCAGAAGAGCGGCCTCACTGAGGATGAGATGGTGAGCATGCCTGCTGAAAAACTCACAGCCACCCTGCGCGAGCTGCTGGTTCTTTGAACTGTGGCTTTTGAATGAAAAAATCCCCCCAATTTTACTTGCCATGGCAAACAAGCCTGTGCTACACTCGCAGGCATGGGTAGAAAACTTATTTTAGCAATGCTGGCCTGCGGGTTGGCCAATGCTACCGAACACTTTGAAAAGCAGCCTGCCGGTGCATTTACCAAGCTTGGCACCTCCTACGGCGAACTCACCGCTGAGCCGGGGAATGTTGAGATTAACCGAGGTCATGGCCGCGGCAGTGCCCAGGCGCTGCGTTTGCTGGGCGGTGAGAAGCGCTGCGTGAACCTCCAGCTGGTCAAGCCGCTGGAGGCTGAGACTCCCGGCAGCTGCTGGATGGAGCGCTGGACGAGACGCAATCCATTCAGTTTCCGTATTATTGCCATTTCTCCCGCTGGTGAGAAAGAAGTGCTGCGCATCGAGAAAAGCGGGGTGGGCGGTTACCACAATCACCTGAAGTGGACCATGCCCGCCGGTACCACCTCCCTGCGTCTGGAGGCTGATACGGCTGCCGGTGGCGGTGTGCTGCTGGATGACCTGACCCTGATGGTCGGCCCCATGGTGGTGAAGGGAGTGAAACTGCACAACCCGGGGGTGTACCCCATCATGAAGCGGGCGGTGTTTAATCCGGCTCTGGCTGTGGAGGTGGACACGGAAGGCGCCCACGACCCCAAATCGGTGGAGAAGGTGGTGCTGAAGGTTTCTGACCCCGCGCGTGTGGCCAGTGTGACCCTGCGCAGCGGCTCGGAAGATGGCATGGATTTCAGCCACAGCACCGCCTATGGTACCGGCGTGCCGCTGGCGGATGGTACAGTGGTGATTAAGGCAGATGCCGCCCTGGACGGTGGCACCAGCCGCCTGTGGCTGGATGTGACCCCTGCCGGCAGCGCCCCCATCGGCTCCACTGTCAGCTTCAGCGGCGTGAAGGCCACGGTGGACGGCAAGGAGTATGACCTGGGCGACTCGACCATTACCCAGCGTATTGGCACCATGCTGGCTTTCCATGGCGACAAGGTGGGCAACCAGCCGAATGGCGCCGACCCCCGATTCTGCGTGGCGTTCCGCATTCCCGGCATGATTCGCACGGCTTCCGGTGCGCTGGTGGCCTGTTTTGATGCCCGCTACCATCACGAGGGCGACCTCTGCGCGGATATCGACGTGGCAACGGTGCGCTCTACGGATGGCGGCCAGTCCTGGACCATGCCCGAAGTGAGCATGGATGCCGGCCCCGGCCATGCCAATGGCTGCGGCGACCCCTGCATCCTGCAGGACCCCGCCAGCGGCCGCATCTGGATGCAGTCCCTGGTGTGCCATTTCAGCGGCGGCGCTTCTCTCTGGACCTCCAAGACCGGCTGGGATAAGGACAAGACCGGCCAGTGGGGTATGGTCTACTCCGATGACGACGGCAAGACCTGGTGCAAGGACTATGTGAACCCCACCCGCCAGATTAAGAAGGAGGAGTGGACCACCATCCTCGCCGGCCCGGGCAATGGTATCGTGACCAGCAAGGGCGTCATCGTATTCCCCGCCCAGATCTGGGACCGCGAGGCCAAGCCCCGCTGCATGAGCACTATCTGCTACTCCACGGACGGCGGCAGAAACTGGGTCTATGGCAACGGGGTGCCCCACGCCACCTCCGAATGCCAGGTGGTGGAGCTGCAGGACGGTTCCATCATGATCAACTGCCGCAACGAGGCATACCAGGGCCGCCGCATCGTGTATGTGACCCGCGACCTGGGCAAGACCTGGCAGCAGCATGAAACGAACAACAAGGGCCTCAGCGAGCCTACCTGCCAGGGTTCCATCATTTCCGTGGATTCTGCCAAGTACGGCAAGCTCCTCCTCTTCTCCAACCCGCGCATCAACGGCCGCAGCAATATGACTGTGCGTGTCTCCAGGGACGATGGCAAGACCTGGAACACCGGCTTGCTCTACGATGTGCGCCGTTGCATGGGCTATTCCTGCCAGGCCATGGTGGATGAGGAACACCTCGGCGTCATCTACGAAACCAGCCACAACAACGGCAAGAACGGCAACCGCGGCATCGGCTTCATCATCCTCCCCATGGAGGAAATCATGAATGCCAGGTAATCCCCCTCTGAATCCCTTATTTCCCGCTTCGCCCCTGGTTCTCATTCAGGAACCAGGGGCGATTTTTATTGCACATGTGCACCTGAGTTTAAGTGAAGTCTACGATAAATTAGAATTTGTCGGGATGTACAAAGGACAAATTACAAAGGACAATTTAGGAGTTCCGCTCGCCTTAGGCTCGCCATTTTAAACGGCTGCGGCAAAGCCGCAGGGAACTTTCAAATTGTACTTTGTCCCTTGTACATTGTACTTTCAAACATCAATTTATCGAGCACCTTTCTCAAACTATGGGACACGTGTGCCTTTTTCTGGGATAAATTCATTTTTGGCTTGACTTTCAGGTGGTTTTGGTGCATCTTTGCGGCTCACCAAACCCAATATTACTGAGTTATGGCAAACATGAATGTTATTCTCGCTACGAAGATTGAAGGTCTGGGCTGTGAAGCCGACCTCGTTACCGTGAAGGCTGGTTACGGCCGCAACTACCTGATTCCTCAGGGCCTTGCGTTCGAGGCTACTCCCGCCAACCAGCGTTTCATCAACATGCTCCAGAAGAAGCGCGCTGAGCGCGAGGCCGCCGAGCTGGCCAACTTCCAGGAGATTGCTGCCAAGATTGCTGCCGTCACGGTCAACCTGACCCTCGAGGCCGGCGAGAATGGCAAGGTGTTCGGCGCCATCACCAACCAGCAGATTGCTGAGGG
>SUVL01000034.1 GCA_015062005.1 Akkermansiaceae bacterium
TGGACCAGTTCTCGTAAATTCAGGGACGGAAGTTCTAACTTAGGAGCCATGCCCTCATTATACTATACTCCCTTCCTCTTGGAAATTCTTGATTGTTCTGATGTCCGACTTTTTAGAAGTTCCCAATAGTCACTCGTCAATTGTCAATTTCTATATCTCCCGGTAAATTGCTTACATGAAGGAATAGGCGTCAATATCCAGGGTGAGCGTGACCCCCTCTCCGCAGTTCATGCCGTCAATTTCGCGGCTGCATGCATCGGCCAGGAGGCGGGCACCGGGGGATTTGAGCGTACACTGGTAGCGGAACTGGCCGTAAGCCTTGGCCAGCGGGGCCGGGAGCGGGTCGCTTATCTGCACCTGGGGGGGCAGGACTGCCAGGAGCCTCTTGTGCAGTGTATCCATGGCGAGAGCTGCCACTTCTTCCTGCTCACTGCGGGCGGTGATGACAGCCATGTGGCAGAAGGGCGGAAAGTTCATCTGCTGGCGCAGCTCCAGCTCCGTTTCGGCAAATCCATCGGTATCATGCCGCCTGGCAAACTGGATGGCGGCAGCTTGCGGATTGTAGGTCTGAATGATGACTTCGCCATCCAGGTCGCCGCGGCCGGCGCGGCCGGCAACCTGGGTGAGCAGCTGGAAAGTGCGCTCTGCGGCGCGCGGATCGGGCACATTGAGCCCCAGATCTGCATTCAGCACTCCCACCAGCGTCACACCGGGAAAATCCAGGCCCTTGGATATCATCTGGGTGCCGAGCAGAATATCCGTGCGGTGCGCACGGAAATCAGCCAGTATATCCCGCAGTGCATTCTTGCGCGAAGCCACATCCGCATCTACGCGTTGCAAGCGGGCTTGAGGAAAGCAGCGGCGCAGCACAGCCTCTACTTTCTGGGTGCCGTAACCTTCCAGCGAGATATTGGCAGTGTGGCATTCGGGGCAGCGCGCCGGCACCATCTGACGGTAGCCGCAGATATGACAGACCAGGCGGTTTTCCGTGGCATGGTAGGTCATGGGCAGGGCGCAGTGCTCACAATTGGCAGTAAAGCCGCATTCCGGGCATTGCAGAGCGCGGGCAAAGCCGCGGCGGTTGAGCAGCAGAATGACCTGTTCTCCCTTGTTCAAGCGCTCATCAATGGCCATGCGCAGTCGCTCTGAGAGGATGCCCAGATTCCGCTTATCCTTCGGTTCTGAGCGCATATCCAGCACGCGGGTGAGCGGGAGCCGCTGACCATCGGCGCGCTTATCCATGCGCAGCATGCCGTATTTGCCCTGGGCCACGTTGTGGAGCGATTCAAGCGAGGGCGTGGCAGAGCCGAGCACGATGGTGGCATGTTCCATGCGGGCGCGAAGCACGGCAAGGTCGCGGCCGTGGTAGCGGGGGCTGTTTTCCTGCTTGTAGGAGGAATCGTGCTCTTCGTCCACGATGATGAGACCCAGGTTCTGCACCGGGGCAAATACCGCAGAGCGGGGACCTATGGCAATGCGGGCCTTCCCCCGGTGGATGGCGTGCCATTCGTCGAAACGCTCACCATCGCTCATAGCGCTGTGCAGAATGGCCACATGACTTTCGGTCTCAGCAAAGCGCCCCTTGAACCGCGCCATGGTCTGCGGAGTGAGGGAGATTTCCGGAACCAGGATAAGCACACCTTTTCCCTGTTGCAGTGCATGACTGGCTGCCTGGAGGTATACCTCCGTCTTGCCTGAGCCTGTGACACCCTGCAGGAGCAGAGGCTTGGTGCTGCCCTTGTCGAATGCCTGCAGAATCTGCCTGAGTGCATCTGCCTGCTCCGGGTTGAGCGCAAGCGGTGCGGTGGCTGCGAATTGTTCGCTACCGGCGGGGTCGCGGTGTACCTGTTCCTCTTCGATTCTGACATATCCGGCCTTTTCCAGGGCGCGGCAGGGCGCCAGCGCCGGGCTTCCACCCAGGTCGGCAAGGGGTTCGCGCTTGCTGCTGCCAGCGTGCAGGTAGCGCAGAATGGCAGCCTGCCGCGGGGCCCGTCGGTTGATTTTGTTGAGCGTCTCGTCATCCGGCCAGTCCTGCAGCACCACCACCTTGCGTGTTTTCTCATCGTGGCGTTCCTGCCGCACGGGTTCGGGCACAATGCAGCGAATCATCTGCTCTACGGGAACGGCATAGTACCGCGCAGCCCACTCGGCCAGATCCATCAGCGCGGTGGATACCACCGGAGCCTCGTTCACGAGGCGTTGGACAGCCTTCATCCGGCTGCTCAATTCCGGCGCAGGCGGCACCAGGGCCATCACGGTGCCGGTCGCGGTTCTGCCCCGCAGCGGAATCTCCACCCGGCTGCCGCGGGTCACCCCCGTCATGCCTGCCGGAATCGAGTAGTCAAACACCATATCATTGAGTCCATCGACCAGGACTCGTGCCACATGAGCCGGTGCAGGTAAATCTGTGAATAACTCCTGCATATGCCGGAAAACAGCTGGACTCAGCCGACAGCGGCTTCTTCCTTGGAGAGAATGTGCACCACCACCTTGGTGCCGGCTTTCTCGCCTGCCGCCTTGGCCAGGGAGCGGATGGCAGAGGCTGTCATGCCGTTGCGGCCAATGACGCGTGCCACATCTTCCTGTTCGAGCACCAGGCGGAAACGCAGCATATCACCGGCAGGCGTGGCTGCTACTCGCAGTTCGGCATTCTCCGGGTGGCGGATGAGGGGAGATACGGCTGCAAGCAGATATTTTCCGATTGATTCTGTGAGCTGGTGCATACGCGCCATACTTTACAGAATGAGCCCGGCTGTGTCAAGTTCGCATCGCGTTGTCACAGCGCATAGTATGCGCCTGTTTTGCGGGAGCCTCTGTATTCTATCCGCCCCTCGTCCTTGAGCGCTTGCAGATGGCGGTCCAGCATGCGGGCGGAAAGGCTGGGCAGGGCATCCAGCAACTCGCTCCGCTTGCTGCCGGGATGCCGCCTCAACCAGCCCAGCAACTGTTCTGCCGGAGTCAGGCGCCGCTGCCCGCGGCTCCGGGCTGCGGGTGCCGCCTTGCTGCGAAGTGCCGCGAGAATCGCGCGTAGCGAGAGCGTGATGAACTCGCTTGCGTCTGTGGCCGCCAGCGCGTGTTCATAGTCATGGGCAGAAACACTGGGCTCAAGCCCGGCAATGTGCGGATGAAAATCTGCCAGCAACTCGCGCTGGAGCTGCGTGGATAAAGGGCCGTTGCCTGTTTCAAACGGGCGTATGCCCATGAGTTCGTAATGAAACACCGCGCTTTTTATAAGGGGGTGGATATCTGCCGATTGGAGCCAGCGAAGCAAGGCATTGGTCAACACGGGTACCCAGTGCGGCCTGCTGCCCGAGGTCCGGAATGCACCCTGTCCGCCCATGGCGGCATGTCGGCGGCAGAGAGTACCGGTGTCCCAGTTGACAGGCTTGTGTTCCGTATTTCGCATGGGTAGCAGGGTGCAGATTTCTGCCACCAGGCTCAATGCTTCATCGGAAACGCGGAATACGGGCGAGTACATAAGTATGTAATATACATCCGGTGCACTGTTTGTCAACACTTAAACAAAGAAATATGGCGAAATAAACGGCGAAATAAACGGCAAAATAAATCAGACCGGAGCGGCAATATAAAAACGCCGGCGTCGGCGAATACGCGCCACGCAGGGGTGGGCATAGAAAAGCCCCCTTGCCGGGCTGCGGCAAGGGGGAGGATTAAGCAAAGTGTTCCAATGAGAATCAGAGTCGGATGGCAGCCGAGCTCCAGGTGAGGCCGGCACCGAATGTGACCAGCAACACGATATCGCCTTTCTTGGCACGACCGGAGGTTACCGCTTCATCCAGCGCAATGGCTACGGCTGCGCCGGAGGTGTTGCCGTATTTATGAACATTCACAAACACGCGCTCGGTGGGAATACCGAGGCGCTGGGCCACGGCGTTGATAATGCGAAGATTTGCCTGGTGCGGAATCACCATATCTACATCTTCCGGCTTGATTCCAGTACGGTTGATGAGGGAGAGCGCGCTGTCCTTCATGTGGGACACGGCATAGCGGAACACCTCATTGCCGCGCATAGCAAGCGTGTAAAGCTTTTCCTGGATGTTTTCCTCAGTGGTGGGAATGGCGGAACCGCCGCCAGGAACCATGAGCAGGTCTGTCAGTGTGCCATCAGAACCGATATCGGAGGCCAGCACGGCGCTGTCGCCTTCAATCCCGGAGCCTGTGCGGAGAACGGCGGCACCGGCACCATCGCCGAAAAGCACACAGGTGGAGCGGTCTTCCCAGTTCACGATGTGACTGAGCTTTTCAGAAGCAATGATAAGGGCCGTCCGCGCCTGTCCGCAACCTATGTACTGCACGGCTGTCTTGAGCGCAAACAGGAACCCGGAGCAGGCCGCGGAAATATCAAACGCAGCGGCATTCACTGCACCAATATTAGCCTGGACATAGCAGGCAGTGGAGGGGGTAAAGGTATCGGGCGTGACAGTAGCCACGATGATGAGGTCAATCTCCTCAGGGGACACACCAGCAGATTCCATGGCGCGTTTCGCTGCCTGAGTGGCCATGTCGCTGGTTTTTTCGCCTGGAGCCGCGATGCGTCGCTCCTCAATGCCTGTGCGGGTGACAATCCATTCGTTGGAAGTATCCACCATCTTTTCCAGGTCTTCATTGGTCAGACGGCGCTCAGGGACATATGACCCCGTGCCAACCAAGGCTACGGGCAGACGCTTAAAAGGCTTAGTAAGGTCGTTCATAACAACGCAGATTTCGTGTGTCGATGCTTCATACTATCACGGAATTGAGGGTATTGCCAGTTTTTTTTGGAAGAATGGCGTAAAAAATTAGAGTCCACTCTACATCAGTTCCAGAATGCGGTCTCAAAGAAGCGAGAGGCGGTTGTTTTCCGTAATTTTCTCAGATTGAGGTAGCGCGTCTGCAGGAGCGAGGCGTTGCGGTGGCCCATTTCTTCCTGGAGCAGGGGCAGGTTGTGGAAACGCTTGAGGTGCATGCTGGCAAAGGTGTGCCGGAGCGCATCATTCTGCCAGGACGAAAAGCCAGCAGCCTGGCGCAGTCTTCGCCAGAGCCTGTTCCAATCCTTGGGAGCAATTGCCTCTTGCTGCGCGTGGCTTTCTTTCAGCAGAATCAGGGCACCACCGCGGATAGGGACGGCGCGCGCGCCTCCTGTCTTACTTTTGGAGGAATCCACATATACCACCTTTTCGGCATAGTCCACATCGCCCCAGCACAGGCGGCGAACTTCTGCGGGGCGGATACCGCACCAGATCATCAGGCGCAGAGAGGCTTCCATCGCTGCCAGTACACTATTCGCTCTGCAAACTCTGAGCAGGCTCCTGATCTGCTGAAGCGTCAGGGGGTCAATCCGCTGCTCTGTGACAGGTGGTCTCAGGATGGCTTTTGCCGGATTAAAGTCGCACCAGCGCTGGCGGATGGCGTAATTGAAGATACTGTGCAGCACGGATTGGGCCTTGCGGTATGTATGCTGGGAGTGACCGAACTCCTTGTGCAGCATATAACGGCATTCGCGGATGCTCAGCTGCCGTATGGGTCGATGGGCAAAATCCTGGTTGCTGCACATCCGGTTGATGTAGGAACGCAGGTCTGCCACGGTGCTGGGTCTGCGGTGAGACCTGGCCAGCAGGCTGAACTCTGCCGCCTCTTCAAAGTTCACGATTTCTTCTGATTCCTGCAAGGCTCTGCTGAAAGCATCCGCCACATGCCTGAGCTTCCGGAAAAACTCATCGCATTCATCCGGCTGATTCAGATATCCGTATTGATTGGCAAGCCTCAGCAGCAGTCTGGCTGTTTCTTCCGGCTGCACATCGGCATGATTATTCACTGTATTGATGATTCTGTTTTCCATAATGAGCGTTCATATGATACCGGAACACCCCTGATTGCGCATTCCTGCATTCGCCCCCCGGAAACGTTTTACCTTGATTTAAGCAGAGTGCTCTGGTAAAATGCGCGCCAGCGAATATGATAAAGTTAATCCATCTGCTGCCGGTGCTGGCACTTGGTGTTATCCCTGTTGCAAGAGCTGCGGAGCGCGAAAGCTTTGATTTTGACTGGAAGTTCCGGTATATGGGTACCGGCAAGCCCAGTCTGGCTAATTCCCAGGCTGTGGCTTCAGGCTCTGAACCAGGGAATGGACCGGGCAACGTGGTGGATGGCAACCTGAACACCCGGTGGAGTGCCCCGGATTCACTCACCGGCCACTTCATTCAGGTGCAGACCGGTACCCGGGCAAAAGTTAAAACTATCATTGTGCAGTGGGAGCGGGAGAATTACTTCGAGGTCGATGTCGAAATCGTTTCCGGCAAGCGGCAGAAAACCCGCACCATTGCCATGAACGGTCAGGATACGCTGCGGATACCGGTCGGCAACCGCCCGATTACATCCATCAAGCTGACCATCAACAAAGGGGTGCATAGCGGCTGCTGGGCGAGCGTGCGCGAAATCATCTTCCTGGATGATGAGGGGAAGCAGGTTCACCTCAAGCAACCGAAAATCAGCATGGCGGGTCCCGTGGCCACCAGTTACGATGATTCTGCGTTCAAGCCGGTTCAGCTCCCGCATGACTGGGCCATTGAGAGCCCGTTCCTGGTCAACGAACCGAATGAAACGGGCAAGCTCCCGTGGAACGGCTGGGGTTGCTACCGCAAAACCTTCAGGGTGGATGCCGGTTTCAACAGGAAGAAAGACCGCTATTACCTTGATTTCGATGGCGTGATGGCCAATCCCAAGGTGTTTGTCAATGGCGCGTTTGCGGGTGAATGGGCCTATGGTTACAATTCCTTCCGGGTGGATCTTACGCCGCATCTGAAAGCGGGCAGGGAGAATCTGGTGGCCGTGGTGGCCAGCAATCTGCCACGCTCCACACGCTGGTACCCCGGCGCCGGCATCTACCGCCACGTGTGGCTTGAAAAAACAGGGCCGGTGCATCTGGCCCACTGGCCCGTGTATGTGACAACCCCCAGAATCGGCAATGCTGAGGCTGTGGTGGAAGTGCGGACCCGCGTGGTCAATACTTCGCAGAAAGCCTGTGAAGTCACCCTCAGGCAGGCGGTGGGCAAAGCCAAGGCAAAAGCTGTCACCCTTGCGCTGGATGCAGGGGAAGAAAAGGAAATCACCCAGAAACTGTCCGTCAGGCGCCCGAAGTTATGGAGCTGCGAATCCCCGCATCTCTACACACTGAAGACCACCTTGCAGCAGGGGAAGGATGAAATTGATGCCAGGCAGACCACCTTCGGTATCCGCAAGGCGGAATGGCGTCCCGGCGGCTTTTTCCTGAACGGCAAGCGCGTGCAGATTAAGGGCGTGTGCGAGCACCACGACCTGGGGGCGCTGGGGGCAGCCTTCCACACCCGGGGCTATGAGCGCAAAATCGAGATTCTGAAGGAGATGGGCTGCAATTCCATCCGCATGACCCACAATCCACCAGCGCCGGAGGTGCTGGATTTGTGCGACAAGCACGGCATCCTGGTCATCAATGAGTTGTTCGATATCTGGGAACAGCAGAAATATGACAAGGTGAACGGCTACCATGTGTACTGGCCCGAGTGGTGGAAGAAGGACGTGCGCAACTTCATGCTGCGAGACCGCAATCACCCCTGCATCATTGCCTGGAGCGGCGGCAACGAAATCCCCGAATTAGGCACCGCCCGCGGGCGGGAGGTCTCCTTCATGCTGCGAGAGGAAATGCGCAAGTACGATGAAACCCGCCCGTACACCGTGGGCAGCAACGACCCCGGCAGTGTCAGCAATGGGTTCGCAGAAACGGTGGATGTGTTCGGCTTCAATTACAAGCCCAACATGTATGCCGGATTCCGCAACCAGCATCCCTCCAAGCCCGTGTATGCGTCCGAAACAAATTCCTGCGTGGCCTCGCGGGACACCTATTTCTTCCCGCTCCGCTGGGATGTAGGCGGTGGCGCCCGGAATTTCCACGTGAGTTCGTACGGTTTGTTTGCGCCGGGCTGGGGCACCAGCCCGGATATCGAGATGTACGCGTTGGATAACAACCCGCACGTGGCAGGTGAGTACGTATGGACCGGCTTCGATTATCTGGGTGAACCCACCCCCTATAATCAGGACGCCTCCAACATCGGCAATTTCCACGGAGCCACCGAGGCTGAAAAACAGGCTGCCATGGAGCAGCTCCGCAAGATGGGCAACCGCGCACCCAGCCGCAGTTCCTATTTCGGCATCATCGACCTCGCGGGCTTCCCGAAGGATACCTACTACCTCTACCTCAGTCACTGGGCTCCGGAGAAGAAGACCTGCCACATCCTGCCGCACTGGAACTGGCCAGGCCGCGAGGGCGAGGTCACACCCGTGATGGTATATTCCAACGGTGATGAAGCTCAACTCTTTGTAAATGGCAAGAGCCAGGGCATCCGCCGCCGCGGGCAGGGCGATACCTACCACCAGAAACTGCAGGTCTGCAAGAACGCCTACCGCTTCGTCTGGGAGGATGTGGTCTACCAGCCGGGTACCATCAGCGTGAAGGTGAAGAAAAAGGGGCGTCCCTGGGCAGAGGCTGTGCGGGTGACCACCGGTGATGCCGTGGCCGTGAAGGCTGAGGCGGACCGCAAAGCCATCGCCGGCGATGGTCACGACCTGGCCTATATCTCGCTTTCGCTGTGCGACAAGGACGGCCACGTGGTGCCCACGGACAGCCGGGCGGTGGAGTTTGAGATTTCCGGTCCGGCGGAGCTGGTGGGATTCTGCAACGGAGATCAAACGGATCACACCTGCATGCAGTCTGAACAGCAACGTTTCTTTAATGGGCGTATTGTCGCCATTGTACGCAGCATCCGCAATGGAGATGGCAGGGCCACGGTCTCTGCCAGGGCTGAGAACCTGCCTGAAATCAAGGTTTCCCTTGCCGTAGCTGCCGGAGATGAACAGGAAGAAGAGGAAGACAGCGAAAATGACTAATATACTCAGAAAAATATCGACATTTGAGGATACGGCGGCGAAACGCCCCCGGAGCGGCACCCTGGCCATGCTGGGCGTGGCAGCAGCCGGGGTGGCGGCCCTGTGCTTCATAGGCTGCTCTGTGGCGGATGGCGCTTGGAATGCCGCCTTCCGCGTCACCTGGCTGGTGCTCACGGCCATGGGGCTGTTTCTGCTGGCCTTCCTGTCGCGGTTGCCGCTGCAGCTCACCATACGCCGCACGCTGCTCCTGGTGAGCATGATAGCGGCCCAGATGCTGATCATGACCGGCATCTGCTCCGCGAAGGGCATGATTCCCGGGTTCAACCTGCAAGGCCAGGTGCTGCTCTGGCTGCCCTATGCACTGGCGCCCACGGTGCTGGCGGTGATGATTGGGCGCCGCCTGGGGGCCTTCACCGCGCTTTGCTGCACTATTTTCGGCGTAGCCATGTTCCCGGAGGGCACCAACATGGCCATTATCCTCAATTACAGTGCGGTCAGCTTTGTGACCGGCACCGTGTGTGCCCTGGTTTCCGGGCGTGTTCACAAGCGCGAGCAGATTCTGCGCGCCGGGTTCGTGGCAAGCGCCATCGCCTTCACGTCTGTTTATCTGCTGCTGTGTCTGCAGGCCGCAGGCACGAATCAGACCGTGCCGCTGCGTGGCTTTGCAGATAGCTTCCACCTCGGCGGGTTCATGATGGAACTGGCCATTACCGTGGGTGTCAACTTTGTGCTGGCCGCCCTGGTGGGCGGCATCATGCCGGCGCTGGAGCGCCTGTTCAACATATCGACCCCGATTACCTGGCTTGAGTGGGCGGATATGAATCACCCCCTGCTCAAGAAGTTGCAGATTGCCGCCCCCGGCACCTTCCACCACAGCCTGGTGGTGCAGCGCCTTTCTGAGGCCGGGGCCGAGGCCATTGGTGCGGACGTGACCCGCGCTGGCGTGTGCGGGCTCTACCACGATATCGGCAAGATTGTCAACCCGCAGTACTTTGCAGAAAATATCGCCGACCAGAATAACACGCCCCACGCCGAGCTCACCCCGGAGGCCAGCGCCCGCATCATCACCGGACATGTGACCGAGGGCGTGGAACTGGCAGAGGCTCACGGGCTCAACAACCGCATCATCAACGTTATCCGCGAGCATCACGGCGTTTCCACCGCCTATTTCTTCTACCGCAAGGCGCTTGACCATTACGAACAGGAAAAGGCCAAGTTCGAGGAAGGGCTCCTCGATACCTGCCCGGAGGAGGTGGACAAGGCCATCTTCACCTACAAGGGGCCGATTCCCCAGACCCGCGAAAGCGGCATCGTCAGCATGGCGGATGCCGTGGAAAGCGCCACGCGCTCCCTCCAGCATCCTACCGAGGAGGATATCCGCAACATGATCAACGGCATCTTCAAGGGGCGCATCCTCGATGGCCACCTTCAGGATTGCGGCCTCACCCTCGGCGAAATTGAAACGCTGAAGGATTCCTTCTTTGTCACCATCCGCACCATGCACCATAACCGCATCGCCTACCCCAAGCCCAAGGCCAATGATGCCACAGAAGCGGTGCTGGCGCTTCGCAAGACGGAGCCTAAACACGAAGAGAAATGAAGCGGCATCTCCGAAGCATCTGCATGATTGTGGCCTTCCTGGTGGGAGGCCTCTTTCACAAGCAACTCACCCCGCTGGGCGCCATCCTGCCGGCCAGCGTGGCCCTCATGCTCAGCATCACCTTCATCGGCATCGAAACCGCGCGCCTCAAGCCCCAGCGCATGCACCTCTGGGTGCTGCTGGGTATCCAGCTTATCGGCATGGGCTTCTGGACGCTGGCACGCCTGCTGGGCTATCCCATCCTGGCCGAGTCTCTCTTCTTCTGCGGCATTGCACCGGTGGCTATTGCCGCACCGGTCATCGTGAACCTGCTGAAGGGCAATGTGGAGTTCACCACCACCGCACTGGTGCTCAGCCAGATTGTCTTTGCCCTGGTCACCCCGCTGCTCATGCCCTTTGTCGTGCAGGTGGAGGGATTCTGCTACTCGGAGCTGGCGCTGGAGGTAGCCATCCAGCTGGGCACGGTGCTGGGTATTCCTGCCGTGGTGGCCACCGTGCTGCGCTGGCTGTATCCCCCCTGCAAAGGCTGGACCGCCAGGCTGCGCGATGTCTCGCTGGGCATCTGGATCATCAACCTCACCATCATCGCCGGTGTCGGCACCCAGCGCGTGCTCGAAATGAACGTTGGCTGGCAGGATATGCTGCCCCTGGTCCTGGGCTCCCTGGTTGTGTGCATCACCGGCTTTGTGGCGGGCTACAAGCTCGGGGGCAGGGGACTCAAGCGCGAATGTTCCCAGTGCATGGGTCAGAAAAACACCATCCTCACCCTCTACATCGCCAGCCAGTGGTATGTGCATCCCCTCGCCTACATCGGCCCGGCCTTCTATGTGTTTTTCCACAACATCGCCAACGCCCTCCAGATCGCCCTCGCCAACAGGGAGCGATTCAGGTCTGAAACCCGGCCTTCAAATTGAAACGGGCCGTCCGGGTCCTGTAAGCCAGATTCTGTCCACCCGCGCGGTGGCGGGCTGTGTGGTCATTTTTCTCGCGCCTGTTGCCAGGCGTGCCCTGCGTTTATAGCAGGGTGCAACTAATACCCGGGAATACAGCGGGCAGGCTACCCTTTCCCTGTTTGTCTTGCATCGCGTGGGGTTTTCCTTGCCTCCATCGTCACCTCCGGAGCGGTGGGCTCTTACCCCACCTTTTCACCCTTACCCTTGCGGGCGGTTTGTTTTCTGTGGCACTTTCCGTCCACCCGGCATTGGCTCCGGGTGTCTCCTGCTTTCACAGGACACGCTGCCTTGTGATGTCCAGACTTTCCTCTACGGGGCTTGATACCCGCAGCGACCACCCGGACCCGGACGGCACGCCCAGAGAGTACACCTATACCTTCGCATTGGCAAGCCAAATCGGCATAAGGCTGAGAAAAAACACGTGTTTCCTATAAATTGATGTTTGAAAGTACAATGTACAAGGGACAAAGTACAATTTGAAAGTTCCCTGCGGCTTCCGTCTTCGCCCTGCGGGCTACGCCGAGACTAGTTGCCGCAGCTGTTTAAAATGGCGAGCCTAAGGCGAGCGGAACTCCTAAATTGTCCTTTGTAAATTGTCCTTTGTACATCCCGCCAAATTCCAATTAATCGAGCTCTGAACTCAAACTTTGGGCACACGCGTGGCGAAAAAAAACAGCGCGGTCGGTTGACCGCGCCGGAGATAATAAAGCGTTTTATTGCCAGAATCAGGCCATGGTGACCTTGGCGGCTTTGTGGATGAGCTCGGCCTGGCGCTTGACGCGCACCTGCAGATCGGCGAGGGCGTTCATGTAGTAGATGTACGCATCGTACGGCGAGGGGTAGGGGGTGAAGCCGTTGCTCTTCTCCATGTAGTGGAAGTGGTCAGCGCTCTGCAATTTGCGCCACACGTGAATCATATCCCGGTCCTCGCTGGCCTTGACGGCGCTTTCGAGGTCGTATATCTTCTTGATGGCCTCCTGCTGCATGACGTTGCCGTTCCAGTGGGTGGTGGTACCGAAGGTGGAGCAGCTCACCGGGTTCGGGCAGTTCAGCGTGCCGGTGGAGGGGAAGGTGCGCACGGCTTCGCCGGGGGTGTAGAACTCGTTGCCGGCAAAGAGGGCGGCGGTAATCATGGTGCGCCAGAACTCGAACACGCCGGTGCTGTCGGCCTGGCGTTCGCCAAGGGTCTCGTAGTCCATGGAGATGTTCACCACCTGGCCTTGCTCGGCGTTCAGCCACTCCACGAAGGTGTAGGGCGAGAGGGGGTACTCGCTCCAGCCGGGGTCGGTGCGGCGGTTGGCCAGGTCGTTGGAAAGGTGGCGGTGGCGCAGCAGGGTCTTGGTCTTGTCGATGAGCGGGGCACACTGCAGGTCGTTGGTGTTGCGGTTGCTCATCATGCGGCCGCTGCCATCGGCCATGATGCCCTCGAATCCCATGTCGTAGGCCTGGGCGGCGATGGCGTTGGAGTAGAGCATGCCGGTGTTCCAGAGCACGGTGGGGCGCTGGCCGAAGAGCTCTTCGATGAGGTCGCAGTGCTCTTCCACCTGCTCGGCAAACTCTCCGGTGGAATACAGGGAGGCGAGGGAGGCATAATAGGGCATGGCCAGGAACTCCACGCAACCGGTCTCTGCCAGCTCCTGGAAGGAGGTGATGAGGTCCGGGCGGTGGTATCTGGCCTGCTCCAGAATCACGCCGGAGATAGCCAGCGCAAACTTGAATTTGCCATCGGAAAGCTCGATGAGCTGCTTCATCATCCGGTTGGCGGGCAGGTAGCAGCGCTCGGCCACGGCGCTGAGCACACGGCCGTTCATGTGGTCATCCTCGTAGAACGCGTGCTCGCCAATCTTGAAGAAATCGTACGGAATCAACCGGTTGGGCTGATGCGCGTGAAATGTGAGCGTAATGTTCATATTATGGGTAAATAGGGGTTAGTTGTTGTTTACCAGCCAAGAACGTGGTGGTAGACGCGAATCATCTTATCTGCTGCGGTTTCCCAGTTGGAGTTCTTGATATCCTGGGCGCTCTGCTCAGCGACGCGCCGGTAGAGCTCCTCATCCGTCACCAGGTCCACGATGTGCTTGGCCATCATGTTCACATCCCAGAAGTCGGCCTTCAGGGCACCCTTCATCACTTCCGCCACGCCGCTCTGCTTGGAGATGACGGCCGGGATGTTGAACTGAGCGGCTTCCAGCGCAGAAAGTCCGAAGGGCTCCGACACGGAGGGCATGCAGTACACATCCGTCATGGAGAGCAGCTCGTTCACCTTCTGCTTGTTCAGGAAACCGGTGAAGTGGAACTTATCGCCCACGCCGTGGAAGGCGCCCGTCTCGATGAGCAGGCGGAGCTTCTCACCGGTGCCGGCCATCACGAAGCGTACGTTATCCGTCTGCTCCAGCACTTTGGCGGCAATCTGCAGGAAGAACTCCGGGCCCTTCTGTGCCGTGAGTCGGCCGAGGAAGAGCACCAGCTTCTCCGGGAACTTCTTCTTGCTGTGGAATACATGCACCGGATCCGCGCCGTTGTGCACCGGGAAAATCTTGGCGGGGTCGATGCCGTAGTGCCCGGCGGCAATGGTGCCCGTGTACTTGGAGACGGGAATCACTGCATCGGCCTGTTCCATGCCGTATTTCTCGATATCGTAAATCCAGCCGCGGGCGTCAGCGCCGGCGCGGTCGAACTGAGAGGCATGCAGGTGCACCACCAGCGGCTTGCCGGTGGCTTTCTTCACCTCCACACCGGCCAGGTAGGTCATCCAGTCGTGCGCATGCACCACATCGAAATCATACTGGCGGGCCATGACGGCGCAAATCTTGGAGAATTCGATGACCTTGCGGGCCAGGTCACCGGCGTACAGGTCTTCCTTGCCGGTGAAGAGGTCCAGATCCGCCTTGTGGATACGGGAGAAGAGCAGCTTGCCTTCCTTTGTGAACGTGATGTTGCCCGGCGTTCCTTCGGTGCAGGCGTAGGGATCCAGATTTACCGGTGCCTTGCCCACCACGGTGAAGCTCTCGTAGGTGTAGCCTTCCTCCAGTGTCTCCATCTGCTCGTGCCGCAGATTGTTCACGCCCAGCAGCTCAAATCCATCATACTTCGCTTCCGGTGCAGCCTTCGGCACAATCACATTCAGCTCCACTTTCTGGGAAAGCGCCCGTGAAATCCCCATGCACGCCACTCCCAGGCCACCGTTGATCAGCGGGGGGAACTCCCAACCTAGCTTTAATACCTTTATCTTCCTCATAATCTGTGCGTTGTTAAAAACTTGAAAGAGTAGTTAATATGCTTCATTCTCGAGGGAAATTAAAACATAAATATGAGCGATTGTCCAGACAAATGTCTGTCAATCCTACTAACAAAGTATAATTTCCCGGCTGGAGGGGCGGGAACGACCAATCAGTTCTCATTATTCGCGCGGCGGATATCCTCCAGCGCGGCAATGAAATCGTCGAGGATTTCCGCGGGGACCATGATACGGTCGCGGTTGGAGCTCACCTTTTCGGTGATACGGACCACACGGCCACGAGCATTGCTCTTGAGGTCAAGGAAGAAGGTCTTGCGGTCAGCAATGATTTTTTCGGTGCAAATGATATCGTCGTCCACTGTTTCTATACCCGGGGTGGTTATCGTAAACCCCTATGAGGGTGGATTATAACACATCTGCACGAGCAGTCAACAAAAAATCAGGCATCTTCGTAGGTTACGAGGATACGGGCAGCGGGCGGGAGGTGTTCGGCCAGCTTTTTGTTGAGGCGGGTAAGGCGGGAGTGGCTTTCTTCGACAGTAAGGGAGTTTTCCTTGGGGATGCGGATGAGACAGAGGCGTTCGTTACCGCGGGTGAATGTACAGATAGAGGTGGGCAGGGGGGCGCTGCGGCGAATCATGGCATCGCGCACCTGGGCCTCCCAATCGACGGGCAGGGGGATGGAGTAGTCCGGCACACGGCGCAGGTCAGGTTCTACATGCAGGGCCACGACATCCGCCTTCAGATTGCGGAGCACCTCCTTGCGGAACGCTTCGATGGCCACCTGCCAGGACTCCAGAGTGGCTCCGGCGGGCAACTCCAGGTCCACCGCTACTACGAACTTGCCATCATCCGTGTGCAGCAGCACAAGCCCGTGTACACCGAAGCGGTGTGCAAGGGCCAGGCGGCGGATGATGAACTCCGGGGTATCAGGGAATTCATGGGCAGGTTGCATATGCACCATCGTTTCCGCTGCCTCCAGAACCCCGGCCACGAGCCCCTCTATGGCATCGGCAATTTCATGAGCGGTGTCCACGTGCAGGTTATGGGGGACCTGCACCTCCATGTCTACATAGTAACGCGAGCCGGATTCACGCACGCGGAGCTTGGAAACAGGGTAGGAGGGCATGCGTTCCGCCATGGCAGCCCGCACTTTGGCAGAGGCCTCTCCGTTCGCCTTGTCCATGAGGTTATTGATGGCTTCCATGCCAAGCTCCCGGCACACGTGCAGGATGAACAGCGCCACCACCAGCGAGGCAAATACGTCCGCTCGCACCAGCACCCAGTGGAACCAGCTGCCTTCCACAGCCATATCTGCCATGGCGGCACCGGTGATACCCAGCAGCACGGCGGCGCTGCTCCAGATATCCGTGGCAAAATGGGCGGCATCGGCCTCCAGGGCAGCGCTGCGGGTCTCCTTTGCCACGCGCTTGAGCATGGCGGCGCGGTTCGCATCCACCACGATGGAGAGGATGACGACACCGAATGCCCAGTAGGAAAACTTCACCTCCAACGCGGCGGGGTCGGGGCTGGACAGTCGCTCAAAAGCCTCCATGATGACCCAGGCTGCGGTGACCAGCAGAAGCAGCGTCTCGCCCAGCGCCATGAGGTTCTCCACCTTGCCGTGTCCGTAGGGGTGTTCCTCATCCGCTGGCTGGGCAGCCACTTTCACGGCAAACACTGTGCCGCCCGCAGCCACCAGGTCGAGCGCGCTGTGCAGAGCTTCCGAAAGAATACCCAGCGAGCCGGTCACAATACCCACCACCAGCTTCACCAGCGCCAGTAGCCCGCTCCAGATAACCGAGGACCACGCGGCTACTCTCTTCTTCGTGTCTGCATCCATGCACATGACTCTACATGTTTTATGGCGGATAGTCAAGCTGGAATGATTCCAGAAAAGACGAACGGACAACGATTTCAACGATTGTGAAAAACAAAACGCAAACTGGCGATAATCCATACCTCCGTTTCTGATTCAGAGGTGAAACCCGGCAAAATAGCCGATTTTATAAAAAAAAGCTCGCATTCCCCGCATTCGGCGCTATAATGGGGAGCGAACCATACCCCGAACCGCATCTACCATGATTACGAAGAAGCTCACCATTCAGAACAAGCTTGGAATTCATGCCCGTCCCGCAGCTCAGTTTGTGCGCGTAGCCAGTCGTTTCCAGGCCGATGTTTCCGTCGAAAAGGATGATGAGGCGGTGGATGGCAAGAGTATCATGGGGCTCATGATGCTGGCAGTCGGCTGGGGTGCAGAAATTGCGGTCACCGCAGACGGCCCTGATGAAGCCGATGCAATTGCGGCTCTCGAAGAGCTGATTAACAACAAGTTCGGCGAGGCTTAAATCCTCGCCGTTACCGTTTAACCTTCTCACTCTCCCCCGGTTATATGAGCGAAGGAGCAGAACGCCGGTTTCAGGGGCAACCCGTTTCAGCGGGTATTGCCATGGGCAAGCTGCGCGTAGAGGCCCGCGGCTGTGCCGCCCCGCCTACCCGCACTATCCCGCCTACCGAGCTGGAGGCAGAGTGGCAGCGCTTTGAGTCGGCATTGGAGCGCACTGAGCTGGAAATCAAGCTGCTCAAAACCCGGGTAGAGGAACTCAGCGGCGCAAACGAGGCCGCCATTTTCGATGCCCATCTCCTCTTTCTGCGCGACCGCATGATTATTTCGCGCATGCGCAAGGAAATGCCTGAGCGGCTGCAGAATATTGATTCGGTGTATTATGCCGTGGTGCAGAACTTCATGGAAGCGATGCGCATGGTGGACGATGCCTACCTCCGCAGCCGCGTGGCGGATATTGCGGACGTATTGCAACGCGTGCTCAAGAACCTGGACCAGGGCGGCTCAAAAAGCCGCCGGAACAAGCCGGTGAGCGAAGAACCCTGCCTGCTGGCCGCATATGACCTGACCCCAAGTGACACTGCCGACCTGGATTCCCAGAACGTGCTGGGCTTCGTGACGGAGGTTGGTTCTTCCATTTCGCACACAGCGATTCTGGCCCGCTCGCTGGGGCTGCCGGCTGTAGTAGCCGTACCGAATCTGGTGCGGGAGGCTCGTGTGGGCACCCCCGCCATTCTGGATGGCTACCATGGCACCCTGATTCTTAACCCCACCGCCGAGACCCGCGCCTATTATGAAAAGATGCGGGCCGAGAAAGAGAAGGCCTACCAGGCCCTTCTGGATATGCGCGACCTGCCGGCCGAAACGAGGGATGGCCGCCACATCCGCGTGGCCTGCAACCTGGAGTTTGTGCATGAGTACGGTTCCATCAAACGCAACGGGGCAGAAGGCGTGGGGCTTTATCGCACAGAATTCTTCCTGCTGGGCGGCGATGGACTGCCCGACGAAGAGACGCAATACCAGCATTACCGCCGCCTGGTAGAGGAATGTTCCCCTCAGGAGGTGATTTTCCGCACACTGGATTCAGGCGGCGACAAGCTACCCTTCGAAGTGCAGGAGGAAAAGGAAGACAACCCCTTCCTGGGTTGGCGGGGTATCCGCGTTTCCCTGAGCCGCCCCGCTGTGTTCAAGGAACAGCTGCGGGCCATCCTGCGAGCTTCGGCTCATGGCAAGGTAGGTATCATGTTCCCCATGGTTTCCGGCCTTACGGAGGTAAAGGAGGTACACTCTATCCTGGAGGATTGCCGCGCTGAACTCCGTGCCCGTGGCGAAGCCTTCGATGAGAAAATGCGCGTGGGTATCATGATTGAGGTTCCCAGCGCCGCCGTCATGGCCGATGTGCTGGCCCGCTATGTGGACTTCTTCTCCATCGGCACCAACGACCTCACGCAATACACCATTGCCGTGGACCGCGTGAACTACCGCGTGGCCAGCATGTTCCGCTCCACGCATCCCGGCGTCATCCGCCTGATTCACCAGACCATCAAGGCCGGTATTCCCACTGCCATCTGCGGCGAAATGGGCGGTGATATCACGCTCGTGCCGCTCCTCGTGGGTCTGGGTGCCACCGAGCTCTCGGTGGGTTCCCACCTTCTGCCACTCATTCGTTTTGCCATCCGCCACCTCAATTACGAGGAATGCCGCCAGATGGCCGAAATGGCCCTTCAGGCCGAAGATTCCCGCACCATCCGCGCGCTTTCCAAGGAACTCGCCCTGCGTTCCTACCCGAACCTGTTTGAGTAAGGCGAGATAAGCGGAGCGATGCCCGTTTTTCGATTTACAAAGCCCCCAGGCGCTCATACCCGCAGCCCGGAGGCTTAGGGACACGCGCACGCGGGTAAGCTTTCATTTGTGCCTCTATCGGCGTAAGTCGCTAACTTTCAATTTGTCAATCGTAAATTGCCAATCGTAAATCCTCGTATCCCAAATCTTTGGGACACGCGTGGATGACCTGTGGCATACACCAGATTGCGCTTGATTCAAGGGTTTTCACATGATAGAATCGGCGCGCTATGTTCTACATCACGACAGCAATCGACTACACAAACGGCGCACCCCACATCGGGCATGCGTATGAGAAGGTACTGGCAGACGTTCTGGCTCGCTGGCACCGAATGTGTGGTGAAGAGGTGTTCTTCCTGACGGGTGTGGATCAGCACGGCCAGAAAGTGCAGCAGAAGGCAGAGGCAGCAGGCATGCAGCCGCAGGAATATGCCGACATGGTGACGCAGAAGTTCATTGCCCTCTGGGAGCGCCTGGGTATTCAGTATGACGGCTGGGCCGCCACCACCGATGCCCGCCACAAGGCCTGTGTGCAGGCCATCCTGAGCGACCTGAAGGAAAAGGGATGCCTGTATAAGAAAGGTTACAAGGGCTTCTATTCCATTCGCCAGGAGCAGTTCCTGACCGATAAAGAGCGTAACGAGCAGGGCGAGTTCGGCCCGGAGTGGGGCGAAGTCGTGGAGCTGGAGGAGGAAAACTGGTATTTCAACCTCAGCCAGCAGGTGGAGTGGCTCAAGGAATATGTGACCACCCACCCCTCTGTGGTGACCCCCGAGTTCCGCCGTCAGGATCTGCTGAATGCCATTGAGCGCGCCGCCGGCGTAGACCTCTGCATTTCCCGCCCGAAGGACCGTCTTTCCTGGGGTATTCCGCTGCCTTTTGACCCGGATTTCGTGACCTACGTGTGGTTCGATGCCCTGGTGAACTACATTTCCTTTGCCGGCTACAAGGCTGCCGAGGACTCAGGCCTGCCGGAGTTCAGCAAGCTGTGGCCCGCTGCCTGCGAGGTAATCGGCAAGGATATCCTGGTGCCCGCCCACGGCATCTACTGGCTGTGCATGCTGCACGCCATGGGCTTTGCGGATGAGCAGATGCCCGCTCTTCTGGTGCATGGCTGGCTGAACATCAAGGGCGAGAAGATGTCCAAATCCCTCGGCAATATCGTGGACCCGAATGACCTGTGCGATGCATTCGGCGCCGAGGCTGTGCGCTATTACCTGGTGCGCGATACGAAGACCGGCTACGACAGCGACTTCGACCCGGAGCGCATGAAGATGATTTACAACACCGAACTGGCCAACGACATCGGCAACCTCTGCAACCGCTCGCTCAACATGTGCGTGCGCTACTGCGGGGGGACGGTCGCCATCGGCACCGGGGACGATGAGCTCTCCGCCGCTCTGCGCGAGAGCATGAGCGCCACCGTGAGCAAGTTTGCCGATTGCATGAACAGCTACAATACGGCCGATGCCCTGGCTGCGCTGAATGCCCACGTAGGCCTGTGCAACAGCTACATTGAGCAGAAGCAGCCCTGGTCCCTGGCTAAGGACGAAAGCAAGCTGCCGGAGCTGCAGCGCGTGCTGGCTCATCTGCTGGAATGCTGCGCCCAGGTTGGTTTCCTGCTCGGCTGCGTGCTTCCGGAGGCTTCCGCCCGCATCCTTTCCCAGCTCCAGCTTGACCTGACCGGCCTCACCCCGCAGTCGATGGCCTGGGGGCTCGTGAAGGACGGCCACAGCGTGCAGGCGCCCAGCCCCGTGTTCCCCCGCATCCTCTCAGCCGAGGAAAAGGAGAAGATGGCAGCCAAAGCCGCCAAGGCAGCAGAAAAAGCCGCCCGCAAGGCTGCTCAGCAAGGCTGATTAATTCTCAATCAATTAAAATAAGAACGGGCCTGAGGAATTGCTCAGGCCCGTTCTTATTATTGATGAGGCAATTAAAGATTGATGTGTTATCCGTATTGGTGGTGACGGACAAATTGGAATTTGTCGGGCTGAAAGCCCGAGGAATTCTGAGCCCGATAGGGCGACACTTTCCAGAGCCCAGGGCGTGAGCCCTGGGTATGGTGTGTAGTAATAAGACCGGAACCCCGCCAGCTGGCGGGGTGGCAGATTCGCATGAGCGTTCCGTTTATGTTAAGCATTGATTATTTGCATATCAACGCGCATCCATATCTGCCACCCACTCGCTCCGCTCGGGGTTCGGTTACTATTTTCACTTTACCCCAGGGCTTACGCCCTGGGCTATTGAACTTACCGCCCCGCCAGTAGGCGGGGCTCAGACTTCCGCTCGCCTGCGGCTCGCCAAATTCCAATGTGTCGTTGAGTCCAAGCAATATTCTTTAATTGCCGGAGCAATAAGATGTTTTGTACCTTGTTATTGCTATAGCAGGGGCTGGATTGAAATTATTTTACATTTCCTCGGTCAATCCGATGAAGTCGATGGGCGTGTCAGTAGCAAGGTCGGCAATGAGCCAGATATAGGGGCGGTTGAAGGAAATATATTCGGGCGCATAGTCCAGCGAATCATCTGCTTTGGCAGAATCCTTTGATTCCACCAGAGAGAGGGAAACAGAATGAATGAAAGCGCCGAGGTGGATTTTCTCCGGGGTGAGAGGCGAGAAATCGGCCGTTTCGATATCAAAGAGAGCCTTCAATCCCAAGCGGCGCAGAGAATCGCGCATATCATAGGGGAAAATCTGAAGCTCCAGGAGGGGGAGTTCCACCAGCATATCCTGGGGCGATGCCTCTGCCAGGGATTTGCGAATGCCAGTGAGCATTTCCGGGGTGAGGTTGGCCGCAAAGTCGCGGGCAGAGCCTGCTGGCAGTATGCCAATGCAGACGAGCGGCTCTCCAGCCGCTTTCGACTTGAACGGAATGGCAACCGCCTTCCAGCTACCGTCTTCTGCCTTGGCGCTGCGGAACTGGCCGCGACTACGCATCTGGCGGAAATGGGGCATTCCGCCGGAGGCGCTGTCAAAGTCAGCCGTCCGGCTGTTGGCTGAATTAAAGGGCGTTTCCCACTCTGCAGAGAAACTGGCAGTGGCCGCAGCCAGTAACTTGGTGCGTTCCGTCACCATCTTGCTGTCGGCCAGTTGGAATTCCCCCTTACCCATGGCCGCGCCGATGCTGCCATTGAACAAGCTCAGCGCCATGGGCACATTCTCAGAAAACGGCAGGGGCATGGCCGGGAAGCGACCTTCATTCCGCGGCAGGTTAAGGTCGACCCCCAGCAGGGCGGTGCTCAAGGGTTCCGTGGCGCGGAGACCCCGGGACTCCTTCAGTTGCAGAGTCTGTAATTCCTCCCGTGTTCTGCCTGCTGCTATATCCTGCAACGAGAGCAGGGCATTGGTGATGCAATGCGGTGCCACAAGTACGTTCCCGGTCTCCTTTTCCTTGAGCCCGTGCTGAAAGAAACGCAGGCTGAATGCATCCGAGGAAAGCTCACTAGCAGTGCTGTTCGCCACAGCTTCCTCCTGCTGAGTCTGCGGGCGCAGATAGCGCTGCCCCAGAACGCCGGTGAGCAATCCCAGAGCGACAAGGCAGGGCATGATGATTTTCTTCTTATCCATAGCAATCAGGAATAGAGCGAGAGTTCCTCATCCAGCTTGGCGCTGGGGGAGATGGAGTAGCGGGAACCGAGTTCGATGCTTACGCGGTTGCCCAGCGAGTTGCGGAAGGTCATGTGCACCGGCATCTTGCCCGGGTACTTCTGCAGGATGCTCTTGATGAGCTCCAGGTCACCGGCGTTGTGGCGTGCGGTGTTCAGCGTGATTTCGTAGAACCTGGGCTTGCCGCTGCGGCGCTTGGTACCGGAACCGATCTGCTCCACTCCGTTGGCGGATACCTTCTTGCCGCCGGTCTTTTCATCCTCGGAAATGCGGGCACGGAACTGCACGAAATTGCCGGCGGTGAGCAGGCCTTCCTGCTCCATGGCCTTGGTGAACGAGTCGCCCCAGAGCAGGGCCTCCGTGCTGCCGGTGAAATCTTCCACCGTGATGATGGCGAACTTCTGACCGCTCTTGCTCATCTTGATGGTGACGGCGCGCAGCATGCCGGCCATATCATGCGTGCCTCGGATTTCCTCAGCGGTCAGATCGGGCAGGGTGCCGATGGGGATGAACTTGGCGGCATCGATGATACCGCGCATGCTGTCCAGCGGGTTGCCGGTGAAATAGGCACCGGTGAGGAACTTCTCATCATCGAGACGCTTGTCCTTGGGCCATTCCTGCAAGGTAAGCTTATCTTCCGGGCCGGAGGTCGTCTCGGTCATATCGAAGAGTGCCATTTGACCGGCCTCGGCATCCTTGTGCACGCTGCTGGCGCCGTTGATGCACTGCTCGATGCTCTCGAAAATCTGGGCGCGGCACACGTGCATCCAGTCGAAGGCACCGCACTGCACCAGCACTTCAATCTGGTTGCGGCGCACATTCTGCGGCGGGATGCGGTAGCAGAAATCCTCCAGGCTCTTGTAGGGACCGTTTCTCTTGCGTTCCTCCACGATGACACGCACGGTTTCCGAGCTCATGCTCTTGACGGAGGCCAGACCGAAGCGCACAGCCAGCTTGCCGTTGGGCATGGTTTCAGGCTGGAACTTCACCTCACTGTGGTTCACGCAGGGGCCCAGCACCTCGATTCCCATGCGGATGGCTTCCTGAATGAACACACCAATCTTTTCGTTGGTGGCTTCATTGGTCATGAGGCCGCAGAGGAACTCCACGGGGAAATGTGCCTTCAGGTAGGCGGTCCAGTAGGAAATGTGACCGTAGCAGGCAGAGTGGGACTTGTTGAAACCGTAGCCAGCGAACTTCTGAATCTTGTCGAAGATGGCATTGGCGGTTGCTTCGTCAATCTGGTTCACATCCCAGCAGCCTTTCACGAAACGGCGGCGCTGCTCGGCCATTTCCTGCATGTCCTTGTGACCCATGGCGCGGCGCAGAAGGTCAGCACCGCCCAGGGTATAACCGGCCAGCAGCTTGGCGGCTGCCTGCACCTGTTCCTGGTAAATCATCACGCCGTAGGTCAGGCCGGACACCGTCTCCAGCAGCGGGTGCTCGTATTCCGCCTGCTTCAGCCCCTTCTTCACGGCAATCATATCATCCATGAACTGCATGGCACCGGGGCGGTAGAGGGCGAGCAGGGCGATGATGTCTTCAATATTGTCGATACCGTAGCGTCGGCAGGTATCCACCATGCCGCCCGATTCCAGCTGGAAGACGCCCATGGTATCGCCGCGGTTCAGCAGTTCAAAGGTTTCCTTGTCGGTGATATCCACCGCATCATAGCGGAAATCGGGCACGCGCCAGCGCACGTAGGTCTCCGCATCTTTCATCACGGTCAAGGTCTTGAGCCCCAGAAAGTCCATCTTCAGCAGGCCGGCGTTGTAAATGGCGCCCATATCGCACTGGGCCACTACTTCACCGTGCGGGTTGCTGAGGTCGTCTCGCGTGAGCGCCACGTATTCATCCAGCGGGCGGTCACCAATCACCACACCGGCAGCGTGCATTCCCACGTTGCGCACGGTGCCTTCCAGTTTCTTGGCGTAGTTCCAGATTTCCTTGTAGGTGTCGTCCTGCTCCACCAGGGTGCGCAGGTCTTCGCTGGCGGCGTAGCTCTTGTCCAGCGTCACGCCGGGGCCGCTTTCGATGAGCTTGGCAATCCTGTCACTGTCGCTGTAGCTCATGTCGAGCACACGCGCCACGTCCTTGATAACGGATTTGGCACCCATGGTACCGTAGGTGATGATGTGGGTCACGGCGCGTTCGCCGTATTTCTGGCGCACGTATTCAATCACCTCCGGGCGGCGGGTCTGGCAGAAGTCGATATCGATATCCGGCGGGCTCACGCGTTCCGGGTTCAGGAATCGTTCGAAAATCAGGTTGAAGGCGTAGGGGTCGATGTTCGTGATTTTCATCACATAGGCCACCAGCGAACCTGCGGCTGAGCCACGGCCGGGGCCCACGGGAATATCGTGGTCCTTGGCCCAGTTGATGAAGTCTGCGGTGATGAGGAAGTAACTGGGGAAGCGCAGCTGATTGATGATGCCCAGCTCGTAGTCCAGACGCGCGCGCAGCTCCTGGTCATTCTCGGCGCGTTCCTTGCCGTAGCGCTCGGCCAGGCCTTCGTAGCAAATTTTGCGCAGGTATTCCTCGCGGGTGGAGCCGTCCTCCGGGGCGAATTCCGGGTAACGCTCGGTGGAAGTGGAGTCGAGCTTGATGGACGTGTTGCAGCGCTCGGCAATCACGTTGGTGTTCTCGTAGGCATCCGGGTATTCGGGGAAGAGCTCGCGCATTTCGGCCTCGCTCTTGAAATACACGCTCTTGGGGTAGCGCATGCGCTTGGAATCCATGCGCTTGTTGCCCGTACCCACGCAGATGAGGATATCATGCGCATCGTGGTCATCGGCATTGAGGAAGTGGGCATCATTGGTCACCACAAGGGGCACATTGTTCTTGCGGGCAATGCGCACCAGCTCGGGGGTCACGCGGCGCTCTTCCTCCAGCTCATGGTCCTGCAGCTCCACAAACACATTATCCTTGCCGAAGATATCCACTAAATCGAGCAGTACCTGTTCGGCTTTCTCGGGTTCATCGCGCAGGAGCCACTCCTGCATGGGGCCGGAGATACAGCCCGTGAGGCAGATAAGCCCCTTGCTGAACTCGCGCAGGGTGTCGTAGTCGATGCGCGGCTTGTAGTAGAAGCCGTCCAGGTGGCCGCGGGAGACAATCTTGATGAGGTTTTCCCAGCCGATGTTGTTCTCGCAGAGCAGCACCAGGTGGCAGTATTTGTTGCGCCCCGGTATCTGCTTCTTGACATCCAGCGGAGTGGGAGAAACATACACCTCGCAGCCCAGAATCGGCTTGAACACCGGCTTCTTTTCATCCGGGTGTTCCTTGTTCCACTCCAGCACGCCCTTGTTGTGCTTTTTCACATTCACCATGAACTCAATGGCCGCGAACACGTTGCCGTGGTCGGTGATGGCAACGGAATTCATCCCGAGTTCGACGCATTTCTTAATCAGATCCTTGGTGTGGATCATGCCATCGAGCAGTGAGTATTCAGTGTGAACGTGTAAGTGAGTAAAAGCCATAGCGCGTGCGGTGATTATACACGATAGCGGCCGATATGTCAGCACGAAAAAACGACACCTTGCAAAATAGACAGTTCCGCCTCTACATGTGTCCCAAAGATTGAAGAGAAAGTGCCGTTATCGGTCCATATTGAGTACAATCAAGAGAAAAAATGCGCCTGGGGTATCACACCCTTCACCAACGGCAGCAAATCTTCATGCGTTGCTCCATCGGCGTAAGCTGCTAACTTTCAATTCGTCAATCGTAAATTGTCAATCGTAAATCCTCGTGTCCCATATCTTTGGGGCACGTGTGTCCCGACTCCCAATCAACCGGAATCCGCTTGATTTTAATCAGGGAATGCCGTAGAATACTCCCCGTTATGAAGAAACGCGTGGTCATTCTCGGCTCTACCGGCAGTATCGGCACCAGTGCGCTCAAAGTGGCGCGGGATATTCCGGAGCGCATGGAAGTGGTGGCTCTGGCTGCCCACAGCAATGTGCAG
>SUVL01000035.1 GCA_015062005.1 Akkermansiaceae bacterium
GCTTCGCTCAATGAAATACTTGCTATCGCAAGTATGTAAATACCGCTGCGAGCAGCGGTATGAAAGCACTGCTATCGCAGTGCATGAAATACATGCCAGTGGCATGTATGAAATCCCTCATGCTAGCGCATGAGGGATAGGAATTTGACTCGCCTGCGGCTCGCCAAATTCTCATTTATCGAGATTAGTACTCAAACTTTGGGACACGTGTGGCGTCTGCGTCAGCAGGGGATGGAAGCTGCATTTTTGACTATGCAGAGCAGGTTTACTGTGGTAGAATACCGCACAGATGACGAATTCCTCCATAACCTGTTATCCTACGCGCGATACATTTGTGCGTTTCGGGATTGTGTTGCTGGCTTTTTTGGGTTTCGGCCTGTATTTCTTTTATGATGGCTCAGTGGGTTATCGGAAGGCGAATGAGGTGTATTTTTCCTACCAGGCATTTGCACGGCTGGGTGCAGAGGCTGGCAAGGTGGCAGTGTGGGATGCGGCGGCAAGGCCGTTGATTGCAGCCGAACAGGTGGATGGCGAATGGATGGTGGAGGGTAAGTACCCGCTGCCGGCAGAGTGCGCGGCTGTCCGCGCCACACCGCCGGAGGCAGCAGATGCTGCGGCTATGCGCAAAAGCTGGGCCGATTGCTGGACTGCCTATACTGCCCGCATGCGTTTTCCGGTGAAGCCGGCAGAGCATGCTTTTGATACCGCTGCGATTCGCGAGCAGTGGCTGGCCGGCGGGGTGTGTATGGTCATCAGCGTCATCATTGTATACTTCATGCTGCGGACTCGCCGCCGGGTGATGGCGCTGGAGGGAGAGCTGGTGACGGCAGCCGGGCAGCAGTTCCGGGTGCAGGAGATTTCCCGTCTGGACCTCCGCCAGTGGGGCAAGGGATACAAGGGGGTTGCCTATGCTGTGGTGAATGGCCGGAAGGTGCGGCTGGATGGCATGACTTACGGTGGTTTTGACCCGGCACAGGGGCAGCCGGCAGAGCTGTTCATGCAGGCTCTGCTTTCCCGGTACCAGGGTGAGATTCTGGAATATGAGCAGAAGAAGGATACAGCAGGTTAAGCAGCGCTTGCGCCGCTTGCCCTCCTGCCTCCTGCCACCAGCCCGGCGCTGTGGCAGGAAGCTGCTGCATGCCCTTCTTTCCCGCCAGGTGGCGGTAGCGCTGCTCGTGGCCACCATTGCCGCGGAGCTGGCTGTGCTGGGGGTGGGGGTCACGCGCCGGCTGGATATGGCCTATGAACGCTCGCTGGAGGTTTCCCAGGCACAGCTGGCCGTCATCGAAGCCCGGGAGCTGGCCCACCTGGAGCAGAACACCCAGGGCTCAGCCGGCATTGCGGCCAAGAATGCAGAGGCGGCGGATGAGGAGGCCCCACCACCCCTGCGGGTGCGTGATGTGGCTACCATCCTGGCCCAGGAGGGGGAATTGGATTTTCCGGAAGAAGAGGCACCTGCACCGGAAGAGGCGGAGCCAGCCGCTGCGGTGGAGGCCACCGGTAAGCTGAGTGCTGAGGATAAGCAGGAGGTAGACCGCCTGATTCGCCAGGGGGTGAGTGCCATGACCGCCGGGGATATGCGCCAGTGTATCCTGAATCTGGAAGAAGGCAGCCTGATGGCGCCGGAGCACCCGGCCTTGCTGTACTACTACGGCATGGCGTATGATAAACTGCTGAATCCGAAGAAGGCGCGGGAGTTTTACACGCGCGTGTTCCAGATGCGGGACCGTGCCGGCAGCTATTTCAAGCGAGCCGCCCACCGGCTTACCTATGGGGTTGACCAGTCCTCCGCGCTGCGGGGCAAGCTTTCGTTCGGGCCGCACCAGGTGAAACACAGTTACAGCCCGGATACCGGGGAGCAGGTGGAGATGCTGCTGCCGGTGCTCCTGGCACCGGGGGGAGAGGTGCGGCCGGAGGATATCTACATCACCATCCAGTTCTTTGACCTGGTGAGCGGCAGGCGTATCGAGTTTTCCCGCATGGCGACTCCCCAGCTCACCTGGCAGAATGAAAAACCGGACTGGAGTAACTGGGAGGAGAACCTGGTGGCGCACTACAGCGTGCCCCCGCTCACCCAGGAACAACTGGATGCCTATGGCGATTTGCGCTATTACGGCTTCACCGCCAAGATTTACTACAAGGGGGAACCGCTGGACTGTATCAGCTCCCCGTCTGCACTCATCCTCCATGAACAGATTCTCAACAACCGGCAGCGGCGGCAGCAGTATGCCCCCACTAATTCGCTTCTCCCGGATGACGGCCTGGTGCCCGAATATGAAGAAGCTGTGCCAGTAAGTGATTTTCTACCTGAACTCCCCCTGCCAGAATGACCCCGATTTTTCCAGAACTTCCGTATCAACTGGGGGTGTATACCCTCACTCGCCTGATTGAGCTGCGCACTAACACGGCTTTGTATGAGGCCCGGCAGACTCATGTGGACCGCGCCGTGGTGCTGGAGGTGCTCCAGCCCGGAGTGCCACATGCAGAGGAGGTCGCCTTCCTGGCACAGGCCCGCCACCAGGTGGCGACAAGCGGCATGCCCCATGTGTCTGATGTATTTGAGTCCCTGCGTGCAGACGGCATCTGGTTCCTGACCCAGGAACGGCCGCTGGGCCGCTCGCTGGCAGATATTGCGGCAGAGGGCGCAAAGCTGAGCGTGCCGCATATCTGCTGCGTGGTGGCAGCTGCGGCGGAGATGTACAGGGAATACCAGCAGGATGGCCTGAGCGCCATGCCCCTGGCTGCTTCCTCCATTTATGTGGAGGAGAATGGCAATGTCAGCTTCCTTTCTCCGCTGGTGGAGGGGGTGCCGAATAATCCGGTGGCGCAGATGCAGGCTACGGCTGCGGCCCTGTGGCCGCTCTGCCCGGAAGAGAAGGAACCCGGACTCGGGCGTGCTGTCACCCTGCTGCAGTGGCTCAATGAGGGAGTCGAAGGAAATTTCCTTGAGTGGGGTGAGTTGCAGGAAACGGCGGTTACCATCCTTGCCCAGCTCCAGGCCAATGCCCGCCCTGAGAGTGATAAGCCGTTCCTGATTCGTTTCAAGGAAAGACTGCTTTCCCACCCTCGCGTGCAGCAGGGGCAGCTCTTTTTCCGACAGTGGGGAACCTATCTGGGTGCTGCGGTGGGTGTGGTGGTGCTGATGAGCAGCCTGGGTACCATGTTCGGCATGGCTGACCCGGAAACCGCCGGGGCAGATGGCAAATCCGGCATTCTTTGCAGCCAGGAAGGCAAAACCGAGCTTGTGCTGCGCTATCCTGTTACCGTGCAGGAATATTCAGATTTCATGCATGAGGTGGAGGAAATGAGCGAGGATGAGCGCAAGGAACTGCTGGATTCAGTGCCGGCCCAGGTGGCGGACCTGCTTCCGCGAGACTGGGATATCCAGTGGAACCAGGGCGATTTAGAGGCTCCGGTTACCGGTGTCAACTACTGGCAGGCCATGCTTTATGCCCGCCACAAAGGCGCCACCCTGCCCACAGCCAACCAGATTCAGACAGTGCTGGCTGCCGGTGCTGGTGGCGAAGAACTGGAGTGGAGCCGCACGGAGCAGGAATCCCCCATCCCCGGATTATATGACGGCCCGGCCTACCTTCTGATTGATGCGCACGGCAGGCCATTCCCCGCTGCTTCACGGGAGTGGTGCGATTCCCGCTGCGGCTTCCGCATTTCCTATCCTGAAAACTAACTCCCCCCCCTGAAAAAAAGACTTATGAAAAAAATATTCCAGATTCTGCTCACGCTGTTCTGCCTGCTGCTGGGTAGCCAGGCTTTCGCCCAGATTGAGCTCCGCCTCCAGCCCGTACGCAAGGATTTTATCGTGGGTGAGAACGTAGCACTCCGGCTCACGATTATCAACCAGACAGATGCTTCCATTTCGCTCAGGAACACCCCGGGGCGCCCCTGGCTCAACTTCAGCATGACCAAGCGCGGTGAAAGCGGCCCCGTTTCTCCGATTGCTACGGCCCGTTTCCCGGAACTGGTGCTCACCCCAGGCTCCACACGTTCGTTTGAGTTCAACCTCAAATCCATCTACCGCCTGAGCACTGCCGGCAACTATGCTGCCGTGGCCACCATCCGCATGCCGGACGGGCAGTCCACCTACAGCTCGAACCGCGGGCTGTTCACCCTGACGAATGGCGGCAAGGTGCGCGAGTTCAACATCCAGGCCCGCGGCCAGCGCATCGTGATGAGTCTGCGGCTGGCCATGGTGAATGGCAAGCAATGCCTGTTCGGCCAGGCCATCAACAAGGACACGAACCAGGTCATCGGGGCCTGTTATCTTGCGGAATACCTGAACTTCATGCAGCCCAGCGTGCTGCTGGACAGCGCGCAGAACCTGCATGTGCTCTGCCAGTCCTCGCCGAAGTTCTACACCTACTCCGTCATGAACACGCACGGCAACCGTTCCTCTGCCAAGCTCTACCAGCGCATTGGCGGCCAGCCGGTGGACCTCATCAGCACCGGTAAGGGAATCATGACCACCGGCCTTTCCCCCTACGTAGCACCCAAGCCCGGAACTGAGAAGATTCGCAAGGCTTCCGAACGTCCTTTCTAAAGCACCATGTCTACACCAACCATTGCCATTGTCGGTCGCCCGAATGTGGGCAAATCCGCCATCTTCAACCGCATGGTGGGCCGCCGTATTGCCATTGTGCATGACCAGCCCGGCGTCACCCGCGACCGCCTCTGTGCCCCGGTGCGCATCACTGATTTCGATGCCCTGGTGGTGGATACCGGCGGTATCGGCAGCACGCTGGACGATGGCTTTGCCGCACAGGTGACCCAGGAGGCGGATATCGCCATGAACGCGGCGGACTACATCATGTTCGTGTGCGACTGCCGCGACCACCTCACCCCCATCGACCGCACCATAGCGGCCCACCTGCACAAGAGCAAGGTGCCGGTGCTGCTGGTGCTGAACAAGGCCGACACGGAGAAGCAGGAGCTCAACCTGGGTGAGTTTGCCGACCTGGGCTTTGCAGACTATGTGTTCACCTCGGCTGAGCATGGTCGCGGCTTCCCCCGCCTGGCTGATAAGCTGAATGCCATGCTCAAATCCCTGGGCGCCACGCCCAAGCAGGCCGAAGCCGCCGCCGATGCCACCCCGCAGGACGAGCCCGAACAGGAGGAGGTGACGGAGGATTCCCCCATCAAGGTGGCTATCGTGGGCCGCCCGAATGCCGGTAAATCCTCGCTGGTGAACGCGATTCTGCAGGATAAGCGCACCATCGTCTCGAATGTGGCCGGCACCACGCGCGATGCGATTGATATCCCCTACATGCGCGGTGAGCAGGGCTATGTGCTCATCGACACCGCCGGCATGCGGCCCCGCAGCAAGCGCGATACCTCGGTGGAGGTGTTCTCTGCCATGCGCAGCGAGCGCGCCATCCGCCGCGCCGATATCTGCCTGCTGGTCATCGACATGGCCGCCGGGGTCACCCAGCAGGACCGCCGCATCGGCTCCATCATTGCCGAGGAGAAGAAGCCCTGTATCATCATCGTGAACAAGTTCGACCTCTACTGCCCGGATGCCCCCATGAGCGCCCGCAAGGAGGCCGTGAAGGAGCACATCAAAGAGAACCTCTTCTTCCTGGACTACGCGCCGGTAGCCATCGTCTCCGCCAAGGATTCCTGGGGGATTGATTCCATCTTCAAGAGCATTGCCCGCGTGCAGCAGGAGGCGCTCAACATGCCCGGCACCGGTGAGCTGAACCGCCTGCTCCAGCGCGCCATGGAGATGAACCCGCCCGGCCAGCACCGCGTGCTCAAGAAGCGCCTGAAGCTCTTCTATGCCACCACGGCGGTGAACGAGAAGTACACCACCATCCCGGTGCCCACCTACGTGCTCTTCGTGAACGACAAGCGCCTGCTGGCCGACAGCTACGCCCAGTACCTGCGCAACACCATCCGCTCCCGCATCAAGGCGGCGGGTGTGCCCATCGTGCTCTCCCCCCGCTCGCGCGTGCGCCATGATTAAGAATCTGCTGCTCATCAGCATGCTTGCCTGCTCCCTGCAGGCTGAAACCATCACCGGCACCTGCAAACGCGTGCTGGACGGCGACACCCTGCTCCTGACCGATGGTACCACGGTGCAGATATGGGGTATCGATGCCCCGGAAAAAGGGCAGGATTATGCCGACAAAGCCAGGAACCACCTTGAAAAACTCACCAAGGGACGCAAGCTGACCATTGAGGTCAAAGACACCGACCAGTACGGCCGCGTGGTGGGAGAGGTGAAGGCCGGGGGCAAGGATGTGGCGCACTCCATGGTGCGCACCGGCATGGCATGGCACGATGATTACAACGCTCCGGAAGCCGGGGACCTGAAAAAGGCCATGATGGCCGCCCGCAAGGCCGGTAAAGGGCTCTGGGCGGATGAGTCTCCCGTGCGCCCCTACGATTTCCGCAAAGGAAAAACCACCCCTGCGCCCCGGGTGGAAGTGGCGGCAGATGAAGTTCTCTGCGAGTACGTGATGGATGGCGACACCTTCAAATCCGGAGATACGCGCGTCCGCCTCTGGGGTATCGATGCCCCGGAAAAGGGCCAGCCCTATGCGGATAAAGCCCGCGCCCGCCTCAAGGAGCTCATCGAGGGTAAGGCCGTGCGCCTCGAATGGAAGGACAGGGACCAGTACTCCCGCGAAGTGGCCATTGTCTACGCCGGCAGCACGAATATCAACCTCCAGATGGTGAAGGAAGGCCTGGCCTGGCACTACGAATACTTCGCGCCCGATGCCGAGGACCTGGCCGCCGCTGAAAAAGCCGCCCGCAAGAAGCGCAAAGGCCTCTGGGCAGATGACGAGCCGGTGAATCCCTACGAGTTCCGCAAGCGGAACCGCGAAAAATAAGAACCTTTTTCGGAGCACGGGCTTCAGTCCCGATTATTGCGACTGAAGCCCCCCTTTACGCCGATAAATTGGAATCTGTCAGGATGTACAAAGGACAAATTACAAAGGACAATTTAGGAGTTCCGCTCGCCTTAGGCTCGCCATTTTAAACGGCTGCGGCGGAGCCGCAGGGAACTTTCAAATTGTACCTTGTCCTTTGTACATTGTACTTTCAAACATCAATTTATCGAGCACTCTTTTCAAACCTTGGGGCGCGTATGCAGCAAGACCGCCAGAGGGCGGTCTTGTTGGTGCGGGCGGCATGGGAAACATGAAGCTTTTTCAAAGCCGCGAGATAGCCGAAAGGATGGCCGCAGGGTACAGAATGTGCTCCTGCACCTGGATGCGGGCGTGGAGGGTCTGCGGGGTGTCATCCGGCAGCACGGGCACATAGGCCTGCATGAGAATCTCGCCGGTGTCCATGCCGGCATCCACATAGTGAACGGTGCAGCCGGCCTGCTTGGCGCCGGCGTTGAGCGCCTGGGTCCAGGCTTCCACGCCCGGGAAAGCGGGCAGCAGCGCGGGGTGGATGTTCAGGATGCGGCGGGGGAAGGCCTCCAGCAGCGGCGCCTTGACCAGGCGCATGAAGCCGGCCAGGCAGATGAGGTCGATATGGAGCTCCTGCAGCTTCCTGGCCAGGGCTTCCTGTACCTCCAGCGGGAACTTGTTCTTGAAGCCGCCGCAATCCATGTATTCGGCCCGCACGCCGTGCTGGCGGGCGCGTTCGAGAATGTAGGCATCCTCGTGGTCAGAGAGTACGATGACGACCTCGGCATCGAGGCGGCCATCGGCAATGGCGTTGAAGATAGACTGGCAATTCGAACCAGAACCGGAACCCAATACGGCAAGACGGAGACTCATAACGCCGCTCATTCTACCCGATATGCCGCAATTGTCAATCCCATTAAACTTCAATTTGGGAATCTCTAAAAACTCAA
Organism: Akkermansiaceae bacterium; assembly: GCA_015062005.1. GTDB lineage: Bacteria > Verrucomicrobiota > Verrucomicrobiia > Verrucomicrobiales > Akkermansiaceae > Akkermansia. Next base: position 7,829 of record SUVL01000035.1, read on the forward strand.
AACGAACCAATAAATTGATGTTTGGCGTTGTCGGAGCACGGGACTTTAGTCCCGAAATCACGGTGCACATAATCGGGACTGAAGTCCCGTGCTCCGACAAAGTTTCCCCACAAATTCCAATTTAGTGAGTTTCAGCGGTTCCTGATTTGTCTGGGGCGTTCAGTCCTTTTCCGGCATGGAGATGATGCGGGGGGCAAAATCTGCCAGCTGGTGCAGAGGGGTGGAGGCCACCCATGCGGCCAGGAGTTTGAACACAACGCTGCCGACCAGCAGGCCGGGCACATCGCAGCAGTAGGCCAGCAGCAGCATGAAAGGCAGGAGGACTACCCGCACCTGCAGCTGCCAGGGGGCGGCTGCCATTCTGGGGATGTTGACCAACGCGGCGAAGAGCATGAGTACTGCCAGGATGAGCGGCAGTTCCCCCTGGCGGTATAACAGAGGCTCGCCGAGGCAGATGGTGTAGAGCCAGCAGATGGGCAGCAGGGGGGAGAGCAGGGCGCCGATGTTGAGCATCCAGCGGCTGAGCATCCAGCCGCGGCCGGCCAGCAGCACGGTGTGTCCCCAGGCGGTGAGTACTGCCACCAGCGCAATGCCCAGTGCCAGCAGTGCGCCGGATACCATGCCGCTCAGAATCGCTGCAAGCGGCAGGCGCAGCGGCAGCAGCACCAGTTCTGCCAGCGCCAGCAGGGCACAGCCCCAGAGCACCAGGCGAGCCACTGCTGCACACTTGCCTATGGCGTTTTTTACCGGAGGGAGAATGTGGTACTCAATCGGCGGCATCGGCGGGGGGTGCTTCTTCTAAGACAAGCGGGGCAAAGCCCATGGGGAAGCGGGCCTTGCCGCTCATATCGGTGAGTACGCGGCACTGCGTGTAGCCAAGGGCGGTCATGATATCGCGCGTGGCGGCCCCCTGGTCGTGGCCTACCTCCAGCATAACCAGCGCGCGGGAAGCCAGGTGGGGCAGGGCGTCCTGCAGGAAGCGGCGTACGATGTCGAGACCGTCCGGGCCGCCATAGAGGGCGGTGGCGGGGTCGTGCTGTACCTCGGCAGAGACTTCCTCGCCCTCCGGCACATAGGGCAGGTTGGCCAGCACCAGGTCGAAGCGGCCTTCCGGTGGTTGCACGGCACCTTCCGCCGGGGAATCCCAGGCGGAGAAAAGGTCACTGCGGTAGGTCTTGACGCGGGCACCCAGGGCGGTGGCATTCTCCAGCGTGAGGGAGAGGGCGGCCTCTGAGATATCCGCCATGATTACCTCGGGGGTCTGGCGGGCCAGCTCCAGCGCCAGGGTGATGCCGATGATGCCGCTGCCGCAGCCCATGTCCAGCACCCGCATGCCGCTGCGGCGCGGGGCCATCTGCAGCGCCAGCTCCACCAGTTCCTCCGTTTCCGGGCGGGGGATGAGGGCGCGGGCATCGGTGCGGAACTCGCGGCGGTAGAATTCAGTGCTGCCCAGCAGGTGCTGCAGGGGCACGCCCTGGCCGCGTTGCTTGAGCAGTTCGCGCAGGGGGGCCAGCTTAGCCTCCGGCAGCGGGTCCTCGTAGTGCAGGTAGAGCCAGGTCTTGTTGCAGCCCAGCACATGCACCAGCAGGCTCTGCATGGAATGGCGCGCGCCTTCCACCCCGCGGGATTCGAGATACGCGGTGCCGCTGCTCAGTACCTCCTGGATGGTTTTCATCATCATTTCAGTTCATCCATGCGCTCTTCCATTTCCACATGCTGCATGTGGGCAATCACCTCATCCAGGGCACCGGTGGTGATGACCAGGTCCAGGTTATACGCCGTGTAGCCGATGCGGTGGTCGGTGAAGCGGTTTTGCGGGAAATTGTAAGTGCGGATTTTCTCCTCACGGCCACCGCTGCCGATGAGGGCGCGCCGCTGGGCAGAGTATGACTCCTGGGCCTCGCGTTGCTTCATCTCGAACAGGCGGGCGCGCAGAATACGCATGCCGGTTTCCTTGTTCTTGAGCTGGGAACGCTCGTTTTCGCAGCGCACCATGATACCCGTGGGCAGGTGGAAAATCTGCACGGCGGATTCGGTGCGGTTCACATGCTGGCCACCGGCACCACCTGCGCGGCAGGTTTCGATGCGCAGGTCCTCCGGGCGGATTTCCACATCCACCTCCTCCGCTTCCGGCAGCACGGCAACGGTGGCAGTGCTGGTGTGGATGCGGCCCTGGGTTTCGGTGGCGGGCACACGCTGCACGCGGTGTACCCCGCTTTCATATTTCAGGAAGCGGAATACCTCCTCGCCGGAAATGCGGGCGGTTACCTCCTTGAAGCCGCCGATGTCGTTCGGGCTGGCATCCAGCAGCTCCAGGCGCCAACCGCGGCTTTCGGCGTAGCGCTGGTACATGCCCAGCAGATCTGCCGCAAAAAGCGCCGCCTCGTCGCCGCCGGTGCCGGCACGGATTTCCACCAGCGCATCGCGGTCTTCTGTGGCATCCCGCGGGAGCAGGCTGTACTGAATCTGCTCCGTGAGCTTTTCGACTCGAGGCTCCAGTTCCGCCAGCTCGGCTGCGGCCAGCTCTGCCATTTCCGGGTCATCGCCGGTGGACAGTTCCCGGTTATCCTCAATTTGCTGCAGGCAGTCCTGCAGGGTGGCCCAGTCGCGCAGCAGCTCCTGGGTGCGGCGGTGCTCGCGCATCAGCTCACCCGCGCGGTTCCGGTCCTGGAACAATTCCGGGTCGGCTATCTGCACCTCCAGCTCGGCCAGGCGCTCGCGTCGTTTCTCGATGAGGGGGGCGTAATCCATACGTACCCGCCTATTCTATCCCACCCGCACCACCCGCGCAAGTGCAATCTGTGTGTTGGTATTACATATTTTAGGCTTGCCACGCGCTGCCGGCTGTGGTAAAAGTCTTCCCGCAACCCACGCTGGTTGCACCCACTGCGTGGTCTCGTGGTGTAAAGGTAGCACTAGGGATTTTGATTCCCTCTGTCTAGGTTCGAATCCTGGCGAGACTATGAACAAAAGGGCTTTACCTCTTATGGGGTAAAGCCCTTTTGTTTGCTGCGGCAGCCTGCCGGGGAAGGATTCAGAGCGATTGCACGTACTTGATGTAGGCCTCGCGTGCGGCCTCGGGGGTGAGGGGTTCCTCTTCCTTTTCTGGCTCAGGGGTGGGTTCCTCTGCCGCTTCTTCTTCGTCAGCAGGCCATGTGCTTTCCTCGTCAGCTTCCGGGAGTGCGCCTTCATCCCGGTTTGCCAGCAACCTGGCTGCGGTCTGGCGCTTGCCGATGACGGCGCGGCGGTCGGTGCGGGCGAGCAGGATATTGCTCTTGGCGTTCATGTACGGCACCTGGGTGCAGCGCAGCTGGGGGCAGAGGGCCTTGCGTGAGGCCGGAGGAACGGTGTTTTTGCCGAGCCCCAGCTTGTCTGCCAGAACTTCGGAGGCAAAATCATTCATCTGCTGGCGGCCGGTCACTTCGATGGCGGACAGTTTCTTCTCGGCCATGGGCATGAGAAGCTCCACTCCGCTTTTCTTGATGGTTTTCCAATGGATGAACCCATTGGGGCGGATGCCGTTGATGCAGAAATACTCTTCATTGAGCAGGTAGGCCAGGGCTGCCAGGGGGCTGCCGTCGAACACGTGGTCTGTTTCATCTGCCAACTCACTGAGTACATCCTGATCTACCAGCAGGGCGCTCTCCTGTTCTGTTTCCTCAAAATTGAGGGCTTCCGGGGTGGACATGCCTGCCAGTTTGGCAATGCGGGAGATGGTTTCCTGCAGGTCGTGTTCGTGCTCTTCGGCGTTTTCCTGCTCCATGATGATGGCCGCGCCGATTTCCCTGCCATTGTGGGAAAGCAGTGCAACGCGCCAGCCGTCGAGCAGGAGGCTGGCGCAATTATCACCTGCTTTGGCGTTACTGAAAACGGCCGCTGCGTTTTCCAGGGTCAGCGTGTCTGCTGCCGGGGCTGCGGGGGCCAGCAGTAATCCACACGCCATGAGCAGGGTCTGGAGCTTGCTGCGCATCACTTGTTGTACGATTTCATGAGACGGCGCACGTATTTGCCCATGGAAATCAGCTGGCTGTCTATGCTCTGGGCCAGCTTGAACTGGTTGCGGGCGCGAATCAGGTTATGCTCCGGTTTCTCTGTGCGGAAGTACAAGTCGCCGTCCAGATAGTCCGTGAGGAAGCGGATGCCGATTTCCGTGGTGATAAGCCAGCCGGCAAAAGGCATGAATTCCACTTCTTTCTGGGTGAGGAAGTTGTGCGCCGCGTCCAGGTAGCCTTCGGCCAGGGATTCGAAGAAGGGCATTTCCATCTTCACTTTAGAGAGGTCTTCTTCGTCTTCCTGCGCCATGCAGGTGGCGGTGCGCACCATATCGCCAAAGTCGTAGAGGACAGAGCCGGGCATTACGGTGTCCAGGTCGATGACGCAGACTGCATCGTCAGTATCCTCATCCAGCATCACGTTGTTGATTTTTGTATCGTTGTGGGTGATGCGGGTGGGGATTTCCCCGCTGGCCAGCATGTCGGTGATGCGGGAGAAACGGTTTTCCCAGCCTTTGAGCAGCTCCAGTTCAGCCTGGCAGTTGGCGGCGCGCCCCTTCACATCGGCCTCCACGCTTTTGAGGAGTGCCGTGTAGCGCTTGGGGGTGTTGTGGAAATCCGGGATGGATTCTTTGATGTCCTCCGGATTCATATCGCAGATGAGGTCCTGGAAGGAGCCGAAGGCAAAGCCTGCCTGGTAGGCCTGGCGGGTGTTTTCCACCACATCGTAGGTGTGGGTGCCTTCGATGTTGTTGTAGCAACGCCACATGCCGCCTTCATCGGGCAGGATGATGTAGTTGCGCCCGCCTCGGGCCGGGTAGAGGTTGAGGGTCTGGCCGGCGGCATCGCGGCGGCGGCGCAGTAGTTTCCAGGTAATGTGGCGGGTCACTTTTTCCACATTGCGCATCACCTGTGCCGGGTCTTTGAACACATATTCGTTGATGCGCTGCAGAATGTAGCGTTCCTTGTGTCCGTCTTCGGTGCGGTAACAGGCACGGTAGGTGGTGTTGATGTGGCCGTTGCGGAGCTCTTCACCATAGAGGAAGTTTCCGCTTACTGCAAATAAATCACCTATGCGGGCAATACGCTCTGCAATGGGGCCTTCTGTATGCTTTTCGGGCATGGCAATGAGAGAGTGAGTGCTACATGATGCTTACTTGTCCTTCCTGCTTTCGGCAATCTGGATGGGCATCAGCTTAGGTATGTTGCGGGTGGTATCCTTCACGACGATGTTTACCATGGACTGGCGCTCGGAGAGGATGAAGGAGGAGGCCCTCATTCGCTTGAAGCCCTTGGTGGCCTTGTCGTAGTAGGAAAGGATGAAGGAAACCTGCTGGCCTTTTTCGCCCTTGAAGCTCCAGCTGTTCTCCGCGCAGATACCGTCCTCGCGCCGGTAGACGCCAATCTTGCTTTCCTGCTTGTCCTTGAAGTCATTGGACGCCGAGGTAATGATTTGCAGAGGATATGAGGAGAGGTTGATGATGTGCATGCCCTTCTTGGGGAAGTCGCTTTCATTCAGGAACAAGGTGCTGGTTTTCTTGACTTCCTTGTTCGGGGAAAGGATGCACACGGATTTGCTGCCGGCAGAGGCGGGCACTGAAACGCTGAAAATCGGGTCAGGCAGCTTTGTTGCGGTCGGCTTGGGGGCTTTCTTGTCTCCCTCGGCCATCTTGGGGGCGGGGTCCTGGTCCCAGAACTCAATCACTCCGCCTACGGGCTTGATTCGGACGCTCGGGGTGCGGGAGCCGATGGAGATAGTCTTGAATTCCTTGCCGCTGCGCACATACAGGGGAGAGGGCATGGTGACGCCGGAAGGGGAGCAGATGACAAAGCGGACACCCGTCTTGGGTGCGGCTGCTTCATCCCCGGCAGCGGCTGCGGCGGGAGCGGCAGAACGGGAACGACGCCCCTGGGCCTGGGCAGGCAGCAGGGCTACTACGGCAGCACAGAAAAGCAGTACAGAAAAAATTTTCATAAGTGGAAATACAGTAATACAGGGGAAATACTAGCAAGCCTTAGATGCTAAATCAAGCAGAAAATCCCGCCAAGGAGAAATTACGAGTCGCGGAATCGGGTTGACTTGGCTGTGGTTTTCTGGTGTAATGGGCACGTGCCTGCGCAGACAGCCAGTTTCGTATTTTTCGGTAGCGATGAAGGAGCCGCCGCCACTGCGGCTGCCGCTGCCTACGCCCGCCTGGAGGAAGGGGGTGACGGCTGGGGGAATGAAACCATCGACGGCTCTGCCGCTACGGTGGATGAGGCGGTGGAAATTGTGGGCCGCGTCATTTCCGGCCTGCAGATGATGAATATGTTCGGCGGACGCAAGGTTATCTGGCTGAAGGGTGCTAACTTCATGGGCGATACCCCGCAGGGGGCCCGCAGTGAGGCGGTGCAGGCTGCGCTGGATGAACTGGTGGACACCCTTTCCCAGCTGCCGGAGGAGACTTTCTTCGTACTGTCCGCCAGCGAGATGGATAAGCGCCGTTCCTTCTTCAAGAAACTGGGGGCGGTGGCCGAGGTAAAGGAATTTTCCAAGATAGATATCACCAAACCCGGCTGGGAGGGCGAGCTTTCTGCCCTCACGCTGCGCATGGCCAAGCCGCTGGGGCTGGGCTTTGATAACGATGCGCTGGATTTGTTCATCCACCGTGTGAATGAGAGCACCCGCCAGATTTCCAATGAGCTGGCCAAGCTGGATGTGTACCTGGGTCCGGAGCGCCGCAAGGTGACAGCGGAGGATGTGGAGCTCATGGTGGCCGTTTCCCGCAACGGGGTGATTTTCGAGATTTCCCGCGCTATTGAGAGCGGCAACTCGCGCCTGGCGGTGCGCCTGGTGAACGAGCAGCTGGAGCACGGGGAGCAGGGGGTGTCCATCATGCGCGCGGCCATCGTCCCCACGGTGCGCCAGCGTTTCTGCGCCCGCCTGCTTATTGATACTTACCAGCCGGACACCGGTAACTACCGCGCGTTTGACGCTGCGCTGAACCGCCTGCCGGAGGAGGGGCGAAAGCTCCTGCCGCTCAAGAAGGACGGCACGCCGAACACCTACGGCTTGTTCAATGCTGCCCGCACGGTGAGCAAGCTGAGCCTGCGCAAGGCGCGCCGCGACCTGCAGGCTTGCGCTGCGGCGGATAAGGCGCTGGTTTCCAGCGGGCTGGATGCCCGCGATATTCTGCACAAACTCATCGTAACGCTCACCACGGCATGAGCTCGCTGATTCCCACAGTGTTTGATGTGCTGGTTATTGGCGGCGGGCACGCCGGTATCGAGGCTGCGCTGGCGGCTGCCCGCCTGGGCGGTACCGTGGCTCTGCTCACGCACGACCTGGACACCGTGGGGCAGATGAGCTGCAACCCCGCCATCGGCGGTCTCGCCAAGGGCCACATGGTGCGCGAGATTGATGCCCTGGGCGGCGCCATGGGGCTGAACACGGATGCCACCGCCGTGCAATTCCGCATGTTGAATGCTTCCAAGGGACCCAGTGTGCGTGCTCCCCGTGCCCAGTGCGACAAGAGCGCCTACCGTTCCCGCATGAAGTGGGTGCTGGAAACCACACCCGGCCTGCAGCTCTTCCAGGGCGATGTGGATGAAATCGTGGTGGATGACGGCCGCGTAGCCGGGGTCACCACCACCTGGGGGCAGCGTTTTGCGGCAAAGGCGGTGGTGCTCTGCAGCGGCACTTTCATGCGCGGCTTGCTGCACGTGGGTATGGATCACCTGCCGGGGGGGCGCCTGGGTGGCGCTCCTAGTGGAATTTCCGCCAGCCTGGAAAAACTCGGGTTCCCCCTTCAGCGCTTCAAGACCGGCACCTCCCCGCGCATCCTGGGCAGCAGCATCGATTTCCAGGCGCTTGAGCAGCAGCCTGGCGATACTCCGCCGCCGCTCTTCAGCTACCGCAGCACCCGGCTCCTGCACCGCGAGACCGAGCCGCACTGCACCCTCAATGTCTTTGCTGATGCGGATTTCGAGCTCCGCCAGCTCTCCTGCGCCATCACCTACACCCACGAGGGTACACACGATATCATCCGCCGCAACCTGGAGCACAGCCCGCTCTTCGGCGGCGTCATCGAGGGTACCGGCCCGCGCTACTGCCCCAGCATCGAGGATAAGGTGGTGCGCTTTGCGGATAAGGAACGCCACCAGATTTTCATCGAACCCGAGGGCCGCAGCACGGATGAGTACTACCTCAACGGCCTTTCCAGCAGTCTGCCCTTCTTTGTGCAGCAGGAGATTGTGCACTCCATCCCCGGGCTGGAAAATGCCCGGCTCATCCGCCCCGGTTATGCGGTGGAGTATGATTTTGTACCGCCTACGGAGCTGCAGGTGACTCTGGAGACCAAGCGCGTGCGCGGGCTGTACTTTGCCGGGCAGATCAACGGCACCAGCGGCTATGAAGAAGCTGCCGGGCAGGGGCTGCTGGCCGGGGCGAATGCCATGCTGGCCCTGCGTGGGGAGGAGCCCCTCATCCTCCGCCGCGACCAGGCATATCTGGGTGTCATGGTTGATGACCTCGTGACCCGCGGTACGGATGAACCCTACCGCATGTTCACCAGCCGCGCCGAGATGCGCCTGCTCCTCCGCCAGGACAACGCTGACCTCCGCCTTACCCCCCTTGCTGCCCGCCTGGGCCTTGTGAGCGAGGAGCAGGGCCGCGCCGCTGAGACCCGCCTGGCGGCCATTGAGCAGGGCGTGGCCGATGCCCGCCACCAGCGCATGGACGGCACGACACTCGAAACCTGGCTCCGCCGCCCGGATAACGACTGGCGCACCCTGCCGGAGCCCCTCCGCTCCCTGCACCCGGATGAGCTCTGGGAACCTATCGCTACGGAAATTGCCTATGCCGGTCACATCGACCGCATGCGCACCGCCGCCGCCCGCCTGCAGCGCCAGGAGGATAAGAAGATTCCCGCTGATATTGATTACGATGCCATTCCGGCCATGAAGACCGAGGCCCGCCAGCGCCTCGCCCGCGTGCGCCCCGCCACCATCGGCCAGGCTGCGCGCATTCCCGGTATCACCCCGGCGGATGTGGCTCTGCTTCTCGTGTGGCTCAAGAAACATTGAGCCCTATACCCGATAAATTGGAATTTGCAGCTCTGGCGTATACGCCAGAGCCATGCGGCACATAGTGCCGCTTTCATACCGCCGCAGGCGGTATTTCATGCGTAGCGCCAGCTACGCTTTCATTGAGCGAAGCGACTAGTTACCGCTGCATTAGCAGCGGTACATCCAATGGGCGGTCGCATAATAAATTAGCCTTCCTTGGAAAAAATTATATGCTTTGTGTATCCCATTGCGCGCTTATGTCCAATATGTTGCGAAAACGGCAGTACCGCTGCTAATGCAGCGCTAACCAGTCGCTTCGCTCAATGAAATACTTGCTATCGCAAGTATGTAAATACCGCTGCAAGCAGCGGTATGAAAGCACTGCTACGCAGTGCATGAAATACATGCCTGTGGCATGTATGAAATCCCTCATGCTAGCACATGATGGATGAGGATTTGACTCGCCTGCGGCTCGACAAATTCCAATTTATCGGGTATAGGGCTCAAGAAACACTGAGCGGCATTGCCTGGCCGTTCTGCTTTTTCCGAGGCGGGTACCGTGTAAAAAAAATCCCCCTGCTGCCGGAGCAGCAGGGAGTGGAAAGGGTAAGTGGAATACCGAAGGGGGGATTACTCCTCTTCTTCCTCTTCGTCTTCGGAATCCTCCTCTTCTTCATCGGAGGATTCTTCCTCATCAGAGGATTCCTCCTCTTCATCGGAATCTTCCTCTTCTTCGTCTCCGGAATCTTCGTCTTCCTCGTCAGACTTCTCATCATCGGAAGAGTCAATGCCTGCTGCTGCCTTGGCTGCTTCTGCGGCGGCGCGCTCAGCTTCGCGAGCCTTCCGGGCTGCTTCTGCGGCAGCGCGCTCAGCCTCGATTTCCTGCAGTGTCTTGGGCTTGGAAACCAGGTATTTCTCATCTGTCAGGCCGGTGGCCTTGCGGGCAGCGATGCGGTACTCATCATAACCGGCTTCAGCAAGGTAGGTCATGATGGCATCGGAAAGAGCGCGGCGCTGCTTGGTGTCGCATACATACATCTTGTAGGCGCCGATGTAGGGTAGATCCCAGGCTGCTACGCCATCGCGGGGAATGAGGATACCCACCAGGTTGGCCTTGCCATCAGTGCAGATGCCCCACACGCGCTGGCGGCCGCTCGGAGCAGTCAGGGCCACGTAGTACTGCGGGTAGGCATAGGCAAAGTTCTTCACCGTGGAGTTGCGCAGCCATGCGTCCAGAGCACGGGCCACGCTGTCGGGCATGGGGCCGGCCTCAGTGCAGAGGCGATGCTTGGGAGAGGAAGCATCGTTGTAGCTGAAAACGGTGACATTAACCCCCTCACGCAGCTGCTCTGCGCGTTCGGCGGCAGGTGACGTGGTGGTGCAGGAACTGACCAGGGCGGCAGCAGCGGCAAGACCGCAGGTCAAGGCAATACGTTTGAAGAGATGGAAATGTTTCATGTCGTTTCGTTGCTCCTCATTCTAGCCAATATACAAGGGAAAAGACAAGCAAAAATTTGCATTTTTTGCAAAAAAATGGATTTTTTCGTAAATTGGGTGCGCTGGAATCTAGTTTTTGAGCCAGCGGGGGCAGAATGGGCTTGACGTGTGGCCTGGCAACATGCAGAATGTGGAAAGTATGATTTTATCCGACCGTTTTCGCAAGTCAAGTAGCCGCTGTGCAGCGTTGCTGGGTATGGCGTCGGTGCTGTGTCTGAGCGCCTGTGAAGAGAAGGAGGCGGAGCCTGCCCCTGCAGACGCGCAGCCGGCCCCGGCGGCAGAGCAACCGGCCCCGGAGCCTGCTCCGGAACCGGCACCCGCGCCGGAACCTGAGCCAAGCCAGGCGGAATCCGGGCGTGATGCGTTGTTTAACTTTGCAGTGTATACGCTGGCTCAGAAAGTGACCAGCCCGGAGCAGTTCCCGGAGCTGAACTCCATGGTGAAGGATATGCTGGAGATGCTGCGCTCATATTACGCTGAGCTTCAGAAGGGAGATGCCAGCCTGGAACGTGCCCGCCTGGCCTTGCAGATTGCCTCCACCACCCGTGACCTGGGGGCTCACTCGAAGGCTCTGGGTGAGTATGAAAACGCGTTGAAGGAGATTGAAGCGCTTCCGGAAGATGCCCGGAATACGCCGGACGCCCAGCGTATGCTCAGCAGCTGCCACAACGGAGTCGGCCTGTGCCTGCTGGCCCAGAACAAGGCTTCTGAAGCCCTGCCCAGGTATGAAGCTGCCCTGGCGGTGGACGAAGCCTTGTACCAGGCAGTGGCACCCAAGGAGGGTGAGGAACTTCCCGAGGGTGAGGTGGAGCCGAATCTTTCCCGGGCCGCAGCAGATTTGCTGGGGTCCTACCGCTGCCTGGGTGATTGCCAGCGCGCAGTGGATGACCCCGAGGAAGCCCGCACCACCTACATGAAGGGGCAGGAGCTTGCCCAGCGTCTGAAGCGCCTTTCTTCTGAAATGTCCATAGCCTATGTGAAACTGCTTACCTCGCTGGGTAATCTGGATAACGCCATGGGTAAATCCAGGGAGGCCATGGGCTCCTGGGTGATGGCGGCCAAGGTATGCCAGAGCCTGAACGCCAGCAGCCCCAAGCTGGAGGTGAAGGCGGAGACCAAGCGTTGCTTTGAGGCGCTGCTGCCTGCCATCCAATCCGTAGGCCAGAAGCTTCAGTCTGAGCAGGAAGAGACTCAGAAGAAGGCTGAAGAGGAAAAGGCTGCGGCAGAGAAGGCGGCCCAGGAGGCTGCTGCTGCGGAAAAGGAAGCTGCTGAACGCCTGGCTGCTGAGCAGAAGGCAGCCGAGGAAAAGGCTGCGGCAGAGAAGGCGGCCCAGGAGGCGGCCAACAAGCGCGTGCGCAAACGCCGCAAGCGCTGAAACACCATAATTTCCCGTGGCCCGGTTCCTGATTTCACTTCCCGCGCTGGAACGCAATGCCCGCATCCTGCACGATGTGGCGAACGCCTCCGGCGCGCGGCTCCTGGTGGCCCTGAAGGCATTTTCCTGCTCTGCCGGTCTGGAGATACTCAGGCCGTATGCCGCGGGGTGCTGTGCTTCAGGTCTGTATGAGGCCCGGCTGGGGGCACGGCACCTGGGGGGACACGTGGCCGTCTATTCACCTGCATACAGGGAAGGTGAGCTGGCTGAATTGCTGGAGTTTGCCCACCACATCGATTTCAACAGCATCCCCCAGTGGCAGCGCTGGCGAAACGTCTGCCTGGCGCATCCCCGGGTGCAGCGGGGTGAGTTGCAGCTCGGCCTGCGCATCAACCCCTGCTTTTCAACGGGACACACGGCCCTCTACGACCCCTGTGTGCCCGGCTCCCGTCTGGGGATACCGGCTGACCAGTTGAAAGATGTCGATATTTCCGGAATTTCCGGCCTGCATTTTCACACGCTTTGCGAGCAGGGGGCTCAGGAGCTCATGGATACCTTCCGGGCGTTTGAGAAGCAATTGGGCGACCTGTTGGCAGCTCCCCAGATCCGTTACATCAACCTTGGCGGCGGTCACTGGATTACCAAGCCAGATTACGACCGGACTGCCCTCATTGAGCTTGTCCGCGAAATCCGGGAACTGTACCACGTGGAGGTTTTCCTGGAGCCGGGAGAGGCCTGGGCTATTCACACCGGGGTGCTTCGCGCCCGCGTGCTGGATGTTTTTGAATCGCTGGGCTACCAGCATGCCATTCTGGACGTAAGCGCCAGCGCCCACATGCCGGATGTTCTGGAAATGCCATACCGGCCGGATGTGTTTGCAGTGAAGCCCGGGGCAACGGGCACGCCGGCCGTGATGCTGGATGGAGAGGCCTATGCGGCGGCTGGTGCGCCCGGCGAAAAGAGCCATACATACCGCCTGGGTGCCCCTACATGTCTGGCTGGAGATGTCATTGGTGATTATTCCTTTGATTCCCCCCTGCAGGTGGATGATACGATTGTGCTCGATGATATGAGCCACTATACCATGGTGAAGACATCTCATTTCAATGGTGTGCCGCATCCGGATGTCGCGGTGCTCCGGGCGGATGGCGGGGTGGAGACAGTCCGCTCGTTCTCCTATGCTGATTTTGAATCCCGCCTGGGGTAATGCCCACGCCGGCAGGTGCAAACAGACGCCGGCAGCTCCTCAGTGAAGCCGCGGGCGTTTGCCTGTTATCGCTCCGGCAATTAAAGAATATTGCTTTAGCGAAACGCAAAATTGATGTTTGAAAGTACAATGTACAAAGGACAAAGGACAATTTGAAAGTTCCCCGCGGCTCCGCCGCAGCCGTTTAAAATGGCGAGCCTAAGGCGAGCGGAACTCCTAAATTGTCCTTTGTAATTTGTCCTTTGTACATCCCGACAGATTCCAATTTGTTACCCCTCCAATACGGATAACACATCAATCTTTAATTGCCGCGTCAATAAATGAAAAAGCGGAACTTATTTCACGAAGTGGTAGACGTTGTCATCGTCGCGCTCATAGAGTTCCTCCCTTACGCCGTCCCAGCGGATGATGAGTTGCTTGCGGTCATACTTGATGACCTTGGCCCATCCCTTGTGGGGCGGGGTCTGCATCAGCACGCGGTTATCCATGCTGAGGCGGGGGCGGTACTCTACGCTGCCTTTCTTCATTTCCACATTCACGTAGCTGAGCGGTTTCTCCTCGTTCATGAAGTCGCGCCACCAGATGATGAACCCGTCATCTTCTGATTTCTCGCGCACGCATTTGTCAGGGTCAAGCAGCTGGCGGGCTACGCGTTCATCATCTATCTTGCGATAGGAGCCATCCTCCAGCCGTTTATAGGTCTCCACCTGGCCGTTTTCCCAGCGCACATGCAGCTTGACCCCGGTGTAATCCAGCACAGTGGCTGCGGCGTGGTCGCCCGTCATCTTCACCAGGACCTTTTCGTCTTCTGAGAACCGCACTTTGCAGTCCATGTTCTCGCGCACCATGCGGAATGTGACGTAGGTGAGGGGCGGTTCATTGCCGGTAATATAGTCCATGAGCCAGCCGGTCCAGCCGTAGTCCTCCCAGGCGACGGCCTTACGGCTGCGCAGTCGGGTGGCTGTGCGCTTGGCTTTGCGGCTCAGCTCCTGTCCGCTGCGCTTCACCATGGACTCCAGCATGTAGCTGTTGTCGGCCTGGCGCAAATAACGCTCTTCTCCCCAGTTATCCCATTTGACGCGCAGCTCGCGCTCGGTGAATTCCAGCACGGTGCCTGCATCTCTCAGATGGTTGAGAACGACGAGTACCCGCTGCTGTTTGTTGAGTCGCATGACTGCCCTCCAGCCCGGATGTATGGCTTTGAATTCCACGTGCTCCACCGCTGCCGGATTTGACAGCAGCTGTGCCACGCATTCGGCACGGGGATTTTTCGGGAGGGCTGCCGGCTGGGGACGCTGCGGCGCGGGCTCCTGCTTTGCAGGTTCCTTTTTCTTGCTTACTCCGCCCAGCGCTGTCTTCTCCATCTCTGAATCTGCGGGGATGGAGCTGGCCTTCTCGTCATCGGAGAAGAAATCCTCCGCCTCGTTGTCTGATACCTTATCCGTATCGTCATCATCGTCCCAGGAATCCCAGTCATCGTCATCCTGTTCCTCGACTTTTTTCTTTTTGGAAGATTTTTTCTTCTTCTTTTTCTTTTTCTTCTTCTTCTTGACTACCGGTTCGACCTCGTCGTCATCCCAGCTGTCCTCATCCCAGTAGTCATCTTCATTCTCAGACTTTTTCTTTTTCTTGCTTTTTTTCTTTTTGGATTTTTTTACCTCCTGCTCTTCATCTTCATAATCAGAGTCATAAGCAGTGGCCGGAACTGCGGTCAGCAGGCCGAATACCAGTAGAAAAGCCAGAAAACGTCTGGAAAGAGAGAGTAGCATACCAACGGTAAGACTATCATTTAGTATGTGTAGAATCAAGCAAAAAGAATATGCTGGCGTAATTATTCGCGTCCCAAAGATTTTGTAAGCGATAGAAATATCAGCAACATTTTCCCCACTCTGCTCGAAAAATGGGAATATGTCGGGAAACTCTGTCGGAGCACGGGACTTCAGTCCCGATTGGAAGCACAGTTATTTCGGGACTGAAGTCCCGTGCCCCGACAACGACAAACATCAATTTTTGGTTAGTTTTGAGTTTTCAGAAGTCGCGTGTTCCGATAGCTGTAAACGCTGAAGCAAGCCGGCGCGGCCATTACTGGCCGCGCCGGGAATATTACACATTAGTCATTTATCGCTCTATCCTCAAGCCTTGCGGCGGCGGCGTGCGGCCAGACCGGCCAGGGCGAGCAGGCTCAGCGTAGCCGTGGCGGGCTCGGGGATGTAAGCCACCTGGTACTGCCAGGCGCTGCCTACCTGCTCACCGAAGTAGTAGCTCACGCCATCATTGCCCTGGAAGCCAATCTGCTGGTCAGCCGTGGCGGTGAAGGTGGTGCCGTTGGCTCCGGCCAGGGTGATACCCACCATGCCATCTTCCGGCAGGCCGCTCAGCCCCAGAATATCGGCCATGATGCTGCCGCTGATACCGGAGATGAGCACCTGCTGGGTGGCATCCGTGAGGTCGGCGTCCACATTCAGCGTGAGCATGCCATCGGCAAAGCCGCCCTGGCCCGTCACCGTGGTGGTGATGTCGCCACCGGGAGCCACGATTTCCGCGAAGCTCAGTGTCAGGCTGTTCGTGCCGTTTCCGCTCACCGAGGCGGTGTAGCCATTGTACTGGGTGGAGTAGGCGGTGCTCAGGCCTACGGTGGCTCCCTCGCCCGTGGTGGTCACCAGGGTGTAGGTCTGTGCCATATCGGCGTACTTGCTGAGATCCAGCACCAATTCACCGATGGTCAGGCTGCCGGCGACGCTCAGCGTGGTGCCGGCGCTCAGGTCCAGACTACCGATGCTGGTGGCGCCGGCGCCTTCGATGCTCATATCAGCCGCAGCGGTCAGCTTGCCGGTCACGGTCAGGTTCTGGCCATTGTTGTTCACTGTGCCGCCGGTGTAATCCA
Source organism: Akkermansiaceae bacterium (assembly GCA_015062005.1). GTDB lineage: Bacteria > Verrucomicrobiota > Verrucomicrobiia > Verrucomicrobiales > Akkermansiaceae > Akkermansia. The sequence goes on from SUVL01000035.1 coordinate 23,830, forward strand.
TGGCGGAGATGCTCAGCGCCGCGTTCTGCTTCAGCGTGCCGCCGTTCATGCTCACCTTCCCGGTGCCCAGGGCGCTTTCGTTTTCGGCGGTAAGGGTGCCGCCATTCACAGTAGTACCACCGCTGTAGGTGTTGGCCCCGGAGAGAGTAGCAACGCCTGAAACGTTAATCACGGAAAGCTTTTCGGTCTCGGCCTTATCGGAAATGACACCGCTGATTTTCCATGCATCGCCGGTAGGATTACCGTCCCAAATGAGATTGCTCATGCTCATGGAACCCTTACCATTGATATTCGAGGCAATGACTCCAGAATTTCCACCCCAGCCGGATTGGAGATTCACATTTCCGGCCACGTTGATGGCGGAATCAAAGCTATTCCCATAATACCCATTGCGCACAATCAGGGTGGAGCCATCATTCATGTTGATGTTACCCACTTCGTAAGCCGCCGACACCTGCTCCAGATCCAGCGTGCCACCATCGGAAATGGTGACGGCGCCGGTGCCAAGAGCCTTCCCTGCCTTAACCACAATGGTGCCCCCCTGAATTTCAGTGCCATTCTCATATGTGGCATTGTCATGGCTGAGGATTAAAGTGCCGCCACCGGTCTTAATGAGCTTATCTGCGGTACCTGCTTCACCGTGTCGGGCGAGCAAGCTCTTGATTTCCAGCGAACCGTTTTCCTCGACTCCGACTTTCATGTTCCCGCGCAACTGAATCGTGTTGATATCGATCACATTGTCCGTTTTAGTGACGGTGAGCGTCGGGCCGTCTAACAGATTAATTGTAGTACCGGAGATCTTGCTGTAGCCATTCATCTCAACGGGAGCGCACCACGTTGTTGACCCGTTTGCATCGTTGATGACCATGCTGGCCAGGCTGCCCTCCCCTTCATTGCCCGCAAGCTCAATCAACTTCGGGGCCTGAGATGCCGACCAGCCGATGCTATCATGGCCATCGAGTCTCAGAATGCCGCCTGCGCCCACGCTCACCGTGGTACCGTGAGAAATGGCGCTGCCACCGTCTCCGCTATAGCTGACTTTCAGCTCACCATTGGTAATGCTTACGTTTTCGCCGGAAAGTGCATTTGCAGTATTAACAACCAGCATACCGCCGGTCACGTTTACATCCCCATCAATGACGCCACCCTGGATGTTCAGCGTGCCCGTACCAGTCACGTTAACATTTCCGGTAATGTCTCCTCCCTGAATGTTCAGCGTGCCCTCACCTGCTTTGGTCAGGGTTTTATTCTCCGCAATGGCTATACCGAGATTGGTGCTCAAACGGACTGTTTTCGAGGTTGTAAAGGTGAAATCATCACTAATGGTGACTTGCTCGGCTTTCACGTCGCCGTCTATCGTTACCGTCGTGCTTACTCCCTCTTTAGCAGCAAAGGTGACGCTATCACCATTCAGGAACGAAGTGGTTACATTGGAGTCATCAACCCAGCAACTACCCGTTTCCACCCACTTATCTGAGCTCTGCCCATTCCAGGTAAGGCTCATTCTTTCATAGCCGATAGCTGCATAAGCAATGCCAAGCGAGTTTTCCGTATTGCTGACAGTATAATCCGTGCCTTCCTGTAACGTGTTGCCGTCAATATCCAACACCGTCAGGCTTGTAACGCTTGATGAGAGATTCCCCGCAGCCTGCAGATACGTACGCACCATATTAACGCTGGTACGGTCACGGTTTACGACGCCGTCAATGGTCTCATCTCTCTCAAGCACTACTTCAATATTCCAATCTTTCTCATTCTTTGCTATTGCTGTAGTACCGACCAGATTAACATACCCGTCCTTGCCGATGTGCCAGTAGTGATTCGTTGCACCAGAACCATTGTCAAAGCTCCCGAATCCACGCAGATTCAGCTCGCCATCCACCCAGACATTGGCTTCCTCAGAATCGGTTAATACCTTACTCTTCAGGCTCCAGCTCGATGCATCCAAATAGGCACCTGCTCCAACCTGGATTGAGCCGCCCCACGTTCCAAGAGACATGTTAGAGACGTTTACGCCTTCTGCAACCTTGATACCACCGCCATCGGAAGTGTTACCAGGCGCTGGATCGGCCGTCAGACCGGCGTTCATGATCATGAATGCACCAGTATTGTTCTGTCGAGTCGGGCCATCCACAGTATTGCCCGATGCATCTGTCCAGCTGGTGCCGTCCCAGGTAAAGGCATTTGTACCCGCACTGGGGAGCGTCATGTTAGCATATGCTACTGAACACATTGCCAGGACCGCAGTCAGCAGCATTTTCGGTAAGTGTAGTTTCATAGTGTTTTCTTGTGTGTTTTAAATGATTTCAGCAGGCGAAAAGCAGCCTCTTGCGCACTGAAGACACAGTTCGCCCACTGTCCGCAGTCTATCGCATTTCAGATGCGAT
>SUVL01000036.1 GCA_015062005.1 Akkermansiaceae bacterium
CCCCCCCCCCCCCCCGAGCTTCCGGTGAACAAGAAACAACTCATCGCCCGCGTTCAGCGCTACATGGGTCCGGGTGCTACCCGCAGCACAGCCTCCGCCGCAGTGGAGGCTGTGCTCGCTTCCATACAAGCCGCCTCCCACGAGGCGCAGAAAGTGCACATCGCCCGCTTCGGCATCTTCCGCACAAACGACAAGCAACGCCTCACCTTCCGCCCTGCAAAAGGATTCGTGCCGGAGCAGTAACTCCTCCTGCGCCGATATGCTTTAGAAGAAACGTAGCGGACATCGGCAACATGGAGCATACGCCCCACCCGTCATGGCCGGTTTATAACCAACCATGACGTTGCAAAGACTCTCGTGCTTTGGCTTTCCCCTGAGCAGCAGCTTGCCGCCACCAATATCGTGCCTGTTCCTCATCTCTCACCACACCCTTGCCATCATAATACATAGCGCCAAGCAGCCACTGTCCATCGGCATCGCCTTGCTCTGCGGCCTTGCGGGCCCACTTAGCCGCTTCGGGGTAATTTATCATCACACCTTCGCCGAAACAGTAGCAGTCGGCAAGCTCAGATTGAGCAACAGCGATGCCTTGCTCTGCTGCCTTGCGGTACCACCACGCCGCTGCAGCATTATTTTTCGGAAAACCGCATTTACCATACTTATAGCATAGTCCCACAAGCGCTTGATATCCCGCCACCCCCGTCAATGCTGCTGCCATATCTATTAGAGATACATCCATATTTTTCTCCGCATACTTTTTCCCATACGCCGCTGCCTTAATATGCCACTCAAGCGCTTGTTCATAATCCCTATCCACCCCATATCCTCCGCTGTAGCACCAACCGAGATGATGCGCGGCATCGGCGTTCCCCTGTTTGGCCGCTTTGCTGAACCACTTTATAGCTTTTTTGTAATCACTTAACACCCCCTTACCTTCGAAGTAGCACAGAGCCAGGCGAGTTTGCGCCGCAGCATCTCCCTGCACCGCGGCTCGGAAATCGGGTAGGCTCCGCATGGCTCCCTTGTCCAGCAAACGAAGCGCCCCGGCAATATCGTTTCTATCCAAGGCATACTGCATGGCTTGCTCTTCCACGAGGCGGATATCGTTCAACCTCGGCGATAGAGCTATTTCGTATGCCAGCTCGGGGGCAGTTTTATAACCAACCGCCTGAGCCGGGGTTGTGTCACCAAAATTGTACACGCCCTCTGTCAACGAGAAGTCTACCACAGTTTCGGCCACAAAAGTCTTACAAAATGGAGCATATATGATGCACAATGGTATAACGCCTAACCCGCCCGTACCATATATAACCGCCAACTCTGCAAGATCCAGCGTTGCGACAATGGGCAAAAGCGGAGCCTTCCAGAACCAGTTGGCAGCCGAGGCTTTTTCATCCGGGTCTGCCCCTTTGGCTAGCTCGCGTTTAACGGCTACGACATCGTTGGACTTTACCGCTCTGTACAGCGGCGTTTGGCATGCTGTGAACGATAAACTCAAAGCAACACAAGCAGTAATGGTATGTGACAGTTTCATATGCGAACGTGGAGAGTGTGTCTAACTGAGTAAATTGTACAGCATTACATATGCTGATACCCAAGCAAAGAAATAAAAACTGCGAATTAGGGATAATTATGAGCTCAAATACTCACTTCTCATGCACAGCAAATAATGTTCTAACAGAGAAAAGCCTAATCATTTACGACATTTGCGCTTGCTTCAGCATATGTAATGCTGTACACGGGCACAAGCCGGTTGGGGACAGGTAGCCCTCTTTTATCGTTTAAGGTGCAGGTAAAGCAGAGCCGCATGTGCAATTCTCATAAATATCAAATCGACCAATCATGAAAAAGACATTATTAACACTTCTGGTTCTTTCCGGGCTTGCGTTTGCGGCGTTGGAACAAGAGGACTTGAAAGTCCTTCACAACGAAGCAGTCACTCTGGATAAGGCATTGCAGCATGTTGCCCAGATGAACTTGGCCACCACTACCAATCTCGCACTTTGCTCTACGGGGATACAGGCTCGTGAGCTTATTGTTCTGACCGGTACAGCTGGTGGAGATGGAAACCCGAGCAGTATCTGGTACTCAGTGAGCAATAAAAATACACTCATTACTCTGAGTGATAGCACACTGGACGCTGCCGGTTATGAGAACGTCGGAGTGCGTTGCCTGACAGGAGATGGAACATATAAAAATCTGGCAGGCGAGGAGGTTGTCCTTGGAGAAAAACAATATGGCATGTTGTTTGAGCTCGTGGATGGAACCGCCAGCGTACCAGAGAAAGTGTCGCTGATATTCCATTACGTCCCTGAGCCCGCGACGGCTACGTTGAGTCTGCTGGCGTTCTGCGGGCTGGCGGCACGCCGCCGGCGCAAATAAACACTCCGGATTTTTATGAGTCAGGTAGGCGTTGCCACATCAGTGGCCGCGCACTCTTTGTCGGTAAGGGCGGGGCGAACAGGACCTCCAGCGTAGAGATGATTCAAGCGCAGTGTGATACTACAGCAGACTCCGCATTTTACATGGTTGTTTTTTTACCGTCTGAAATCTCTGATTCAGGAGCCTCAGCCCTCTGGTGGGCGACAGCCTTTAGGCAGGAGGTGAAGTGAGCGATAGCGAACGGAACCCCTGTTATGCAGAGGAAATAATAAAGGAACCCCGTGCTAACGGTGGTGACAGAGAGCGCAGTTCAAGTAAAAACGTTAGCCGGGGTAGATTAGCCTACGTTAGTGGGCGACAGCTCTTAGGCAGGTGGTGAAGTTCGCGACAGCGAACGGAACCCCTGCTACGCGTAGAAAAAATCTGGAACCCAGGGAACCTGTGGTGACAGATACGCACGCCCTGTTCAGAACAGTTCGTTCCTGAATTCCAAAATCCAGACTCAACAGAATAAGCTTGTTTCAGCGCCGTGATATGTGATAGAATTAACGAGTATCTTGTATGGGAAATTCTTTCGTCAACACTAATGTACATATCATTTTTCACGTCAAAATCGCTTGTTCAATCAGAGAAGAAGATCTGGCCCAGGTGTTTCACTACATCGGCGGCATCATCCGTTCCTTATCAGGAATTTCATACAGAATCGGCGGACGACCGGACCACGTACACATCCTGGCAACACTACCCTGCACAATAAGCATGGCCGATTTTGTCCGGACGATAAAAGCCAGTACCAGCAAATGGATTAAAAGCATCCATCCGGAATACAAGGATTTTTCATGGCAGGAAGGATACGGGGCTTTTTCGGTCAGCAGATCAAATATTGATTCTGTTATCCAATACATTAACAACCAAAGGGAGCATCACACCAAACTCTCCGTTCAGGATGAGTTTCAACGTTTCCTGAAAAAACACGGATTTTCACCTGAATAAGGCTCTCTGTCACCACCGTTAGCACGGGGTTCCTTTATTATTTCTTCTGCATAACAGGGGTTCCGTTCGCTGTCGCGAACTTCACCACCTGCCTAAGAGCTGTCGCCCACTAACGTGGGCTAATCTACCCCGGCTAACGTTTTTACTTGAACTGCGCTCTCTGTCATCACCGTTGCCACGGGTTCCGTTCGCTGTCGCGAACTTCACCACCTGCCTAAGAGCTGTCGCCCACTAGCGTGGGCTAATCTACCCCGGCTAACGTTTTTACTTGAACTGCGCTCTCTGTCATCACCGTTGCCACGGGGCCCGTTCGCTGTCGCGAACTTCACCACCTGCCTAAGAGCTGTCGCCCACTGACGTGGGCTTTGTGTGCCGCGGGCCTTTGGCTCGCCTGAATATACTACGCCTCCGCCATAGTATACCAAACATTAATCACTGGGCATTGAGTCCTTTGCGCATGGCTTCGACCTCCGGCATGCGGCCGAACCAGTGTTCGAAGGCGATGGCGCCTTGCCAGAGAAGCATGCCCTGACCGGTGGCGGCTCGGCAGCCGCGGGCGGTGGCGCTGCGGTGCAGGGCGGTTTCGTGGGTCACGATGTCGTACACGAACTGACCGGGCTGCAGGAGCCCGGGGGAGATGGGCATGGGGTCGCCCTCGTGCAGCCCCAGGCTGGTGGCATTCACGATGAGGTCGGCCTCCGCCACTGCCTCAGGAAGCTCCGGTGAATCAAAATGCAGGGGGGTGACGGGGGCGGCGGTGTGCTGTTTCAGTTTGGCGGCGAGTTGCTCCAGTTCCGGGCGGGGGCGGTTCACCAGGGTGAGGGAGGGGCACTGCTCCAGCGCGCACTGGCAGGCCAGGGCAGAACCGGCGCCTCCGCAGGCGCCCATGATGAGCACGCTCAGCTCCCGCAGCGGGCGGCCGAAGCATTCCTCAATGGCGCGGGAGAAGCCGGGGCCGTCGGTGTTGTAGCCATGCCAGCCATCGGCGCGGCGCACCAGGGTATTCACCGATCCGCTCAGCTGCGCCAGCGGGTCCAGGGCAACGGCGGCATCGTGTGCCCGCTTCTTGAAGGGCACCGTTACGTTCACGCCGATGAAGTCGCGGTCGGCAAGCTGCCCCAGCAGGGCTTCAAAGGCTCCCTCTTCCGTGCCGGCCAGGAGGCGAACGTAGCGGGCGGGGATGCCGGCTGCATCCAGCGCGGGCTGCTGCATCTGTGGCGATTTGGAGTGCGCAATCGGGTTGCCGATGACGCCCAGCCGGGTCCCGGCGGGCAGCTGGTCGAGCTGGTCGGTGGTGTAGAAGGGGAGCATGGCGGAAAAATGATTAACGCAAAATGGGTGCAGAACTCATTTTGCGTTAATCGGAATGGAATGGTTGAGCCTTACTTCTTTTCCTCAGCGGGGGCTTCCTTGGGGGTGCTGGAAACGATGCTGGTCTTGGCAATCTTGATGGTCACGCTGGGGGCGATTTCCATGCGCACGGCATCCTGCTCCACCTTGGTGATGACACCGTAGATACCACCGGCGGAAACCACCTTGTCGCCGGGCTTGAGGCTATCCTGGCGTTCCTTGAGTTCCTTCTGCTGCTTGCGCTGCGGGCGGATGAGGAGGAAGTAGAAGATGATACCGATAAGACCGAAGGTGATGAGCATGCTCATGGGGTCACCCTGCTGACCGGCGGCGGCTTGGGCAATGTAGATGGCGTTCATTGTATGTCGTTTGCTTGGTAACGCGAGATGAAGCTGCGCTTGAACGCAGCGAATTCACCGGCTGCAATGGCACTTCTCGCTTGTGCCATGAGCCGCAGGTAAAAGTGAAGGTTCTGGAAGGAGAGCACGCGGAGCGCCAGCATTTCCCCGGCGCGGAAGAAATGGCGCAGCGCGGCGCGGGAGAAGCGGGTCACGTGCGGGTGCCCCTCCGGGTCCAGCGGGTTGGGGTCGTCCTTCCAGCGCTGGTTCTTGATGTGAATCGGGCCGTCCGGGGTCATGGCAATGCCGTGGCGGGCCAGGCGGGTGGGCATCACGCAGTCGAACATATCCACCCCGCGCTCAATCATTTCGAGAATCTGGGTGGGGGTGCCCAGCCCCATGGCATAGCGGGCTTTGTTCTGGGGCAGGTAGGGGGTGCTGTGCTCGATGGCGCGCAGCATTTCCTCCTCCGGTTCGCCTACGGAGACACCGCCGATGGCATAGCCATCAAAATCCATGGCGGCCAGTTCCTCGGCGCAGGCGCGGCGCAGGTCGGCATAGACCGAGCCCTGCACAATGCCGAAGTGGTTCTGCAAGCCCGGGCCGCTCATGGGCTGGTGCTCATCCACCCAGGCTTTGCAGCGTTTGGCCCAGCGCAGGGTGAGCCCCAGGGATTTTTCAGCATACTTGCGGTCGCAGGGGTAGGGCGGGCATTCATCGAAGAGCATGGCGATATCGCTGCCCAGGTTGGCCTGGATTTCCATGCTGCGCTCCGGGCTGAGCATCATGTATGAGCCATCGATATGGTTGCAGAAACGCACGCCTTCCTCGGTAATCTTGCGCAGGCGGGCCAGACTCCACACCTGGAAGCCGCCGGAATCGGTGAGCATGGGCTTGTTCCAGCCGGTGAAGGAATGCAGGCCGCCCAGGTTGCGGATGGCTTCATCGCCCGGGCGGAGGCAGAGGTGGTAGGTGTTGCCCAGGATAATCTGAGCCCCCAGAGCCTCCAGGTCTTCCGGGTGCAGGGTTTTCACCGTGCCCTGCGTGCCCACCGGCATGAAGATGGGGGTGGGCACATCACCATGCGGCAGGTGCAGGGTGCCCAGGCGGGCTCCGCTCGGGTCAACTTTGTGTAAATCAAATGCCATCGGTCTTCACATAGCGGGCGGCAAAGATGGGTTTACCCATGGCCTCCCATTGTTTCTGGAAATCTGTCTTAGGGTAGAAGGGGGCGTTCCATTCCTCGCGGCGGAAGAGGGGGCTGGCGTCCATGCGCTCACACACCCACTCGAAATACTCCTCGTGGTCAGTCTTGAACAGCACCTCTCCCCCAGGGGCCAGCGCGCGGTGCAGCACCGGTATGAAACTGTCCTGCACCAGGCGGTTCTTGTGGTGCTTTTCCTTGGGCCAGGGATCGGGAAAGAGGTAGTGCAGGCGGCTGATGCTGCCGGGCGCCACCATCCACTCCAGAAAATAGCGGCTCTCTACGCGCAGCCCGCGCACATTGGCCAGCCCGCGGCGGGCGCTCTCATTGCATACCTTGCGGATGCGCCCCAGCAGGCGTTCCACTCCCAGAAAGCGTGTCTCCGGGTAATGCTCCGCCATGGCCAGCAGGAACCCGCCGTCGCCGCAGCCCAGGTCTACCTCGCACGTTTCGCCCGCGCCGAAAATATCCGCTACGCCGTATCGCGCAAAATAGTCCTCTGGTACAAACGCCGTGTTCATCTGCCATGCATTTTACCTGAGCCCGCGTGCAAAGTCAAATCATTCCCCACTGTAGAACGCACTACAGTGGGGAATCCGGTGAATGGAGCTTGCCGATATCAGGCTTTCTGAGGGGCGGGTTTGTAAAACTTGTTGAGGATGAGGGCAAGCGCGCCATCCCCGGTCACATTGCAGGCGGTGCCGAAGTTATCCATGGTGATGTAGAGCGCAATCATGAGCGCCTGCTCCTGCTCTCCGAAGCCCAGCATGGAATGCAGCACCCCCAGCGCTGCCATGATGGCCCCGCCCGGCACACCCGGCGCGGCTACCATCACCACGCCCAGCATGAGGATGAACCCGGCCATGTGGTTGAAGTCCACCGGGGTGCCCTGCATTATCATGATGGCTATGGCGCAGGCTACTATTTTGAGCGTGCTGCCGGAAAGGTGGATTGTAGCGCAGAGCGGGATGACAAAACCGGCCAGGTTGGAATCCACGCCGTTGCTGATGGTCTGCCGCAGGGTGACGGGAATGGTGGCTGCGCTGGACTGGGTGCCCAGGGCTGTGAAATAGGCCGGCAGCATGCGCCAGAGCAGGCCGAAGGGGTTGCGCCGTGAGAACAGCCCCGCCACACAGTATTGGAAGATCAGCACCACGATATGCAGCAGGAAGATGATGCCGATAATCTTGATGAAGACCGCGAGTACGGCGGCCGCCTGGCCGGAGTAGGACATGTTCAGCGCGATGCCGAAAATATAAATGGGCAGCAGGGGGATGATGACCCGCCCGATGGTGCGGTAGATTATTTCCCGGAAGTCATTGAACGCCCCATGGAGCACGCCGCCGTTAATCTGTGCCATGCCCAGCCCCAGGATGAAGGCCAGCACCAGCGCCGGCATGACCCCCATGATGGGCTGAATCTCAACGGTAAAGTAGGCACTGGCTTCATTGCCCTGGGCAAAACTGGAGGTGAGGGTTCCCGCCTTGATGAGGGATGGGAAAGTGCCGATGGCGGTGAAATATGAGGCAAAACCGGAGGCCAGGGTGGCCGCATACGCCAGCCCGGCTGTGGCCAGCAGCAGACGCCCCGCCTTTTTCCCGATATCGGCTATTGCAGGTGCCACCAGCCCCACGATAATCAGCGGAATGATGAAGCCCAGAAATTGACTGAATAAGGCATTGAAGGTGACAAATGCGCGGACTACCTTCAACGGCAGGATTCCGCCCAGAACCCCACCCAGAATCATGGCTATAATGATGCGTCCGACTAATCCTACCTTGAACTTTTTCATGCAAAGCCTACGATACCATAGCGCTGCTGTTGTTGCAAGCAATTTTTGTGATTCACCCCGGGTTGTGAAAATCGACCGATAAATGTGAATTTGCAGCTCTGGCGTATACGCCAGAGCCATGCGGCACATAGTGCCGCTTTCATACCGCCGCAGGCGGTATTTCATGCGTAGCGCCAGCTACGCTTTCATTGAGCGAAGCGACTAGTTACCGCTGCATTAGCAGCGGTACATCCAATGGGCGGTCGCATAATAAATTAGCCTTCCCTGGAAAAAATCCATGTGCTTTATGTATCCCATTGCACGCTTGTGTCCAATATATTGCGAAAAGGGCAGTACCGCTGCTAATGCAGCGGTAACCAGTCGCTTCGCTCAATGAAATACTTGCTATCGCAAGTATGTAAATACCGCTGCGAGCAGCGGTATGAAAGCACTGCTATCGCAGTGCATGAAATACATGCCTGTGGCATGTATGAAATCCCTCATGCTAGCACATGAGGGATGGGAATTTTCAGAGGTTCCCTATTCCAAGGAGAGCTTCATCAGTCTTCCAGGATGTTTCTGGGAGCTGCTCGGAGGATGCCGGTGCAGGTGATGGAGTCGCCCTTGGTGGGGGTGTACCCGCCGGTTACTTCACTGGCGAGGTAAACGCAGAGCCGGTCTGTTTCGTGGCTGGAATCGAAGGTGACTTCTGCTACGGTGATGGGGCGTTCGCAGACTTTCAGTTCGTGCAAGGCGCAGATGTGACCGCTGAGGCTGGTGAAGGGGCTGGTGCCGGTTTGCGTGATGCGGGGCTCCGACTGCTCATTTTCCTGCCGGCAGGTTTCGGCCACGAGACTCAGCGACCAGTCATACCGGTGCCCGGTGGGCACGTATTCCGGAATGACCAGCGCATCGAGACTGGAGGCATGGAGGATTTGTCCGCTGTCGGTGCGCAGCTTGACGAGGCAGATGTGGTCGAGGCAGGTGCGTGAGATGAGCAGCAGCGGGCAGTGGGTGATTTCCTCGTGGTAAAATATCGGACGCGCCAGTTTTGGCGCTTCTCCGCTTTTCGAGTACATCAGGTTGAAGATGGAATGCGCGGTTTCCACCAGCAGCACGGAATAGGGAGGTCTCGGTTCCTGCCATTCGTTGTCCGGGCTGACTCCTGCCACGCGGAAGCGAGCCTTGCCGCCCATGCTGAGCAGGAAGGGAATGATGATGCAGACCAGCTTGAACACGTGCGCCCCACCCAGAAGCGGGGCAAAGTAGTTGATATGCCGCCGCATGGCAAAGGGCAGGAACTGCTCTGCTGCTTCGCTGTCTATCCAGGCGTTGCCGCGGCGTACGCGCACGGGGAGCAGCAGCTTCAGCTCGTTTTCTCCTGATATGAAGAGGGCTGCTGCGTAGGCATCGTCCTGACCGCAATGCTGCTCGCAGTACTGGCACTGCTCGGCGCTGAGGTAGCTGATGCGCATCACGCTGGTGGCCACTTCGGGGATATAGATGCAGCAGCGCCGGTTGTGGCGCAATGCCGTATAGTCCGGTGCGTAGGGTGAACTGTCTGCCGTGCGGATGGCCCGGACGGCTTCGAATCCGTGCACTTCAAGCGTGTGGAGGATTTCCCGCTGGTAGCGAAAGCGGCAATAATCGCGTAAGACTGGTTCGCTGTAATCCCTATCTGGCAGGATGCAGAGTATGGGGGTGCGGTATGATGGCGTATTGCTCATTTCGGCTGACTGGAGAGAGACATGAGAGAGGAGAACGGCGCGCATTCTAGCATTTCGGCCCCCTGTTATTCAAGAAAATAGTTAACAAAATTAAAGTTTGTTAAGAAATAACATGAAAAAGTAGCGAAATTGACACGAACAGGGTACTTTTGGTGCTTTCCGGGGGCTCCCGACCGAACTTTTGGGTTTACATCGCGTGTGCAATATGGTAAACATATTGCGCTATGGACTTAGAGCAACGAGAAATAAGTGCAGAAACGATTTCCCCGTACTTTGAGCAGTACTTTGGCCACAAGCCGGTTGTTGTAGCCGCTTCCCCCGGCCGTGTGAATCTGATTGGTGAACACACGGATTACAACAATGGCTTTGTGCTGCCTATGGCTCTCAATAACATTAATGTGATTGCAGTTGCCCCCTCTCCCACCGGCAAGCACCGCTGGATTGGTGCCCTGGGTGAGGCGATGATTGAGATTGACCCGGCAGAGGTGACCAAGCCTGGTGATCCCTTCTGGAGCAATTACGTGCGTGGTGTCATCTGCATGCTGGAACGCCGCGGCATCAAGGTGCCGGCTGTGGATATGCTGATTGATTCCAACGTGCCGCGCGGTGGCGGTCTTTCCTCCAGCGCCGCGTTTGAGGTCTCCGCCTGCACGGCTCTGGCGGCTCTCTGCGGGGCAGAGGTGACGCCCACGGAGCGCGCCCTTATCGGCCAGGCCACGGAGCATGAGTTTGTGAATGTGCCCTGCGGCATCATGGACCAGTTCATCTCTGCCAATGGCCGCAAGGACCACGCGCTGATGCTCGATTGCAAGGATCTTTCCTACAAGCTCATCCCCATGACTGACCCCGCCGTGAGCGTGCTGGTTATCGATTCCGCCGTGAAGCATTCCCTGGCCGATGGTGGCTACGCCGCCCGCCGCAAGAACTGCGAGGACGCCTGCGCCATTCTCGGCGTGCCCTCCCTGCGCGAGGCTACGCTGGAGATGCTGGAGGAGAAGAAGAGCGAGCTGGGCGACCTCTGCTACCGCCGCTCCCGCCACGTCATCGGCGAGAATCTGCGCGTTGCTGCATTTGCTGAGGCTGTGCATAAGGCCGATTGGGATGCCGCCGGCGTGGCCATGCGCGCCTCTCACGCTTCCTTGAAGGATGATTTCGAAGTATCCTGCGCCGAGGTGGATACCCTCGTTTCCCTGGCCGACACGATTCCCTCCGCTGCTGCCGTGTACGGCGCCCGCATGACGGGTGGTGGTTTCGGCGGCTGCATCGTGGCCCTGGTCAAGAGCGAGGCCGTGCAGCAGGTGGCAGAGGAAATGATTGAGGCCTACCGCAATGCACTGGGCATCGAGACCGATTACCTCATCACCCGCCCGGGCGAAGGTGCCCGCGTGCTTTATCAGGCTTAATCAACAATAGAATATCTTATGAAACACATCATGACAATGCTGGGCGCTCTGGCGCTCATGAGCGGCACCGCCCTGGCTCAGGATGCGGCTGCTGCCCCCGCGCAGGACGTGCTTCCCCTCTGGGAAATGATTGTCTTCTGCGTGGTTGTAGTGGGCGTTATCGGCCTGGGTATCTGGAAATCCGGTGATTCCGGCGAATCCACCGAAGAGAAGAAGGAAAAAGGCGCAGCCGATTACTTCCTGGCCGGTCGCGGCCTGAGCTGGTGGCTGGTGGGCTTCTCCCTGCTGGCGGCCAATATCTCCACCGAGCAGTTCGTGGGCATGAGCGGCCAGTCTGCAGACTGGCTGGGTCTGGCCATTGCCGGTTATGAATGGCTGGCGGCCATCGTGCTGGTCATCGTGGCCTTCACCTTCCTGCCCATGCTGCTGAAGCGCGGTGTATTCACCATTCCCCAGTTCCTCGAGGAGCGCTACAACGGCGTGGCCCGTGTGATTATGGCCCTGGTGAACCTGCTCATCCTGGTGGGTGTGCCCACCGCCGCCGTGATTTACGCCGGTGCCAGCGTGGTTTCCGTGTACTTTGACCTCTCCGTGCCGACTGGCTGCCTCATCATCGCCGGTGCCGCCACGGTGTATGTGTATGTGGGTGGTCTGAAGGCCTGCGCCTGGACCGACCTCATCTGGGGTGCCGCCCTCATCGTGGGTGGCGGTGTGGTGGCCTACTTCGCCATCACGGCCCTGGGTGCCTATCCGACTGTGCCCGAGAGCGTGGTGGCCACCGCTACCACCACCGCCAACACCGGTGCTGATGCCCTGGCTTCCACCGGTTCCCAGTTCTGCGACGGCCTGAGCCGCATGATGAACCTGAACGCCGGTGATGTGGAAGGTGCCACCAACGGTATCGGCGGCAAGCTGCACATGATGCGCGAAAAGAGCGACCCCGTGATGCCCTGGACCGTGTACCTGCTGGGTCTGTGGATTCCCAACTTCTTCTACTGGGGCCTCAACCAGTACATCATGCAGCGTACCCTGGCTTCCAAGAGCCTGGAGGAAGGCCAGCTGGGTATCGTGTTCGCTGCTTTCCTGAAGCTGCTCATTCCCTTCGTGGTAATTATCCCCGGTATCCTGGCCTACAACCTGTTCCGTGGTGACCTGGCCGCCAAGGCTGATTCCAACTCTGCCGCCATTGTGCAGGCCGCCGAGGCTACCGGCAAGAAGGTGATTTACGACATTGCCGCCAGCCGTCTCGTGCGCGAGGATGCCGCTGCTTCCTCTGTGGATTACCTCAAGAAGAACCTGGCTAACGTGGGCGCTGCTGACCAGGTGCCCGCCCTGGAGGCCAAGGCTGCTGAGCTGGCCGCCATTCCCGCCAAGGATGTGGCCGCCCGCACCGCCAAGGCCGGCGAGATTCTCGCCATCGACAAAGCTGCTACCGGTGCAGCCCGTTCCAACACCACGGAATACACCGTGACCACCACCATGGCCGCCTATCAGTATGACTACGCCTTTGCCACCCTGCTGCGCAAGCTGCTGCCGGGCACCGGCTGGGCATGGTTCGTGCTGGCTGCACTCTTTGGTGCAGTGGTGAGCTCCCTGGCTTCCATGCTCAACTCCGCCTCCACCCTCTTCACCATGGACCTGTACAACAAGTCCAGGGAAGTGGCCACCGGCAAGCCTGCTTCCGATAAGCAGCTCGTGGCTGTGGGTAAGGTGGCCGTGCTTGTCTGCGCCGTGATTGCCACGGTCGTTGCTCCCTTCCTGGATAACCCCGCCTTCGGTGGTATCTTCACCTTCATCCAGGAGTTCCAGGGCTTCCTGAGCCCGGGTGTGCTGGCTGTGTTCCTCTTCGGCTTCTTCGTGCCCAAGTGCCCCCGCGTGTTCGGCTGGCTGGGTATTGTGATTGGTGCTGTGGCCTATGCTTCCTTCAAGTGGGTGGCGTTCCTCGGCTGCACCGATTCCTCCTTCCTCAACCGCATGGGTTACTCCCTTATCGTGGTCTGCGTGGTGGGCCTCATCCTCACCATCGTGAACCACCTCAAGGGTGGCGAAGCTGTGGTGCTTGAGGATAAGGGCATCATCGAGATGAAGACCTCCGGCCGCGCCAAGGCCTTCGGCTGGGCTGTCATTGCCGCCACGGTGGCTCTCTATATCCTCTTCTGGTAAAAATTATTCGCCAGAATAATTCCCATCCCCCGCATTCTGCATGGAATGCGGGGGATTTCATCGGGCTGTGCTGCGCTGCTCCCATTGTTGCAAACGTTGCAGGTTTTGCATTCATAGGGGAAATCCCAGCATCCCGGAGCCTTCTCTTAAAAACGATAAAAGCGCAGCATTTGCTGCGCTTTTATCGTTCAGAATCCAGATTTAATTTAAAAGGCTCTTTATTTGTACTCTCCCCACTTGCCATTGCGGATAGAGGCCATAGTGGAAGATACCCGGCTCACCCATTTCTGGTGGCTGGAGCAGTACGCGCGACTTATCTGCACAAGTGTCACGCGGCCTTTCGCCCGGTATTTGGCCAGCAGTTGTGCCAAATCCTCCACGCAGGCTTCTTTACTCTCATAGCGTCGCTGTCCGCGGCTTCCCATGATACCCGCCAGATTGTTCTTGCGACGGGCTGCACTTGATGTAGCATTGGCCGATTCATAACGGATGATTGCTTCCATCAGCACGGGATCCACACCATTTTTGGCAGCGGCCTCCCTGATAGCAGGGCGCAGCGCAGTCACTATCTCGGAATGCGCCGTGAGCACCATCATCAGGCCTGTCAGTATGGTCATGGTTACTCTCATGTCGCAGACATGTTACGGATTTCTTAACGACTTGTCAAGCCTAAAATGCGGCACCTACGTGATTTGTGCTTGACTCCGGTGGGGTGTTTGTGTAATTAATGAAAGATACGTGTGATGCTTCAGCGTTTTGATGCGCCGGAAATCACCTGAAACAGGAGGCAGGAAATGCCCTGGAATCAGTTCCTGGGCGACAGGGAATAGCGCATAGAAGACTGCTGGCGGGCAGCTTCGCGGTTCAGCATTTCCACGAAACGCATTTCCGTCAGGTACATGGCGGCGGGGTCAACAGAGGCATCATTACGGGCCTGTTCCTCAATCTGGTTCTGGGCGAGGGCTCGTTCGTCCGGATGAATCTTGTTCCACATGCCTTCTTCTTCTTCCAGTACCTGCAGGCCGAAGCGCTCACAGGAGATAACACAGGGTCTGAGGTTTCCAATCTTCACCACATCGCTGCCTTCAGTCATCTCGCAGCGCAGGTCAGCCATGGTGGTATCAATACCGTAGCGGACGCGGTAGGGCTGGGTAATCTTGATTCGTTTGCGGGAGAACATCCAGCTGGTTGTGTATTCATATTCCACCAGAATGTCTTTCTCGTAGAGTGAATACATCTCCACCATGCGGCCGGATTGATTCACGGACTTTCCTTGCAACACACTGCTTGCCACCATCTGCTCCACCATGGTGCGCACGGAGGCCTGCGCCTTCTGTGCCGCTTCTTTCGGCGTTCTCACCGTGCCGTCATAAAAGCAGAATGAGAACAGCCAGCAGCCACCCGCCAGCAGGAGAATCAGGAGGACGAAATACCTGAGGCAACCCCGGGATTTTTTCTTTTTGACCGGAGTCTGGACTGTTTCTGTTTTTTCCTGAGACATAGGATGCGTGCGTGTTTTGGTGGAAGCTTAAAGCTGATACGGTTGTATTCTATCCCATCCTTCAGTTGAAAATCAAGCATTTTCTGGAAGTCGGGGCAGTGATTTGTCGCGCGTGTATTGAATTCGGCAGGCTGGGGGAATGAGTGTTACTTGAGGAGTCGGCTGGCTAGTTTGATGATGCTGCCCCTGGGGGTAGAGAGGAGCTCAAGTTTCGCGTTGCGGAAGTTCTGCTCCACGGCGTCCACGGATTTGCTGAGCTCGAAGCTGGTGCTGACGGCTTCGCCGTTGTTCTCTGTGGTCAGGGAGGCGGAGCGGCCGCCTTCGCCTGCAAGTTTCTCACCGCGTAATTCAGCGCGTTTCACGCTGAAGAATACCTCCCAGCGCTTGAGATAGTACTGGCTCATCAGCTCTGAGAGCTGGCGGTGGGCGTAGTCGTTGAGGATGCCACCAGTGGGGGTCCAGGTGGTCATGAGCTGGAGCAGTGCCTGGCGCATCTGTCTGCGGGCCTTGGGGTTCTTGCCGCCTTTGCTTTCTGCGCCTTCCAGGTAGCGCCCCAGCAGGAAATGCTCTGAGGTGGCCAGCACTGCTGCGGTGTCGCGGATGAGTTGCAGGTAGGTTTCCGCTTCCTTGTCAAAGGCTTGAATATCCCGGGATTCGTAGGCTTCCCGGACCCTGGGAAGTTGCTTGCGGGCGCGGTCGGAAAGCACCTGACGGCACAGGTCGGCCATGTCGTAGCGGTAGGTTTCCAGGCCTCCGAGCTCATATTTCTTGCCGGCTTGGAGCATGAGCCTTGCGGCCTCTTCCACATCGTCAAAATCGTAGTATTCATACGGCTTTGACCAGGTGGTGGTCTTGTTGGCCGTGAGGCTGGGGCGGGCGCAGAGGATGCTTTCAGTGCAGCCTTCCTGCAGCTTGTCGGGGGCGTAGACGCTGTTGCAGAGCAGCCTGAGCGCTTTGACCAGCTCCCTGGATTTCACTCCATAGCGGTTCCGGACATATTCTTTCAGGAATTCATCTCGGTCGATGATGTCGCGGTTGTTGATACGCTCCGTGAGCAGGGCATAGTAAAGCGGGTTTGTCTCCAGTCCTTCGGAAATGAGCCCGATGCCTACGGCTCCGCCCGGGTTGCCGCCCAGGTTTTCCAGCAGCTTCACTCCTCCGTACAAACCGTGGTTGCCACCGAAGTTCAGCAGCTCGCACCACACGTGCGGGCGCCCCTGGTAGTTGCGGTTGACATTGTGCCCCGCGCTCATATCCTTATCCAGCGCCAGGATGAGCGTGTGTTTGGAATCTGTCCCGGCCAGCAGGGCTCGGTGAGGGTTGTGGCCCCAGGCCTGAATCAGCCAGACTGAGTTCCGGGATGCTTTCTGCATGGCTTCCTGCACGGCTTTGGCGGCAGCTGTCAGGTCGGTGTTGCCGGTGCGGCCTCCTTCGTGGAAGAGGTCGCCACCGAAATAGAGCCCCTTGTAGCCGTATACCTTGCGGAGATGTTTGTACCAAAGGGCGGCCAAGCGCGAAAAATCCTCCGCCGTGGGTTGCAGCACGGCGGGGCGGTTGTAGCCGCACCACTGACCTTGCGGGATGATTTTGCCCTTGATTTTGTCCGCCGGCATATCATGCGGCAGGAAGCCCACGTATCCCTGCAGCACGGGTTCCAGTTGCAGTTCAAGCATGCGCTTGACCAGGAAGCGCCCGAGCCTGGCTTCGTTTTTGATGATGACCTGGCTCACGGGGCCACCTTCACCTTCCAGGTTACCCATATTCCACCAGGCGGCATAGGCCGGGTTGGGAATGAAATCGGCAATTTTGCCGGCAGGGTAGCCAGCTTCGCGCAGGAAGTTCTGCCACACCATTTCCAATCCCGCAGTGACCAGGACGTGGGTGTAACCTGCCAGCGCCAGCCGATCAATTTCCTGCTCCCACTTGTCGTAATCCCAGTGAGTGGCAGTGTAGCTGAGGGTGCAGTAGTTGTATGCGTAGTTGATGGGCAGCGCCTTGGGAACCGTCACGGGTTCTTCCGGCAGAACAAAGCGGGCGGTGCTGGTGTTATCTCCGTTCCAGGAGAAGTGTACCCCCGCCATCTTGCGCAGGTAATAACCGTATGCGCGCACGCACTCGCGCACGTTCTGCGCCGTGATGAGCAGCTGCTCCCCTTCTGCTGCGATGACTGGCTGGGGGCTAGCTGTGTCAACCTTGAACGAAACCTTGCCGGCAAAGTCCGGGGTGACGCGTTGCACTAGTTCCAGCGCTGGTTGTTCCAGGCTTGCCTTTGCGTGCGCGGGCGTAGAAACGGCAACCAGTGCCGGAATGACACTGGTTGCCGCCATTAACGCCGTAGGTATACGGTGTATCATAAATGATTCAGATTGAGCTTACCAAAGCTTGATGTTGGAGATATTGTCTTCGTTTTCACCATCCTTGGTGGTGCTGTCGCCAAGACCATCGGGACCCTGGGAGAAGATGTCAAAGTCGGCATTGATGCCCTGGCCGGTCTTGCCTTTGTCGTCCTCGGCCTCGCAGCCGAGTCGGTAGCGGTAGGGCTTGCCCCAGGGGTCAACAACCACGAGCATCTTGCGCTTGCCTTTCTCCTTGGTGCGGATGCTGGCACGAATGACAGGAATGCCTTCGCCCTGTTCAGCAGCCTTCGTGTTCTTGATGACCGTGAAGGTGGGGCAATAGGGCATGCGGGTCACGCCGTTCGCATCGTCTGGCTCGCCGTCGCCATCGTAGTCGCAGGAAAGCGCCTGGTACATGATGCTGGAGCTTTCCTCGTCACCACGGCCGAAGGGAAGCAGACCGCCGTTGTCGGTGCGGTATTCGTTCATGGAGGCCTCCAGCAGGGTGATTTCCGTTTCGGCCTTCTTGACGAGCTTCTTGTTCTGGTAGCTGGCTACGGCCACCCACATGCCGGATGCCAGCATGGCCAGGATTCCCACGCCTACCAGAATCTCCACCAGGGTGAAACCCTTCTTGTTCTGTCTGTTCAGTTTCATGAGCGGGCAGATTTGCGGTGTCGGGAAATTACACGTTCTTGATGATTTCCATCATCGGCATGAACATGGCAAGCACGATACTGCCCACCACAACAGCCAGGAACACAATCATCAGCGGTTCGAGCATGGCGGTGAGGGCGGTCACGGTGTTGTCCACCTCTTCGTCGTACACCTCGGCCACCTTCATGAGCATGTCAGGCAGCTGGCCAGTTTCTTCACCCACGTCCACCATGGAAATCATCATGGGCGGGAAGACGTTGCTGGTGCTCATCGGGGTCACGATGGATTCACCCTCGCGGACGGCATCGTGAATCTTGGTTACAGCGTCAGATACCACCACGTTGCCGGCGGTGTCGCGAGTGATGAGCAGGGCCTGCAGAATCGGCACACCGGAGGACACCAGCGTACCAAAGGTACGGGAGAAACGAGCCACGGCGCTTACCCTGGTCAGGTCGCCAATCTTGGGCAGCTTCAGAACCATGGCATCCACGGCGCGGCCGCCCTTCGGCGTGCGTTTCCAGATGGTAATGCCTACGATGGCTGCTGCCAGCAGACCGAGGAAGAGCACAGCATTCGGTACAAAGGGAATGAGTGAGTCGGCCATGCAGTTATCCGAGAAGTTGAACACAAACTGTGAGAGTGCCGGCAGCTCCATGTTCTGGCCTTCGAACATTTCCTTGAACTTGGGCACGATAACCAGCATGAGGAAGGTCAGGATACCCACGGCGATGACCAGAATGATGGTGGGGTACACCATGGCGGAGGTAATCTTGGCACGCAGACGGTTGGCCTTTTCCTGGTATTCGGCAAGGCGCTTGAGCACGACTTCCAGCACACCGCCGATTTCACCGGCCTTCACCATGTTCACGAAGAGCTTGTTGAACATCTTCGGGTAGGTGGAGAGTGCCTCAGAGAAGGTGGAACCACCCTGAACGGATTCACCCAGGGCCACGATGGTGGCGCGCAGGTTCGGGTTGGGTTCCTGCTTGCTGAGCACGTTGAGACTCTGCAGCAGCGGCAGGCCTGCGTCAATCAGCGTGGCGAGCTGGCGCGTGAACACCATGAGCTCCTTCTGCTTCACTGCACCACCGGCCTTGCCCTTGGCGGTTGCTTCCTTCTTCTTCTTGCCTTTTTCCTTCTTGCCGTCCTTCTTCTTGGTGGCAGATGCGCTGGCGCCTCCCTTGGCTTCCTCGCACTCGCGCACGAGCAGCCCCTGGGCACGCACCATCTCCATGGCGGCAATCTTGTTGTCAGCCGTTACAAAGCCTGTTTTTTCTGCGCCGTTCTGGTCGAGCGCGACATATTTGAAATTAGGCATAGTGTTTAGTAAGTTTGTGGGAAATTGTCGTTATGATGTAAAAATAGCAGATGATGGGTGCTGCGTCAAGACATTAGGTATACTTCAGCACTTCTTCGATAGTGGTGTTTCCTTCAAAGATGTTCTGGATGCCGTCTTCGCGCAGGGTGGTCATGCCCAGCTCCACTGCTTTCTGCTTCAGAACGATGGAGGGTACGTTCTGCGTGATGAGCTCCTTGATGGGGTCGGTCACGTTCAGCAGCTCGTGGATACCTTTACGTCCCTTGTATCCGGTGTTGGAGCACTTGTCGCAGCGGGCACCGGTGAAGAATTGCTGGCTGCCGATGAGCTGCGGGTTGATGCCCAACTGATTGAGTAGTGCGGTGGAGGGCTTGTACGGGGTCTTGCAGTACGGGCAGATGGTACGTACAAGACGCTGCCCCAGCACACCGAGCAGGGTGGCGGCCAGCAGGAAGGGCTGCACGCCCATGTCCACGAAGCGGGTCACGGCGCCGGCTGCATCGTTCGTGTGCAGGGTGGAGAGCACCAAGTGACCGGTCAGAGCTGCCTGAATGGCAATCTGGGCCGTGTCCTTGTCACGAATTTCGCCCACCAGAATGCGGTCCGGGTCCTGACGCAGGAAGGCACGCAGCACACGCGGGAAGGTCACGCCGATGGCTTCGTTGATGGGCACCTGCACGATGCCGTCGATGTCGTATTCCACAGGGTCCTCGGCGGTGAGCAGCTTGGAGTCCTCGGTGTTCACCTCGCGCAGAGCGGCATAGAGGGTGGTGGTCTTACCGGAACCGGTGGGGCCGGTCACCACAAAGATGCCGTTGGGCTTGTTCACCGTGTCGATGATATACTCATGCAGGTGGGGGGAGAGGTTCAGGTTATCCAGGTTGAGGCTCACGCTGTTGCGGTCGAGCACACGCATTACCACCGATTCGCCGTACTGGGTGGGCAGGGAGTTCACACGCATATCCACGCCGGCATCACCCACCTTCATCACGATTCGGCCGTCCTGCGGCACGCGGCGTTCGGCAATGTTCATGCCGGCCATCACCTTTACGCGGGATATCACGGAATTGGCCAGATGCACAGGCGGCGGAGCCATTTCATACAAGGCACCGTCCACTCGGTAGCGAATCTTGAATTCTGTCTCAAAGGGCTCCAGGTGAATATCGGAAGCTTTCTCCTTGATGGCCTGCATAATCACCAGGTTCACGAATTTAATCACCGGGGCGGCGTTGGCTTCCTCGGCACCATCCTGGCTGCCCACGCTCATGGTGTCCAGCTCAGCGAGCAGGTCGCCCATGGCAGCTTCGGCACCACCGTAGCATTCGGTGATACGGGCGCGCACTTCGTAGTCAGCCGCCACGTACAGGTAGATATCCTGGCCGGTGGCAATGCGCAGGTCATCCACGGTCTGCGGGTTCAGCGGGTCTTCCAGACACACATACAGGCCTTCGCCCTCGCGGTATTCAATGGGCAGGGCACCATGCAGGCGGGCCTGTGCGCCGGGAAGCATGTTGAGCACTTCTTCGGGCGGGGTGAAATCGGCCAGGGAGATATACTGGGCGCCTACTTCCATGGCGATGACGTTCCAGTAGTCCTCCGGGGAGCTGATGATGCCGAAATCAATCAGCGTTTCCCACAGCTCCTTACCACTGTTGGACATTTCGTCCACTATGTCCTTGGCAACGGAACGCTCCAGCATGCCGTTGTTGATGAAAACATCAATTGCAACCTCGTTGTTCATATCTCTGGTAGTAAATTAGTGTGGTGTGGGAGAATTAGCTGGCGTCGCCGGTGGTGACGCGGATGATTTCTTCGGCTGAGGTGAGACCGGCCATCACCTTGCGGATGCCGTCCTCACGCAGGGTGCGCATGCCGAGCTCGCGGGCGCGCTTGCGCAGCTGGGCGGAGGTGAGGTCGGAGTTGATGAGTCCTCGCACATCGTCCGTCACTTCAAAGATTTCGAAGATGCCCAGTCGGCCCTTCATTCCCTTGCCGCGGCACTTGTCGCAGCCGCCGGGGCGGGGTACCTTCACCGGGCGGTTGATATCAATACCCAGGGTGCTGGCCTGCTTCGGAGTGAGCTGGCCATCCATCTTGCAGGAGCAGAGGCTGCGGCACAGGCGCTGGGCCATCACTGCGCGCACCGCAGAGGCGATGAGGAAGCGGTCCACGCCCATATCGGCCAGACGTGCCACGGAGGAGGGAGCATCATTCGTGTGCAGGGTGGAAAGAACGAGGTGACCCGTCATAGCTGCCTGGATGGCGATGCTGGCGGTTTCCCCGTCTCGAATTTCACCAATCATGATGATGTTCGGGGCCTGGCGGAGCATGGCGCGCAGGGCTGCGGCGAAGGTCATGCCGATTTCTGTGCGGATCATCACCTGGTTGATACCGCTCATTTCGTATTCCACCGGGTCTTCTGCGGTGATAATCTTCTTGTCCGGGCGGTTCAGGTGGTTCAGACAGGCGTACAGCGTGGTGGTCTTACCGGAACCGGTGGGGCCGGTCACCAGAATCACGCCGTCGGGCAGGGTGACCAGACGGTCGAAGGTCGCTTCGTCGTCAGAAAGGAAGCCCAGCTGCGGCAGTCCCAGCGCCAGGGCGGATTTATCCAGAATACGCATCAC
Source organism: Akkermansiaceae bacterium (assembly GCA_015062005.1). GTDB lineage: Bacteria > Verrucomicrobiota > Verrucomicrobiia > Verrucomicrobiales > Akkermansiaceae > Akkermansia. The sequence goes on from SUVL01000036.1 coordinate 21,771, forward strand.
CACGGATTCGCCGTGGTTGGTGGGCACGGTGCTCACACGGAGGTCGATGTGGGCGCCATCGCGCAGGTCCATTTCGATACGTCCGTCCTGCGGCACGCGCTTTTCGGCAATGCTCATGGAGGTGCTCATCACCTTCAGGCGTGCTACAATGGGCCCGAGCAGCTTCTTCGGGTGGTTCGCTACCTCTACCAGGCGGCCGTCCACGCGGAAACGCAGACGCACGCGGTCTTCCATGGGCTCGATGTGAATATCGGAGGCGCGCATCTCGTGCGCATCGTTGAACATGTTGTCCACCAGTTCAATGATGGGGCCTTCCGTGTCTCCCTTGGCGTATTCCTTCTTCTCCGGGTAGTATTTGTCCAGTGCTTTCTGCAGCAGCGGCTCAGCGGTCACGAAGAAACTTACATCGCGACCCAGGAACTGCGGCAGACTGTCCATGGTCTGCATGTCGAAGGGGTCGCAGATGGCCACCTGGAGGGAGAATCCGTCATCACCCAGCGGCAGGAACTTCACGCGGCGGGCCAGTTCCCCCTTGACCGTGGCGATGATGCTCGGGTCGATTTCAAAGGCGGTCACGTCCACATATTCCAGGCCTGAATTGTTGGCAGCCACCTGGGCAATGTATTCGTGGGTCAGATATTTGTTCTCGATGAGGTAGTCGATGATGTTATCCAGCGGAGAAAGCTGCATGCGGATAGAATCAAGGGTTCCCTCATCGATGCCCCCGGCTTCTACCAGGAGCTGCAGGAGAAAGTCTTCGTTCGAGTACACGGAAGTAAGATGGTATAGTGAGTTTAACGCGTTAAAGGGTGAGTCTGCACCCGTTTGTCAGTCTACACCAAACACCCCCTCACGTCAATCATTCTATTGTTCTGTTCCGCTTTTTTTAAGGATTTTTTAAGGAAACAACAGCTTTTGAACCTGATTTCAGAAATTTTGCTTGCCGCTGCGGCGGGGGCGTGCTATAAGCCCTGCGGAAACATGAAAATGCACTTTTCAGCACTTGTTCTTACTGTGGCTCTGATAGTTGCACCGCTTGGTGCGCAGGTGCCGCCGTGTGCTGCCACCCTGCCGATTGCGGAGGAACAGGAAACGGACGAGCCCGCCACGGAGGAAGAACTTGAAGCCGCCGATGAGGAAGCTGCTGATACTGAATCCGAGGAGAATATCGAACAGGCTGATGCCCGCATCTCCCCCGCTGCTGCCGAGACTCTGGATGCCGTGCGCCGGCAGATGGATGAGCTGGCCTGGATGCTCGCCCAAGTGGTGGATGTTCAGACGGCTGCCATCCATGCACCAAAGATTCAGGCTGCCTTTGAGGCGCTTCGCAATGTCGATTTCTCCATCCTCGATGCGGAGGATGAAGAACTCGTAGCTGCCGAGTTTGCTGAGGACATGTTCATCCGCCTCGATGACGAGGCCTCGCGCCTGGCCGATGCAGGTTTCTTCGGCAACGAAACGCTGGTTGCGCTTTTTGGCTCCAATGCCGATACGGAGACTGAGCCTCGCCCCGCACCTGCGAGCGCACCAGCAGAACCGGAAATCGATGCTCCCGTGCCCGAGGCCGATACCGAATCCGCAACTCCCGCTAATCCCGCCCCCATCTACAAAAGACCATGATTGATTTTGAAAACGGAACCCTGTTCAAACTTTCCCCGGTAGACCCTGAGAGCCAGATGGGCCGCGTCGGCCCCCTCCTGGTGGACGGTGAACACATCATCGCCGCCTTCAAGGCCATCCGCGATTCTGTAGTATTCACGAATAAACGCGTCATTGCGGTGAACGTGCAGGGAATCACCGGCAAGAAGGTGGATTTCACCACGCTCCCCTACAACAAGTTGCAGGCCTACTCCGTGGAAACCGCCGGCACCTTTGATTTCGACTGCGAGCTCGACCTCTTCTTCAGCGGCGGTATCGGCATGGTTCGCTTTGAAATCAAGGGCAATTACGATATCGTAGCCCTCAGTAAGCTCATCGCCGGCTATCTGCTCTGAGCCCCCCCTGCGGCCCTCAGTCTGCCTGCATGACAAAAAGCCTTGCATTTTTATCTTGCATCCCGTCCCGCTCTTCTGTACACTCCGCGTGGGGCTGTAGCTCAGCGGTCAGAGCAGGGGACTCATAATCCCTGGGTCGCGGGTTCGAACCCCGCCGGCCCTAGCACAAAAAAGCGCACCATAATGGTGCGCTTTTTTGTGCTCATCCGGCGGGGTGAGAACGATGTTCGAAAGCGGGCGACGGCTGTAAGCCCGCTTGGACAAATGCGCAGCATTTGCCCTGCAGGGGTGAGGGCTCGTGAGGCGAGCCCGAATCAACCCCGCCGGCCCTATTGTCAAAGGCTGCATTCCTGAAATTGAGGGGATGCAGCTTTTTTTTGTTTATGCGCGATATTTAACGAATTGCGGAGTTCTTAATTGTTAAAAAGAATGTATATTATTGCTCCGGCAATTAAAGATTATTGCTTTAGCGAAACGCAAAATTGATGTTTGTCGTTGTCGGGGCACGGGACTTCAGTCCCGA
>SUVL01000037.1 GCA_015062005.1 Akkermansiaceae bacterium
CATCTGCGGACGGTGCTTCTGAGATATGTATAATGAGATGGCGGCCCAGGTGAATCTGGCACAAAGGCACCGCCGGTATATACGGCGGAAATGATGATAGGAAATGGTACATCGCATTCAAAATGCGATATACTCGCCCCGCGTGCTTTTGCCCGCATAGTGCCCGGGAGGTATCCCGCCGGCCAACGTATCACCAGAAGAAAGCTTTCGAAAAAAAATCACCAGAATCTCACCACTCTCACCGCACCGAACATGAAACTGCACCTCCCCAAGCAACTGTTCACCGCACTGTTAGCTGCTATTTCTTTCCTCTCCCCTGCCGCCCTGACCCTCGGCTCTGCCGCCTGGGGGGAAGAAACAGAAGCCACCACAACTACCACATGGGCCGGCCCCGGCTATATGTGGATTGGCGCTGGTGGTGACGTTTTTGCTGATGTGACGACAGCAGCTGGTGCTAATGAAATCTGGAAAAATTCTAGTAATTGGCAGACAGTGGGAAGTAGTTATACAGGCTCCGGCAATGGTCCGGGCACCGCGAGCTCCAATATGTGGGAGACTATCAAAATCGATGGATCTGCACACGAAACGGGTGTAACTTTCGGCTCGGAAGAAAAGCGTCTGATTACGTTTGAAGGGTGGAACCCCCGCTTTGAGTTATCCAACAATGTCAAGTTGTATGCCAGCATGGGGAAATGGCAGGCTGCTACTGCGTTAACAACCTCTGTGACGAACAGCTCAACGTTGGATATAGATTTTGGTAGCGGATTTTTCCAGGACATGAACGGAGGCACCAGTTCATTAACTATTGGGGAGAGCAGTTCTATCATCTTCCGGTTGCAACAGACGAATAGCGTAGCAAGCTTTACAATCAATTTACAGGATGCTACTTCCACAATGGAATTTATCGGTAAGTCTGCCATCACTCATAGTGGGGCAATAACCGTGAGCAGTACCTACATTGCCGAAGCGATAAAGGGCGCCTCGGACTCATTTGGCAGGATAGATCTGGGGCTCTATGCGGACAACGTCAATCTGTCAAACTTGAGTTTTGATTTTGGCCTGGATGATACATGGCTGGCTACAGATGTAGAAATTACTTCCGATAATGCTGCGGATTACGGCAATTATTACAATATCGGGAAGTCTGCTGAAACCGGGAGATACTATATCACCTATTCAAGAAGAGATGCCAACTATACTCCTCTTGTGTATTCCGGTGGCACCCTGACATGGAACGGAGAGGCTACCTTTGACAGTGACCGGACCTTCAACGCAAATGATGACGTTACTTTCCAGACAGCCAATGCTGATGTAATGCTTGGCATGAATGTCGATGCCAAGGTGGTGACTATTGAAGACGGAGTGACGCTCAGCCTGACGGGTGGGGATTATACCTTATCCAGTGATATTCTGAATTTGCGGGGTGGTACCTTGAAGCTGAATGACAATGCTATAGCAGAAGGAGCATTGAAATTGAAAGATGGCTCTACTGGTACGCTTTCTCTTGGCAATGATGTGGCCTTGGATATAGTAGATACGCCTACAGGCATAGACCTTTCCGTTCAGATGGGAAGCGGCTCTGAGCTTAATATTAATCCCACATCGTCGAGCCTTTCCGTTCAGATGGGAAGCGGCGCTGCACTCAATATTAATTCCATTTCAACAAACCACACTTTTGCTACTGAGGACGGCGTTACAGATTCTACGGTTACGCTGCAATCTGGCTATTCACAAATCCAAAGTCAATTTGCATCATATAAGGGCAACCTCGTCGTTTCCAACGGAACAGTGGTGTATATAGGGGCTGATAAAGATACTAATGATGCGGGCACCGCCAATTTCAACGTAGGCCGGGTAGTGATTGAATCAGGTGGTGCGGTGCATACCCACACATCACAAGCCGAGATTACATCGGACTGGGATTTAAGATCCGGTTCGACATTGGGCAACAAAGACTCCAATAAAAAACTGAGTGGCGATATCCGATTCAACATTCAGGAGGAGGGCACCTATAACGCCAATGGAACGGTGACCCTGATGCAGCACTGGAGAAAGAACTGGGAGTTTTCCGGTCTGCTTAGTGGTCAGGGTAATGTGGAATTACTCAGCGCCTCTCTCGAAAACGGGGAGGCCGTATACAAGCTTTCCGGTGCAACAAATGATTTCACTGGCACTTACATCCTGAAGGATGGAGAAAATGCAGGCTCAGAGCGCAAAGTAGTACTGCAGTTGGCCAATGCCACGGCTGCGCAGTATGCCACGGTGAAGCTCAGCAGCACTAATTCGCTGGCGGTGCTGCGGCTCGATCAGAATGCCACCATCAAGGGACTGTACTCGACCGATGCTGACAACAAGGTCACCACCACAGCTGCGGCTACCCTGACCGTGAGCGAAGGCGATTTTGCCGGTAAGCTGGAAAATGGTTCGGCAACCAATATCCTGTCGCTCATCAAGACCGGCACTGGCGAACTGGTGCTTTCCGGAGCTAACACCTACAGTGGCGGCACCGAAATCACTGGCGGTACTCTGACTACAAGCAATAGCAGTGCCTTGGGCTCCGGCGCTGTAACCCTGAACAACGGTACGCTGAAACTGGGCGCCGATCTGAGCATTGCTTCTCTTACCGAACAAAACAACAGCACGCTTACCTTGGACGGTCACACTCTGACTGTCACAGGCGACCTTGTAACGAACGGCATGACCTTCGGCACTAGCCCTGCGGCAGGCGCCACTGTCGGACCTGGCGGTAAACTGACGGTGCAGGGAGTGCTGACGGCTACTACCAGTCAGCTTCAGTTTGCTGCAAATGCTTGTTCAGCTGACGACCTCTCCGGGCTTACCTTGAGACTCGAAGGTGTAGGCAACGAAATCATCAATCTTGACATGGACAATAATGGTAATGCACGTGGCACTCTGGAACTGGCTGCAGATTCCACGACCCAGGTGACTACCTTGTTCCTGCGCGATAAGGCCACTATTTCGTTGGAAAATGGAGCAACTCTCAAGTTGCTGGGGGATGAAAAGCTGCAGTTTAAGGGGAGAGAATCAGGCTCGGCTGTTAATAACAGCAAAGCAACAGGGCAATATTCATACGCCAATGATGGTTATTCGTTCGAAAATGGTGACGTGACGGTTAACACGGCTTCCAATGAAGAAACGCTGTCAAATAAACTTGTCAATTCCTCTCTTACGAACACCGGTAGTGGTGTGCTGAAGGTGAACAACAGCGCCAACTCCATCACGGCTCTGTCTGCTGAAGCCGGCAATGTGACGCTGAACGAAACCATGCGCGTGGACGACATTTCAGCCAAGCAAGGTAAGGTGGTCAGCATAGCTGCTGGCAAGACTCTTAACATGGGTGAAGGCAGCAAGGTACAGCTCAGCGGTACTGACAGCACTGCCGCTGCCAGCATGACTGCCAAGACGGGTTCGGCCATGGCTCGTCTGCAGGCTGATGCTTCCTTCACCATCCAGGACATGACGCTGACCAACACCACCATCACCGCCACCACGCCCACCACGCAGGTGAATCTGCAGAATGTGACGGCCAGCAACGTGGTGCTGAAACAGGGCAAGTTCAGCACGGATGCCGATATGGGCGTGACGGTGGGCATGGGCGGCTCCGGAAGCTCCCTTGTGTTTGAAGGCGGGCTTGCGGAGAACGAAAGCATCACCATCAAAGCCAGCGAAGGTGCCAGCCTGGCCGTAGACCTGGGTGACCTTTCCTGTGTGACCTCCATGGGGCCGGGCAAGTATGACCTGAGCATCACGCTCAGCGGCGTAACGCTCGATGCCTACACCGACCTGGCAGATGGCGCAGGCATCACCTTCGCTGGCTGGCTGGGTGAGCTGATTGGCGCCTCCAGCGGTGTGCAGGTGAGCTTCAGTGAAGCAGTGGCGGAGGAAACACCCGCCGCAGCCGCTGAAGGCGGCGCCGCCACCGGCGTGACCTACTCCACCGGCAGCGTAGGCACGGTCATTAACATCTACGGTCTAAATGTGCCCGAGCCCGCCTCCGCAACACTGGGGCTGGCCGCGCTCATGATGCTCTGCGCCCGCCGTCGTCGTAAAGCATAAGCCAAGCGAGAAGCGGGCGAGGTGTTGCTACGGCGTGCCAGGCCCGCTACATGCACGCTCAGCCTTCCCTGTCACGGCGTAGGCTTGCCGGAGACGGATGGCGCTGGCCGCACTTGCTGCACGCCGCAGAAGGAATGATTAATTATTAGTGATTAATGATTAATTGAATAAAAATTTCCCCGGCGCGGTCAGTGATGCCCGCGCCGGTTTTGCATTTGGGGGAGCGGGGGAAACCAGCCGCCGCTGCCTGATGGCCGCTTTGGCCTGGCAAGCGATATCCGGCTGGGGGGCAGGACGTATGTCGGGGCACGGGACTTTAGTCCCGATTCCCAATGGGTGGCGGGTGTTTTGGCGGGGGCTGGATTGGGAACGATATCCCGGGCTTTCGCCCGGGACGATATCCGGCTGCGCCGGACGATATTCAGGCCGACGGCCTGAACGATATTCGCGAGCCGGGGCTCGCGAACGGGGAGGGGCACGGGACTTTAGTCCCGATTCCCAATGGGTGGCGGGTGTTTTGGCGGGGGAGGAATTGGGAAACGATATCCCGGGCTTCCGCCCGGGACGATATCCGGCTGCGCCGGACGATATTCAGGCCTGGCGGCCTGAACGATATTCGCGAGCCGGGGCTCGCGAACGGAGGGGGCACGGGATTTTAGTCCCGTTTCCCAATTGGTGGCGGGTGTTTTGGCGGGGGCGGAATTGGGAACGATATCCCGGGCTTCCGCCCGGGACGATATCCGGCTGCGCCGGACGATATTCAGGCCTGGCGGCCTGAACGATATTCGCGAGCCGGGTCTCGCGAACGGGGAGGGGCACGTGAACAGCTTTTTTTGTAGGCGAGAAGAAGAAGAAGGTTGACAAATAGCTAAAATACCGATATCCTGTGTCTAAAATACCGCATGAAGATATTTAACATAGAAAAATTGCGAGCAGCGCTGGAGATGTTGAATGAGCAGCTGGAGCTGCGGCAGCATCCGCCGGTGGAGCTGGTGGTGTGCGGTGGTTCGGCGCTGATAGCGGCGCAACTGGTGAGCCGGACGACGCAGGATGTGGACGTGGTGGCGCTGATGCGCGGGGGGAATCTGGTATCGGCAGAGCCGTTGCCGGATTACCTGCTGCTGGCAGCGGCACGGGTAGCGGCCATCATGCAGCTGCCGGATGACTGGCTGAACAATGGGCCGGCCTCGCAGTTCCGACTGGGTTTGCCGCCGGGTTTTGCCGGGCGTCTGCAAAAGTATGAGGTGGGGGCGCGGTTGAGCGTCTATTTCATCAGCCGGTTGGACCAGGTGTATTTCAAGACCTTTGCGTCGGCAGACCGGGGCGGGTATCATATCAGCGATTTGAAGGCTCTGCGGCCGACGGATGCCGAATTGCAGGCGGCGGCAGAGTGGTGCATGGAGCAGGATGTATCGGAGGGATTCCGCTTCATCCTGAAGGAAATGTTACGAGAAAGCGGGTGGAAAGATGTCAGCAGCAGAATATAAAGCAGCGTTTCTGGATGCGGTGCTCGGGCTGCTCTGGCGGCAGTGGAGCGGTCTGGGCGTGGCTGCGCAGGTGCCGGCGGCAGATGATGCACGGGTTCTGGACCCGGAGGCTTTGCTGATTGCTTCGTCGGTGTTCTGTCGATATGACCAGCGCTTGTTTGACCTGGCGGCAAGCTGGCTGGTGAAATATGGCCTGCTGGTGAACCCGACGCGGCTGAAGGCGCTGGTGCGCAAGATGCATTGGGGAGATGGCGCTTCTCTGGCGTACCTGGCCGCCTTGCGCGCGCAGAGCGGAGACAAACGCTGGCAGCGCCCGGCGGAGCAGGAGGCTAGTGGAGCCACTGGGCTGCGGCCCATGTTTCTGCATGCCGGGGGAGAGGCGCCGGTCTATTGTCGGCAGAGGGATGAACTGGCAGCGCGATACGGGCTGTTGCGCACCCCTTTTGAATATCGCGACAAGCTGAGCCGGGCGCTGCCGGATTCTGCCGCCACACTTCTGCTGCGGATGCGGGGGATGTACGGCGTTTCGGCTCGGGCAGATGTCATCATGCACCTGTTGCACGCACCGGCTACGATTCAGCAGCTTTCCGATCTCAGCGGTTTTGCCCGCAGCTCGGTGAAGGAGGTGCTGCAGGAGCTGGAGGCGGGTAATGCGGTGTATGCGGTGGAACGCAGCAGAAGGAACACGGCCTATGCCCTGGCGCATGGAGCGGCGCTGCGCGGGCTGTTTGGCTGTGAGAGCAGCCGGCTGGTGCCGTGGGGGGGAGTGTTCGCCTGCCTGGGGCGTTTGTGGGATTTGATTTCCAATCCGTTGATGGAGCGCGTATCGGCTGATACTTTCCGTGGGGAGCTCAGGCTGGTGTTTCAGGAGCATGTGCAACCGTGTTTCCTGACTTGCGGGATCAGGCCGCTTCAGCATCTCACGGCTGATACCCTGCATCTGCTCCCCGCTGCGATTAGAGAATTGGGATTAGGGATTAAGGATTAGGGGTTAAGGATTAGGGAATAAGGATTAAGGATTAAGGATTAAGGACTAAGGATTAGGGATTAGGGATTAGGGATTAGGGATTAGGGAATAATGGTAAATTTCTCTGGAGCAGGCAGAGATGGCTGCGCCGGTTTTGCATTTGGGGTGAATTCAGAAAATCCGACATCCAGGATTTTAACGATATCCTGACCTGTGGTCAGGTCGTATGTCGGGGCACGGGACTTTAGTCCCGTTTCCCAATGGGTGGCGGGTGTTTTGGCGGGGGCAGGATTGGGGAACGATATCCCGGGCTTCCGCCCGGGACGATATCCGGCTGCGCCGGACGATATTCAGGCCTGGCGGCCTGAACGATATTCGCGAGCCGGGTCTCGCGAACGGAGGGGCACGAAACTTTAGTCCCGTTTCCCAATGGGTGGCGGGTGTTTTGGCGGGGGCTGGATTGGGAAACGATATCCCGGGCTTCCGCCCGGGACGATATCCGGCTGCGCCGGACGATATTCAGGCCTGGCGGCCTGAACGATATTCGCGAGCCGGGGCTCGCGAACGGAGGGGGCACGGGATTTTAGTCCCGTTTCCCAATTGGTGGCGGGTGTTTTGGCGGGGGCAGGATTGGGGAACGATATCCCGGGCTTTCGCCCGGGACGATATCCGGCTGCGCCGGACGATATCTGCCTGCGGCAGACGATATACGCCCAGTCGGGCGGACCTCATCAGCAGTACTGGGTGAGCACGTACTGGAGAATGCCGCCTGCGCGGAAGTATTCCTTCTCAATGGGCGTATCGAGGCGCACGATGAGGGGCAGCTCGAAGGGCTCGGCACCGGTGGGTTGCACCAGCAGGGTGGCGGCGCTGCGCGGGGCCATGTCGTTGTGCAGGCCGATGATGGAGAAGCGCACGTCCTTGAGGTCCTTCACGCGGTCGTAGTCGGCGGGGTTGGCGAAGTTGAGGGGGAGCACGCCCATGCCGATGAGGTTGCTGCGGTGGATGCGCTCGAAGCTCTTGGTGATGACGGCTTTGACGCCCAGGAGGTTGGTGCCCTTGGCGGCCCAGTCGCGGCTGGAGCCCATGCCGTAGTCCTCGCCGCCGATGATGATGGTGCTCACGCCGTCGTTCATGTAGGCCATGCCGGCGTCGTAGATGAAGGTGGGGGTGCCGCAGGGGGCGGTAATCTCGGTATCGGGGGCGCTCACGGGGGTGGAGCCGAAGTAGAGGGTGTAGCCACCTTCGACACCGGCGGTGAGCAGGTTCTTGATGCGCACGTTGGCAAAGGTGCCGCGGGCCATCACGAGGTCATTGCCGCGGCGGGAGCCGTAGGTGTTGAAATCGCGGCGCTGCACGCCCTGTGCGCTGAGGAACTGGCCGGCGGGGGCGGTGGGCTTGATGGCACCGGCCGGGGAGATGTGGTCGGTGGTCACGCTGTCGCCGAAGATGCCCAGGGGGCGGGCGTTCACGATGTCGGTGATATCGCCCTTGCGGCCATCGAAGCCATCGAAGAAGGGCGGGCGGTGGATGTAGGTGGAAGCGGGATTCCAGGCGAAGGTGGCGCCGGTGGGGGCGCTTACGCCGTCCCACTCGGGCACGTGGCCGGCATAGCAGGCGGCGTAGTCTGCCGGGCTGGCGGCCCGGGCCTGGGCGGCGGCGATTTCCTCGCCCGTGGGCCAGATATCGCGCAGGAAGACGGCGGAGCCATCGGCCGCGGTGCCGAGGGGCTCGGTCTCCATGTCGATATCCACGCGGCCGGCCAGGGCAAAGGCGATGACGAGCGGGGGCGACATGAGGAAGTTGGCCTTCACGTGGGAGTGGATGCGGGCCTCGAAGTTGCGGTTGCCGGAGAGCACGGAGCAGGAGACGAGGTTATGGTTCACCACGGCTTCCTCCAGGGCGGAGTTGAGCGGGCCGCTGTTGCCGATGCAGGTGGTGCAGCCGTAGCCCACGGTGGAGAAGCCGATGCTGTCGAGCGCGGCGGTGAGGTCGTTGTTGGCAAAGTAGCGGGCGGCGATGCGGGAGCCGGGGGCAATGCTGGTTTTCACATAGGCCGGCACTTTCAGGCCCAGGGCGGCGGCTTTCTTCGCCAGCAGGCCGGCGGCGAGCATGAGGCCGTCGTTGCTGGTGTTGGTGCAGCTGGTGATGGCCGCCACGAGGATGGAGCCGTCCGTGAGCTCCACATTGTGCGTGGTGGGGGCGTCGGGGTTGCCGGCATCGCCCTGCATGGTGACGGCCACGGGGGCGGTGCGCTGCTCCTGGCCGTAAGTGCTGCGGCAGATTTCGGAGAACTGCTCCTTGAGGCTGCTGAGGGGGATGCGGTCCTGCGGGCGCTTGGGGCCTGCCACGGCGGGCACGATGGTGGAGAGGTCGAGCTCGAGCTCCACGCTGTAGTCCAGCTGGCCCTGGCGGGGCATGCCGAAGAGGCCCTGGGCGCGGAAGTAGTTTTCGCAGGTAGCCACCTGTTCCTCGCTGCGGCCGGTGGTGCGCAGGTAGGCGGCGCTCACTTCATCGAAGGGGAAGAAGCCCATGGTGGCGCCGTATTCGGGGGCCATGTTGGCCACGGTGGCGCGGTCGGGCAGGGAGAGGGAGGCGGCGCCCTCGCCGAAGAACTCCACAAACTTGCCCACCACGCCGTGGGCGCGCAGCATCTGGGTGACGTGCAGCGCCAGGTCGGTGGCGGTCACGCCCTCGCGCAGCTTGCCGCTGAGGTGCACACCCACGACCTCCGGCACCAGGAAGGTGACCGGCTGGCCCAGCATGCCGGCCTCGGCCTCGATGCCGCCCACGCCCCAGGCCACGATGCCCAGGCCGTTGATCATGGTGGTGTGCGAGTCGGTGCCGACCAGGGAATCCGGGTAGTAGACGCCGGCGTTTTCCATGACGCCGCGGGCCAGGTATTCCAGGTTCACCTGGTGGACGATACCGGTGCTCGGGGGCACCACGGAGAAAGTCTTGAATGCCTGCTGGCCCCACTTCAGGAACTCGTAGCGCTCGGTGTTGCGCTCGAACTCGCGGGTCAGGTTCTTCTGGTAGGCGGCGGGGAAGCCGGCCCAGTCCACCTGCACACTGTGGTCCACCACCAGGTCCACCGGCACCAGCGGCTCCATGTCCGCCGGGTTCTTGCCCAGGTCCTGCACGGCGGCGCGCATGGCGGCCAGATCCACCAGCAGGGGCACTCCCGTGAGGTCCTGCAGGATGATGCGGGCCACGGTGAAGGGAATCTCATAGCTGCCGGGGGCCTTTGCGCTCCACCCGGCCAGGTTCTTCACGTCCTGCTCAGTCACCTTCAGGCCGTCGCAGTTGCGCAGCAGGCTTTCCAGCACAATGCGCAGCGATACCGGCATGCGCTTGATGCCCGGGAACCCCTGTTCCGCCAGGGCAGGAAGTGAATAATACTGGCCGCTCTTGCCGCTGCCTGTGGTGAATGTCTGCAGTGTGTTCATGGTCAATTTGGCGTTTTTCGTGAATAAACCGCGGCAAGTATACACGATTAGTACGAAATTTCAAGCCAGTAAAACGTATTATCAGGCGGGAAGGGCAAAAAAGTTGTCGGTTTGGTGTTTGTTGCCCAGGTGCGGGCACCTGGGCTGCAAACAGAATCAGCCGCCCTGGTGGGGGGCGGCTGATGAGATGCTCCGTAGATGGGAGGAGGACTTTTAGTGGGAGTAGGCGGCAGCGGGGACGGTGGTCACCGGGGTCTGGTGGCCGCCCTGGGGACCGCGGTTCCACTCCAGCTTGAAGCTGCCTGGGGCAGAGGGGCCTTGCACCACGGTGATGGTGATGGCGTGCTTGCCGGCCTTCAGCGGGATGCCCTTCTTGCCGGTCTTGTCCGCGATGGCCTCATCGGTGTTGATGGCGGAGGACTCGTTCACGGTGCTGCCGGGGGTGTAGTTGAAGTCGGCATCGACGAGCTGGAAGTTGTGGAGTTTGATGTAGGCCTTGGTGCCGGGCACATTGCTCAGGGTGAGGTAGAAGTGCCAGTGGTTGCCGTCGGCGGGCAGGTTGATGAAGCCTTTGTACTCGGTGATGCTGCCGGCGGGAAGCTGCTCTGCGGCGGGGTCAGCCACGGTGCTGGTGGCCGCCTGGGCGGCGGCAGGCAGGCTGTCGAACTCGGGAACCCAGGGGCAGGTGGCGCTCAGGCGGCGCATGGCCAGGCCGGGCCGGGTTTCGCCGGGGGCATCGGCGGGTACGGGGGTCATATCATAGTGGCGGAAACCACCGCAGCTGTTGTTGCGGCGGCCGGCGGCGGGGTCGCGGGTGTAGTCGTAGGCGCGGCGGGTGTGGAGCACGGCCGCTTTCAGCTTGTCCTGGATGCCGGGGAACTGGTGGGCGATGTTGGTGGTTTCGTGGCTGTCGGCGGCTACGTCGTACACCTCGAAATCGTCATCGGCGCTCTTGATATTGGTGCGGATGGCCTTGAGGTAGCGGCCGTCATCGGCGCGGAAGACGATGGCCTGTTGCTCACCGCGGGCGCGGCCGCGCTTGTTTTCGGCGTAGTCCTGGTACTGGGCCATGCCGCCGCCGAAGTTGTATTCGGAATAGACCACGCCATCCTTCTGGGCGGCATCATTGCCCTGCAGGGTGGGCAGCAGGGAAACGCCGTCGCAGCGCATGGGCTTGGGCATGCCGGCCAGGTCGGCAAAGGTGGCCATCCAGTCGTGGAACTGGCTGGGGAAGTCGCTGTTGTGGTTCTGCTTGATGAAGCCTGGGGCATACACGAGGCAGGGCACGCGCAGGCCGCCTTCCCAGAGGTCGCGCTTGATGCCGTCCATGGGGCCGTAGCTGCGGAAGAAGGCGGGGTTCTGAGCCGGGGCAGGGTGGTCTTTGAAGCCCCAGACGGCGCCGGGTTCATTGTGGGGGCCGTTGTCGCTGGTGAATACCACAAAGGTGTTCTTATCAATCTTGAGGTCACGCAGCAGCTGCATGAGGTCGCCCATGGCATCGTCCACACGGGTGATCATGGTGGCGTGGCGCTGGGCGGACTGGATGGCCTGCCGGGCACCGCTGCCGAAGCGTTTTTCTGCGTACTTCTTCCACGCGGGGTTGTTGCGGTATTCGGGGTAGATGTAGCTGTCCCAGTCACCGGTGGCGGTGTTAATCATCCTGCCGGGCTTGCCGAGCCACTGCACGCCGCCTTTCAGGCCGCCGCCGGCGGGGTAGGGAGCGCTGGGAATGGCCAGGCGGGCGTGCGGCGCAATCAGCGTGAGCGCCAGGAAGAAGGGTTTCTCCGGCTGCGCTTTCACATGGTCCGCAATCCACTTCTTGCCGCGGGCGGTGAAGAGGTCGGTGCTGTAGCAGGTATCCAGGTCGGGGGTGATGAGCTTGTCGCCGTCCCAGATGGCGTTCATGCCGGTTTCCGGGTCGGCGTTGCTTTCTTCCTTGGCGTAGTGGCGGTGGCCGGCCAGGTGGTTGTTGTAGCCGAAGAAGTAGTCAAACCCGCGCAGGGTGGGCCAGGCGGCTGCCGTGGTGGGAGTGCCGCCGCTTTCCATGCCGCCGCCGATACCCCATTTGCCGATGAGGGCGGTGGCATAGCCGGCCTCGCGCAGCACGCTGGCCAGTGTGTGGCTGTTTTCCAGGGCGGCATCGAAGCTGTTGTTGCGGATGACCTCGCTGTGGCCCTGGTGCGTGCCGCTGAAGAGCGAGGCGCGCGCCGGTGCGCACACCGGGGCGGCTGTGTAGTGCCGCCGCAGCTGCACACCCTGCCGGGCCATTCTGGCCAGGCTCGGTGTGCTGATGGCTGGCGGCCGCACGGTGCCATCCGCGCAGGTGGCCGGCACGTTGATGTTCAGGTCGCCCCAGCCCATGTCATCCACCAGAACCAGGAGGATGTTCGGTTTCTCTGCCGCGCTTGCCAGATGCCCGGCCGCCAGCAGGAGACTCAATGCTAATGTCCGTAATTTCATAAAGAGTGATGTTGCCTTGTTCTCGCTCATTCTACCAGCACTTTCCCCCGCTTGCAAGGTTAAAGTGCCATGTGCGCGTCCCAAAGATATGGAACAGGGGGATTGACGATTGGGGACTTCTAAAAACTCGAAACGAATCAACAAATGGGAATTTGTCGTTCCGACAAAATTACGAATTACGAGTTACGAGTTACGAATTGTCAGCTCCGCGAGCCTTACGGCTCGCCATTGTACATCAAATAATTCCATACTGGCGGGCGAATGCCCGCGAAATTTTTTACTTCGTACTTCGTAACTCGTAATTCGTAATTCAAATTCCCATTTAGTGAGTTTTTAGAGGTTCCCGATTGATAAGTTAGCGGCTTCCCGTCTTCGCCCTTCACTGTCCTAAATCTACTTGTTTTCCAACCCTTGCGGGGGTGGGGAGCATCATCACCCGCAACCATGAAAGCGAAATCACTCTGCTACATGTTGGCGGCCACAGCAGTGGCCGGGTCTGCCGGGGCACAGGATGCCAGCGGCTATATGGATACAGCCTGGGGCTGGGAACCCGCCTTCCTCGAAATCGTGGAGGTGCCGGTGAGCCTCCGGAGCGGCCTGAGTCCGCAGGAGCAGCTCAGCCGCCGCCATGCCGGTGTGCCCACGCCGCAGCACATCCTCAGCCAGGCTCGCAACCGCGATGAGGATACCTCCAAGGCCCCCTGCCGCGGCTGGCGTTTCTTCCCGTCCACCCCGCAGAAGTTCATGCCCTACCTGGATATGCTTTTCGTGCCCGGCAACACCTGCGCCGAGCCCGGTGCCTGGGTGAACGAGGACCCCCTCTCCACCGGCGCCCAGCGGCTCAAGACCGCCCTGAGCCGCTACGGCCTGCAATATGACCTCACCGCCTCCTACAACTACACCGCCATCCACCCCAAGCCCCACGGCCACCGCAGCGAATTCTCCTCCTTCAACTGGATGCTCACCGGCACCTGGTTCCTTGCCAAGGACTGCGACAACAGCCAGGGCGTCTTCCTCACCTTTGAGGCCGACTGGGGAACCGGCACCAACTTCACCGAACGCCGCAGCAGCGCCGGCCGCAGCCTTGGCAGCCTCAGCAACCCGCAAGGCAGCCTCCGTGGCGGCAAGGGCGTCACCCTCCCGCAGCTCGCACTCGGCTACAGCGGGTTCGACGGCAAGTGGGTCGCCATGGCCGGTACCCTCGACCTCAGCAACTACCTCGACCAGAACGCCTACGCCTCCTCCTGGGCCGGTGGCCTCATGAACGAGAGCTTCGGCTCCAACCCCTGCCTGCCGCTCACCTGGGCCAACCTTGGCTTCATGACCGCCTGGCAGCCCTGCAACAGCTTCTACGCCATGTACGCCACCACCAGCACCAACACCGGCCTCAACCAGAACCCCTTCAGCGACCTCAGCTCCAACTACTGGGTCCACCTGGGCGAAATCGGCTTCATCCGTGAGGACCTGCTCGGCATGGGCCCCGGCACCTACCGCTTGCAGTACACCATCACCGATCACGATGGCCAGACCGGCACCGGCGGCGGTATCAACATCCAGCAGCAGCTCGGCAAGAACTCCCGCCTCGGCTTCTTTGCCCGCGCCGGCTACATGGACCAGGACGCCGCCCGGCTCACCGGTGTCAAATGCGCCGCCACCGCCGGCTTCATGCTCCGCTCCCCCTTCAGCAACGCAGGCTGGGGCAGCTCCAGCAACTATGAGAACATCTCCTTCGGCTTCCTCTGGCAGCGTGCCGCCTCCAGCGAAAAACCCGTGGAGCACCGTGATGAATACGGCCTGGAGCTCAGCACCGTCCTGCAGGTGACCCCCACCTTCTTCCTCCAGCCCGATGTGCAGTACATCTTCAACCCCGTACACGCCACGGATAAGGACGGCGCCTTCGTCCTCCAGATGCAGGGTGTCTTCAAATTCTGATTCCCTCCTCAACCTCCGCGAGCCCGTTCCGGGCTCGCGGAGTTCCATACCGCAGCAGGCGGTATTTTAACAGGGGCGGGACTGAAGTCCCGCGCGCCCGATGGGCCCGATGGATGGAGGGAGCGTTGCTTTGTTTCTTGTCATGGGCGGGGCAGTCTGGTATGATGCGGCCGGATTAGTGCCGCGTCGCTTCGAATTATCGCAGAGCGGAACTTCAGTTCCGCTGCCCCCGGATACGGCCCTGATTTCCACGTTCACCAGCAGACAGGAACGGGCGGTTCTGCACCGCGCGCCCGATGGGCGGACGGAGGGGGAGGAAAAATCAGCGCATCAGCAGGCGGTCTCTGTCCAGCCCGGTGATGGATTCGAGCTTTGCAATGAGGTGGCGGATAACGGCCACGAGGGTGATGAGCAGGGGGATGCCGATGACGAGATAGCCCCACCAGGTCATGCGGCCCACGGCGTAGTTGTACTCCAGCGCCTGCTGGGCGGCGGGGGCATCGAGCACGGGCAGCAGGAAGCAGAGGGAGAGGATGAAATTCCCCACGGCAGAGGCCACCAGCGAGAGCCCGAGGAAGAGGCTGGAGCGCCAGAGCAGGGAATCGTACGCCCCTTGCTGCGATTTATCGGCCACGGCCTTTTCGATGGTGGGGATATCGAAGAGCGAATCAGAGTAGAGCAGGAGGCGCAGCAGCGAATCCTGCCGCCGGGCGGTGACCATGACCGCGCCGCAGAGCAGCAGGGGAATGGCGGCTTCTTTGGCGGCATACCACCAGGGCGTATCGGGGCGGATGGCATCGCCCGCGCCGGTGTTGGCATAGATGGTGACCACGCCGGTCAGGATGGTGCCCAGCAACCCGAAAAGGGTGAGCGGCTCCACCTTGCGGCTCTGCCAGAAGGTCCACACGCCGAAACCCAGCGGCAGCGAAAGCGCCAGGCACATGGCTTTTGCCGTGCCCAGCTGCCACAGCTCCGGGCCTGCCACCGAGCAGTGGTCCAGCACCATGACCGGTGCCAGCACGCTCAGCAGTACATTGAGTAAGCTCTGCGTTCCCTTGTCCATCACTTCATGGAGGCAATGGCTGCGGCCATATCCGGAGCTTTGAAAGTGGAGGAACCGGCCACGAGGCAATCGGCCCCGGCCTCGGCGCAGAGCGGCGCCTGGGTGGCGCCGATGCCGCCATCCATCTGGATGATGAAGTTGAGCCCCTGTTCCTTGCGGGCAGCATCGAGCACGCGCACTTTGTCCAGCACTTCGCCCATGAAGCTCTGGCCGCCGAATCCGGGTACCACGCTCATCACCAGCACCATATCGAGCTCACCGATGTAGGGCAGCACCTTCTCCACCGGGGTGGCGGGGTTCACGGCCAGGCCGGCGTGAATGCCCGCGGCGCGGATGGCCGCCAGGGTGGCATGCAGGTCCACAGCCCCCTCGCGCTCCACGTGGATGGTAATCATGTTCATACCGGCTTTCACAAAGCGGGGCAGGTAGTGGTCCGGCGCATCAATCATGAGGTGGGCATCCAGATACGCATCTGCCAGCACGGCGGAGCGGATGGCGGCGCAGATATCCGGGCCGAAGGAAATGTTGTCCACAAAGGAACCATCCATCACATCCAGGTGCAGCCAGTCGGCACCGGCCTCCAGGGCGCGGTTGGCTTCTTCTCCGATGCGGCGGAAATCACAGGCAAGCATTGAGGGGGCAATCAGCATGCCCCTATATTAGAGCCTGCTTGCTGATAAGGCAAGGAAAAACCGCCTGAGAAGTCTCTCAGGCGGCTGGGTTAATGGAAAATATCCTCTACTTTAGCTGGCGGGGTATTCCACGGGTTCCAGCTTGCCGCGCCGGATGAGCTTCATGATATCCTCGCCGGGGGTGGGCACCGTAGCAGGCTGCTGGGGCAGGGTCTTTGAGCTGAACACCGGGAAGTCAGCCTCCTCCTTGATGGTGCCGCCGGTGGCCAGGGAGTAGTAACCGCGCTGCGGGTTGAAGCGGCAGTTGATTTCCTTGAGCGGGTTGCCATCGCGGGTGAAGCGGAAATCGGTGGCGGCGTGCCACTGCTTGCCGTCCCAGCGCAGGGCGGGGCCGAAGGTGGCGCGGCGCTCATGCTTCTTGGATTCCACATCGCGCTTGAAGTCCTCCACAAAGCCGCAGCCGCCGCCCAGCCCACGGTTCAGGGCCTGGATGCGCCAGCAGCTCATGAGCATCCACTTGTTTTCAGCGGGGTCGAAGATATAACCGGCAATCTGGCGGAAATCGGGGCCGTCCTCGTGCTCCACCACCAGGGTCTTGATCACGTCGCCTTCCTTCCAGTTGAACGGGCGCATGGAGTTGCCGCCGGTGCCTTCGCCACCGAAGCGGCGGGTGGTCACGTGCTCGCCCTTCTGCACCAGTTTGGCGCGTTCTTCCTCGGGGGCGGCGTGCGGGTTATCACCGGAGTCCTTGGCATCCCAGATGGAGAAGATAGCCACGCGCACGGGCTTGCCGTCCTTGTCCTTGTGGCCGAGCTCCTGCACGCCGATGTAGCCGCAGCCGAAGTTGTTGCAGGCAAAATAGGTGCCGGGGGCGCTCTTTTCAATCACGGCTTCCTGGTAGGCGGCGGTGTGGCGCGGAATGTTGGGCCCGTAGTGCAGATGCACTGAGGCGCACTGGCGCTTAGCCATGTTTTCCGGCAGCCAGTAGTCCGAATAGCGGTCGGCCCGGGCCTCCTGCGTGCAGCATGCCGCAAGGGCCAGCAGACCGGAAATTACGGTGAAGATGCGTTTCATCGCTTGTCATTATAACTGTTTTCGCGGAATTTACAAGTCTAAAGAGATGTGCAATTTGTGTGCTGTTGTGCTGGGTGTGTTTCAGATTTGCTGGTGTTTATTACCGGTTTAAACCGATTTCAAAACAGAACCTTCAGAGAAGACAGCTGAATCTCAACGGTTGACAAAAAACGTAGAAAGAATTATAAAAGGATATGCCACATAGGAGTAAAGATAGCGTGGAGTCTGAGATTCGGTCTATATATAAGGACCGCAATAAGTGGACAGAGGCAACGGCCATTCTTGAGTTCAAGAGTGGAAGGGATGGGTTGCCGAAAAGTATATGGGAAAGCTATAGTGCTTTTGCTAACACAAATGGTGGCTACATTGTTGTAGGTGCTCGCAATGATGGGAGTATTGAAGGGCTAGAGGGTAAGGCGCAACGGTACCGGGATGAGTTCGTGAATATTCTGAGTGGTGGTAAGAAATGCGGCTATACGGCAGGTGCGGAGGGTGGTAATATCGCAATTGTTGAGCTGGATAGGCGTGATGTCCTGGTTATCAGGGTTAAGGCTGCAGAGGTCGGGCAGAAACCGGTTTGTCTTGATGATAATATACAGAAGAGTTATATTCGGTGCCTGGAGGGAGATAGAAGGTGCAATCCTCAGGAGCTTTCGCAGATGATACGTGACCGGGATGTTGTCAGTAGTCATTATACCGCCGACGCAGATATATTGCCAGATACCGGGATGGAGGACCTGGATGAGACGACGATACGTCAGTATCGGGAGGATATGCTGCGAGCACGCTCCAATCATGCTTGGGGCGAGATGGATAATGAGTCTCTTTTGATGAAGTTAGGGGCCTACCGAAAGGATAGAAAAACAGGTGCAAAAGGACTTACCCTGGCAGGATTACTCATGTTTGGCCGGACTGAAGCAATAATGGAGTTGCATCCCCGCTACAAGCTGGATTTTTTTGAGTACGATGGAAGTGAGCAATTTGATTCTCGTCAAAGGTGGGCAGACCGCATAACGGTAGATGGAACGTGGGAAGCAAATCTGTACCAGTTCTATAAGCGTGTGTGGCCACGACTGACCGCGGATTTGAAAAGACCGTTTCGGTTGAATGCAGATATGAAGCGGCAGGATGATTCTACTGCTCATGAAGCGGTTCGTGAAGCGCTGGCAAACGCTCTTATTCATGCCGACTATTTGCTGGATGGCGGGATTCAAATTTTCAAGCGACCTAGTGAACTGATGCTGGTCAATGCAGGCAGTCTGTTGTTGACTCAAAAGGAAATATTTGAGGGAGGTAATAGTCGCTGCAGAAACCGGAATCTCCAGAAAATGTTCAAGCTGGCAGGTATTGTTGATGAGGCAGGAACAGGGGTGGACAAGATAACCCGGGGGTGGTTTGACCAGTTCCTTAGTGTTCCTTCATTGGCAGAGGATAGATTGTCTGCACGAGTCACATGGATACTGCCTTACACCGCTATGTTGTCCAAGGTGGATATGGCTGCTCAGCGGGCTTATTTGGGAGTGGAGAAATATGCAGCTCTGTCTGCTCGCGAGAAGATTATTCTGCTGTTGATACCTGGCGATAGGTATGTGAGTAATTCTGAGTTGAGACAGTATATTCCCAAGTTGCATGCTGTGGATTTAGGTCGCGTGTTATCAAAATTCCGAGATGCCGGGTATCTGGAAAGTAAGGGCCGCAGTAATGCTATGAAATATACGCTATCTGCTCCCCTGGCCAGGTTTATGAGGGATGCCCATGCTGCAGGAAATCTTATATTGAATGGTAGTATGAGCTCTGTACTTAACGCGGGGAGCTCTGTACTTAACGCGGGGAGCTCTGTACTTAACGCGGGGAGCTCTGTACCTAATGTATCTGGTGTTTTTTCCCAGAAGGAAGAACAGCTGGTTCAGCAGTTGGGCTTGTCTGCAGAGCTACGCGAAGAGTTGCTGCAATACAGAGAAAAACGACGTCATTCCAGGCAGACGACAGATAAAATGGTTATCAGGCTTTGCCAGGGGAGGTACATCACTCTCACGCAGTTGAGTATACTGCTCGATAGAGGTGTTTCTGCCTTGCGACGTGATTGCATTGCGTCTCTTGTTCGACATGGGAAGTTGGTTCATAAGGAGGAAAAGCTTACCCATATGGAACAAGCTTATACATCTCCGTAGGTGGTAGGGTATGAGGAAAAACGAACCAGTTTCAGCAGGAACGCGTTGCTAGGTGGTATCCATACTTGACCCAAAGATTTGGCATACGTGGATTTGCGATTAACGAATCGTAAGTCAGCGACTTATGTCGATAGAGCCACGAATGAATGTTTACTGCCGATGGTGAGGCGGCTGATACCCCACTGCGAATTTTTACACAGAACACTATGCCTTTTTGTCGTTTTGGGCTATTTCCCCATGTGCTTTGGGACACATGTGTGGCTTGACTCTGCGGGTGATTCGCTGTAAACTGCCTGCTGTCATGACTTCTACAGCAGATTACAAAGTGGCGGATATCTCCCTGAAGGACTGGGGGCGCAAGGAAATTGCCGTTTCGGAATACGAGATGCCGGGCCTCATGGCCTGCCGTGAGAAATATGGCGAGCAGAAGCCGCTGGCCGGGGTGCGCATCACCGGTTCTCTGCACATGACGATTCAGACTGCCGTGCTCATCGAGACGCTGGTGGCACTGGGTGCCGAGGTGCGCTGGGCCAGCTGCAATATTTTCTCCACCCAGGACCACGCTGCTGCCGCCATTGCGGCCACGGGTGTGCCGGTGTTTGCCTGGAAGGGCGAGACGCTCACCGAATACTGGGATTGCACCTGGGCTGCCCTGAGCCACCGCGATGGCCTGGGCCCGCAGCTGGTGGTGGACGACGGCGGCGATGTGACCCTGCTGCTGCACCGCGGGTATGAGATGGAGGAGGGTTCCGACTGGGTGAACACCCCCTCCGGCAGTGAGGAAGAGGGCGTCATCAAGGCGCTGCTGAAGCGCATTGCCGCTGAGCAGCCCGGCGTATTCCACCGCTGGCTGCCGGAGTGGAAGGGCGTTTCCGAGGAAACGACCACCGGCGTGCACCGCCTTTACCAGATGGAGCGCGATGGCCGCCTGCTGGTGCCGGCCATCAATGTGAATGACTCGGTGACCAAGAGCAAGTTCGATAACCTTTACGGCTGCCGCGAAAGCCTGACGGACGGCATCAAGCGCGCCACGGATGTGATGATTGCCGGCAAGGTGGCGGTCATCTGCGGCTATGGCGATGTGGGCAAGGGCTGCGCCCAGGCGCTGCGCGGGCTGGGGGCCCAGGTCATCGTGACCGAGGTGGATCCCATCTGCGCCCTGCAGGCTGCCATGGAGGGCTACCGCGTTCTGACGGTGGAAGATACCCTCGGCATGGCCGACATTTACGTGACCACCACCGGCAACTGCGATATCATCACCCTGGAGCACATGGAGAAGATTAAGGACCAGGCCATCGTCTGCAATATCGGCCACTTCGACAACGAGATTCAGGTGGCCCGCCTGCAGGCTTACCCCGGTATCGTGTGCACCAACATCAAGCCGCAGGTGGACAAGTACACCTTCCCGGATGGTCACAGCCTCTATCTGCTGGCCGAAGGCCGCCTGGTGAACCTGGGCTGCGCCACGGGCCATGCTTCCTTCGTGATGAGCAACAGCTTCACCAACCAGGTGCTGGCGCAGATTGCTCTCTGGCAGGAGCGCGCGACCGCCAAGCCTTCCGTGACTGTGCTGCCCAAGAAGCTGGACGAAGAGGTGGCCCGCCTGCACCTCGCCAAGCTCGGTGTGCGCCTCACCACCCTCACCCAGAAGCAGGCCGATTACATCGGCGTGCCGGTGGAAGGCCCCTATAAGGCAGAAGCGTACAGGTATTGACGATTGACAATTGACGATTGACAATTGGGTATTGACGATTGACGATTGACTATTGACAATTGACTATTGGTATGGATGCGCGTGATTTACGAGAGCGAACCCTTGATTTTGGTCTGAGGATTGTTCGCCTTTGCCAGCATCTGGGGCATCATAATGTAGCAGCGGTTTTAGGAAAGCAGTTGCTGCGTTGCGGCACTTCTGTGGGCGCCAATTATCGAGCTGCGAGTCTCGCAAAGAGTCCGGCTGATTTCGTGTCGAAAATTAAAATATGCGAGGAGGAAGCTGACGAGGCAATCTATTGGCTGGAATTGTTGATTCGGGCTGGAGAAGAGGAAGCCGCGAGAGTCACCCCATTGCAGCAGGAAGCTGCCGAGCTCCGCAATATCATGTCCGCCAGTGCCATCACTGCCCGCAAAAACACAAAATAAGCTTTCGCATGACCCAGTCAATTGTCAATAGTCAATTGTCATTAGTCAATGAACTGGACTGGCTTTATTCTACGCAGGCTTTCGGCATCAAGTTGGGGCTGGAGGGGGTGACGCGCCTGCTTTCGGCCTGCGGCGTGCTGTATCCCCGGGCGCAGGTTATCCATGTGGCCGGTACGAATGGCAAGGGAAGCACCTGCGCGTTCTGCGAGAGCGTGGCCCGCGCTGCCGGGTACAAGACCGGGTTGTTCACCTCGCCGCACCTGGTGGAGTTCAGCGAGCGCATCCGCGTGAACGGACAGAATATCCCGGATGCGGATGCTGCGCGGCTCATTAACAAGGTGCGCACCATCGTGCAGGACTGGGAGCCGTGCCCCACCTTCTTTGAGCTGGTGCTGGCGGTGGCCATGCTCTGGTTTGCGGAGCAGGAGGTGGAGCTCATCGTGCTGGAAACCGGCATGGGCGGCAGGCTGGATGCCACCAACGCCGTGCCCAAGGATGTGGCGGTGCTGGCACCCATCGGGCTGGACCATACCCAGTATCTGGGCGAAACACTTTACGAGGTGGCAGGTGAAAAAGCTGCCATTCTTTCCTGGCACCGCCCGGCGGTTTCCGCGCCGCAGGAGCCGGAGGCCATGCGCGCCATTCACGAGGCAGCGCAGCGCATGGATACATACTGCCGCGTGATTTCCACGGAATGTGACCAGCCCCTGGGGCTGAAGGGTGCCCACCAGCGGCGCAATGCTGCCCTGGCACTGGCGGCGCTGCGGGCGCTGCCGCATTTCCTCTGCAGCGCTGAGGAAGAGGCCCGCGGTCTGGCCGAAGTACGCTGGCCCGGGCGCTTCGAGGAGGTGCAGCCCGGCGTCATCATGGATGGCGCTCACAACCCGCACGCCATGCACGTGCTCACCTGCACCTGGCGCGAGACCTACGGCGATCTTAAAGCCCGCTGCATCTACGCCGGCTCGGCCGATAAGGCGCTGGATGAGGTGCTGGAGCTCCTCGCCCCCATTGTGGGTGAGTGGGTGCTGCCCCCGGTGCAGTCCCCCCGCATTCTTGCTCCTGCAGAAATGGCGGCCAAGGTGCAGGCCGCATCCTCTGCCCCTATCTCCACCCCCGCCACCCTGGATGAATGCCTGGCCGATATGTCCGCCGGCACCCTCATCTGCGGTTCCTTCTTCCTCCTTGGCGAGGCCAAGGCTATTCTGCGGAGCGCCGATTACCGTAGCACGGTGCAGTGATGCCCTATCTCACATGTGCGCAGCACATGTTTTCATTTTTCATCTTTCATATGAGCGCGCAGCGCGAGTTTTCACGATAAGAAGCGTATATAAAATGAAAACGCCCGCATACGCGGACGAGTGAAGAATGAAAGGTGAAAACGCGCCTAGCGGCTCGTGAGGGTAATCTCACATGTGCGCAGCACATGTTTTCATTTTTCATCTTTCATATGAGCGCGCAGCGTGAGTTTTCACGATAAGAAGCGTATATAAAATGAAAACG
>SUVL01000005.1 GCA_015062005.1 Akkermansiaceae bacterium
AACACGGGCATGATGAGTGCATTCTTAGTAGCCTCCTCGGTCTGCACCGTTTCACGCAGACGAGGCAAGCGAGATGCCAACTGAGTGAGAGAATCTATAATATCCATAATTTCAAGAACATTCTACCATCCAACCCTGTTTTTACAAGACAAAAAGTAGCTATAACCGTTTTTTGATACTTCTGCCTCTGAGCAAAAATCCTTATTTGAGTCAAAATAAACACCACCATCATCCCTCCGGCGGGATTTGATCAAGCCAGGCTTTGCGCCCTCGCTTATGCAATATGCAGCACCGCTGCGCTAGTTTGCTAACCTGAGCTTACCTCCCGCCATTCAGTAACACAGGCATCAGAGAGTGGCACCCACGGACTACTAGGAACTGGCAGACCTGATGAACCCGCCATTCAGTAACACAAGCATCAGCGAGTGGCGCACCGCTGTGCCGGTGGAGCTCTCCGGGGTGACCTGCCGCCATTCAGTAACACAAGCATCAGCGAGTGGCGCGAGTTGAGTGAGATTTACCCGACGTATTGAGTTATCCGCCATTCAGTAACACAAGCATCAGCGAGTGGCGCTCTGTACCATGAGGGGCAATCTGACATTGCGCTACCGCCATTCAGTAACACAAGCATCAGCGAGTGGCGCGATTTCCGTTGCCTAAATTCAATGACGCGATTTATCCGCCATTCAGTAACACAAGCATCAGCGAGTGGCGCGATATGCTTGCAGTGAATCCTGACGCAGCCAACCCGCCATTCAGTAACACAAGCATCAGCGAGTGGCGCCCCGCCGGGCTCGGGGTTTAATCGTTTATCGGCTTCCGCCATTCAGTAACACAAGCATCAGCGAGTGGCGCATAGCTCTATTTCCCATATCTTTAATCTCGCCCGCCGCCATTCAGTAACACAAGCATCAGCGAGTGGCGCCGTGTTAAACTACCGCAAGGTGTGCCCGGGATAGACCGCCATTCAGTAACACAAGCATCAGCGAGTGGCGCGTGCATGATGTTCTTCATATCTCTAATCTTTTGTTCCGCCATTCAGTAACACAAGCATCAGCGAGTGGCGCGGGGACTAGAGGGGGATTATAGGGGGTGTATAGGGCCGCCATTCAGTAACACAAGCATCAGCGAGTGGCGCAGGATTTTGAGGGCAGTGGCATGGAGCCGTTCCAGCCGCCATTCAGTAACACAAGCATCAGCGAGTGGCGCGCCGTGTTGGCCGTAGCCATAACCATGTCCGCTTCCGCCATTCAGTAACACAAGCATCAGCGAGTGGCGCTAACTTACACCGTGGAAGAAAATGCTTAATTTCAACCGCCATTCAGTAACACAAGCATCAGCGAGTGGCGCCCGGCGAATTGCAAAAGCTGGTGGCTGCGCACTTGCCGCCATTCAGTAACACAAGCATCAGCGAGTGGCGCCCCGCAAGCGCATCTTCCTGTTTGGTGCGCCGATGTGCCGCCATTCAGTAACACAAGCATCAGCGAGTGGCGCTGTCATCTGCCATGTGGCAGAGCACTGGGACGACCCCCGCCATTCAGTAACACAAGCATCAGCGAGTGGCGCCATGATGACATCTGGACATATTGGACAGGGGCACCCGCCATTCAGTAACACAAGCATCAGCGAGTGGCGCACCCCTCCCGCCTGTTCAAAGAGGGCGATATTGTTCCCGCCATTCAGTAACACAAGCATCAGCGAGTGGCGCTGCGGAACTTCTAGAGGTTTAAAAAACAGCAATTCCACTTGCTAATAACGAGCACCGATGTCGCTTACACTGGAATCAGGCGTTCGTTGCGGTTTCTCTCGTCAGCTAACATACTGAACACGAGCAACCGCGAGCACTGTCTAAGCATAGCGAAGTCAATCACACACTCGCAGATGTCAATATACTGAAGTTTGCCGAAGGCGGTGACAAACGATAGGCGGATATAACCAAGGGAGAGAGTACAGGGAAACAAACCTAAAGTCAACTAAATAATTGTGATTCTCGTACGTTTAAGGTAAGGAAGCCCAATAAACTCGATATTCAGGGGAGTAGATTCATCGTCTGTGCCCATATCTACGAAAATAACCTGGTCGCAGGCATGATTAATGATTTTGTTCAACTCCATCTTCAAACGAGCCAGCATAGTCGCATCCAGAGAAGACTCAAAAACCGAACATTGAATACGAGAACCAAACGATTCGCAAACTTTAGCAGTCTGGCGTAACCGTTTCGGGTCAGATATATCATAACACACAAGGTAGCGACGGCGACGGCTCATCTTGTAACAAAACCATGAAAGAATTGGACATCTCCTCGACAAAACCGCCAGAGCTGCCGCATTTGCACCTCCATCATACGGCGATAACTCATTCGATACCCAAAAGCCGGATGAGTAACCTCCGTATCCAGTCGCCGCGCCCACGCCCGCCAGAATTGGCGACGGCCGGAATCCTTCAACATCGTGCCGCGCGCGGTTTCTACAAAATCAGCGCGAGATATTTCACCTCGATTTATGAGAGAGATGACCACGGAATCCACAACAAGGGGACGGAACTCCTCCATCATATCCAACGCCAAGGCGGGACGTCCATATCTCGGGCTATGAAAAAATCCGAGAAATGGGTCAAGTCCAACGGTATATGCCATTCCGGTCAATTCCTTGGAAAGGATAGAATAGCCAAGAGACAACAATGCATTCACCGGATCACGGGGCGGGCGGCGGTTGCGTCCGTCAAATCCAAATCCCATGGGATCTTTGAGCATGGTAGAAAAATGTGAAAAATACAAGGCGGCGGACATCCCCTCGACCCCGCGCAGGGCTCCCAGACCAGGCTGCAAGGAACACGAATCACGCAGCCGCACCAGCTCCCGCAACACCGAATCTGGAGCATTACCATTGCGCATCAGAATAACCCGCTGATTATGGATTTTAGATTTAATGATTTCTGAAGCTATTACCAGACGTTTATCAGGCAATGTCCACATTCTGTATTGTCCCATGCGAGCATCAACCCCGGAAAGCGGCAAACCACCAGACATTCCAATAAACCGCCCTGCCGCACTGAAATAGGAAACAGGTATAGAATGTTCCATCAGCGCCGTAACAGCCTGTGCACTTACCTGCACTGGACCGTACAAGTAAACAGCCTGGAGCTGGTGCAGGGGATGACGCGCCACAAGTTCACCCTCCAGGCGGACTTGAACTTCGCCGCCCCTGATACCCACTGCCGCCCGATTATTCTGTACCACCAGGATTTCCCCCTTATCATTCTCTGGCATCGGGGGCCGCGGTGTTTCCGATTCCGTTTTTCTTCCGACATCGCCAGCAGCCCACGCTTTACTTTCCAAGGGCAGGCAAATGGGATAAGCCGAACACGCCAGACAGCGGGAAAAGTGTTCAACCGGCGGTGGGCAGTTTCCCTGCGCTGCCACCTCAATAGCAGCTGCTATATATGCCTTGCACTTATCAAAAAGCTCATCCGTTAACTCCAGGGAGACGTGTCGCTTAACGGCAGCATAATACACGCTTGCAGCACTAACTTGCACACCGGACTCCGCTAACAGCAAAGCGTATGCAGCTAACTGGACAGCATCGTTTTCCTTAACCTCCCAATCGCCGGAATCGTTGCGCGCCGGATGCCCTTTTTTATAATCAACAAGACTTACGCAACCCGTTTCAGCATCCTTTTCCAACAAATCCACCACACCTGCGATGCGCAATTTTTCCGAAGACAAGGCCACCGACCGCAAAGTACCTCCCTCTGCGGTCAGCGCCTCGTGTTTCAAACGGCTTGGGTCATCCACTCTGGAATGTATGGCATCACCCTCAACGGTATCTTCGTTAGCAACAAAGAGATTCTCCACCCACTGCAAGTAAAACAAGCGCGGGCAATAAACGTAGTTATGCAACCGTCGAACAGGTAAAAGCGGAATTTCTTCAGAACTCATGTAGGAATATCATCCGATGTGTCGTTTTCATCAGTATGCAGCAATTGTTCCACCAAGCGCGCGTCTATGCCTGCATTTTTCAACTGCTGAATATTGAACAAATGGCACATCTGCCACTGTTTTCTCTTCATTATCCCCCATAGCGTTTTCCCGTAAGCCAGATAAGCCCTCGTCTCTGCATTACCATAGGCAGCAAAGTACTCATCTTTCCACTCGGAAGAAACAGCAAATGCGGATATCTTATTTCCTTCGGGCTGAATGGATTTCAACTTGGTCAAACTCCACCCTGTCTTCAAGCTTTTCTCGCGAGCATTGTCGCACACCGGCACAAAACCAGCCTTCTTCATCTCCATACGGACCCGGTGCAGCAAGTGCAGCGATTCCGGGGCAGCCAATCCTCGCCAAGCGACATTCGTAGCCGCATTCATATCAGCATTGCGCAAGGTAAACTTCCCCCCTTTCTGAGATAAGAACAGCTCACCTCCATTTGCCAGCTCTCCTCCTTTTGTCAAATGCGGCAATACCAAAGTCACCTTTTTCGTCTTGCTAGCATTCACAACTTCATCCCATATGGCTTGATATACAGCTGCCGCCTTACATTCGTTTCCTTTTCCATTTCGTTGCAACCACTTCAGATACTCCGGCTTCAACATCACGGGACGGAAACCTGGTTCCGAGGTCATTGAATCAAACTTGGAAGTGTAATGAGCATGGGTAAAGACAACCGGAATGCCGAATATTTCCTCAAGGAGCTGCGTCACCTTTGCCACAATCTGCCGGTGAGCCCAACGCATCAACCCTGAGTTCTCAAGCGGAGCCCGGTCCAGAGAAGTCAGATAACGGCTGAGATTCTCCATTACGACAAAATCTACAGGCTCTCGCCCGTGAATACGCTCATATTCGCCATGAATAACATCCAGCCCACCTGAATTCTTGTGAGGACGAGAGGATTTCAAACGAACGCCCAATGCCTGAGCAACGATGTCGTGAGCAATCAAATTGACGCGTTGCTCGCGCATATTCTCGATTTTTTCCAAAATCTCAGGACATGGATCAATGACTTTTTCATCTTTTAACCTGCGTCCAAATGTAACAGATTCACCAGGAACAAATGATAACACTTTCCCCATGGACTGCAACAGCTGCCTGAGCGTTTCAAGCTGAGTCAAACGGGCAACAGACAAACCACCGCGATGGAAAACTGGTCGATGCGGTATACCGTCCTCTTCTGTTAAGCGCATCACGCCGGAGCCCTGCCAGCCCTTGCGTCGCTCCGGCTCCCATTTCCAAGACCCGTGTTTGCGAGGCAAAATAAGGCTTGTTACTCGTTCTGCATACTTAGGCAACATACTGCGCAGCTCTTCAGCTGCATCCAGAACCCTCTCATAAACCTCATCTTCCTGGTGCGCTTCCAGAAGAACACAGACTCCGGGTATTATCTCTGCGTACGCAAAATAATCCGCCATGCGCTTTAACACAGCAGGTTTTCTACCAGGATCCTTAAGCCCGGACAAGAAAGACAAGTATGTTTTCAGTCGACTTGTCAAACTCTTAAAGCTTTTGAGCGTTCTATTGCCCAGACGAAGCACATCTTCAGATTCATTCTCATCAAACTGAGCACCAGCAGCTTCAATAATCAACTTGGCAATTCTTCTATCTTCAGGGGAGGCAAGACTTACGGCTGGAATCTTTTTATCGCCAACTCGACGAGGTTGCTCCCCCGGAAGGCGAGATAAACCTTGCTTAATCACATAGCCATACCATTTAGCGTTTGAGCTATCCCCTATCAAGCGACCTATTAGCTCATCACCTCTGGAGTTAGAAGAAGTAGAGCAGGTTGAGACACGCAACAGTGACCAGGCAACCGAGCTACGAAGACCTAAATCTATGCCCAACACTGTAAACTCCTTTTCCTGTTCCCACCAAGGGCGATTCTTACCTTTGTAGGTAGCAGGCCAGTGCAAATGAAGTTTCTCATCCCTGCCTCCGAGGAATTGACCGGCCCAACGAGCAGCCTTGCCAAGAGACTTCTGAAGAGCAGACACATCCAGTGACACGGGGAAGTTCAGGTAATAACAAGCCTCCGAGCCCTGCCCCCAAACCTGCAAACCAATGGCAGGCGTACGTTCCAGGCGAACAGGTGCAATATCATCCCCCAAAGCCTTCATCATCGGTTGCAACCACGGCAGGGTCGTATTTTCTCCCTTTTTAGGAACCATCCATTTGCCAGCGTCCTGCCCCATCTCATCCCTCAAAAATCTTGGAGCTGAGAAAGTAACACGAATCGAGTCCGTTTCCCAATGTCCTTTAGCATTCCGAACGACCACCTGCATACGCAAACCACCCTCACAACCGGGAATATACTCACACCCCTTTCCATTTCCAAAATTGGAAAGATCGGAATAAATCATCTGGCGAGGAGATGCTACCACATCCGCAGCAGTCACCCTGACATCACGGCTGTATTTCTCAACCTGCCCGCACAAGTATTGCCAGTTGGAAAAATCACGCAGTATATTCTTGGACCTAGGAAGTTTCTCATCTTTCAATGCATGATAATCATGCCAGATAGGCCGATACTCATCCTGACACAGCGCTGCAAACAGCACTTGGGAGCCAAATCTTTTGCTTTTAGCCTGATATTCACGAACAATCTTGGATAAATCGTGGCTGCTGCAGTCCCCCGTGAGCTCCCTTTTCAACCACAGAGCCCTCACTTCCTCATAATCATTCAGTGTTCGTGAGGAAATGTGGTATTCAGTAACAGGGTCAGGCGAAATTTCCGCTACAAGTTTTTTGAGAAGCTCAAACCGATAATCACCCCCTAATACAGCCACAGTCTTTTCCTCATCAGGTTCCACATAATCCTTCGTTTTTTTACCTCTCTCAACATATTCTAACTGCGCAACATACTTCGCCCGCTCTGCATCACGTTCTTTCGTTTTAAGCTCAAAACCATGCAGCGTTTTCAAAGCTTCCTTAAACGCAAGAATATCCCATTCTTTGGAATACATGCGGTTATCCGATGATTCCCAGTTAGGCAATGCCGAAAAACCTTTGTAAACGTAGCCTCGTTTTCCGCGAGCCAATATGAGCGGGTCATTTTCCAGGCTGAAGCAATCATACTCTCTTACTTCATCCGTTTTTTTAGGCTTCTCTTTTCCAAGTTTAGACGCCAGATGCGCAGCAGAAATGCGGCCAGGATAAAACATGAAGTATATACCCGCCTGTTCCACATCTACGGAAATTCCCCGACTACTCTTAGCCAAGCGAAGACCTTTTAAAGGCATTCGATTAAGAAGATCCTGCCGCATTTGCTCACGAAAACCGTCAATTTGCACATACTTGGGGAGAGTTGCTATTTTCAAGTTCCCATTATCTAAAGATGACAATAATTTATGAATAGAAGTTATTACCTTTTCCTCCTGTTCTTCAGGATCATAATACAAGGGCTCATCATGATTTTCATTAGGTATTGTTTTCACAACCCACGATAAGTCCATTTCCTGCGCCAAAGCGTATAACTCCTCATCAGAAACATCATCGCGATTAAGCTCCCTCAGCAGCTTCTGTTTCCCAGAATTCGCCTTACGTTCTTTGATACTATAATCAAAATTACCTTCAAAATCCGAATTACACAATTTAGGAAGAAGCTCTCGTCCTTGTTGTTGAATAGCTCCCTCCCCCTTCTGTGTTTGTTCAATCACGTAATGCTCGACATACGGCAAAACATCCAGCCTATCGCACCCTTCATAAATATGTGCCACGGCATCATCAAACGTAACTCCGTCTGCCAGACTCAAAGTACGTGCTATGGAGCGCTGCAACGTACAAGCACCAACCTTACTTCTAGGCAAATCTTCCCATATTGCCCTCACCTGTTTCTTGAATCTACTTCCCAGAGTCTCTTTCCCATCTTCCGCCATCCCTGCCAACGCGACCAAGTGGTAGTTGACAGCATCTTGAAAAAGACGATTCGTTCTTTCCAATGCGGCTAATGCAGATTCCTTATCCTGCGGCAGGTTCTCATCTTCAAAACGAGCCTGCACAATACGTCCCTGATAAATACGAGTAGCCATCGTGATATGCGTGTTACCTTACATGGTAGACTACCACAAGAACACCTGAAGTCAACAAAAAATTATCAATAGACGTCTATTTCGCAAACACGTCACTAATCTTTGACGCATTGCCCCCCGAATGCGATAGAGAGCAGAACAAAACGGATATACCGGCAGTAGGCTAACACATGCACATCGCAGAGTCAAGATTTTCAAACTTCTGGGTTGCATCAACATCAGCCCAACTGCAACCTCCCACAACAAGCAAAAAGCCACCCCCGGGTGGGGGCCTGGGGGTGGTGATGGGTGGGGGATGGGCTTGTGACTTTTGGGTTGAATGTGTGAGGGGGGATCAGGAGGCCAGGGTGATGGGCTGGTAGCGGTCGGAGTTGAGGACGCTGAGCATGAAGTGCTCCGGGGTTTTATCGGAGAGAATCTGCTCGAACATGCCGGGCTTGCAGCCGCCGATGAGGGTGGTGCCCTGCGCATCGCGGGTGACGGGTACGTTGCCGTAGTTGCACCGGGCGGCATTCCAGAAGACGAGGCGGGGCATGGTGTAGCCGGCGGCGGCGTAGCGCTGCGCAATCATCTGACAGGCGGTGGGGTTGCCCGCGCCCTGCACGCAGTAGTCGAACTGCATATCGGAGATGATGATGATGCACCGGGGCATCTGCTCTGCCGGCAGGTGGGCCTGCACGGCGGAGCGGAGCACGAGGTCGAACACTGCCTCCAGGTTGGTGTTCATGCCCCAATCCATGCCGAGCATGTACTCCACCTTCTGCTGCAGCGGCCAGGCGGGGTCCACTTCCACCAAGGAGGGCTCGGCGGAGAAGGTGATGAGCTTATCCTTGAAGATGCCGGTGTTGCGCTCGGCCACGTAGAGGCCCAGGGACATGGCGACATCGACTGGACTGGGATTGCCACCAGAGAACATGGAGCCGGAGACATCCACCACGGCCAGCCAGTTGGCACCGGCGGCCTCGCCGAAATAATCCGGCAGGGAACGCCACATGTTGTCCAGCTGCAGGAGCTCGAGCTCACTGGCGTTCTCACGGCATTTGTTCATGATGTCGTAGGGGTAGAGGGTGCGCACGTTCACCTTGGGTTCTGCCTCTTCCACCACGTAGTTTTCCACGATGAGCGACTTGTGCAGCGACTCTACATAGGCGCGGTAGCGCTCTCCATCGTTCTTCATGAAAGCCTTGCGGTATTTCACCCCGGCGTTGGAGGGCACGGCACTGTAGCTGAAGGTGTAGTCCCGGCGGGTAAGGCGGGTCTCCAGCACGTCGATCTGGCGGCGGAGGGCCACGAGGGTCTGGCGGTACTGCTTCTCGCTGAGATCGAGGGCGCGGTAGAGGCGCCGGGCCAGCGCGCGGGTGGCGGCAGAGGAGGTGTTGCACGAGGGCATCCACTTGGCCAGCAGGGAGATGGCGGCCTTCCGTCCCTGCTCTGCCAGGGTGGCCTGGTCTGCCTTCAGCTGCTCTGCCACCAGGGAAACGATGGCGGAGTCCAGCGCGGCAGAGACACCGAAGAGGGCGAAGAGGTCATCCCAGCGACCGTAGTCGGGGATGTGGCGAATGATGCCGCTGCGCAGGAAGAGCTCCGTGTCCAGCTCCGCCACGGTGCGGATACCGGCGCGGAATACCTCGCGCTCTCCCTGGCCGCCGTTGCCGCGGATATCGCGCAGGTAGAACAGGCAGCGGAGGGTGCCGAGCTTGTCCTCGCGGTAGGCGGCACGCACAGCCTGGGGCACATCGGCGGGGGTCTTACGCAGGGCGGCTCCGCCCGAGAAAAGGTCCAGCAGGGCGGAAAGGGTGGAGCGGCAGGCGGACATGCCGTTGGTGGTTGTGGTGGAGTTGTTGCACTCCTTCATGGCATTGAATAACGGATTGGTCATGGTTGTGTTAACTATTAGGTTGTGTGTGGTGATTACAGGCAAATCCGCTTTCTTCTGGGGTGTGGAGTCAATCCGCCTATCGTGCCGGCGCGGGCGCTGCTTCGCAGCAGGACCTGTTGGCTGTCAGGGTAGTGCTTACTTGTACTTTTTTCTCAGATGAGAACTATTTGCCAAGACACAGGGGGCTTCGCGAGAAGCCCCCACTTTCATCTGTTTAACAAACAGAGCCTTTTTCAGGGCGTGGTTTGCTGTGTGTGTCTTTGTGGTCAAGACTCCGGATATGTTTTAACGGCTCTACCGACTGAGCTACATCAGCCAAGGGGCCGACGATGGGATTCGAACCCACGACAAGTTAATCTACATAATGCGTTTGCTGTAGGAGTCTTTGAGAGGGGTGAGCCACCCTGCCGCTTTCGCGGCCCGGGTGGGGTTAAGGGTTGGCGGGGATGGCGCAGACGAAATCAAGACACCTTTGTGCCGCACTTATGTACCTGTCGTACGTGCATATGGCACAAACTCTTTTGGGGGGTTAACCAGTGCAGTTGCTGGATGTGTCTTTTGTTCGCCCACGGTGGGGACAAGACTCCGTTTTTTTTGCTGCTCTACCATTGAGCTACTCAGGTTGAGTGAGGATTTGAACCCCAAACACGCATCGTATTGCTGTACGAGTCTTTGGAAATCTTCATCGACCGGGCAGCCCGGCACACGCGGCATCATCCCCTGGCAAGGGACACGCATGCAGACAGCTGATCACAAAGACGGCATCGTTCAACGAAAGTTGTGGGTAGTAGTCGGGGAACCTTCCTCAATGCATCACGGCCTCAATCAAACGAATGCAGGGCGAATTTAGCACACCCCGGACCATTGTCAAGCATTTTTTCTCATTTTGTGTAAAAAAAAATCACACATGTCCCAAAGTTTGAGTACTAATCTCGATAAATTGATGTTTGTCGTTGTCGGGGCACGGGACTTCAGTCCCGAAATAACGGTGCTTCCAATCGGGACTGAAGTCCCGTGCTCCGACAGAGTTCCCCCTTTGGCGAAATAAATTAGTTCCCAAATAGAAAATTGCGAAGGAATCATGTCGAAGTCCCGGGTCCCAAAAAACGACGAGCACCTGTTTTCGGCTCATTTCACCCTTATTTACGGCTCATTCCAGCACCCAGATGAGCCGATTTCAAGCGCATTTTGAGCCGAAAGGGCGTTTTAAGGCTCCGGTGGTTAGTTCAGGCTTGACAATGGGGGTCAGGTAGGTATACTTCCCGCGGGGAGAAGCACAAGCCCCCGTCAAAAAATCATGGAACCTATTTACGAAGGCAAAGCCAAGAGACTGTTCACTACGGAAGATCCGAATGTTCTGCGTATGGAGTATAAGGACTCCGCCACCGCTTTCAATGGCGTGAAGAAGGAGGACTTCGAGAACAAGGGCCGTTTTAACAAGGCTATCACCCTCATCATCTACCGCATGCTTGAGGAGAAGGGTGTGCAGACGCACCTGGTGGATGACGTGGACGACATCAACCTGCTGGTGAAGAAGGTTTCCATTATGCCGCTGGAGGTCATCGTGCGCAACGTGGCCGCCGGTTCGTTCTCCAAGCGCATGGGCGTGGCCGAGGGCACGGAGTTCAAGAAGCCCATCGTGGAGTTTTCCTACAAGGACGACGCGCTGAATGACCCCTTCATCAACGATGACTACGCCCGCGAGATGGGCGCCGCCACCGAGGAAGAGTGCGCTTCCATCAAGCAGATGGCCCTGCTCATCAACGAGACGCTCAAGGAGTTCTTCATGACCGCCAACCTGCGCCTCATCGACTTCAAGATTGAGTTTGGCCGCCTGGCCAGCGACCCGAGCCAGATTGTGCTGGCCGACGAGATTTCCCCGGATACCTGCCGCCTGTGGGATGTGGCCACGGGCAAGAAGATGGACAAGGACCGCTTCCGCCAGGGGCTGGGTGGTTTCATGGAGGCCTACGCCGACGTGCTGGACCGCCTGCAGAAGTAAAGCTTACCCCCCATGCCACCGGCGGACACGAGCCACCGGTGGCTTTTTTCCTTACCCGCGCGCCCGCGCAAAACACAACATAACATTATGGCAACACTGACGTTTGAAGTATTCAGCCGATTCCAGTCGGCCACGGACGCCAACAAGCTGCTCTACACGCCGATTGCAGACCAGCTTACATACAACCACACCCGCCTGTACACCATCGAGTGCGAGGGCGACACCGAGGCCGCCGCAGCCTACATGCGCAGCGTGCTGGTGGATTCCATCTCGCAGAAGGTGCAGGAGGACGGCACCCCTGCCCTGAGCGGCGAGCTGTTCAGCATTTCCTACGGCATCAAGAAGGGTGCGCTGGATCTGGAGAAGGAAGCCATCCTCACCAACTATCGCGGTCGCAAGGGGCTGCCCTTCGACATCACCGCCCTGACCATCACGCAGAAGATTTATGTCTTCGGCCAGGGGGATGCCGCCGCCCTGTCGGCACGTTTCTGCAAGGACGTGTGCAACCCCGCCATCCATACCTGGAAAATCAACTAAAAGTACGAAATACGAATTACGAAGTACGAATTAAAAAATTCAATCGTCATTTGTCAATCGTCAATAGTCAATTCAAAAATTATGGCAACATATCGTACCATTCCTGTTCGTAATCTGAGCGAGGCCGAGCTGACGGAGCTGAGCCAGAACATGAAACTTTCCCTTTCCACCGAGGATATGCTGGTGGTGCAGCAGATTTTCTGCGAGATTGACCGCGACCCCACGGATGTGGAGCTTGAGGTGATTGCCCAGACCTGGTCTGAGCACTGCAAGCACCGCATTTTCGCCGCCACCGTGCAGCACACGGTGGATGGCCAGACGGAGGAAATCAAGAGCATGTACAAGACCTTCATCCAGCGCCCGACCAAGGAAATCATGGCGCAGAAGCCCGGTTTTGTGCTGAGCTGCTTCGTGGACAACGCCGGCTTCATCAAGCTGGACGACAAGCTTTCCGTGTGCCTGAAGGCCGAGACGCACAACCACCCCTCCGCCATCGAGCCCTACGCCGGTGCTAACACGGGCCTGGGCGGCGTGATTCGCGATATTCTGGGTGCCGGCAAGGGCGCCAAGCCCATCGCCAACCTGGATGTGTTCTGCTTCGGCGCCCCGGACACCCCGCAGGAAATGGTGGAAGGCCACAACATCATCCACCCGCTGGGCATCATGCGCGGCGTGGTGCATGGCGTGCGCGACTACGGCAACCGCATGGGTATTCCCACCACGAGCGGCGCCATCCAGTTTGACCCCACCTACATCTACAACCCGCTCGTATTCTGCGGCACCGCCGGCGTGATTCCGCAGGAGGACATCGCCAAGGAAATGAAGCCCGGCCTGGCCGTGGTGGTCATCGGCGGCCGCACCGGCAAGGACGGCCTGCACGGCGCCACCTTCTCCTCCGCCGCCATGGGCGAAGCCTCTGCCGAGGAAGACCAGCAGGCCGTGCAGATCGGCAACCCCATCGAGGAAAAGAAGACGCTGGACGTGATTCTGGAGGCCCGCGAGCGCGGCCTCATCGAGTTCGTGACGGACTGCGGCGCCGGTGGTTTCTCCTCCGCCGCGGGTGAAATGCTTTCCGAGACCGGCGGCAACCTGTACCTGGAGCGCGCCCCGCTCAAGGAGACCAACATGCTTTCCTGGCAGATTTTCCTTTCCGAATCCCAGGAGCGCATGGTGCTGGCCGTGAAGCCGGAGAACCTGGACGAGCTGCAGAAACTGGCCGATACCTTCCAGACGGAAATGACCGTGCTGGGCGAATCGAACGACAGCGGCGTGCTGCGCGTGTGGCACAACGGCGAATGTGTGGTGGAGATGGATAACTCCAAGCTGCACGATGCCCCCACCAAGCACCTCACCTCCGTGTTCAGCAAGGGCGAGGCCAGAACCGGCCTGGCGCTGGATGACAGCAACCTGAGCGGCGACCTCAAGCAGCTCTTCGGCGATTTCGCCATCGTTTCCCGCGAGCCCATCATCCGCGAGTACGACCACGAGGTGCAGGGCAACACGGTGCTCAAGCCCCTGGCCGGCGCCAGCGCCGATGCCCCGCAGGATGCCTCCGTCATCGATATCGACGGCTCCGACAAGCTCATGTCCCTGGCCCTGGCCATTCTGCCGGAGTGGGGCAAGACCGACCCCTTCGCCATGGGTACCGGCACGGTGGATGAAACCGTGCGCCAGCTGGTGCTGGCCGGCACCAACCCGGACAAGATTGCCCTGCTGGATAACTTCTGCATGGGCAACCCCGAGGAACCCACCGAGCTGGGCCGCATCGTGGAATGCGCCAAGGGTATCCGCGAGGCCGCCCTGGCCTACGGCGCTCCCTACGTTTCCGGTAAGGACAGCTTCTACAACTACTTCGAGACCGAAGAAGGCCCGGTGAACATCCCCGTGACCTTCCTCTGCTCCGGTTTCGGTGTGGTGGAGGACGCCTCCCACGTGCGCGGTGCTTCCCTGCGCCGCAGCAACAGCGCCATCTTCATGGTGGGCAACACCGAGGACGAAATGGGTGCCTCCGTCTATGCCCGCGTGAAGGGAATCTCCGGCGCCAAGGTGCCGCAGACCGACTGCGCGAAGAACTACGAGCTCTACAAGGCCTACTACGAGAAGGCCCTCACCCAGGGGCTGGTGCTCTCCGCCCACGACCTCTCAGAGGGTGGTCTCGCCGTAGCCGCAGCAGAGATGGCCTTCTCCGGCATCGGCGGCATGCAGATTGACCTGGATGCCCTGCCCACCACGGGCGGCTGGCAGAACAACGCCGTGCCCTGCTTCTCCGAAAGCACCGGCCGCTTCCTCGTGGAGGTGGATGAGGACATGGCCACTGAGTTCCAGGCTGCCATGGCCGGCTTCCCCTGCGCCCGCATCGGCTCCGCCACCACCGATGGTCAGCTCACCATCACCGCCAAGGGCAGCACCGTGCTGCAGGCGGAGATTGCCGAGCTGAAGAACATCTGGAAGAATGGTTTGACTCCCTTCTATTGATAGTTAATAGTGAATAAGGAATAGTTACATAACTACTTCGTAATTCGTAATTCTTAATTCGTACTTCAATATGCCTCACGCATTACTTCTCAAATACCCCGGCACCAACTGCGACGTGGAAACCGCCCGCGCGCTGAACGCCGCCGGCTTCTCCACCCAGGTGCAGCCCATCGCCACCGCCACCCCGGCCCACGTGGCCAAGGCCCAGCTCGTCGTATTCTCCGGCGGCTTCTCCTACGGTGACTACGTGATGAGCGGCCGCCTGGCCCAGCTGGAAACCGAGCGTTTCCTGGGCGATGCCCTGCAGAAGCACCACGCCAATGGCGGCTTCCTCTTCGGCATCTGCAACGGCTTCCAGATTCTCACGAAGCTGGGCATCCTGCCCAAGGCCTCCCTTATCTGGAACAAGAGCGAGCGCTTCGAATGCATGTGGGACAAGCTGGTGAAGGTGGCCCCGAACTGCCCCTACACCACCTACCTGCCCGAGAATTTCGAGCTCCCCTCTGCCCACGCTGAAGGCCGCCTCGTCTGCGAACCCGGCGATGCCCAGAAATACCTCGACTCCGGCTGCGTCGCCCTCCAGTACGCCGATAACCACAACGGCTCCGAGCTCCGCATCGCCGGCCTCATGGACCCCACCGGCCGCGCCATGGGTCTCATGCCCCACCCGGAGCGCTTCCTGAAGCCCCGCCACCACTACGACCCCGATTGGTCCGGTGACCCCGACTGGGGCTGGGGCTACTACTTCTTCAAGGGCGCTTATGATGCCTTGAAGTAACTAGCTATCAGAGCTTTTTTCACGCATCCGCCGCGATTCCGATGAGCCGCGGCGGATTTTTTTCTTATCCTTGACAAGGACAGGGCAGCATAATACTATGTAAGCGACATGCGGAAGAAACTGGAGAGCAAAGTACGCGAGCTTCACAAAAACAAAACATGGAGTCTCCCTTACTTATCTCTGGTTCCCCGCCGGATTCAGGAAGCCCAGCTGCATTTCATGGGGGCTGAAAAGTACCATAAGCTCACCACATGGGAAAAGATTCTTCTTTTACTTATTCCGGCAGACCAATATGTAAGCAGCAAGGAGCTTCGCGAGTTCTTCCCCATCCACCAGGCAGACATGGGAAAACTCCTCTCCAAACTCCGAGACGAAGGGTATCTGCAGGACTCCGGCAAAAGCAATGCTAAAAAATACAGTCTGAAGGACAAGCTGGGAGAAGAAGTCCGGAAAGCATATACGGCTGTCAGTTTCATGGCACCTAAGGACGATTTCATGGCACCTAAGGACGATTTCATGGCACCTAAGGACGATTTCTTGGCACCTAAGGGCGATTTCATGGCACCTAAGCCATCCAATACAGCAACCATACCAGCCCACAAACGAGTCATTCAGGAACTGGGCATACCTGCCCCGCTCGAAAAGCAGATTGAGGAATACAGGCGTAAAGACCGCCAGGCTCCGGAAGGAACCATGTCGCTCATCCTGGACATCTGCCATACTCGATGGGTAACGACACTGCAATTGTCCATACTGCTCAACCGCGAAGTCCGACCGCTCCGCAAAAACTTCCTCCAACCCGCAATCCTTTGCCGGAAACTGGAACACCTGTACCCGGAATCACCTAAAAATAAGAACCAGGCCTACCGCACGGTTGAATAATCCACCCACATTTTCGTTGAGCCTGGCCGGTGGGCGGCCGGGCGTGGTGCCGGCGGGGGCATTTCCCCGGCTGGAGCGGGCGTTTGCACGCAGCGCGGGGGCAGGCATGCTGGATTTGCTGCGGCATGGGCTGCCGCTGGGCGCGGGGGCTTTCCCGGCATGGCTGCGGGAGCGGGCGCAGGAGCTGCTCATGCAGCATCTGCGCCGCCTGCGGCGGGGGGATGATGCCGCTCTGCAGCTCTCAGCGCAGCAGGCAGCCGCCTGGCTGGAGGGTATGCCACCGGTCTATGGTGGCACGGTGACGGCGGGAATGCTGGTCGAGTGGTTCGGCACGCTCGGGGAGGCGCTGGCCCGGCAGGCAGAGCGAGAACTGACTACACCGGAGCAATGGCTTGAATCGCTGGGCGAGGGATGGCAGCAGCTGGGCAAGTTGTGTTTTCACCTGGCAGAAAATGGCGGTGAGGGGGCAGAATCGCATCCCTTTGCCTTTCTGGCCACCTTCATTCACCGCGCCGGGCAGGATGGCAAGCCGCGCCACGCGCCGCTGGCGCTGGCCCGCCAGCTGTATGCCGGCGATGCAGGCACCCTGGCCACCCTGCTGCGGCCGCTGCAGCAGGCTGCGGCTGAGCACCCCTTCCTGAACCAGCTCATCAACAGCGGGGAGGTATACAAACCCTGCGCCTGGGGGCCGCGGCAGGCCTACGATTTTCTGGAAAGCCTGCCGGTGCTGGAGCAGGCCGGCATCGAAACCCGCATGGTGAACCTCTGGCAGAGCCGCCCGCCGCGCGTGGAGCTGGAGGTGCAGCTCCACCCCGGCAGCGAAAGCCAGAAACCCGACCGCGCCCCCGCGCTGAATATCTCCACCCTGCTGCGCTTCAGCCCCCGCGTGGTGCTGGGCAACTATGCCCTCACTGAGGCTGAGCTGGAGGAGCTGCTGGCCGGGGAGGACGGCCTCATCCGCTTCCGTGGCGAATGGGTGAGGCTGGACAGGGAAAAGCTCGAAAAACTGCTCAACAGCTGGCGCCAGGCCACCCGCAT
Organism: Akkermansiaceae bacterium; assembly: GCA_015062005.1. Taxonomy (GTDB): domain Bacteria; phylum Verrucomicrobiota; class Verrucomicrobiia; order Verrucomicrobiales; family Akkermansiaceae; genus Akkermansia. The sequence goes on from SUVL01000005.1 coordinate 17,608, forward strand.
GGCCGCCGGGGGCATCCCCCTGCTGGCCGGGCTTCGCTGGCTGCTGGGCAAGCACAGCAGCGCCCTGCCCAATATTCCCCCGCCGGATGAAGACGGCATGCGCGCCATCGCAGCGCCGGCCCTACAGGAAGCCCTGCAGCAGCTCTGCCTGAGCCCGCAGGAGCCGCAGCTGCCTGCCGCACTGGCCGCTACCCTGCGCCCCTACCAGAAGGATGGTGTGCGCTTCCTGCTGGGGGTGACCGAGGCGGGCTTCGGCGCCTGCCTGGCGGATGATATGGGCCTGGGCAAGACGCTGCAGGTCATTGCCTGGCTGGCGCATCTGCACGCCACCGGTGCGCTGGCGGAGCGCGCTGCGCTCATCGTGGCACCGGCCTCGCTGCTCACCAACTGGCAGGACGAGCTGCGCAAATTTGCCCCGCAGCTGGACACCCTGGTGTTGCACCCGGACATGCTGAGCCGCCAGGATGTGGACTACCTGCAGAAGAACCCCGGCTGGCTGCTGCGGCGGGTGCATGTGGCGCTCACCACCTACGGCATGGCCACGCGCCTGGCCGAGCTGCTGGCTGCCGAGCCCTTGCCCGCCCTGGTGCTGGATGAGGCCCAGGCCATCAAGAATGCAGACTCGCAGCGCACCCGCGCCCTCCTGCAGCTCTGCTCACCGCGCCGCGTGGCGCTCACCGGCACCCCGGTAGAAAACTCGCTGGGCGAGCTGCGCAGCCTCTTCCACTTCCTCACCCCCGGGCTGCTGGGTACCGAAAAGGAATTCAACACCCTGGTGCAGAAAATGGGTACGGATTACACCCCCCTGCGCAAGCTGGTGCGCCCCTTCATGCTGCGCCGTCTGAAGACTGACCCAGACCTGCTGCCGGAGCTGCCACCCAAGACCGAGCAGCCCGCCTACTGCCTGCTCACCCCGGAGCAGACCCGTCTCTACGCCCGCGAGGTGGAAAAGTTGCAAGCCATTGTGCATGAGCCGGACTCGCAGACACGCCTCACCCTGCTGCTGCCCATCCTGAGCCACCTGAAACAAATCTGCAACCACCCCGCCCAGTACCTGGGCGAAAGCTACTACGACCCCGCCCGGAGCGGCAAGATGAGCCGCCTGGGCCACCTTGCGCGGCAGATTGCCGCAGCGGGCGATGCCGCACTCATCTTCACCCAGTACCGCAGCATGATGGAACCGCTGCACGATTTCCTGGCCGGCATCTTCGGCGCCCCCGGCCTGGTGCTGCACGGCGGCACCCCCATTGCAGAGCGGCGGGAGCTGGTGCAGCAATTCCAGCACCCCGGCGGGCCGCCCTTCTTCCTGCTCTCGCTCAAAGCCGCCGGCACCGGCCTCACCCTCACCCGGGCGCGGCACGTCATCCACTTCGACCGCTGGTGGAACCCCGCCGTGGAAAACCAGGCCAGCGACCGCGCCTACCGCATCGGCCAGCAGAACCCGGTCATCATCCACCCCCTCATCTGCCGCGGCACCATCGAGGAAAACATCCATACCATGCTCACCCGCAAGCGCGACATGGCCGACAAGCTCCTCGCCGGCGGGCTGGAAAAACTCCTCCTCCACCTCTCCCCGCAGGAGCTCTGCGAACTCATCAGCGGCGCTCCCAATTGCTCCCCATAGGGAATGGAAATGCAATTTTTCTGATTTTCATAAACAAACCAGCCTCAGCTGTGCGCTACATGGATAAGTCAACAAATCGCCCACCCCTCTCTTATGGAAAACAACCCTGTAAAAATTGAAAACTACTTCTTCTCATTTTTCCGCGAAAAACTGGAAAAAGAAGCTTCCCGACTCCCTGAAAATGCTGATGATATTTATGCCAGAAGCATCCGCGCCCTGATGGACAATGATTTAGATAACGGCATTCCGTGTCTGATTGACGCAGCAGAAGGCAACACCACAGCCAGCTACCTTGTGGCTGTGTTTCACATCATGAACCCCTACCTGAGCGATGTAGTGCGCACCGAATGCGTGGATCTGCTGAAAAAACTGGCTGACACCCACTATCAGGATGCCATGTATGCACTGGCATTCTACTATCTGGCAGATGACAGTCCCGAACAAGATGATACACTCGCCGCCAGGTGGTTTGGCGAGGCAGCCCGGGCCGGGCATCCCCTTGGCATGTACGAATACGGCTCCTGCCTTCTGGCCGGCAAAGGCGTGCAAAAGGATTTAACGGAATCCGCCCGGTGGTATCGTGAGGCAGCCGATGCCGGGGTAGATCTGGCGCAGTTCGAGCTGGGAATCCAGTTACTTCTGGGCGAAGGAGTTAAAGAAAATTTCCCCTTAGGCATCCACTATATCAAGATGGCGGTGGACAACGGTCACCCCGGAGCCATGGCGGCTCTTGCACAGTTGTACTACGATGGCAGAGGGCTTCCGGAAGATAAGAAGCTTGCCTACCAGCTATACCGGCAGAGCTTCGCCAGAGGCAACGGCAAAGGGGCCTACGGTCTTGCCCGTTTCTATCTGCTCGGTGAAGTCGTCGGGCAGGACTACATCACCGCCTGCTGGCTTGCCCTCAAAGCAAAACCCATGATGGGGCCGATTGCCGATTCCTTCCTGAGGAAAATGATCGAAAACCTATACAGCAACGCCAGAGAGAACAAGGATGAACATTCATTCATCATGCTGGCATGGCTGCACGCCTGCGGTATGATAGGCGATGACAAAAACGGAACTGCACTGGAAATGCTGCGCAGTGTAGCCCAGACCGGGGACATGCTGGCCAGGAGCCTGCTGCTGCGCTACTATCCGGAAGACCAGTTTCCCGAAACCGCCAGCACGGACGAATGCGTTTCCTTTTTCCAGAAAATGAGTGAACAGGGCCACATCTGGGCAGCCCGCGAGCTGGCACTCATGGCCATCAGCCAGCAGATTGAGCGATCCAAAGACGAGCAGCTCGAACTACTCAACCGCGCCGCAGAGCTTGGCGACCTCATCCTGGAACACGAGATACGGAACTACCTGGATTCCATCAAGGCAGACGAACCCTGAGCAAACAAATCAGGGTTGCAGGCGCTCGATGCTCCAGGAGCCGTCCGCCTGGAGGGTATACATGAAACGGTCATGCACCCGGCCGGGGCCGCCCTGCCAGAACTCCATGTGGTGTGGCACAATGCGGTATCCACCCCAGAAATCCGGCAACGGCACCTTTCCTTCCGCGAACTTGTGTTTCAGCTCCGCCAGCTTCATCATGAGCAGCTTGCGCGTAGAAATCACCTGACTCTGGTGCGACACCCAGGCCCCCAGCTGCGATTCATGCGGGCGGCTCAGGAAATACTTGAGCGTCTCCGCGCGTGAGATTTTCTCCGCCCTGCCGTAGACAATAATCTGGCGTTCCAGCGTGACCCAGGGCAGCAGCATGCACATCTCCGGGTTGGCCTCTATCTCCTGAGCCTTGCGGCTGGTATAGTTCGTGAAGAAAACATAGCCGCGGTCATCGTAGTACTTGAGCAGAACGGTGCGCAGGCTGGGCATACCCAGCGGCGTAGCCGTGGCAATGCTCATGGCATTCGGCTCAGGGATACCGGATTCGAGCGCCTGCTTGAACCAGCGGTCGAACTGTTCAAAAGGAGTGGCAGCCAGATCCCTGCGGTGCAGCGTGTCCTTCAGATATTCTTCGCGAAAGGCGGATAAGTCCATGCCCCCAATATACCACCCCGCCTTGTTTTCCGCAAGTTCTATTATTTTGCAGTGTCTGGAGTCCCACGCGTGTCCCAAAGATTTGGGACATGAGGATTTACGATTGACAATTTACGATTGACAAATTGAAAGTTAGCGGCTTACGCCGACGGAATCACCAATGCATGCTTACTGCCGATGGTGAGGCGTATGATACCCCACTACGAATTTTCACACAGAATACTATGCCTTTATGTTGTTTAGGACTATTTTTCCATAATCTTTGGGACACATATGCTGGAGTCCCACGCGTGTCCCAAAGATTGGGGGCACGAGGATTTACGATTGACGAATTGAAAGCTAGCGACTTACGCCGATAGGGACACAAATGAAAGCTTACTGCCGATGGTGAAGTTTGTGATACTCCTTCCACATTTTTCTCTTCTCCGCACTCAATATGGGCAGATAACGGCTCTTTCCCTTCAACCTTTGGGATACATGTGCTGGAGCCGCATTTTGTCATCCGGCATTCGCGCGCACGCGTTAATCGGCGCTGTGGCGTAATTTGCGCTTGCCACGGGGTAGTGAAACAGGTAGACTGAGGGGGATATGAGCAAAGAGATTTCCCCCGACATGGACAAGGTGATGGCGCAGCGCCAGCGCGCGCTGGATGCCGCCATGCTCCAGATTCAGAAAGATTTTGGTGAGAACGCCATCATGCGTCTTGGCGACCGCAAGACCATGGAGGTGGAAACGATTCCGACCGGCAACCTCTTAATTGACCGGGCCCTGGGTGTGGGCGGTTTCCCGCGCGGCCGAATCGTGGAAGTTTTCGGGCCCGAGTCCTCCGGTAAGACCACGCTGACCCTGACCGTGATTGCCCAGGCGCAGAAGGCGGGTGGCCTGGCAGCATTCATCGATGTGGAGCACGCCCTGGATCCAGCCTACGCCGCCAAGCTGGGTGTAAACCTGGATGACCTGCTCGTCTCCCAGCCGAACAGCGGCGAGGAAGCCCTGCAAATCTGCGAAGCCCTGGTGCGTTCCAACGCCATTGATGTGGTGGTAGTGGACTCCGTGGCTGCCCTGGTGACCAAGCAGGAACTTGAAGGCGACATCGGCGACAGCACGGTGGGCGCCCAGGCCCGCCTGATGAGCGCAGCACTGCGCAAGCTCACCTCCCTTATTTCCAAGGCCCGCACCATCTGCATCTTCACCAACCAGATTCGTGAGAAAATTGGCGTGATGTTCGGCAACCCGGAGACAACCCCCGGCGGCCGCGCGCTGAAGTTCTACGCCTCCGTGCGTTGCGATATCCGCCGCATCGGCCAGATTAAAGGAACGGACGGCTCCGTTTCCGGCAACCGCACCAAGCTGAAAGTAGTCAAGAACAAGGTGGCTCCGCCCTTCAAGGAATGCGAGTTCGACATCATGTACAACGAGGGCATCTCCTCCGTAGGCAGCCTCATCGACCTGGCCATGGAATTCGACATTGTGCAGAAGCGCGGTTCCTGGTTCAGCTACAACGGCGGGCAACTTGCCCAGGGGCGTGATGGTGCCAAGGACGCCCTGCGCAACAACCCCGAGCTCTACACCGAAATCGAGGCCAAGGTGCGCGAGAAGATGGACGCCGCCGGCACCAAGTAAAACTCATTGCTGACAGGCGGCCGGCACCCCGGCCGCCTTTCTTCCCTATGCCCGCAGCAGCAGTGCAGCCCATCCCCCTGCCCCCGCGCCCCGCTGGTGCCACACCGGCGGATGTGGAGGCCTATGCAGCCGCCTGCCTGGCCCACCTGCACCTGGCAGGCTGGAGCTTCGGCTGGGACAAGACCACACGGCGGCTGGGCTGCTGCAAGATGCAACGGCAGCGCATCAGCCTTTCGCGCTACTATGCCGAGGCATATGCCACCCGGGAACCGGAGCAGCTCTGGCGCACCCTGCTGCACGAACTAGCCCACGCCCTGGCCTGGGTACACCACCAGAGCCGCGGCCACGGTGCGGTATGGAAACGCTACTGCGCCGCCCTGGGGATTCCCGGTGAACGAGCCAGTGTGCGAGGCATCGAATTCGAAGCCCCCCGCAGGAAAGCCCGCTTCTGTCTCTGCCACAGTGAAACCGGGGAAATCTACCGCACCTACACCCGGCACCCCCGAAGCAGCGCCGCCAGACTGAGCAACTGCTACATACCCGGCCGCAAGGCTGAGACCCTGGGCAAGCTCATTATCAAACCCATCGCTTCGTAATCAACCACCAACATGGCACGCTACAAGGCACCGCAGGATGACTACCCCGAGCCCGCACCGCGAGAGCGGGTGGATTACCGCGTGCAAGCGCCACCCCGCCGCCGCCAGGCCCCGCCCCGCAGCAGCCATGATGACTACGAGGAGTACTACGAAGAACCGGCGCCAGCCCCACGCCCCGCACCCCGCCGCGCCTGGGAGAGCGAGCCCGAGGCCTACGAACCGCTGCCGGAAGATGTGAACCCCATCCGCGAGTTCCAGAGGCCACCCCGCAAGGGCACCGGCTGTCTGCGCGCCGTGTGGCTCATGTTCACCCTGCCGCTGCGCATGGTTTTCTGGGCGCTGCGCCACCTGCCCCGCATTGTCCTCATCCCCACAAAAATCATACTGAGCCTGGCCTTTGCCGGGCTGGTGCTGGGCAGCATCCTGGCCATCATCTACGGCGTGAAAGCCGAGCGCTACGACCTCTCGCAGGTCACCCGCATGCCGGAGCGCACCATCGTGCTCGACCGCAAGGGCAACGAAATCGGCACCCTGCACGGCGAGAACCGCCGCAGCATCTCCAACATTCACGAAGAAGTGCCGCGGTACATGATAGATGCCCTGGTAATGCAGGAAGACCGCTCCTTCTGGACGCACGGCGGCATCGACCCTCGCGGGCTGCTGCGCGCGGTGGCCCAGGTCTTCAAGCACCACCGCACCACCCAGGGTGCCTCCACCCTGACCATGCAGCTGGCCAAAAACACCTACAACCACCACGAGCGCGATTTCGATGCCAAGTTCACCGAAATGGCCCTGGCCCGCCGCATCGAATCCACCTACGACAAGGAAACCATTATCACCTGCTACCTGAACCGCGTATTCTGGGGGCATACCTTCCTGGGGCTCAAACAGGCAGCTTACGGCTACTTTGACAAACTGCCGCGAGACCTCACCGTGGGCGAGGCGGCCATGCTGGCCGGCATCATCTGCAGCCCCAACCAATTCTCACCCTACCGCAACCCTTCCTCCGCCAGGGTGCAGCGCGACAAAGTGCTCAAACTCATGTACGAGCACGGCAAAATCACCCGCAATGAGTACGAGGACGCCCTCAAGGAACCGCTGGTGACCCGCAAACCCGAGCGCCGCGGCAACGACAACTACGCACTGGACCTGGTTCGCTCCGAGGTGGACCACCTGCTCTCCCTGCTGGATTCAAAGGATGAGCGGCTTAAGGAAGAGGTGGTAGTCTCCGGCGGGCTGCGCGTACAGACCACCCTGGATATCGACTTGCAGGATGACGCCATGCGCGAGATTGATACGCGGCTCACCGCCATGTTCGAGAAACAGAAGGGCTGGAAACACCAGACCCGCGCCCAGTTCAAGGCACTGAAAGCCAAAGCTTCCCCGGAAGAAGCAGACAAACTGCGCCCGAAATACTTGCAGGCCGCCTGTGCCGTCATCGACAACGCCACCGGCGCCCTGCTGGCAGTGGTAGGCGGACGCGACAGCACCGAATCCCCCCTGAACCGGGCGCTGCAAAGCCGGCGCCAGGTGGGTTCGGTTTTCAAGCCACTGGTGTATGCCGCCTATTTCGAGAGGGGCTACGGCCCGCGTTCCCTGCTGTCGGATAACTCCATCATGCGTGGCGAAATAGCCGGTGCACCCCGCTGGAGACCGCGCAATTCCGATGGCCGGTTCACCGGCAACCACCCTGCCTCATGGGGGCTGCTGAAAAGCCGCAACACCATGGCCGTGCGCGCCGGCAACATCGCAGGGCTGCAGAACGTCATCAACACTGCCCTGTACGCCGGTTTCCCCCGCCCTTCCAAAACACCGGGACCCACCATCTACCTGGGCACCTGGGAAGCCTCCCCCCTGGAAGTGGCAGGAGCCTTCACCGCCTTCGCCAATGGCGGAGTGCGCCCCACGCCCTACATCATCCAGCACATCACGGATAAAGACGGCCGGGTCGTGTGGCAGAACACCCCGAGCGCCCGCCGCGTGTGCTCCACCCGCTCAGCCAATGCTGTTTCTGCCGTACTCCAGCAAATTACCAAACCGGGCGGCACTGCCGGCAGCGTGCAGCGCCTTGGCTTCAAACACCCCTGCGGCGGTAAGACCGGCACCACCAACAACTACACCAACGCCTGGTTCTGCGGCTTCACCACCGACCTGACCGCCGCCGTGTGGGTAGGCTTTGACCGCCCCACCATGATTGCCGATAAAGCCTACGGCGGCACCGTGGCCCTGCCGCTCTGGGTAGGAATCATGCAGTGCGCCTCCGCCCGCGGCTACCAGATGAAGGGCATCCGCACCGCGCCGGCAGCCGGCCGCAACAGCGGCATACGCCTCTGCCGCACCTCTGGTATGCTGGCCCACGCCGGCTGCGAATATGAAGGCAAGGCCTATATCGAAACCATGGCAGATTTCACCAAACCACGCCCGCTCTGCACCGTGCATGCCGAACTGGCTGAAGACCCGGATAATGACGGCGGCGTGGATGAAGTAGCCGAAGACCCGGATGCCACCCCGGATATCGATGGCTCCGCCGAAGAGCTTATCAACGCCCTGCCTCAGGACGATGTGGCAGAAGAAGTGTAACTAATCAACTATGGACTTTTCAACCGCCTCATTCTGGTGCAGCCTGCTGCCGGCCATTCTGGTTCTGGCCGCAGGAGACTACCTGCTGCGCCACCGCCCTGAAGCAAAGCAGCTTTTCCACAAGTGGCTCATGCTGCTTCTGAGCCTGGTGCTGCTGGGCATTGCCAATGAAACCACTCTGGTTATCTTCCTGAGTGTCACCATCAGCGCTTATTTCCTGTGCCGCTGGGGCGGCTCCCTGGGCATGACTGCCCGCCGCTGGCTGCTGGGCGGGCTGATTCCCTTACTCCTGCTCCCCCTCATCTACTACAAATACGGCTATTTCTTCGGCAGCGCCATCCTGCAGCAGCAATGGGATACCCTGCGCGACCTCATCATCCCCATCGGCATTTCGTTCTACACCTTCCAGGTAATCGGCTTCTGCATCGATACCCTGATGCGCAACGAACCCATGCCCAAGTGGCTGGACTACATGAACTTCTGTGCCTTTTTCCCCCAGATTGTGGCAGGCCCCATTGAACGCCGCGCCGACCTGCTGCCCCAGGTGGAGAAGATGGAACTGGCCTGCACCCGCAGCAACCTGGAGCAAGGCATTCCCTACATCATCCTGGGGCTTTTCTTCAAACTGGCCCTGGCCGATAACCTGGCCTATGCCATGTGGGATGGCTACTGCTGGGGCAATGCGTGGATGGTTTGGATTAACAACCTGCTTTTCACCTTCCGCATCTATTTCGACTTCGGCGGATACGGTCTCACCGCCTACGGCCTGGCCCGCTGCATGGGCATCACCCTGCGCATGAACTTCCTGAGCCCCTACACTGCCTGCAATATCAAGGATTTCTGGCGCCGCTGGCACACCTCGCTCACCCAGTGGTTCACCGACTACATCTATTTCTCGCTGGGCGGCAGCCGGACGAAACGGTGGGCGCTTAACATGCTGTTTGTATTCCTCATCTCCGGCCTGTGGCACGGTGCCGGGTGGAACTTCATCATCTGGGGCGGGCTGGCTGGTGTGGCGCTTATTGTCCACCGCGTTTTCCACAATGCAGGTCTGCGTCTCTGGGCTCCGCTGGGCTGGCTCATGACCTTCGGATACATGGTATTTGTCTGGATGTTCTTCTACATCTCTGACACAGCCTTACTCTGGAAACAGCTGGAATGCATTTTCTCTGCCGAATGCTACAGCATACGGGAGCTGATGGCTACTCTGGGCTGGCAATACCGCGTGCTTGAGCATTCCCATATTCCGGCAACTCTGGTTCTTTCAACTGTCTGCATCGCCATTGAAGCGGTGTCGTGGAGAAAAAACGGCACGCCCTACGGCCTGCTGCTCAGCCCCACCAGCTGCGGAATCATGGTTGCCCTCATGATTCTCCTGCACAACCCAACCCCCAACCAATTCATTTACTTTGCCTTCTGATAACACCATGAAACGTCTCATCATCTGCATATCAGCAGGCATCATCATTGCTTTGGTTCTCAGCCAGCTGTACAGCCTGTACCTCCACCCGGAAATCTGCTTCTTCCGCGATGCTGATGCCACCAGCACACGCTGGGAACAGCAGTTACGCCAACAGGGTCACACATGTTACATACTGGGCGGCGGTTCAGAAATCCGCTCCAGCCTTTCTCCCCGCATCATGCAACAGGAAGGCGGTATTCATGCTGTCAACACGGCCACGGCAGCCCCCTTCGGACTAGCGGCCAATGCCGCCATTGCGCTCAACCACTTACAGAAAGGTGACACACTGGTACTCAGCGTCATCAGCGTAAGCGATGAAAACGCAAAAGCCAAGGAAGGCGGCATCAAACTTGTGGTTCAGCTTTTCGGCAAATCCGCCTTCACCCGGGGAGGAATTCCCTTTAATCCGGACTCCCTGCTGGCCATGATATCATCAGATGCCGGCAACATGTTTGTAACCGCAATTCGCAAGCTGACAAGAGGATACTCGTATATCTACTCAGTCCAATCGACCGTACACCCGGATGGCTGGATGGAAATTCACCAGCGCGGCATGGAGAAAGCAGCCATACCTGCCGCCAAGCCGACGGACCTCAGGGTAAGCCCCACCTGCACCGGTATCCTGATGCATGCAAAAAACCAATGCAGGGAAATCGGGGCTGATTTTGTTGTGATGCTGCCTGTCGGCTATACCAACCTCCACGAAACGCCGCTTCGTCTGCTGCATGCCCTGCAGATTACCCGCCTGGGTATTCCGGTGCTCCGGGATGAGCGGCTTGGCCGAATGACTGACACAACGAAACTGGCAGATACCACATACCATCTCAACGCCGAAGGCACAGTTGAGAACAGCCGCATCATCGCACACCTGCTGGCTGCAAAATCATACTGGACAGAAGCAGAGCTGCTGGAGCGACTCCGCGCACTGGGAATTCCGGAAAACGCTGAAACTCTCCCCTGATACCCGGCCGTATGTCCCGCTGCACCCTTGCCAAAAAGAACGGAAGCCGTATACTCAGTCTCGTGAAGCGTTTGTTCCTCCTACTCCTGCTGGCATTCTGCAGTCTGGCCCAGGCCTGGCAGCAGGTCAGTGAGAACGCACCCGAACCAGCGCGCGAATTCCGCGCCGCCTGGGTGGCCACCGTCTTCAATCTGGACTGGCCCAGCCGCGCCGGGCTCTCCGCCGCCCAGCAGAAAGCAGAACTGCTCCACATCATTGAACAGGCAGCGCGCCTGCGGCTCAACGCCATCATCCTGCAAGTGCGCCCGAATGGCGATGCCGTGTACAAATCCAACCTGGAACCCTGGAGCGCCTGGCTGAGCGGCCCCGGGCAGAACCCCGGCTATGACCCACTGGCCTTTGCCATTGCAGAAGCGCACCGCCGCGGCATCGAGGTACACGCCTGGTTCAACCCATTCCGCGCCACGGTAAGCAGCCGCCCCGTAGGGCGCGGGCATGTGGCGCGCCGCCAGCCTGGCTGGATTCTCAAAGCCGGCAGCACCACCATCCTGAACCCCGGCCAGCCCCAGGCCCGCGGGCATGTGCTGCGCGTCATCATGGATGTGGTGCGCCGCTACAATGTGGACGGCGTGCATCTGGACGACTACTTCTACCCCTACCCCCCGCACAACAATGTGCGCGATGGCCGCACCCCCGCTCAGCGCCGCGCCGCCATCGATACCTTTGTGCAGGAGCTCTACCGCCAGGTTAAAGCCACAAAGCCGTACGTACGCGTCGGCATCAGCCCTTTCGGCATCTGGCAACCGGGATTCCCCAGTGAGGTGGAGGCCGGGGTCAATGCCTATGAGGACCTGGCCTGCGATGCCCGCAAATGGCTGGCCAGAGGCTGGGTGGACTACCTCTCACCCCAACTCTACTGGCGCTGCGAGGGGCCCCAGAGCTTCCCGGCTCTCATGCGCTGGTGGAGCGGCATCAACCCCGGCCGGCCGGTCTGGCCCGGCATTGCCTCCGTGCGCATCGACAGCAAGGAAGACCCCGGCCGCAAAGCCTCTGAAATCGGCCGCCAGATCAGCTATTCCCGCTCCCTGGCCCGCCAGAGCAGCGGCCAGCTCTTCTGGAGCTGGAAATCCCTGGGTACCAACCGAGGCGGCATCCAGAAGGAACTGGCAAAATTCTACCGCACGGTGGCGCTGCCGCCGGCCATGCCCTGGTGCGGCAGCACCCGCCCCGCTGCCCCGCTGGTTCAGGCGCAGGACTCCGGCAGCGGCTGCACCGTCACCTGGCAGGGACAGGCCCGCAAATGGGTGCTGCAAGTGGGCAGCAGAGGCCGCTGGTTCACGATGGACGTACTCCCCGGGAACTGCAGCAGAATCACCATCCCAGCGCAAATTGCCAACACACTGGACCGCATCGCCATACGCCCCATCTCCCCCACCGGCGTGAGCGGCTCCCCCGGAATTCTGGCCCGATAACACGATTTTTGGGCTAAAAAAGCCTCGGTAACTATAATTTAGGATTGAACTGTACAACAGGGCTGATATAATATCGTCCGTTATGAGTACAGACGCAACCAAAGTCGAGCTTCCGAGCTCCGTAAAACGCTATGCCCTTTACCTGATGGTAATGGCAGGCCTTGGTGGTCTTCTGTATGGCATTGACGTAGGCGTGATTGCCGCCGCCCTGCCGTACATTGAAAAGACCTCTTCCTACACTCCGCAAGAACTGGCCATCGTGGTGGCTGCGGTTCTTTTCGGCTCCGTTCTTTCCTCCCTGTTCGCCGGCATGCTGGCTGAATGGCTGGGCCGCAAGAAGGTGATTATCATCTCAGCCCTGCTCTTCACGCTGAGTATCCCCGTCATCTGCTTCTCCAATGGCGTGTTCGAGATGCTGATGGGTGGCCGTATTCTGCAGGGTGCAAGTGCCGGTCTCGTGGGTGTGGTGGTGCCCATGTACCTGGCTGAGTGTCTGGATGCCAACTCCCGCGGCAAGGGTACCGGCATGTTCCAGTTTATGCTTACCGTGGGTCTGGTGTTTGCGGCCCTCATCGGTCTCGTGACCACCATGTGGGTGGGCGCTGCCGATGACCCCACCGTGACCGCCGAGAGCAAGACGATGGCCTGGCAGGTTATCTTCTGGTGCTCCGCCATCCCCGGTCTCATCCTCTTCTTCGGCGCCTTCAAACTGAAGGAATCCCCCCGCTGGCTGTACCGCCGCGGTCAGCGCGAGCTGGCTCTCTGCTCCCTGGCCTCCAACAACGGTGATGCTGCCGCCAAGGAGATTCTGGACGAGATGATTGCTGCCGACGCTGCCGAGGAAGCTGCCAAGGCCGATATGGCCGAAGCCGCCAAGGGCGATTCCCTCCTCCAGCGCAAGTATGTGATTCCCTTCATCCTGGCCGTGGTGGTTCTGGCCTGCACGCAGGCTACCGGTATCAACTCCGTGCTGAACTACTCCGTGAAGATCTTCCAGCAGGCAGGTCTGCAGGGCGAAGTGGCCAACTGGGCTGACCTCGCCATCAAGATTACCAACATGGTGATGACCATAGTGGCTGTGACCCTGGTGGACAAGAAGGGCCGCACCTTCCTGCTCAAGATGGGCACGCTGGGCATCATCGTAGGCCTGGCTGGCGTGGGTGCCATGTTCCTCTCCGTGGAGAACAACCGTGTTGACGTGACCAAACAGGTTGCCGCCGCCGTGCAGGATAATTCCCTGAACATCTCCGCAGCCGATGCCGTGAAGGCCGCTATGACCCCCGAGATTGCCGCCGCTCACCCCGAATTCATGCAGGGTGAATCCGTGGCTCCCGGCATGCAGCTCATCGTGACCTACACGCAGGGCCAGTCCAGCATGCAGGATGTGGCCGAGGTATTCGCTGATTCCGCAGCTGAAGGCTCCGCCATCGCCATCGCCAAGAGCACAGCTCTGGCCCCCACCTTCATGGACAAGCTCTGCTTCTGGACCACTCCGCTGCCCGAAGGCGCCGTGAAGGAAGTGACCATCACCCGCGCTGAAATCGGCATGAAGCCCAACGCCGTGACCGGCTGGATTGTGACCGGCTTCTTCGTGGTCTTCATCTCCTTCTATGCCGCAGGTCCCGGCGTGTGCGTATGGCTGGCTCTCTCCGAGCTCATGCCCACCCGCATCCGCGCCAACGGCATGGCCATTGCCCTGCTCATCAACCAGGGTGTATCCACCACCATTGCAGGCACCTTCCTGCCCTGGGTGGGTTCCTCCGGTTACTCCACCGTATTCTTCTGGCTGGCTGGCTTCACGGTGATTTACTTCATCACCGCCGCCTTCTTCCTGCCGGAAACCAAGGGCCGCACCCTCGAGGAAATCGAGCAGTACTTCAAGACGGGCAAGATGCCCGAAAAGAACTAATCCACCAATTAGTTTAACCACTTTCACCGGCTCCCCCAACGCCGCTACCGGGGGAGCCGGTTTTTTAGTAATCAGCTGGTAGCGGTTAATGAGCATTGGCAGAGTGGTAAATTGATATTTGTCGTTGTCGGGGCACGGGACTTCAGTCCCGAAATAACGGTGCTTCCAATCGGGACTGAAGTCCCGTGCTCCGACAGAGTTCCCCCACAAATTCCAATTTGTTGATTAGTTTCGAATTTTTAGAAGTGCCCAATTGTAAATCCACGTATCCCAAATCTTTGGGACACGTGTGGGTGCCTCACTGCCATAACACAAAAATCGGGCTGGACTCCTGCATGTGTTTTCTGCTAGAATAGGAGCAGTAAGCAGGGAATATGCGATACAAAGTATTGACAGCTGAAGAGGCCGCAGCCATGATTCCACATGGCGAATGCGTGGGGTTCAGTGGATTTGCAAACGCCGGTGCGCCCAAGGTCATCCCCATGGCCATGGCGGCACACGCGCGGGCGGAGCACGAAGCCGGGAGGGAATGGCGCATCAGCCTCATGAGCGGTGCCACCACCAGCACCCTGGTGGCCGGCTGCCTTGCGGCGGAGAACGCCCTCATCCGCCACATGCCCTACCAGTCCAGCCCGGAGACCCGCCGGGCGGCCAATGAGGGCACCATGCACTACAACGACCTGCACGTATCCCTCATGGCCCAGCAGATGCGCTATGGGCACCTGGAGCGCCCCACCACGGCGGTCATCGAATGCTGCGAAGTGACCGATGATGGAGAACTGACCCTGACCACCAGCGAAGGCAACACGCCCACCTTCGGATTGCTGGCGGACCGCATTATCCTGGAGCTGAATTCCTTCCACGACCCGCGGCAGCTCCGCTGCCTGCATGACATCTTCATCCCCAGCGACCCGCCGCAGCGCACCTTCATTCCGCTGAATAACCTGGACGACCGCATAGGCCGCCCGACCATGAAGGTAGATCCGGAAAAGATAGTGGGCGTGGTACTTACCCACGAGCCGGACTACATTGCCCCATTCAAGGATTTGTCAGAAGTAACGCTGCAGATTGGGGAGAACATGCGCAAGTTCCTGGAAGCCGAGTACCTGGCAGGTCGCATTCCGGCAGAAGGGCTGCCGCTGCAGAGCGGCGTGGGCAATGTGGCCAACGCGGTGCTGGCCAGCGTGGGGCGTTCCACCATCATCCCGCCCTTCAAGATGCACACCGAGGTGCTGCAGGACACCGTGGTGGAGCTCATGAAGCAGGGGCGCTGCCTCTTTGCCAGCAGCTGCTGCATCCATGTGTGCGATGAGACCTTGCAGGAAATCTACCAGAACTTCGATTTCTACCGGAGCAAGATTCTGCTGCGCCCGGTAGAAGTCTCCAACAACCCGGCCATCGCACGCCGCATAGGACTCATCTGCATGAACACGGCGCTGGAGGTGGATATCTTCGGCAACGTGAACTCCACGCACATTGCCGGCACCCACATCATGAACGGTATCGGCGGCAGCGGCGACTTTGCCCGCAGCGCCGCCTACACCATCTTCTCCTGCCCCTCTGTGGCCAAAGGCGGTACCATTTCCGCCGTGGTGCCCATGGTTTCACACACCGACCACACGGAGCACGATGTGCACGTCATCATCACCGAACAGGGCGTGGCCGATTTACGCGGACTCTCCCCCCGGGAGAGGGCGGAAGTCATCATCGAGAACTGCGCGCACCCGGACTACCGCCCGCTGCTGCGCAAATACCTGGCCCGCACCACCAAAGGCCACACCCCGCATGACCTGCACAAGGCATTCAGTTTCCACAATGCCTTCTCCGACACCGGGGATATGCGCAACGCCGATTTGAATTAGACCTGCGGCTCCGGTCTTACCTTGGGAGGTCGCCCGCCCTTGCTTTCAGGTTTCGGGAAGAGGGATTCGTGCGTCAGCATATCCGCCGGCAGGGGCAGCTGGGCATTGCCTCCGTGCTGTTCCTGCAGCTGGCGGGCAAACAGGCGGACCGCAGCCAGCAGCACCGAGTTGCGGGTGCGCTGAAACTGACTGGCCGCACTGTTTGCCTGCTCAAGCAATCCGGCAGGGCAGCGGAAGCTCAATATCCTGGTGCGCATGGCCTCAAAAAAATAATCAGTGATGGTGCCCGCAGCTGCAATCGCCATGCTCATGCCCGCAGCTGCAACCGGAGTCGCCGCAGCTGCAATGCTCCGCTTCCGGGTCGTAGTCAGCATCCTCAATCTCCGGGGGCAAGGGAGCATCATCCTCCGGGTGGTAGGGCGGCTCCAGACGGGCTGCCAGCCCCGGCGTGGCTGCCACCTCGGCCGCAAAGCGGCCATGCAGGTTGCGGGTGCGCAGATTGGCACCGGCGGCCAGCAGCTGGTCCACGATGGTTTCGTAGCCGTAATAGGCAGCGAGGTGCAACGGAGGCTGGCCGTAGGCATTGCGGGCGTTCACATCCGCACCGGCGGCCAGCAGCAGAGCAATCAGCCCGGTGTCCGGCTCCACCCCCATGGAAGCCAGGTCAGGAGCAAGATCCACCTCATCCTGCAACAGGAGGGTGGCCGCCTGGCGGAGCGTCTCCGGGGCCTCCCCGTTCACGATGGCATCCAGAAATTCCTGCACCGGCTCATCAAAATCATCCGGGTCCAGGTCAGCAGCCATTTCGCGCAGTTCTTCAGGCTGCACGCGCGGTTTTTCCTCCTCCTCCAGCGTCACACTGTTCCATTGCAAATCGCTCATGCCCGTACTATACTCCAAATCCTCATTTCTTTCCAGCACAATTATCGGGCTCCCGCATAAGCGGGTATTTTGAGCTTTACAACGGGGCTTAAATGTGTAGCATGGTAGTCATGGCCAAGATTGCTGACAAAAGCCGAAAAAATGCGAACAAGAATAAATCCGGCAATGGCTGGATAGTCATTCTGCTGCTGCTCGCCCTGGGGGGCGGCGGTTATTATGGTTATGATTACTACCAGCAGCTCGAACGCGAAAGAAAAGCAGAATTAGCAATCAAACAAGCCCGGAAGGCGGCAGATAAACGCCTGGCCGATGAAATGGCACGACTGGCTGCAGAAAAAGCGGAGCAGGACCGCCTGGCCGCCGAACAAGAGGAAGCCCGCCGCCGCGCTGCCGAGGAGGAAGCCAGGCGAAAGGCTGAAGAAGAGGCCGAGCGACTCCGCAAACTGAAGGAGCAGAAAAACGACGAGCCCAAACCAACGGATACCAAGGCGGAAGATACCCCAGCCCAGGAGCCTGAGGCGAACGATGCCTATACCAAGCCAGTGCCGCTGCACGGCGCCAATGCAACAGGAGCCAGCGCCCGCAAGCAGTTCGATGAGCTGGTGGACGTTCTTCTGAAGGAACAGGATTTTGCCGCTTTTGAAAAGGCCATGGCGCCCCGGATTAAGGAAAGCACAGCCAACTACACCGGCAATGGCAAGCTCAACTACGCCCAGTACAAGAACAACCGCAACCTGATTCAGGCGGTTGACCTCTGCCTGCTCATCAACATGGCTGGTGAAAAAGAACTCAAGGAGGTGCTCAATACCGAGGGTGACGACAACGACAACAACGGTATCGACTTCTTCCGCTGGGCGCTGCGCGACAAAAGCCAGCCCCTCCACCAGTTCATGCAGCATTTTGCCACCCAGGAAGGCCGCCCCGAAAATGCAGGGCACTCCATCCGCCAGTTCTACACCATCTGGGCCGCCCTGGAGGAAAAGGAAAGAGGCAAATACCTCAACCTGGCCATTGCCGGTGCGCTGGTGAATCCGGATGCCGGCCAGGCACCCGGTGGCTACCGAGACCAGAATGAGCCCCGGCTCACCGTACCGGAAGTGTGTGCCTACCTCAAGGAGATGGATAAAAAAAACAAGCTGGTCACGAACATCAAGAAGCTGAGCGTCTCCCAACTGCTGCACGTGGTGGACGTGCGCCTGCCGCAATGCGAATTTGACTGGGCTGCTGAGAACGTGAATTACGACCAGTCCAACTGGGGCGCCGCCTATAACTCCATCAAATACGTGATGGAACGCGCCGCCACCAACAAGGATTTATACGAGAAATACTCATTCGAAGAAATCAAGGAAGAAGGCGGCGTGTGCCGCGACCAGGGATACTTTGCCTGCAATGCCGGCAAATGCCGCGGCGTTCCGGCTGTATACATTGTGGGCGATGGTGACCGTGGCCCGCATGCCTGGATGGTCAACCTGGTGGACAATGTGCGCTGGGTGCAGACCAATTCCTACGGCTACAACAGCGGGCGATTCACCAACCCCTGCTCCGGCCGCAGCCAGCACGAATCCGTGCTGCTCAGCCTCGATGCCAAAACCACTGATGCCAAACTGGCCCCCGCAGCGGATGCCATGGTGCTGGCCGCTTACCTTTCCCGCATCGGCTGCGCCAGGGAAGCCCAGAGCACGGCCAAATATGTAACCACGGCCTTTCCCACCCTGACAGCCGCCTGGACCCACTATGTCAAGGTGCTCGGGCAGGACGAAAACAATCTCCCGCCCGACAAGGTCTGGCGCAAGATCACGGCCGACCTCTTCCAGCTGAGCCGGAAAAACTCTGAGTTGATGGACATTGCAGCCGAGGTGGAAGAGAAATACCTGCTGAGCGGAAAAAACGCCGCCAGCAAGCAAATGGCGCTGCGCCGCTCACTCAGCCAGCTGGACCGCCGCGGCGGAGATGACCGGGCAGACCTTGTCCTCAACGCCGTGAACCGCCAGGCAGAAGTGTTTGCAGAATCCGGCAACCTGACAGGACTGGCCGGGCTCTACCGCAAACAACTCAAGAAATACGTAGGGCGCGGTGATATCTTCGGCCAGCTGCTGGGGCAATACATGGGCCACCTGGGGGACGGAGCTCCAGCCCGCGCCTGGGGCGTTCTTGCCAAAGACGCAGAAAAACTCTTTGAAAAACACGTGCGCAGCGGCGGCGGCGACCTCTTCAAACTCAAAAAGGAAGTGCAGATTCAGCACCAGATCGCCCAGGCCTGGCGCAACGCCGGCAACGAACGCAAGGCTGAGAAAATGCAGGAAGATGCCGATGCCCGACTGGAAAAAGCGCAGAACCGCTACGTGACCGACGACGACGAGGATTAGTTCCTCGCGCCCCTGACGCACCCAGCACAACAGGCGCCCGGGGCATCCCGGGCGCCTGTTGTGTTAAGTTCAAAGGCAATCACTTCACCACAGTGAGGCTTTCAGCCTGCTCGCGGGTGAGTTCGATGCAGTTCCAGGGAAGGCCATACTTATTGAGAGCCTCCATAAAGGGATCCGGGTCATTCTGCTCCATATTGAACACGCCGGCGCCGCTCCAGGTGCCGGTGAGAATCATGCGGCCACCAATGGCAGCAGGTACGCCAGTGGTATAAGAAATGGCCTGGGAGCCCACTTCCTTGAAGCACTCCTCGTGGTCGCAGATATTGTAAATGTACACAGCTTTATACTGGCCGTCCTTCCTGCCCTGGATGACGCAGCCGATGCAGGTGCGGCCGTGGGTGGTCTTGCCCAGGTCGCCGGGGTCCGGCAGCACGGCTTTCAGGAACTGCAGCGGCACAATCTCCACGCCGTTGTATACAACCGGGTCAATGCGGGTCATGCCCACATTCTTCAGCACCGTGAGGTGGTTGATGTAGTTCGGGGAGAAGCTCATCCAGAACTGGGCGCGCTTAATGGTGGGGATATGCTTCACGAGGGATTCCATCTCCTCGTGGTACATGCGGTAAATCTCGTAGGTACCCACACCCTCAGGGCAGGCAAAGGGCTGGTGCTTGCTCATGGCACCGGTCTCCTGGAAAGCGCCGTCCTCCCAGTGGCGGCAGGGGGCGCTCACCTCGCGGATGTTGATTTCCGGGTTGAAATTGGTAGCAAAGGCCTGGCCGTGGTCACCACCGTTCACATCAATAATATCAAGGTATTCAATCTCATCGAAGTGGTGCTTGAGGGCCCAGGCGGTGTACACATTGGTCACACCCGGGTCAAAGCCGGAACCCAGCAGGGCATACAGGCCGGCCTGCTTGAAGCGCTCCTGGTAGGCCCACTGCCAGCTGTACTCGAACTTGGCCACATCGCGCGGCTCATAGTTGGCAGTATCCATGTAATTCACCCCGGCCTCAAGGCAGGCATCCATAAGGGGCAGGTCCTGGTAGGGCAACGCCACGTTCAACACCAGGTCAGGATTCACCTCCTTGATGAGTGCCACCGTAGCGGCCACATCATCGGCATCGACGGCATGCGTCGTAATCGTCACACCCTCGCGGGCGAGCACGTCTGCCGCAATGGCATCGCACTTGCTCCTGGTTCGCGAGGCCAGATGGATGCTCTCATACACATCCGACATCTGGGCGCACTTGTGGGCCACTACGTGCCCCACACCACCGGCTCCGATAATGAGTACAGTTTTCATCGCACGCGCAGAATGCACTATAAGTCACCACAAGTCAAGGATTTTTCTCTTTCATGTCCAAGAAATCGCCCCCCCCGGAGCAACTATTGCCACCCGTGCAAAATCCCCCGGCTGCGGGAGGCGCAACCGGGGGATTTTCCATTACCTGGTGCAAGCCAGGCGGCGTTAGTACTTATAGTCCACGTAGAACTGGAACTGGCCATCATCATCCACGCAGTTCTCGCTCTTGAAGGGAATGGCGTAGTCCACAGCCAGCGGGCCCATGGGCAGGTTGATGCGCAGGCCGATACCATAGTCAGCAGCCCATTCCGTAGGCTGGAAATCGAAGCTGTCCTTATGCACGAAACCGGCATCCACAAACATGGCGAAGCGCACGGATTCCACCACCGGGAAGGTCACCTCGAACTGCACAAAGGCAGAGGTGTTACCACCCATGGTCTCATCACCAGCCAATGCTTCATCCACCATACCCACGTCGCGGTAGCGGAAACCACGCAGGTTGGCAGGCCCACCCAGGTAGCAACGCTCAAAGATGGGCACTTCCTCATCGCTCTTCACGGTATCAATCGTCTCAAGGCCGAAGTTGATGCTGAAGATGGAATCCCAGAAGGAGTTGTAGTAGTAAGAACCACTCAGTCCCACAGTGTAGGTTTCCGTGGTGCTGCCGGGGCCACTGTAGCCGATGTGCCCTTCCAGGTTACCACCCTTGCGGGGCGTGACCATGGAATCTCGGGAGTCATACTCATAGCTCAGGCGGAAATGGCTGCGGGTGTAGTCGCCATCCTGCTCACGGAAGAAGACGGGAGCATTACCCTGAGCCTCGATACCGTACTGTTCAATGCGGTATTCGAACTTCACGGCAGTCAGGTCACTGAGAGCCTTGCGCAGGGAAACGGCATAGCCATAGTTGTTCTGCTCATAGTAATCACTCAGGTACGTAGACTTGGAATAGTACAGCTCATTACCCAGGGCAAGTTTGGTATCCAGGAACCAGGGTTCCAGAAGGTAGACGGAAGCGCTGCTGTACTCCGTACCGAGCTTGCCGCTCACGGTAAGGCGCTGACCGCCGCCCACGAAGGTACCGCCGTTGACAAAGCCGCGGATATCGAAGTTGGACTGAGTGATGGTGGTATAGAGGTACACATTCTCCACCGTGGAGAATGCCACACCCAGTGTCAGGCTGCCGGTCATCTTCTCGTGAACATTCACGTTGATATCGCGGTAGCCGCTGGTAGTGGAAAGCCCCTGGGCCACTTCCACCTGGTCAAAGTAGTTCAGGTTTTCGAGGCGCTTTCTTGCGGTTTCCAGGTCCACGGAGTTGAGGTTTTCACCCGGTTTGAGGGGAAGTTCGCGCAGAATAACGTGCTGGCGCGTCTTGGTATTCCCGCGCACATTGATGCGCCCCACCTTGTAGCGGTCGCCTTCCTTCACATCGTAGCGGATGTCAACCAGGTGCATACCATCGGCATCCACCCCCACTTCGTTGATGTCCGGGCGCACGTCCGCATCGGCATATCCCTTGGCGCCGTAGTAGCGGCGAATCATCGTCACGTCATCCGAAACCTTCTGCAGGGAGTAGATGTCGCCATCCAGCATGCTCATGCCGGGCTCCAGCTCCTTGGCCGTGTAGGCGGTAAGCGGGCCGAACGTCACGTTACGCACCTTGTAGCGGGGGCCTTCATCCACCGTCACCTTGAGGTGCAGTTTCTGGCGTCCTTCCTTATTGGGGCTGGCAGTGTACTGCACATCGGCCAGGCGGGCACGCAGGTAACCATAGTTGCGGTAGTGTTTCACAATAGCCTCCAGGTCATCCTCCACCTGCTCGCGGTCGATGCGGCCGGATTTGGTAATCCAGGTGAAGAAACCGCGTTCCTTGGTCTGCATGAGCTGGCGCAGCTGTTCGTCATCAAACTGCTTGTTACCTTCAAAATCGATGGAGTTCATGCTGACCTCACGATTTTCGGTAATATGGAACATCACGTCCTTGTACGAGCCGCTATCCGTCTTCTGGGCCTTCCACTCCACCTGGGTATCGGGGTAACCAGCTTCCTGGTACGCCCGGATTATGTTGGCACGGGCAGTAGCCAGCGAGGCATCGCTCAGCACCGTACCAGACTGCAATTTGCAGGTTTCGCGAAGGTCATCATCATCAAACTCCTTATTGCCGGTAAAGCCCACACCGGCCAGCACGCTACTGGCGCGCACATTGAAAACCACCTTCACCGCCTGGCCGGTGGGCTGCACCGCCACCGTTGCATCCGGGTCCACAAGCCCGCGCTCAATCAGGCGCTCCAGGTCGGCATTCACGCGTACGGAGGAGTACTCACTCCCGGCGCGGGTCTGCACCACATCCATCAGGCGGCGGTCCGGCAGCACCTTATCGCCCGTGTAGCTGAATTCCACACCAGCCACCTGCTTGCCGTCGAATGCGGCATCATTCTGGAACAACCCGGTGGCTGGCCCCAGTTCGCGTACCACTTCATCCTCATCCAGCAAACGGGTATCGGAGGCGGCTGAAACAAGCCTGGTTTCCACCGGCCTGGCAGCAGGAGCCTGCTCAGCAGCCTTCCTGGCCGCAGTCTTCTTGCCACGCATCGCCTGCAGGAACGGGTCCTGCTCCGGGGCGGCGGGAGCACTCGTTTTCTCCTGTGCAGCCTGCTGGTCCTTCATCATGGCATCCAGGAAGGGGTCTCCTGTGGATTCCTGAGCAAAAGCCGGTGCCGCAATCGTCAGCGCCAACGCTGTAAGCGTAGCACTCCAGTGGAATGTGGGCTTCTTCATACGTGCCAATCCTATACTCCGCTTTGTCTCTCGTCAAGATTTTATTAAAGCATCACATACAATATGCCCGCGCGCTAACTTCCTTTTTGAGAGCAGGCTGCCAAATTTGGCTTGCGTTTCACTCAAAATGCGGTATGCTAGTGCGAGCAGGGCAGCGCTTCACCCCTGCCCGTACCCATTATGGCTAGCGAAAACCTTCAGGAACTCGAGACAAATTTCATGTGCGACCCGGATGCAGACGGTGGATTCGTCTACACCACGGTAGAGGCCGCCATTAACTGGATGCACAAATACTCCATGTGGCCCATGCCCATGGGTACCTCCTGCTGCGCCATCGAATACATGGCTGCATCCTGCTCCCGTTATGATATTTCCCGCTTCGGTGCAGAAGTAAACCGCTACGCCCCACGCCAGGCCGACTTCATGTTCATCTGCGGCACCATTACCTACAAGATGGCCGCACTGGTGCGCCGCATCTGGGACCAGATGCCCGCGCCGAAGTGGTGCATTGCCTGCGGTGCCTGCGCCTGCACCGGCGGCATGTTCCGCAGCTACTCCGTGCTGCAGGGGGTAGATAAGATTGTGCCGGTGGACGTGTACATCTCCGGCTGTCCTCCCCGCCCGGAGGCTCTGCTGCAGGGTCTCATCACGCTGCAGGACAAGATTATGGCAACAGACCACCCGCTCAAGGGCTTCTTCAAGGAGCACGACCTGCGCCAGGCCCAGAACGCCCACACCATCCCCGCCGGCATCATCACGCAGGACTAACCGATTTTTCCTAACGACACCATGAACCTTTCCGAACTTCAGAAAGCCGCTGCTGACAAGATCTGCGCCCGTTTCCCGCAGATTACCAGCAAGGAATTCCGCGGAGATATCACCCTGACCATTGCCCCGGAGATTCTGACCCAGGCCATGCGCTATGCCAAGGACTCCTGCGGGTTCGACATGCTTGTGTGCGTTTCCTCCGTCGACCACTTGGGCGAGGAGCCGCGTTTCGAGGTCAACTACACCATCACCCAGGCCGAGACCGGTGCCAACCTGCTGGTGCGCACCCCGGTGAGCGAGGCCGAAAACACCGTGCCCAGCATGGTGCCGGTGTGGCGCTCTGCCAACTGGCTGGAGCGTGAGCAGTATGACCTGATGGGCATTGAGTTTGCCGGGCATCCGGATCTGCGCCGCATCATGATGTGGGAAGGCTACCCCTACCACCCGCTGCGCAAGGATTTCCCCGTAGCCGGCAAGGATTTCGAACAGGCCGGTGTGGCCTTTACCCAGAAAGCCCCCACGGGCGGCGCGCCGTTCATCACGACGCCTGGTGTCAAGACCGCCGGCGAACGCGAACCGCGCTCCCGCGGCTGATACCGCCCCCCCATGCGGAGCCTCCCCGGCATCATTACCATTCTGGCTGCAGCCATGCCCCTTCTGGTGGCAAGCTGCAGCCATTCTGACCCTCGCACCCAGGCGCTCATCGACCTGCGCGATGAAGTGGAGGACCAGCTGGAAGAGCTCGTCCCCGGCGACTGGATTGTAATTGGCCCCGGCAACGCCCTGCAGCAAGCCGTCACCCTCCCCCAGGTGCAGCATCTGACCGTCAGCGCCACCAATGTGAGCACCCTGCGCCAGACCCTGGATCTCATGGAGCGGGAAGGCAAGCTCAGCCCCCGCCTGTGGGTCTGCCGCGAGCTGGAGCAGACCGGCAAGCGCAGCACCCCCGGCAACGCACGGCTGCGCACCCACCTGCAGGAGCTGCTCACCGGCCGCACCCATTTCTCGGTGGATGAGCGTATCATCACCATGCAGCTCAGCGCCCTGAAGCAGCCCCGCAAAGTACTCTTCATCCACACGGATACCACCATACCGCACAGCAGCATCGGCATTGAACTCGATTACGCCGGTACACAGTGCATTCCCACCCCGGCCACCAACAGACCAACCTACCGCCATGCCGACCTTATCCCCTGACCAAGACCCCGTAGCGCGCGCCCAGGCCTGGGTGGGCGATGCCGTGCTGGCGCTCTATGTGCGCGAGTGGATTCTCTCCTTCAAAGGAGAGATAGACGGGGCTCTCTTCATCGAATTCACCAGCAACAACTTCCTGCGCCTCACCGGAAACGCCACCGGAGTGGAAGCACAGATCGGCCGCATCTACAAGGCTGAAGGTTTGGCCGCAGCCAATACCTGGATAGAGGAAAACCTGCGTCCGCGCATGGAACAGAAGCTGCACAAGCTCCGCTCCGTCCACCCCCACCACAAAAGATAAGATACCCTCATGAAACTCGTCAGCTGGAATGTGAACGGCATACGCGCCACCCTGGGCAAGGGGCTGGCGGAAAAGATGGACGCCCTGCAGCCGGATATCCTCTGCCTGCAGGAAGTAAAAGCCCGCCCGGAGCAAGTAAGCGACCTGTGGCTGGCCAGCTGGCCGCACACGCTGTGGAACCCCGCCCAGCGCCCGGGCTATTCCGGGGTACTCATCCTGTCCAAGGTAGAGCCACTCACCACCACCCTGGGCATCGGCTGCCCGGAGCATGATGCAGAGGGCCGCGTGGCGACCATGGAATTTGCCGATTTCTACCTGGTGAACTGCTACACCCCGAACTCCCAGAACGAGCTTGCCCGCCTGCCCTACCGCCAGGAATGGGATGCCGCCTTCCGCTCCTATGTGGCCGGGCTGGCAGAGAAGAAGCCCGTCATCTTCTGCGGTGACCTGAACGTGGCGCACGAGGAAATTGACCTGGCCCGTCCCGCTGCCAACCACTTCTCCGCCGGCTTCTCGGATGAGGAGCGCGCCGGGTTCACCGAGCTGCTGAATGCCGGTTTTGCGGATACCTTCCGCCGCCTGCACCCGGATGCACGAGATGCCTACTCCTGGTGGAGTTTCCGCGGTGGTGCGCGCGCCCGGAACGTGGGGTGGCGTATCGACTACTTCTGCGTTTCCGAATCCATGCTGCCACGCGTGCAGAGCGCTGAGATTCACGCCGATATCACCGGGTCGGATCACTGCCCGGTCTCCATCACCTTGAATTAATAAAGAATTGATTAACGCATGAAACCACTTACCAAACTGGGAGAAAAGGCCCTGGAAAACGGCTCCGTGTGGGAGCTCTGGGAGCGCGATGGCGTGCTCACCCTGCAGCTGGACGGCATGCCCTGCGCCAACTCCTTCACCTACGGCAGCGAAGAGGCTATGGCCGAGCTCGCCACCTCCCCCATCACCCGTGCCGGGCAGCCCTGCATCATGATAGCCGGGCTGGGGCTGGGCTACGGTCTGGCCAAGGCCATGCAGTGCCTCCCCAAGGATAAAGCCCGCTTCATCGTGGCGGAACCCGTGGCGGAAATCGTGAAATGGAACCGCGAGCACGGCGAAAACAAGGCGCTCTGGGAAGACAAGCGCGTTTCCACCGAGCCTGCCAGCGCAGCTGAACTCTGCCGCAAACGCACCGGCTCGCTGCATGCGATTCTGCTGCGCAGCGCGCACACCCGCTGCGAGATGACACTGGGCGATGCCCAGGCCTACTTCAACGCCCTGAAGGGTGGCAGCCTGCTGGTCATCAACCTCTCCAAGGCTGATAAGCGCCTGGAAGCCACGCTGCGCCGCGCCGGGTTCGAGGTCAGCACCACTGCCGTTCCCGCCTCCTCCAAGGGCAAACAACTGCGCCTGCACACCCTGGTGCTGGCCCGCCGCGGGCGCTTTGTTCCCTTCGCAGAGCGCGCGTAATTCCTCCGCCTCACCGCCATGCAGTTTCCCTTCTACAAGCGCCGCATTCCCACCCTGGAAGAACTCCAGGAGCAGCGCGATATACGCACAAAGGGCATTCATGGCATGCTCAAGGTTTCCGGCATCATCTTCCTGGTGCTGGTGGCTCTCATCGCCTCCGTGTTCCTGCTCACCCCCATCCTGGAACTGCACCTGCTGGAGCAGGAACGCACCCGCGCCGAACAACAGCTCAAACGGGCCAAGGCCGTAGAAGCAGAAGCCTACAACAAACTCCTCTGGATGGCTGACCCGGAATACTTCGAGCAGGTAGCCCGCGACCGCGCCAACATGGCCAAAGACGGCGAACACGTCATCCGCCGCCCCTCAGCCGAGGAACTCCAGCAGATGGAAAAGGAAGCCCAGAAAAAACAACAGCCGCGCAAGAAAAAACGCCGCGATTAACTCTCATCCCCCCTCACCCATTACCATGTCTACTTACCAGGCACCGGCAAAAATCAACCTTTCCCTGCGCGTCCAGAACAAAGTGCGCGAAGATGGCTACCACAATGTGGATATCCTGATGGCCCCCATCGACCTGTACGACACGCTCGACTTCCACAACTCCCGCACCACCACCTTGCTCTGCGATACCCCCGGTGTGCCCACCGATGAAAGCAACCTGGTATTCAAAGCCATCCGCGAATTTGAAAAGGTGTACGGCCGCAAAGCCAAGCAGCGCATCACCCTCACCAAAAACATACCGCACGGAGCCGGGCTCGGCGGCGGCAGCAGCGATGCCGCCATCACCCTCCAGGCAGTAAATGAGATTCTCGGCACCAACTACGAGCTGGAAGAACTCAGCACCATGGCCACTGCCCTCGGCAGCGATGTGCCCTACTTCCTCACCCCCACCATCTGCCGCTGCAAAGGGCGCGGTGAGATTGTGACCCCCGTGCCTGAGCTTGCCGGGTGGAGCAGCCCCATCGTGCTGCTCAAACCCGCCTTCGGCGTGAGCACCCCCACCGCCTACAAGGGCCTCACCTGCAGCCGCCGCCTCAAGGGAATCAACTACGGCGCCCAGAAAGTGGACGACATTACCCTGGTGAACGACCTGGAGCGACCGGTCTTTGCCAAGTTCCCCATCCTGGCCCGCATGAAGCACTGGCTGCTGGAGCAGCCCGGCACCCGCGCCGCCCTCATGAGCGGCAGCGGCTCCACCATGTTCGCCCTCACCGAAACCCCGGAGCAGGCCCGCGCAATAGCCGCCCGCGCCCTTCAGGAGATTGACCCCAACCTCTTCACCCACTGCGGCACCGTCAATCCCCAGTCCAAGGCTTAATTTACTCGATAAATTGATGTTTGTCGTTGTCGGGGCACGGGACTTCAGTCCCGAAATAACGGTGCGTCCAATCGGGACTGAAGTCCCGTGCTCCGACAGAGTTCCCCCACAAATTCCAACTTATCGGGTAGCCCTGAGTTTTCGGAGGTGCAATAAGTTAATGATAAGCAAAAAAACGCACCGGGCAGGAAACGTGCTCCGCCCGGTGCGTGTTGGAAATGAGAGTGTGGTTTAAATCTGAGCCAGGGCCTGCTTGAGGTCATCGATGATGTCGTCGGCATCCTCGATACCCACGGAGAAGCGGATAAGGTCGGGCTTCACGCCGGCTTCGATGAGCTGCTGGTCGGTGAGCTGGCGGTGGGTGTGGCTGGCGGGGTGGAGCACACAGGTGCGGGCATCGGCCACGTGGGTCACGATGGCGCAGAGCTTGAGGCTGTCCATAAACTTGATGGCGCGCTCGCGCCCCCCCTTGATGCCGAAGGTCACCACGCCGCAGGTGCGGCCGCCGTCGAACTGCTTCTGGGCAAGCTCGTAGTACTTGTTGTCCGGCAGGCCGGCGTAGTTGCTCCAGGCCACATCGTCCTGGGTGGAGAGGAACTCGGCCACCTTCTG
Source organism: Akkermansiaceae bacterium (assembly GCA_015062005.1). Taxonomy (GTDB): domain Bacteria; phylum Verrucomicrobiota; class Verrucomicrobiia; order Verrucomicrobiales; family Akkermansiaceae; genus Akkermansia. The sequence continues at coordinate 46,711 of SUVL01000005.1, forward strand.
GGCGTTCTCGCAGTGGCGGGGCACTCGCAGGTGCAGCGTCTCCAGGCCCAGGTTGAGCAGGAACGCATTCATGGGGGAGGGAATGGAACCCAGGTCGCGCATGAGCTGCACCGTACACTTGGTGATGTAGGCGCCGGCGCCGAAGGCCTCCGTGTACACCAGGCCGTGGTAGGAATCATCCGGCGTAGTCAGCCCGGGGAACTTGTCGGCATGGGCATTCCAGTCAAACTTACCGCTGTCCACCACGACACCGCCCACCTGGGTAGCGTGACCATCCATGTACTTGGTGGTGGAGTGAATCACGATATCGGCACCGTGCTCGAAGGGGCGGCAGTTAATCGGCGTGGCGAAGGTGTTATCCACAATCAGCGGCACGCCGTTCTTGTGGGCGATGCGGGCCATCTTCTCAATATCCAGCACCTGCAGGGAGGGGTTCGAGATGGTCTCGCCGAACACGCACTTCGTATTCGGGCGGAACGCCTTCTGGATTTCCTCTTCCGGGGCGTCCTGGTCCACAAAGGTGCAGTCGATGCCGAACTTCTTGAAGGTCACGGCAAACAGGTTGAAAGTACCTCCGTAAAGAGCGCTGGTACACACAAAGTGGTCTCCGGCCTCGCAGATATTGAACACAGAGTAGAAGGAAGCTGCCTGGCCAGATGAGGTCAGAATAGCAGCCACGCCGCCTTCCAGCTCTGCAATCTTCTTGGCCACACACTCATTTGTGGGGTTCTGCAGGCGGGTGTAGAAGAACCCGGCTTCCTCCAGGTCAAACAAGCGGGCCATCTGCTCGCTGGTCTCGTAACGGAACGTGGTCGACTGGTAAATAGGCAGCACGCGGGGCTCTCCCTTGCCCGGCTGCCAACCGCTCTGGACACAAATGGTGGATGTCTTCATAACTTGCCGCCGAGTATAGCATTCTGCGGATTACCGCACAAGCATACTGACATAGAAACCCGCAGCAAATTATCACCGGCTCATTTAGTGAGGGCAACTGCCCGCAAGAAGGCGGGGCAGAAACGGCGCAGCAGGAAGAACAAGCCGCTGCATATCGCCAGAATCACCAGCGGCATATAGAGGCACTGGATCCCGGTGAACTTGCCACCGTAAGAACCGGTAATGGCGAGGCGCAGCGCATGCAGCACGATGTAGTGCGTCACGTAGATGAAGAAGGAAGCCGGGGCCAGGGCCACCACGGCGCGGCAGAAGCGCGGCAGGTACTGCTCGCACAGCGCGCCGATACCCATGGTGCAGCTCACCCCCAGCAGCACCAGCGCACTGCTCTGCACCGGCGGATAGAAGCCGAACAGATATACCAGCGGCAGCAGCAGCAGCGCCGCCACCACCGGGGCCCAGGCATAGCCGCGCACCCAGGCCGTGAACTGCGCAAAGTCCGCATGGCGGCGAATCCAGAGCCCCAGCGAATAGAAGCCCAGCGCCAGGATGCTCTCATACAAACGGAAAGGCAGCCAGCCCACGTACCAGGACTTGTGGCTGCGGGCGGTCTCGAAATCGCGGGCGCAGAGCACATCACTCCCCGCGAAGCAGAGCAGCACCAGCACCAGCAGCAGCTTGCCCGGCAGCCGCTGCAGCAGCGGGCTGAAGAGCGCCAGCAGAATCAGCGTGCGCAGAAACCACAGCGGCACGTTGTCAAAATCCCAGTAGCACCAGTTGAGAAGCCCCATTTCCCGCGGCACCAGCTCCCAGCTGAACCAGCTGAAATCCCCCGCCAGCGTCTGCCCCCAGTGCATCATGGGCTGCAGCAGCAGGATGGAGGCCACCGCCGTCCAGAAAATGAAAGGCACCAGCAGCGTGCGCGTGCGCTTCCAATCCAGCCACTGCCCTGCTGCCGCCTTATGCGTAAAATACCCCGCCGCCAGGAAGAAGAAGAAAATCAGGCTGCGGTAGTTGAACAGGTCGATGATGTAGTTGAAGCTGCCATACGGCCGGTCCACGTGGCGCAGCACCACGAAGAATGCCGTCCACACGCGGCAGAAATCTATCCATTGAATGCGTGAGGACGGCATAAGCTGAGGAAATGAGGATTAAATCTGGGCCTCGTCCTCATCATCATCCGCAGCCTCAATGGCGCGGCGCATGCGGCGGGTCAGGAAGGGGCGCACCACCAGGCCGTAGCCCAGGTAGCACACGAAGACGAAAGCCGGTGCAATCCAGGGGAAGAAGATGAAGGCGCAGATGACGACAACCGCCATGAGGATGGCCATGGCCGTGCCCTTCTTCTCAAAGTTCACATGCTTGAAGCTGGGGTAGATGACGCGGCTCATCATCAGGATGGCCACCACGGCCATGACAGCGGCCATGATGTACTGCCACACCGGGGGAATGATGAGATTGCGGTTGGAGGTAAGGTCAATCACCAGGTACATGGTGCTCACCACCGCACCGGCAGCCATGGGCACCGGCAGCCCCACAAAGTCCATGCTCTGGTTCGGCTTCTTAGGGGCGGCGGCCATGCAGTTGAAGCGGGCCAGGCGCAGCGCCGCGCACAGCAGGTACAGCACCGCAATAGCCCAGCCCAGATAAGGCACATCCAGGTTGAACAGCACGGCCTGAGCCAGCAGCATAGCCGGAGCAATACCGAAGGAGACCACATCGGCAATGGAGTCGAACTCGCGGCCGAAGGGGCCGTCGCTCTTGCACATGCGGGCCACGCGGCCATCCAGCAGGTCGAAGATGCAGGCGGCAAAGATGAGGTAGGTGGCGTGCTGGTAGTGCACGAAGGCCTCTTCTGTGCCAGAGGGGAACTTCATACCCTCAAAGATGGTGAGGATAGCGAAGAAACCGCAGAGGAGGTTGCCGGCCGTGAGCAGGTTCGGCAACACCGGAATCTTGGGTTCATCCGGATAAACCGGGGGCTGGGGAGTAGACATGTTGTTTCGTTTCTATTGGTTTGGTAAGTGTATCATTCAGGAGAGTGCTTCCGTGGCCTTGGCAATGAGTTCCGCCCTGGCGGAGATATCCTTGCCGGAGCCACGTGCCATATCGGCCTTGCCGCCGCCCTTGCCGCCCACGATGGGCGCCAGCGTGCGGATGAGGTCACCGGCTTTCAGACCGACAGCCTGGGCCGCCTCGCCACAGTAGGCGCCCAGGGAAAGGCTGGCGCCGTCATCAGCCACCAGGAAGGCGGCAGCGGCGTAGTGGCGCTTGCGCAGGCCGTTGAAGAGCTCGGTGAGCAGTTCGTTGCCACCCTCGGCGCAGACCACCACATTGCCCCCGGTCAGCTTCTCGGCCAGCAGCGCATCGGCAGCACCGGCAGCGGCAGCCACCTGGGCCTTCTTCAGCTGCTTCTCGGCCTCGATGGCGCATTCCTTCAGCTTGTCGCAGTAGGCGTTGTAGTCATCCAGCAGGGAGTTGATGGTGGCGATATCCTTTGCCTCGCGCAGCTTCTGGGCGGGTTTGGCATCGTTGGAAGGCACGGGCACGATGGGCTGGCCCAGGTCGGCCAGCTTGCCGTTGGCCTCGGTGAGCTTATCGAGCATTTCCTTACCCTCGGGGATACGGGCGGCCACCATATCACGCACCACCTCGTATGCAGCGGCACCGGTGGCAGCCTCGATTCGGCGCACGCCGCTGGCAATGGCGCCCTCGCTCTTAATCTTGAAGAAGCCCAGCTGCTTCGTGCTGGCGGCGTGCGTACCGCCGCAGAGCTCCATGGAAACGCCGTTGAACGCGCCGGCCTCGCCACCCATCTGCACCAGACGCACCACATCGCCGTACTTATCGCCGAAGAACTGGCAGATTTCCGGATGCTTCTTGATTTCGGTCATCGGGTACTCATTGCAGACCACGGGCAGGTCCTCGTTAATCCACTGGTTCACCAGCACCTCCACGCGGCGCAGGTCGGCCTTGGAGATAGCGCCGCTGTTCACGTCGAAACGCAGGCGGTCGGCATCCACCAGGGAGCCCTGCTGGGCGATATCCTCGCTCACCAGCGTGCGCAGGGCCTTGTGCAGCAGGTGCGTGGCGCTGTGGTGCGATTCCAGCGCACGGCGGCGCTCCACATCCAGCTGCAGCTCCACGGTATCGCCCACGGCGGGGGCCACGCCATCGGCCGTGGAAACCAGGTGGGCGCGGGCCTTGCCAATCTGCTGCACACCGATGACCGGGCAGCTGTCGCCCCCCAGGGAGAGGGTGCCGCCATCGCTCATCTGGCCACCCATTTCGGCATAGAAGGGGGTCTTGTCCGTAATCACGAAGAGAATGCCCTCAGCCTCGTGTACTTCGGTCACGGTGGCGGTGGTGGCGTCCTCAGTGTAGCCGGTGAACTCTGTCACCTGCTCGGTCTTGAGGTCCAGGGCGCGCACCACCTGCTTCTTCTGGGCAGCCTTGGCGCGCTGGCGCTGCTCCTCCATGAGCTCGTCGAAGCGGGCGGAATCCACCTCCAGCCCGCGTTCGCGGGCCATGAGGGCGGTCAGGTCAATCGGGAATCCGTAAGTATCGTACAGCTTGAAGGCGAAATCACCGGAAACCTTGCCGGTGGCAGCCACTTCCTTATCGAAGAGCTCCAGGCCGCGGTCCAGCGTTTCGTTGAAGCTGGTTTCCTCACGCAGCAGCACCTCTTTGATGGTGCTCTTGCGGCCCACCAGCTCGGGGAACACACGGCCCATCTCGCCGGCCAGCGTATCCACCAGCTCGCTCAGGAAGGGTTTTTCCAGCCCCAGGATGCGGCCATAGCGCACGGCGCGGCGCAGGATGCGGCGCAGCACATAGTTGCGGCCGTTGTTGCCGGGCAGAATACCGTCTGCAATGGAGAAGCTCAGCGTGCGGATGTGGTCGGCAATCACGCGGAAGGCCACGCTCTCGCGCAGTGTCTCCTTCTGCTCGGGCGTGGCATCCTGCGGGTAGATATCCACGTACTTGCGGCCGGAAATCTCCTCGATGCGGCTGAAAATGGGGCGGAACACGTCCGTGCTGTAGTTGGACACGCGTCGGGAGAAATCGGTAAAGCCCTTGGTGCACTGCATCATGGCGCAGGCGCGCTCGAAGCCCATGCCGGTATCCACATGGCAGGCCGGCAGCGGGCGGAAGGTGCCATCGCTCTCGGCATTGTACTGAATGAACACGAGGTTCCAGATTTCGATGCACTTGTCGCTGTCGCCATTCACCAGGCGGCCCTGGGTGTCGCCCTCGGGGGTCAGGTCCACATGCAGCTCGGAGCAAGGGCCGCAGGGGCCGGTCTCGCCCATCATCCAGAAGTTGTCCTTCACGCTGCCGTTCACCACGTGCACTTTCGGGTCCATGCCCTTGGCTGTGAAAAGGGCGGCCCAGGTATCGTAGGCCTCCTGGTCGAACTCGCCGGGGTCGCCCTTGGACTTATCCGGGGCATACACAGTGGCATACAGACGCTCCACGGGGAAACCCCAGCGCTCCACGATGAGCTCCCAGGCCCAGGCGATGGCCTCTTTCTTGAAATAGTCGCCGAAGGACCAGTTGCCCAGCATCTCAAAGAAGGTGTGGTGGTAGGAATCCTGGCCCACATCCTCCAGGTCATTGTGCTTGCCGCCGGCGCGAATGCACTTCTGCGTATCGGTGGCGCGGGCGGGTTTCCACGGCGGGGTCCACACACCCAGGAAATACGGTACAAACTGGTTCATGCCTGCGTTCGTGAACAGCAGGCCCGGGCTCTGCGGCATGAGTGAGGCGGAAGGCACTACGGCATGCTGCTTCTCCTGGAAGAAATCAAGGAAACTCTGGCGAATCTGCGCGGATGTCATCATAACGATGGAAATATGCGGTAAAGATATATTGGTACGCGCCTAGCATACACCGCTTCCGCCCCTATGTAAAGCAAATATGCTGGTTCTCCCCCCTCACACGCGCCGAACGGCGCGTGTTTTCACTCAGGCCATGCCTGTTTTCACCTTTCACACGCGCCAAGCGCGTTTTCATATTTCCAGAACTTCCATCCACCCTCTTGGGGGAACTTCCAAATAGTCCGGAAATTATAATGCAGCCCGATAAATTGGACTTTGGCGAGCCAACGGCGAGCGGAATTTTGAGCCCGGAGGGCGATAGAATCATAGCCCAGCGTGGAGCCGCAATGCGGCGGAACGCTGGGTTTGGTGTTAAATATACCCGGAACCCCGAACGAAGCGGGCGGGTGGCAGAAAGCGCGGCTAAAACACTAAGCCAAAGCTTCTGCCACCCACTCCGCTACGCTCCGGGGTTCTGATATGTTCTTCGATTTACCCAGGGTTCCGCAGCTGACGCAGCTCCACCCTGGGCTCATGTTCTGTCGCCCTCTCCGAGGGCTCAAAATTCCTCGGGCTTTCAGCCCGACAAGTTCCAATTTATCGAGATACCTGACTTTTCAGAAGTCCTCTTTGGACTTCTCCGAGACAAGATAGCCCCGTGCCCTGACATGGAAGTATCCACCCCAATTAATCACTAATCATTTCCTCATCGCCTTGCGCTCAGTCTCATCCAGCTTGCCGTCCTTGTTGGTATCGTACTTATCGAGCATGCGCTGGTGGGCATCAGGGCGAGCATCCTTGCGCTCCGGCATTTTACCGGCAGCACCCCAGTGCGCAGGCTTCGCCGGGCGCTTCGGCATCTGTCCCCCTGCCCCCCAGTACGCGGGGCGGGGCTGTTCCTGAGCCATAACCGGCACCACCAGGGCAAAAAGCATCACTATCGTTCTCATGCCGCCATTCTAGCACAGCACAATCCCCCTGCCCAGCACCAAATTCTTGGAAAAGTGGCATTTTTACCCCATTTTTATCTTGGAAAAGTGGCATTTTTGTGGTACTTTTTCCTTGGAAAAGTGGCATTTTCCCATTTTATATATGCTTAAACGAAAGATAGACAAGCGAATACAGGATTTCTACAAAGAAACCAGCAAAGCTCTTCTCATTACCGGAGCCCGTCAGATAGGAAAAACATACTCTATTCGACAGTTCGGGACTCATTTCAAGAGCTTCATTGAGGTGAATTTTGTAGAAATGCCACAGGCTATCGAAGCCATTCGCACCGCAGGAAGCAGCAAAGATATACTTCTGCGCCTTTCCGCCCTGACCGGAGCACCTCTCATCAAAAACGAAACACTCATTTTCTTTGATGAGGTTCAGTTATGCCCAGAAATCGTTACAGCTATCAAGTTTCTGGTAGATGAAGGTTCCTACAGATATATCCTGAGCGGTTCCCTGCTCGGCGTAGAGCTCAAGGATTTAAGGTCAGAACCTGTGGGATACATGGGTATCATGGAAATGTTCCCGCTGGATTTCGAGGAGTTTATCACCAATATCGGAGTAAAGGAAACTGTCATCAACACCCTGCGCAAATCATGGGAAGAACTTCGAGCGGTTGATTCCATCATACACCGGAAAATGATGGAACTGTTCCGCCTGTACCTGGTGGTGGGTGGCATGCCCGCTGCCGTGAGCAGCTATGTGGAGACAAACAACCTGCAGAATGTACTGCTGGCTCAGCAGGATATACTGCAGTTATACAAGCGCGATATCACGCAGTACGCCCCGAACAACAAACTGCACATTGAGGAAATCTTCAACCTGATTCCTCCGGAACTCAACTCTGCCAACAAGCGTTTCATACTGAAAAGCCTGCATGATAAGGCACGCATGAGAAACATGGAGAACAGCTTCCTCTGGCTTCAACGCGCAGGAGTCGCTTTACCAGTATACAACGTGGAGGAACCGAAAATGCCGCTATTACTGGCGCGCTCCCGAAATCTGTTCAAATTATTCCAGAACGATGTAGGTCTGCTGGCTGCGCAATACGCAGAAGGGATCCAGCTGCGCATCATCCAGGGCGAAGCCGATATCAATTTCGGCTCCGTTTACGAAAACGCCGTAGCACAGGAGCTGGTGGCGCACGGGTTCACCCCCTGCTACTTCAACAGTAAGAAACGAGGTGAACTGGATTTCATCATTGAGCAGAATGGTAAAGTTCTCCCCATTGAAGTAAAATCCGGCAAGGATTATACCGTTCACCGAGCTCTGGCCAACATCATGGAGTGCAGTGAATATGACCTGCCAAAGGCAATTATCTTCAATAACAATAATCTGCGGCAGGAAGGCAAACTAATCTACGCGCCTATCTACATGGTTATGTTCCTCGAACGAAGGAACGATGCCCCGACCTGTTACAAAATTGATCTATCTGAATTATCATAAAAAGGCTTCTCATTACCCCGCCCTGCTCAGCTGAATGGGATTTGAAACCATACCCCCACGCTGCCGTTGCGGAGGAAGGCCCACACCAAGATTGAACACCTTCTCCGCAACGCTCAGAACACCTGATTTTCTCCACCATGTTTTCTTTCTTCAATAAAAACAAGCGTCTGCTGAAACAGGCAGAAAAGGGCAATACCCGAGCTGTACTCCGGCTGCTGGCCAGAGGAGCCGATGTCAACTCTACCGATGAGGATGGTTTCTCACCCCTGATTGAGGCTCTGCGTTGGGAGCATCAAGACACAGCCGAGGCTCTCATATCAGCCGGGGCAGATGTGAACCACCACGACTCCCTGCATGGAGAGACGCCGCTCACCATTGCCGGCTGGAACGGTCAGACCAAAGCAACAAAGCTACTGCTGGCCGTCGGAGCAGAAGTGAATGCGACCAACAAATACGGCACAACTGCCCTGATTTCTGCGGCCCGGGGCGGCCACACCGAGGTCGTGCGGTTGCTGCTGACCGCCGGGGCTGATATCCACGCCCGCTGCCAGGACGGCAATGCATTGAGCGTAGCCCTTTCTCTGCACCACCAGGAAACAGCCGAAGTTCTGAAGGCCGCAGGGGCCACCCTGAACCTGACGGAAGCCGCTTACTGCGGGCAGAGTGACCTTGTGCGCCGGCATCTGGCCGAGGGTGCCGCCCCAGATGAAGGAGCAGCCATCGTGAGGGCGGCTTTCGGGGGACACACCGAAATTGTCCGCTTACTGGTGGAAGCCGGGGCGGACATAGATGCCCAGGACACCATAGAACAGATGACTGCCCTGCACCATGCAGCCCGCTGGGGGCGCGCCGAAATGGCAGAGCTCCTGCTGAAAGCCGGAGCACGCGCCGATATCCGGGACAAAGACCGTTTCAACGCCCTCGATATCGCCGTGTGGAGCGGCCGGGCAGAGGTGGTTCGCCTGCTGCTCGCGCATCGTCAGCCGGACGTGAATGTTCGCATTGGCGGCTTCTGGCTGTTGCATTGGGCCGCATCTCGCGGCGACACCGAGATTGTGCGCATGCTGCTCCAGGCCGGTGCCGATGTGCATGCCAGAACGCTCATTTTCCATGAAACCGCGCTCAAGCTGGCGCTCAAAGCCGGGCACCGGGAAACCGCCAAACTTCTCCGCTCCGCCGGTGCTAGTGAGTAAGGCAACAAGAGGCCCCGCCAGCTGGCGGGGCTTCTTGTTGAGGGCTGAGCTTACATCTGCGGTGCGGCGGGAGCCGGCGCAGAGGTCGGCGGAACCGGGGCCACAGCCTTGCGGATATTCTGCAAGGCCTCGAAAAGCGGGCTCACGGCATCGCTGCCTACCAGGATATGCGGGAACTTAATCTTATCCAGGTTGCGGATAGTTTCCACGCGGATGATGTTTTCGCCAATGGCTTCGTTGAGGGCTTTCTTACCGGCGGCTTCCAGAATCATACCTTCGGATTCAGCCTTCTTCATGGCCACGATGGCGGCGGCCTCCTGTTGCTTGGCGTAGAGTTTGGCATCGGCCTCAGCCTTGGCACGGAGGAGTTCACCCTGGGCTTCCTGGTTCACGCGGTTGGCCTTGGCGCGGCCCTCGGCCTCGGCAATTTCCTCGGAACGCTTGGCGATTTCCAGCATGATAGCCTGGCGCTCATACTCCTGCGTGGCCTCCACCTTCTTGGTGATACCGGCCGTCACGCTTTCCGGCGGCAGGGTGGAACCGATAGTCACGGATTCCACGATGAAGGGGCTGCCCGCCAGCTGCTTGCGCAGGCTGGCTTCCACCATCTGGGTAATCTCGGGTATCTTGGCAGGAGCCTCCAGGCCGCGGAACTGGGCAATGGCCGTACGCACAGCCGTGCGGAAAGGCTGGCAGATAAAGGAATTGTATGCATCTCGGGCAATCTCGTCCGGGTTATTCGGCACCTCGGCAATGGCGCCGTAATTCTCCACGAACTCCTTGACCTTGTTCGCATCGATGCGGTAGACCAGGTAAGCCTCTGCCTTCATTTTGAGCTGGTCCGCCGCGCGGATGTCATCGAAGGTTTCCGTCATGGTATACGGCGTCACACAAATCGGGATGGATTTCTGGCGCCACACATAACCAGTACCGCCCGGGCCCTTGATGACACTGCGGAACTCCTTGATTCCGAAGATGGGATTGGTGTATACATAGGCGGCGTAGCCGCCATCCACCTTCTCGTTGGAGCAGTTCATGGCCACAATGAGGCCGGCACCACCGGCTATCAGCAGCAACCCGGCACCAATGGTAGACCAGATGCCGGCCTTCTGGGTAGTTGTATAGATTTTGGACATGCCCCTGTTTAGCATAAGAGGGGATGCCCTGTCAAACAAAATCGCATCCTATTTCCCCAGGCAGAAGGTGGCAAACACGCGAGTGAGGATATCCTCGGTATCGATGCGGCCGGTAATGGAACCGAGCGAATCGAGCGCCGCGCGAAGGTCCACATCCACAAACTCCGGAGATTCCCCGGCAACGAGAGCCGCGCGGGCGGCCGCCAGGGAATCCAGCGCCTCCTGGAGCGCATGGCGGTGCCGGGTATTGATGGCCGCCAGGGAATCGCGCTCGCCTGAATCATGCAGGAAGAGCTTTTCCACCGCCAGCTCCAGCTCACGGAGCCCGGTTCCCTCTGCGCAGGAAATGCGGATGGCTGCGGACTCCCCTGCCCAGTCTGCGTGAGCCGGCTGGTCACATTTGTTGAGCACCAGCAGACGGTGCGCACCGGTTTCCGGCAGTGGCAGCGGTGCCCGCGGGGCGGTCACATCTGCCACCTCCAGCAGCAAATCCGCCTCGGCCCCGGCGCGCCGGCTGCGCTCCATGCCGGCGCGTTCAATGGCATCCGCGCTTTCATGCAGCCCGGCGGTGTCAATAAGGCGCAGGCGCAGCCCGCCCAGGGCCACGCTTTCCTCAATCGTATCGCGCGTGGTGCCGGCCGTGCTGCTCACAATGGCGCGTTCATAGCCCAGCAGCATGTTCAGCAGGCTGGATTTCCCCACGTTCGGCGCGCCCACAATCGCCGTGCGGATTCCTTCGCGCAGCAGGCGGCCTTCATCCGCCGTGGCCAGCAGGCGGCGCGTCATGGATTCCACGGCATCCAGCTGCGCCAGCAGGGTATCCGTGGTATCCGGTGCAATATCCTCCTCCGGAAAATCAATGTAGGCCTCCACGTGCGCCGCCACGTTGATAAGGATGTCTGCTGCGGCGGTCACCTGGCTGCCGATGGCACCCTGGAGCTGGTTCTGCGCAGCGCGGAGAGCCAGGTCGCTCCCGGCGGAAATGATATCCATGACAGCCTCGGCCTGGGTGAGATCCAGCTTGCCGTTCTCAAACGCCCGGCGGGAGAATTCCCCCGGCTCTGCCGGGCGGGCTCCGCAGGCCAGAAGTCGCTCCAGCACCCGCCGCGTCACCAGCATGCCGCCGTGGCAGCTCAGCTCCACCGTATCCTCACCGGTAAAACTGGCAGGCCCCGCAAAATAGGTGGCCACGCACTCGTCGATGATGCCGCCGCGTGCATCACGCACACGCACCAGCGTGGCCAGCCGCGGCTGCAGCCCCCTGCCCGCCGTGCACCGCTGCACCACCGGCAGCGCCTCCGCCCCGCTCACCCGGATAACGGCAAGCGCTCCGGTTCCGGGGGCAGTAGCCAGGGCGGCTATGGTTTCACTCTGTGTCATCACCGGGGCTGATATTCCCATAACGCAGCGCATTGCGCAACCCTTTTTTATGTCCCGACTGCCCGATTTCTTGCTTTGCACTGATAAATGTTCACTTGTCAAGGGCAAAAAAATTCATTTTAGGCTTGATTTGTAGGGAAATGCTGCTATAGTTTGTTTAGCCCGCCAAGCTATCCTTGCTTGGTTGGGTGCATCAAACAACATCAAAACTAGTAAGATAATTATGAAGAAGATCGCTATCCTCGCTCTTACGGCCGCCGCTTTCGTTTCCTGCCAGCAGCAGCAGCAGCAGCAGCAGGTGACCCCCGAGCCGGTTGCTCCCGCTCCCGTGGTGACTCCCGTTAAGAAGTAAGTGATTCAGGAAAGTTTATCTTTCCCCATTACTCAACAAATTGCGCGTCTGGTTCTGCCAGATGCGCTTTTTGTTTTTATGCGCTATGCAACATGGAGTATCATTTGCAGCTCTGGCATGCACGCCAGAGCCATGCGACCCATCTCAGCGTAGCTTTAGCGGTAACTAGTCGCTTCGCTCAATGAAATACTTGCTATCGCATGAGAGAAGGAGAGTCACTGAAAAATCCCGCACGGCTGGTACCGTGCGGGATTTTGGAGAGAGCAGATTTTCTCAGGCAGATTCCTGATCAGAAATCGTAACGCAGACCGATGTTGCCACGGAAGCCGGTGGAATCCGGGCGGAAGGTCACATCCGCATCGGCATAGAGCGTGGTGTGCTGCTCCACAGGGAGGGAGATACCGGCACCCAGTTCAAAACCGGTTCCAGTGCTGTCTGCCCCCTTCACCTTGTAAAGGTCGCTGGTGCCGATGCCCACCATGGCCTCATCGGTCGTATCACCAAAGTCCTGGGTGATAAGGGCGCGGGCTTCGACCACGGCGTTGCGCTCATGCACGGTCTCGTACAGCACACCCTGGTAACGGGCGCCGATACCCAGCGTGCCGTAGATGTAGCTGTCGCCATCGTAAGTCAGGCCGGCATTGCCGATGCTGCCTTCCTCAGCGTAGCCGTCCACCTTGGCGGAGGTCAGGCTCAGGCTCACCATGGGCTGCAGAATGTGGGTGAACTCATAGTTCAGCCCCACGGTGTAGCCGATTTCGTAGTAGGCGGAGAGGGTGGTACCATCCGTGCTGCCGGAGCCGGTGTAGCGGTTGGAGCCGAGCCCCACCGTACGCTCCAGGTCCATATCGTTTGTACCGACAGTGAGGATGAGCATCTGCACCCAGCGCTCCTTCTGGTGGCGGGCAAAGAAGCTCACGTAGTAGGCGTCATTGTTGCCGCTGGCGTTATCTGCGCTGTCCACATCCAGCTCGCCATAGGAGGCGGAGAAGGACATACCCACCACCGTGTTGGCGGTCAGGTCGAGGTTGGCACCCACGGTAGCACCCCAGGTGTTGAAATCATAGCCGCTTTCGTCACCGGAACCATCGGTGGAAATGAAGCCGCCATCTGCCTGGGCCCAGGCCTGCAGACCCACATAGTCCCAGTCGGTGGTCAGGCCAGCATTAGTACCTCCACCCATCTGGATGACACGGTTGCGCAGGTTCTTCTGCACATCCTGCACACCGCGGCGCTGGGAATCCGCCAGAACGGTAGTTGAAGCGCCAGAGATAGCGGAGAGCAGCTCCTGACGTTCCGTCAGGCTGTAGCGGAACAGCTGACCAAGATCCTTCTGCAGCTGGGCCAGCGGGGTGCCGCCTTCCACATCCTCAATCTCATCCAGCGCTTCCATGGTCGCTGTGCGGTTGGCCGTGTCCGTCAGCTCGTCCTTGAACTTACCTTCAGACTTCACACCGGTGATGACGATGTTTCCATTCTCCATGGTCACCTCAGCATCCACGTAGGACTGAATGTCCAGCGTGATGGTGTCCTTCGTGGTCAGGTCTTCCAACGTGCCGCTGTTCACCGTCAGCAGGGTGTAGCTGGTCTTGGCATCGAAGTTCAAATCCTCACCGCTGATGACGAGTTCCGTGAGGGTGAGCGTATCGCCATCGATTGTGCCGGTCAGCGTCAGGGAATCCAGGGTGGAAGGATTATTCTGCTGCGGCTGCTTGTTGATGGTCATGGCATCGCCATCCGCACCGCCGAAGGAGTTACCGGCCGCAATCGTGACATTGGTCATCTCTGCGCTGCCGGGAGTGGTCAGCACCACGCCTTCCCCGATGTTAAGATTGCTCAGCTGCACACCGGTGCCCTCCACATTGATAGCCGTGCCGGAAGTGCGGGTCACGGGCGCAGTCACCCTGGCCCCGCTCAGCTTGTAGCCATCCGCCAGGTTAATGGTGCCGGTGGAGATGGTGGAAGCCTTGATGCTTCCGGAAGCCAGCTCCAGGTTACCGGCAGTCACCCCCTGCATGATGGAGGCAGCGCCATCCAACGTCAGGTTCAGCCCGGTGGCACTGCCCAGCTTCACCTGGGCACCGCAGGCGGAATCCATGTCAATCGTGGCATCATCCGCAATGGCTCCGGCAGAGATACCGGCGGCATTCAGGCTCACGTTGCCGCTCAGCAGGGTACCGGACTCTGCCGTGGAAATGCTGATGCTGTTGACCACCGGCACCTCTTCCTCACCGGTCTCACCGGTGAGCGGGGCCACCTCGCCGCCTTCTTCTGCCGGCGGCTCCGGAGCAGCAATCTCGTATGTGGTCAGGTTATAGGTAAGTGCGGAGGTCTTAATGGAACCGGCCTTGAGGGAAGTTTCCTCGTCCTCAATCATGTTGGCTTCCACGGAACCGGCCTCGATGGTGCCGATTTCGGCAGCACCATGCACCGCAAACTTACCGCCCGCCTTGGCGGATGTTGCCGTCAGCGCTCCATAGGGATTGGACGAGGTGCCCACCTTCAGATCGCCACCGGCGGTCACCGTATCGCTGGTAATCATGCCGGTCATTTCAATGGAGCCGGATGCAGCAATGGTATCGACATCGAGAGTGGCATACCTGACCCCATCAGCAACGTTCATGCTGCCCACAATGCCCAGGTCACCATTCTCATTGCTCAGACCGGCCATGGCAACACTGACGGGCTTCTTCAAATCATCATAGGAAACCGCAATAACGGTCATCTTCCCTTCTTCGCTATCTGCCGTGCGGGTAATGGAGGAAGCGGCACCAACAGCCGTCCTGGTCAGATCGACATCGAATCGGGAGGCACTCTTGATTTCCAGGTCACTGCCGGCACCGAGGGAGACCAGGTTGATATCGGTGGAGTCACCCATCTCGAGTTTCACAGCACCCGGACCCGCAATCTTCATTTCAGCGGCCTTTACGGCATCGCTCAGCGCGGTGGAACCCACAATCAACCGTGTTCCTTCATCAGCGCCAAAGCCCACGCCCATCCCGGCATCACCGGCAAGTATGTTATTGTCAACTTCTGTGGTGCGGTCGTAGGTAAGTGTGTACACATCATCAACATACTCGCCGAGCGTTTCGGTTCCCTCCTCTGCCGGGGCATAGAGATAAAGCACACCATTGCTGCCGGTGAACTGCACCGGAGCCATTGCGGGGTCATGAGATTCCGGCTGGGTGGGAGCCGACTCACCGGGGTCACCCACAGCATCATCACCCTCTACCGTGCTCTCAGCCGTGGCAGGAACGCCGGTCAGGTATGCGCCTTTCAACAGGCCCTCCACATCTGCCGTGCCGGTAATCAGCCACGCCTTGTCATCATCACCGGACCCGGCGGAAAAAAGCGTGGTGCAGATTTCCGTTGGACCGTGAGAGCTCGTGAAATAACCATCCACCGTGGTAAAGAACTCAGCCAGATTCTCTGAGGTATCCACTTTCACATTCTTGAGCAGACGCACGCGGGATTTGTTCAAGACGGAATTCACCGTGTACTCACGTCCTACAGGAACACTGTCCTGAGTGGCCTCGCCCTCATAAATATAGCCTCCGAATGTAACATCCGAAATACCGATCAGATACAGGTCACCCGTACCCTTAGCCTCATTATACACCCACTGCAGAGTGACTTCCACTTGCGAAGAACGCCCCGACAGCGAAGACAAGCCCTGATCCTCCGTGAGATTCTCAACGCCTTCCTTGGTGACCATAAAGACATTCTGCCCGAAACTGGTGCAGTAAATGGCGAACTGGTCAGATTTCATATTCCTGGGCTTCTGAACTTTATCTTTCGTGATATTCGAACTCAGCCCCGGAACCTCCACATTACCCACCAGCACGGCACCGGTCGGATTTGTATTATCCGAACAACGATTAGGCGCGAGGATGCCGGCCACACTCATCACCCAGCTGCTGGTCATAGCCGGGGTGGTAACAGGCATTGGAATCGCCCGGGTTCCCTCTTCGGGCGAGTACCTGTAATAATCCGGGGTTTTCTGAACCTTATAATCAAATGTGGCAGGAGCTGCTGCAGAAGCAACAGGGGCAGACGCGAGGGCCACTACCGCAAGCAAGGCAGCACGGAGGCCTTTGGGGAGGTGGAGTTTCATAACGGAGTTTAATAGAAAAAGGTGTGTACACAGCGGCCATGCGGCCAGACTATGGATAATCTACCAAAATCCCCCTTGCATGACAAGAGGAAAAGCTTAAATTCGGCAATAAAAATCTCCCCGGCACCGCAAAGGCACCGGGGAGGCAGAAAAAGCGGGGATTTCTTCAGAAATCGTAACGCACGCCGAGATTGGCACGGAAGCCGGTGTAATCGGCACGGAAGGTGGCATCCGCATCAGCATAGATCGTGGTATGCTGCTCGACGGGGAGGGAAAGGCCCACACCCAGTTCAAAGCCGGTACCGGCAGTATCGGCCCCATTCACCTTGAAGGCCTCACCATCACCCACGGCAACCACGGCTTCATCGGTCGTATCACCGAAATCCTGGGTGATAAAGGCGCGGGCCTCGACCACCGCGTTGCGCTCGTGCACGGTCTTGTAGAGCACGCCCTGGTAACGCGCGCCGATACCCAGGGTACCGTACACGTAGGAGTCGCCATCGTAAGTGATGGCAGCATCACCGATGGGACCCTTTTCGGTGTAGCCATCCACCTTGGCAGAGGTCAGGCTCACACTCAGCAGGGGCTGCAGGATGTGGGTGAACTCATAATTCAGGCCGTAGGTGTAACCGATTTCATAGTATGCGGAAACGGAGGTACCGTCCGTAGTACCTTCACCCTTGTAACTCTGCACCGTGCGTTCCAGGTCGATATCATTCGTGCCGAAGGTGACGATAAGCATCTGCACCCAGCGTTCCTTCTGGTGGCGGGCAAAGAGGTTCAGGTAGTAAGCGTCATTGTTGCCGGTAGCGCTGTCCGGGCTGTCCACATCGAGCTCGCCATAGGAAGCGGAGAAGGACATACCCACCACCGTGTTGGCCGTGAGGTCGAAATTGGCACCGACCGTGGCACCCCAGGTGTTGAAATCATAGCCGGGATCACCATCCTTGGTATTGGAGGAAGTGAAGCTGCCATCCGCCTGAGCCCAGGCCTGGATACCGGCATACTTCCAATCGGTGGTCAGGCCGGCATTCGTACCGCCGCCCATCTGAATGATGCGGTTGCGAAGGTTCTTCTGCACGTCCTGCACACCGCGGCGCTGAGAATCAGCCAGAGCAGCCGCGGAAGCACCGGCCACCGCGGTAAGCACCTCCTGGCGTTCATCCAGGGAGTACAGGTTCACCTGGCCGATGTAATCCGTGATTCCCTTCAGGGCACTGTCCTCGCCATCGGGGGTGGCCGTCTTCAGTGCATTCAGGGCAGCCTTGCGTGTAGCATTGTCCGTCAGTTCGTTTTCGATGCGCTCCTGGTCCTTGTGGCCCTGGAGTTTCAGCTGACCGTTCTCAATCCACACGTTGTCGATTTCCACGTAGGACGGCAGATAAGGCAGCAGCACGTCCTTACCGGTCGCCTTGGTCCACTTGTATTCGATACTGCCGCTGTTGGCAGTCAGCAGGGTGTGGGTAGCCTTCTGTGCAGGATCATCGGAGAAGGCCAGGTTCTGGCCACCCACCGTGATGTGCTTCAGGCTGATATTGGCGCCATCCAGGTTGCCGGTCATCCCCAGCGAGTTCAGGCCGGCACCCACCGTGAAAGCATCTGCATTATCACCGCCGAAGGACTTGCCACCCCCCACGGTGAAACCGGAAATCTTCGCCTTGCCGCGGGTGATAATCCGGCTACTGTTGAGGGTCACACCATTCAGCACCACGGCATCGCCCAGTGTCACGCTGGCTGCCGTCAGGATGGCCTTGTTCAGCACGCTGCCATCAGCCAGGGTTGCGTCATCCGTGGTGATGGAATCCGCCGTCACGACCTTGTCAGCAATGGCAACCTTCGTCATGGTTGTCTCGCCGGTGAAGCTGGTGCCGCCGGCCGTCACACCATTGGCGCTGGTCAGTGCAGCCGCCTGGAGGGAATACCCCTCCGGCAGGGTCACTTGCTCTGCCGTCAGTTCACCACTGACCACGGTGCCTGTCGCACCCATGGTAATGGCAGAATTCGTGCTGGCCTTGGTCAGCACAGCAGTACCGCCCACGGTGAGAGAGGCATCTGCCATCTTCCTGGTGGCCAGCACCGCAGGAGAAGCGGCGTCGATACTGATGTTGGAGTTGTCAGCGATAGCATCGGCCACGATACCGTCCTTCGTCATGCTGACCCTGCCGCTGAGCAAGGGTGCCACCGGTGCATCATCCGCCACGGAAAGAGAGACATTGCCGGCAACGGGGTTACCGTCCTCATCCAGCACCTGCATCCCCTCTGCATCCAGCAGAGCCAGATTGATTTCCGCACTCTTTGCCACAATCTCATTGGCGGTGATGCTAGCGGTATCAGCAGTGTTGGTAACGAGGGCCACACCCTTCGTTTCAATCGTTTCGGCCCGCAGCGTGTTGCCGGTGAAAACAGAAACCCGCTCACCAGCCTTCAGGGCACCGGTCGTAAGCTGACGGCCGGAATCCATCATGGTCACAACGGCACCGGCATTCACATTGGCAGCCGTAGTTGTATTATCAATGAGCACGCTGCCGCCGGCATTGATATCTCCATTCACCGTAGTCTTGACCTGGACGTTCACATCACCTGTAGCATCGAGGGTGTCCAGAGTCAGCGTATTCGCACCGTTCTCCACGCGGGAACCGCCAATGACGGTGATACTACCGTTCATGTTGGACAGGCTCTTGAACTTCATGGAGGAAACCGCGTCGGTATCTGCCTTGGCAATCAGCGTCAGCACACCTTCGCCACTGTCGGCATTGCGGGTGATGGAGGCCTGTTCACCAATCTTGCTTTCGGTGACAACCACGCTTACATTCTCATCCGACCTGAGCTCCACCTTGCTGTTCCAGGCAATGGAATTGAACTCCACGTTGTGCTGGGCAGCCTGCTCGCTGAGCTCCAGCACCACAGTGCCCGCCCCCGTAATACGCAAGCCGGCGCTCCTGCCATCCGCAGCAGTGGCAAACGCGGTGGAATCCAGCACTCTTTCAGCCACGGTAAGCTTAGCGTCCCTGGCCGCGCCGAAGCCCACGCTCTTGGCCACTACGCCGCTGAACAGGTTGGCTTCCACCGTCGTGGGGTGGTCATAGGTCATTTCCCCACTGCTCAGGTAAATGGTACCGGCATCACCACTGAACGTAATCTGCTCCCCGGCGGTCAGCTCGCGCTCCGTCGGCTGCAGGCCCGTGTAGTCCATGTACTTGCCATCATACAGGTCCTGGATATCCACCTGGTTGCGCACCACCCAGGCTCCCTGCTTGCCGGGCACGTAAAGACTCATCTCCACGTTGGAGTCTTCGCCGGCTGAGGCATAGAAACCACCGGCATTGTAACGATCCGCAAACTCCACTTCGGGATCGGTGCGCTGGGTAAAGAAGTAATGATCCAGCGTGCGGCCGTCCCACACCACATGGCCTTTTTCCATGGTGGAAATATCCTTGACCTCGATGGGTGCGCCGGTGCTCATATCCACAATATAGGCACCAGTAAAGGTCATGGCGCCGGTGTAGGTGCCATCACTCTGCCTACCACCGCCATCGGCATCCCACACAAAGGTGAACTTCAGGTTAAGCGGATCGCCGTCCGCCCAGTGGCGATCCACACGGGCCAGCACATTGTCTGCAGATGAATTAAGGCCGGCGCTATCACCGAACACACACAGGTGAATATTACCGACCGGCGTCAGGTAGAGAGTCTCGCGCCCCCAGTATCCTCGCGTCGCGCCTATATGGACCACATCTCTCATTTCATTGGAACCCACATAGCCGTTCGCGAAAAGAATGGCACCTTGCTCACCATACATGACAGTTTCATTATCTATGCACGTCACATCCGTTGCAACGATTTCCAGCACCCAGTCCGTATTGTTCGGGTCAATGTGAGGATTGGCCGGGTCATTGGGGTTGGTGAACTCCAGGCAACCATCACTGGTGACCTTCTGAAGATTATGTCCCTGATCGTCCAGCTTGTAACCATCCCCATCCACCCGATCCACGGTTTTATCGCCCAGAATCATGGAGGAATTTGAGGACGATGCATCGCAGGCATTATCCAGATTGCGATTTGCCTCGACATAGAGGAGTTCATAGGCGGCAGCCGGGAGCGGAGCAGGTTTGCGAGCTTCGGCCGCAAACGGAGCTGCGGCGGAGATGGCTACAACCGCCAGCAGAGCGGTGCGAAGACCTTTGGGAAGATGAAGTTTCATGAGTGTAAGGTTAAATGGTGAAAATCGGGGCGATATTCATCGCTCATTGCACACTCTACCAA
This sequence comes from Akkermansiaceae bacterium, assembly GCA_015062005.1. Lineage (GTDB taxonomy): Bacteria > Verrucomicrobiota > Verrucomicrobiia > Verrucomicrobiales > Akkermansiaceae > Akkermansia. Next base: position 67,299 of record SUVL01000005.1, read on the forward strand.
AAGCCCCCTGCACTGACAAGGTTAAAATGCGGCAAACATCGCCATTTTTACGCATCGAGCGCGTAGCGGGCGGCGGCCACAGCCAGGAACACGGCGGTTTCCACGCGCAGGATAATGGGGCCCAGGCTGGTGGGGGCATAGCCGGCAGCCTCGCCGGCGGCATATTCAGCGGGGGAGAAATCCCCCTCGGGGCCGATGAGGAGCACGCAGTCCCCCTGCCCTGCGGCGCGGGCGGCCTCCAGCAGCTCGCGCAGCGGGCGGGCATGCGGCACAATGGCGCATTGCAGCTTGAGCGCAGGCAAATCAGCGCGTTGCAGGAAGGCCGCATAACTCTGCGGTGTTTCGACCACCGGCAGGGTATTCACGCCGCACTGCTTGCAGGCCTCCAGCACAGTGCGGCTCCATTTGGCGGTCTTGGCGGCGGCGTCCTTCGCATCCAGGCGCACGATGGTGCGCTCTGTGATGAGGGGGATGATGAGCTGCACGCCCATTTCCACCGCTTTCTGGACAATGAGGTCCATGTTGCTGCCTTTGGGGATGGCCAGAGCCAGGGTGATGCCCGCCACGGGCGGCAGCGGCGGCAGCGGGCGCAGCCCGGCCAGGGTAAGGCAACTGCTGCCGGCAGTGGCAGCAATGCGGCCCACGGCTGCCTGGCCGCAGCCGTTGAACACCTCACACTCCTCCCCCACGCGCAGGCGCATCACCTTCAGGGCATGCTTAGCCTCCTCACCCTCGATGCTGAGGGTAGCTCCGGCCTGCAGACTGGCCCCTGGGGCATAGCACCTGTGCATGGGAATGAGCGGGGGGGGTATTATTTCAGGAATCGGGCGGCGCGCTTGCGGAAATCGGCCACCTCGGGCTGGTTGCTGTCCTTGAGCTCCTCGCCGAACTTCTTGAGCGCCTTCTCCTGGGCGGAAGAAAGCTTAGTGGGTGTTTCCACCTGCACCTCCACCATGAGGTCGCCCCGGCCGGAGCCCTTCAGGCTGGGCATACCCTTGCCGCGCACGCGGAAGATGGTGTTGCTCTGCGTGCCGGTGGGCAACTTGAGCTTGGCGGGGCCATCCAGCGTAGGTACGGTCATCTCGCCGCCCAGCACGGCATCCATGAAGGGAACAGGGATAGTGCAGTGCAGGTCCATGCCATCGCGGGTGAAGATATCGTGCGGCTTCACTTCGATGAACACGTAGAGGTCGCCGGTCTCGCCGCCGTGGGTGCCGGCGTCGCCATTGCCGGTGGAGCGCAGCTTGGTGCCGGTATTCACGCCGGCGGGCACGCGCAGGGAAATCTTCACATCCTTGTGCACGCGGCCCTCGCCACGGCACTTCGGGCAGGGGTTGCTGATAGTCTGCCCGGCACCGCGGCAGGTGGGGCAGGTGCTCTGCTGCACAAAGAAACCGCTCTGGCGCGTCACCACACCGGTGCCGTGGCAGGTGGCGCAGGTGTGGAAACCGGCGCGGCCATCCTTGGAACCAGTGGCATTGCACTCATCGCAAGGCACGAGACGCTCCACCTCCAGGGTCTTGGTGCAGCCCTCGGCTGCTTCCTCCAGGGTAATTTCCAGGTCGGTGCGCAAATCGGACCCGGGGCGGCGCGGGTCAGCCTTGCGGCGGGCGCCGCCGCCACCCATGCCGCCAAATCCGCCAAAGGCTCCGCCGAAAATCTGCGAGAACAAATCCGCCGGGTCAGTGAAGCCCCCGAAGCCGCCCGGGCCACCGGGGCCACCCATGCCGCCATTCTTGAATGCCTCGTGCCCCATGCGGTCGTAGGCAGCGCGCTTATCGGCATCGCTCAGCACCTCATAAGCCTCACCCAGTTCCTTGAACTTCTCCTCCGCTTCCTTGTTGTCCGGGTTGCGGTCGGGGTGGTACTTCATGGCCAGCTTGCGGTAGGCCTTCTTGATGGCGGCTTCATCCGCATTGCGGTCAATGCCCAGCACTTCGTAATAATCCTGTGCCATAGTGGTTTACGGGTTGAAGTTATGCCTCCGGGGCAGCCTCCTCCTTCGGGGCGGCGGTCACCACATTCACCGGGCGCAGCAGGCGGCCGCGCAAGTTATACCCCCGGCGCAGAATGCGGATGATGGTACCTTCCGGCTGGTCGCTGGGCTCGCTCATGATAGCCTCGTGCAGGTTGTGGTCGAACTCCTGCCCCGGGGCGCACTCGATAGCCTCCACGCCCTGGCCGGCCAGGAAATCCGCCAGCTGCTTCTGCACCATGCTCATGCCGATGTAAATCATGGAGCTGGTGTCCTGCTGGGCCATCTGCATGCCCATTTCAAAATTGTCAATAACCGGCAGCAGCTCCTCCAGCAGGCTGCGGTTGGCGTACCGGGTGAAATCCTCGCGGTCCTTCACGCAGCGCTTGCGGTAATTATCATACTCCGCTGCGGTGCGCAGCGCCATCTCGCGCCACTTGGTCAGCTCATCTACAGGCTGCTGCTCCTCTTCTGCCGGAGTCTCTGGCGTATCGATGGGTTCTTCTTCGGGTGTTGGTTTGTTTTCTTCTTCGCTCATGCCTTTTATCATACGCCATGTGTCAACCCCGGTCAACCCCCCACGCGTGACAGTACCACACGTGTCCCCAATATTTGGGACAAGAGGATTTACGATTGACAATTGACGATTGACGAATTGAAAGTTAGCGGCTTACGCCGATAGAGGCACAAATGGAAGCTTACTACCGATGGTGATGCGTCTGATACCCCACTACGAATTTTCACACAGAATACTATGCCTTTATGTTGTTTAGAACTATTTTTCCATAATCTTTGGGACACATATACACGTGTGGCAGGCGAGCGCCTGCAGGTATATTCTCTTGACAACAAATGGCGAGCCGCAGGGCTTGCGGAACTTTTTACTTCGTAATTCGTAACTCGTAATTCGTCATTCAAATTCCCCTTGAAAAACACGGGAGCATGTGCTAGCATACGCCCGCTGGTTATGAAGAAACACACCATATCCTTCCGCTGCCCGATTGAAATCTGTGAGGAAGTGGATTCACTTTGCAAACAGAACGGAATGGTCCGCAGCGACTTCATCATACAAGCCCTGCAGCGCCTCCTGGACAGCCTGGCTGAGCACGGCATCACCTCCAGCGAGGCCCTCCGCTCCCACCCTGAATCTGAAAACACCTGATTATCCCCATGGCCCGCATCCTCACAGCCCTGAGCGGCGGCGTAGACAGCGCCGCAGCCGCCGCCCTGCTCGTGGAGCAGGGCCACGAAGTCGTGGCGGCTTATATGAAGAACTGGGTGAACGAGGAAAACATACCGGGTGAATGCCCCTGGGAGCGCGACATTGAAGACGCCCTGGGTGTGTGCCGCAAGCTGGGCATCGAGTTCCGAGTGGTGGACCTCATCGAACAATACCGCCAGCGCATCGTCCATTACCTGATTGAGGGATACCGCAACGGCTCCACCCCGAACCCGGATGTGCTCTGCAACCGTGAGATGAAGTTCGGCGTGCTGCTGGACTACGCCCTGGAGCAGGGGTTCGCCGGAGTGGCCACCGGCCACTATGCCCAGCGGCTCGATGTACCCGGCGAGGGCAGCTATATCCTCCGCGGGGCCGATGTGAACAAGGACCAGTCCTACTTCCTGGCCCTCATGCGCCCGGAGCAGGTGGCCCACGCCATCTTCCCCGTAGGCGGCATCACCAAACCCCAGGTGCGCGAGATTGCACGCCGCTTCAACCTACCCAACGCCGAGAAAAAGGACTCCCAGGGCATCTGCTTCATCGGCCAGGTGAAGATGAGCGATTTCCTGCGCCACTACCTGCCCGATAACCCCGGCGACATCGTGGACATCCACGGCCGAAAGCTCGGCCGGCACGATGGCCTGCACCTCTTCACCATGGGCCAGCGCAAGGGGCACCATGTGGCCTCCCCTCGCGAGGGCGTGGCCTATGTGGTGGTTGGCAAGGACCTGGAGCGCAACCGCCTCATCCTCGGTTACGAAGGGGAGGAAACCCCCGGGCTCTACACCCGGAGCGCCATCGTCGGCGGCATTTCCAACACCCTGGCTCCCCTGCCCGTCCGCGTCATGGCCCAGCCCCGCTACCGCGCCGCTGCCGTGCCCTCCACCTGCACCCACCTGGGCGATGGCAGGGTTCAGCTCGATTTCGATTCCCCCGTGCGCGCCCTGGCCCTGGGCCAGGTCTGCGCCTTCTACGCCCCGGATGACCGGCGCGGCGAGAAATTGCTGGGCGGTGGCTTCTTCGAACTCCGGACAAGGTGAGGATATCGTCGGCCGCAGGCAGATAGCTTCCCTTCTCCGCAGGAGTCTGGATTTCGTTTCCCCTGCTCAATTTCATATCAGGGAACCGCGTGAACCGGGAAACGATGACACGGGCGGGAATGCGCCACCCGAATTTCCCCATGCTGGCTATATTGACGCGCCGAACGGTAATGGATAACGATATCCTGACCTGCGGTCAGGACGATATTCAGGCCTGCGGCCTGAACGATATCTTGCCTGCGGCAAGACGATATCCTCGCCTATGGCTCGGAATCGAAAAAAGCCCTCCCGGAAACCGGGAGGGCTTTTGAAGACATGTAACCCTTCTTTAGAAGGTCAGGCCGATGCCCACATTAGCGCTCTGCTCGGTGGCCTTGCTGCGGAACTCGGCGGAGTAGCCGGCGTTCAGGTCAAGGGTCTCGGTGAGCTGCCAGTTGAAGCCGGCGCCAATCTGGAAGGCATCGCGACCAGGCAGCGCAGACTTGCCCGTGGCAGTGCGCTTACCCTCAGCGGTCACCTCGGCAGCGGAGCGGTCCACATCATTGATGTAGGCGATGCTGGCATAGGGAGTGAAGCCATCGAAGTCCTTGCTCACGGTCACACCCACCTTGACGGAGAGGTTGCTGTAGTCCTCATCGGCGGTGTAATCAGCGGTGTAGAACTTGCCCGTCTCGGAGAAGTCGTCCATGCCAGCGGTGGTGTATTCCACACCCACATAGGGAGTGAAGACTACGCCGCAATCGGTGGTGATATCGCGGGAGAGAGAGGCACTGATTACCCAGGCATCAGAATCCCACTCAGCATCAGCGGTATGACCCTTCTTGATGTTGGTGCGGGTGCTGTCGTTCTCGAACATGCCGTAGGCGGCAAAGGCATTGAGCTTCACATCGTTCAGCAGGCCCTTGGTCTTGAACTTGTGTACACCGTAGATACCAATCATCTTGGCATCCTGGTCGATGCTGCCGCCATCATAGTAGCCGTTACCCTCCTCGGCTTCATTCTCGCCCCAAGAGCAGCCAAAGGCCACACCGATCACGGTGTTCTTGGTGAAGGCATGGTCCACGCCCACGGCGGCACCCCAGTTGCTGTAGTCGTAGCCGTTGGTTACGGAGCCGCTGTCGATGCTGTTGGACATGCCAAGAGCGCTGGCCCAGGTGCGGGTGGTGCCGGCCTCACGCAGGAAAGCCTGAGACTGAGCCAGGCGACCGAAGCTCAGCACGGTCTCACCGGCGCTCACCAGGGAGTTGGCCACGCGGGTCGGCTCCTCCAGGTACTCGCTGATTACGCGCACAACGTGGTCAGTGAACAGGGCGCTGGCATCCCACTCCATACCATCGGGAAGCTCAGGCAGCGTTTCTGTCAGCACGCGGAAGTTTTCTCCCTGCACCAGTTCACCACCATCCTGGATGTCCACGAAGGTAATGGTAGAATCATCCGTAAAGTACTTGCCCAGTTCCTTGCGGGCAGCCTCGCGGTCAACGTCCACGAACTTACCGCTTGCTTCGTCAAACTCCTGATAAGAGAACACGACATCGCCGTTCAGCGTCACAGGACCCGCGACAACGAGCTGGGAAATAGCACCCCATTCACCATCAGCAGCACCATCCTTGCGCTCTTCTGCGGTAAGATCCTTGGCATCGCCGGTCTTCTTGTAGTCTTCCCAGTCATTAGAGTCAACGATAAGATAGAAGTTGGTCTTGCCGTCCACAGTAAGTTCGCTGGCAGTGAACTTGCCCGGGGAGTTACCCACGGTGAAGGTGGTACCCTCCTTCATGTGGATGTTCTTCAGGTGACCTGTACCCTTGAGGTGAGCACCGTGATCGAATACAATCTGCTGGCCGTGCTTCTCGTGACCGCGGTCATCCAGCACGGGCTTACCGGCGTCATCCTTCAGCACTTTGTCCATGCCCAGAGTAGTGCCTTCACCACTCATCTGCACCAGAGTATTGGCACCAGCAATGGTGGTTGTACCCAGCTCGTCCTCTTCCTTACCGTTGCTGGCGTACACCTTCTCGAACTCCACCTTGGAGCCGTTGGTGATGTGAACGGTGGTCGTGGCGGCGGTGGCAGCATCAGCATTGGCCTCGCCAATCATGCTGCCGGTTTCCATGTGGGCAGACTCCTTGTTCTCAACGCGCACGGTTTCAATTTCGATTGTCTTGTTGCCATCTGCATCTTCCTTTTCCACTTCCACCTGCACATCCTGGAACTCGATATCATCGTCGTGGCTGCCGCCCACCTTCAGGTTAACGCCATCGAAAGTAAGAGTAGCACCCTCTTTCACCACAAAGTTGTGAGTGGAGTGCATATTCAGGTTGCCCAGGGTCACATTGGAATCGGCTTTCACCTCCACCAGGTCGATGGTCTGCACCTTCTTGTCCATACCGTCGTCTGTCTTCAGGATCTCACCCTTCAGATTATCAGCAAAGCCCAGGTGGTTGGTGTCCTTGTTTTCAGCGACACCAGCCTGCTTACTTTCGCCGGAGAACACAAGGGCCAGACCAGAGGTGCCGGCGGTCTTGGAGGAAACAACCGCGCCGGCACCTTCATCCTTGGTCACCTGCTTCACTACCACGGTCTCCACCACCAGGCCGGTGCTCTCAGTAAGGCCGGAGCCCACAATGATGTTCACAGGATTGGCTTCCTCTTTGCTGCCAGAACCCACGGTATTGTCCTTTTCTGTTTCCACCACCACGGTCTGCAGAGTGGGAGCAGGAGCGGAGGAGCTGGTATCCTTACCCAAGATAGCATCGGCAAGTGCGCTATCCTTCTCGATGGTAGAGGTATCAACCGTCTTTTCTTCAGTCACCAGAGTCTGTTTCTCATACTCCAGGGTCACACTGGTCTCAGACTCTTCAGTCTTGACATCGGTTTCCGTTCTCAGATACTCAGCCATCTTGGTGAACTTCATCTGGCTTACGGCGTTATCTGCGTAGTCAGAGGTGAACCACAGCTTGTTGCTGGTACCGTTGATATCAATGTAAGACTCAGTCCAGTTGATACCTGTAGACTTCTGATCAGCATTAACCAGAGAAATATCATTCGCGTCGTCAGCGGTAGCGTCCAAAGTACCACTGGTCAGGAAAGTCAGGTCCTTGCCCACCAGGTCTGCGGTATTGCTCATATCAAGCGTCACCTTGACCGCATCCTTGTTTTCCGGAGTCAGCTCCAGATTCACAACAGTGCCATTCACAGTGGTCTTATCCACTGCAATGGTGGTGGTACCTTCACCGGTAAGAGAATTACCCTCGACACGACCAGCACCGGTAATAGTGATGTCCTTGTTGTTGGTGATGACAGTGACTTCCGTCTGACCGGTGATAGTCCAGGAACCATTGTTGGTCCAGTAACCGCTACCATCCGTGGTCACAGCACCAGTCACTACCTTACCAGTGGAGGTGATGGTACCATTATTGGCAATGGAGCCCTCAGTGCTGGTGAGGTCCCCGATATTCCAGATAGTGCCACCGGCATTGGTGATGGTACCCTTGTTAATGGCAGAGACGGTATCGAGGGTGTTCGTATTGGTAATGGTACCAGCGTTTTCGAGCTCGGTGATAAAGAGCGAGTTGCTATTCGTTACAGTACCAAGGTTAGACATGGACTCCGCAACCAGGACACCAGCGTTGGTGATGGTGGCGTTGTTGGTGAGGGAACCGGCCTCAAGTTCGGCACCAGTCTTCACATCGACCTTACCGCTGTTAACCAGCGTGTCGATTGTCAGCGTACCGCCCGTAGCCGTGATACCGGCGCCTTCGGCAACCATAGCAGAAGCCACGTCGGTGGTACCAGCGTTCACCAGCTGACCAGCTTCATCGAGGATGAGCTCGCCGGTCACCTTGGTGGTGCCAGTGGAAGAAGTGGTGAGCTTGCCACCCAGGACGGTGGCCTTGCCCAGCGTGGTGGTGCCGTTGGCGGCGGTGAGCACGCTGCTGGTGCCGGTGATATAGGCTTCCTTGGCATCGAGGGTGCCGCCGTTCACACTGGCGGTGCCGGTGCCCTTGTAGCCCACGTACAGTTTATCAGCGGTCACGCTGCCTTCGGTTACAAGAGAACCTGTACCCGTTACCTGGTTGCCGATAACGATATCATCGGCAGTGATGTCAGCGGCGGAGATGACAGAGCCCTTGCCGGCATCGCCAATGGTCAGCAAGCCAGTCTCAATGGTGCCACCGGCAGCATTGATGGTACCGCTACCACCGTTTTCGTCACCCAGAGTGATATAGTCAGCGGTAAGGGAGCTTTCGCCAGCCAGCTCGATAACACCCTGGCCTGCTTCACCCACCACGAGGTTTTCGGCCTCTACATCGGAATCCTCTACACAGATGGTGCCCTTGGCGCCGGAGGTAAGGCCCAGCACAACATCCTCCATCGTCAGCGTGCTGCCATTGTGGACGTGGATGGTACCCTGGGCACCGATTTCACCCACGATGGTCTGGTCATAGAAGGTTGCGGTACTGTTATCCAGATTGAGGTCGGAAACGCCGGCTTCATGGCCGATGGAGGTAAGATCCTTGGCACCACCGGCAGCACCCACAGTAATCGAGGAATTGGTCAGGGAAACGGCATCCACGCTCCCGGCCACCTGACCGGCACCGTTGTGGTAACCCACACGGAAAACGGCAGCGGTCTTCTTATCCGTACCCACCGTAATGGTGCTTTCAACAGCGTCGATGATGCCGGTACCGGCGTAGCCGCCCACGGTCAGTTCAGAAGCGGCCGTAACCTTGCCACCGTCAATATCAAGAGTACCGTTGCACTGCTTCTGGGAAAGGCCCACATGAAGCTTGTCAACATTCACCGAGGAGGTAACGTTGAGAGTACCGTCATTGGCGGTACCACCGTTAGAATTGTGGCCCGTGCCACCAACGAAGATGATGCCATTCTTGCTGTTGTAGGTGCTGTCAGTCAGGTCAACACTGGCAGAACCCTCATAGGAACCAATAGTCAGCGTACCAGACTTATGCTTGTTCCAGATATCGTTCCAGTCCTTTTCTGTAAGCACACCTTCGCCAGTGACGTAGGCGTCTGTCTTATTGAACTTGGTGGTCAGGGCGGCCTCTGCGGTATGCAGGGTTACCATCGCCATGGCGGCCATAAGGGCCCGGCGCAGTGTGAGATTCAGATGGAGTTTCATAATATTGAAAGAAAATGAAATAGTGTGGATACAGCGATTCCTATGTTAAGAAGCCACTTGAGAGAATAACGGAAGAGTCAAGCCTTGTAAAGCGAAATTTCTCGAAAATGCTGTATTTAATACAATTATTTGTATTGTTACGCATTCAGGAAACAAAAGAACCCGCAAAAAGCGGGTTCTTCTGCCGGAATTGCTTCCATTTTATTCCACAATTATGTTGAGCTCAGCCACAGCGGCAGAATCGCTGCCGTCATGCGAGCTGAGAGCCACAAAGCGGATGAACTTGCCGGTGGCCGGAGTGAAGAAGAGAGCCTCCTGCTTCTCAGCCGTATTGGCCATGGAGCCGCGGGCGACGGGGTCCCCCCAGGTCTTGCCGTCCTGGCTCACGTATACTTCGTAGTCTTTCACGCGTGCTTCTTCCGGTTTGGCGCTCTGGAAGACGATGCCCTTCACCTTGCGCTCGCCACCCATATCGAGCTGAATCTCGTGCGGGTAGCTGGCGAGAGTCACGCCCTTGAGGGTGTGCCAGTAGGTATCGGGGTTACCATCGAGCACATTGCGGGCGGGGCCGCCCTCGGGCAGGTCAGAGCTTACGTAGGCCACGGAGAAGAAGGCATGCGGCGGATACTCGCCCACCACGCGGGTGACGATGGGGGTCACCTCTGCCAGGGCGGCATAAGGCTCATGGCCGGAGAGCGGGGAGACAAACACCAGCTTGAAGAACTTGGTGGTCACGGCTTCCTTCAGCATCACGCGCTGCTCGTTGTCCTCATCCACCATGGTGATGGAGCAGTCCGGCCGGGCATTCCAGGTCTTGCCATCGTTGGAGAGGTAGATATCAATCTTGCCGGCACGGGAGGCGGAGCGACCCTGGCGCGGGGTGAGGGAGAAGCCGCGCAGCTCGGAGAGCGCCCCCATATCGATAATGATTTCATGCGGGTACCCGGGCATGGGGGTTTCGCGCCACTCGGAGTGCCAGAAGGTGTCGCGGCGGCTGTCGATGAGGTTCCAGGGGGAGTTGCTGCTGCCGGCGTAGCTGGAGCAGTGCGTGATGCGCATCACGTTGTCCGGTTTCCACTCAGGCAGGTACTGGAAGGCACTGACACTGTCCATGCAGCCGGGGCTGCTGGCATAGGCGCGCACGATACCGTCCTCGCGCTGCAGGAAAGGTTCCTTGTAATCGAAGCGGGAGCCATCCGGCAGGGTGACCTCGATATTCGCATCGCGGGAGCCACAGCTGGCGTGCACATAGCCCACGCTGTCGCGGGAGATGGTGACAGCCCCAGTAAGCGGCAGCATGCGGCGGCCTACCTCGGCCGGGTCTTCACCGCGCAACACCGGGCGCAGGGAGAACACGAAGGTGGTGGGCCCGGAGAGCGGGATGTCGCGGTCCAAGGGCAGCGGGCCACAGGCGGCACCGCCCAGCCCCAGGGTGAAGGCATCCACACTCACCACCGTGGCACCGGCGCGCTTCACTTCCTCCGGGTGGGAGGCCTCGAAGATATCGCGGGCGGTATAGGGCAGCGCGGAGAAGTTGAAATTCTCGTGCGGCTCAGCAGCGATGAGGAGACCCACACCATCATTATCCGTAATGGAGACCCACTTGGTGTCCATGCGGTTGCCCATTTCCATGGGGAAGGGGTAGCGCTCAACCATGGCCTCCACGGTGCTGTTCCAGATACCCATGTGGGAACCGGCCTTGCGGTCGGTGTAGTTCTCGCCGGGGCCACGGCCATACCAGCGCACGTTGGAGTAGCGCTCCGGCATGCTCACGGTGTAGCCCAGCTTGGGCAGCACCACCTTGTTCACGCTCGGGATGATACCGGCCTGCACGCTCACATAGCCATTCGGCAGGATGGTGTACACCAGCTGCGTGGTGAACTTGAAGTCCTTTTCAGTGATGGGGCCGAGTTCCTTTACCTTGTAGGTGCCCTGGTCGTACTCACCGCTGTTCAGGTTTTCCTTGCGGGTGCCCTGGCTGGTCACATCGCAGGAGATGCGCACGATGCCGTTGTGCAGGCGCTCTACCAGCAGGGGGGTGGCGGCGTGCTCCAGGTTGCCCAGGCCGTTGTTCAGCCACTGGTTCATGGCCCACTTATCATTTGCCACCGGGGCGCGGAAGGCGTTGAGGTGCACGGTAGCCTTCTCGCCCAGCAGCTGCTGGCCGTTCACGATGTAGTTCTTGATACCGCCGGTGGCCTTATCCACGCAGAGGGAGAAGTTCGGCCCGATGACGAGCATCTGCCCGCTCTGGTTGCGCACGTCCACCTTGGCGGCACTGGGGTGGAAGAGGTTGGTGCGGGCATCGAAGCCAGTCATCTCTTCCGGCAGCACCATCTGCTCCGTGGCAATCACATAGCCCTTCTGAGCCCACTCGGTGTCCTGCTTGAGCTGCAGGTCCACGGTCAGATAGTAGCGGCGGTCCTTCTTGAGGGAGAGCAGCTGCTCTGCGGTGAGCGGCAGGGTGACCTTCTGATTACCCAGCGGGGCGGCAGCAGGCTCAAAGCTGCCCTGCAGCACCACGGTGTTACCCTCCTCGCAGAGTTTCCAGCTGCCGGCATACTCTGCCAGGTCGGTGAAGAGGTGCTTGTTGCGGATGTTGACCACCAGGCCGGCATCCGTGAGCCCGCCCAGGGTGAAGCTGGCATTCTGCTGCACCTTGCGGATTTCATCATAGAGCGGGGTCACGGTGCGGTCGCTGTAGATGACGCCCTTGATGCAGAAGATACCGTCGTGCGGGTATTCGCCATGGTCGCCGCCGTAGGCCTGGCGGGTGATTTTCTGCCCGTTCGGCAGGGTGACCACCTGGTCATAGCTCTGGTGAATCCACTCCCAGATACCGCCGCCGATGATGGAGTCGGAGCTGTCGATGGCTTCCCAGTAATCAGCCAGGTTGCCCATGGAATTGCAGAGGATGTGGGCGTATTCGGAGATGTACCAGGGCTTCTGGAGCTTGGTGCTGGCGATATTGCGGGTCCAGTTCACGCTGGGGTACTGGTTGGAGCAGAGGTCGGCCAGTTCGTTGTTGCGCTCGTACTGGGTGAGGCGGGAGGCATCGCGCTGCTTGATCCAGTCGCGCACGGCGGCAAAGTTATCGCCGGGGCCGGCTTCGTTGCCGTAGGACCAGATGACCACGCAGGGGTGGTTCTTGCTCTGCTCCACCATGTTCTTGTTGCGCCACACGTGCTGGGCCTTCCACTCTGCCGGGTGGGAGAGGGAGAGCTCGCCGTAGTAATAGCCGTGGGATTCGATGTTGGCCTCATCGCACACGTAGATGCCGAGCTCATCGCACATCTCGTAGAAGCGGTCTACCTGCGGGTAGTGGGAGTTGCGGATGTGATTGATATTGCCGCGCTTCATAATGAGGAGCTCCTGGCGGCATTCCTCCTCGGTCACAGTGTGGCCGTTGGCGTGCTGGCTCTCGTGGCGGTTCACGCCCTTGAGCTTCACCGGCATGCCGTTCACCAGGAAGCGGCCGTCCACCAGCTGCACATCGCGGAAACCAATCTTGCGGGAGAGCGTTTCGGTGATTTCACCCTGCTCATTCTTCAGTGTGAGCAGCAGGCGGTACAGATTCGGCTTTTCAGCACTCCACAGCGCAGGCTTCTCAATGGTGGCGGCCATGGTGGTCTTCACCTCGGCACCGGGGGTGATTTCCAGGGCGGGGCTGCTCATGGTGGCCACGGTCTTGCCGGCAGCATCGATGAGCTCGCCTTCCACCGTGGTCTTACCAGCGGCGGTGCTGCGGTTGTCCACATTCACCTCGATGCTCAGCTTGCTCCGGCTGTAGTCCTTCTGTCCGGGCTGGCCGTCAAAATCGGTGTGTACGAAGAAATCGCGGATCTGCACCTTGGGCGTGGTGTACATGTACACATCGCGGAAGATGCCGGAGAGACGCCACATGTCCTGGCATTCCAGGTAGGAGCCATCACTGTAGCGGTAGACCTCGGCAGCAATCACGTTGGTACCGGGCTTCAGAAACCTGGTGATATCGAACACAGCGGCGGTGCGGCTGTCCTTGGAGAAGCCGACCTTCTCGCCATTCACCCAGAGATAGAAGAAGGAATCCACACCATCGAAACGCAGGAAAACCTGGCGGCCATTCCAGTCGGCCGGCAGTTCCACATTGCGGCGGTAGCTGCCCACGGCGTTCGGCTCGGTGGCGGGGCAGGTGTAGCGCTCTTCATCCTTGTTGCGCGGCTTGGTCATCACGCGCGGCCAGTCGCGCACAAAGGTATAGCGCTGGTTGCTGTAGATAGGGGTGCCGTAGCCACGCATCTGCCAGTTGCTGGGCACATCAATGTCCGCCCAGCTGCTCACATCGGTCTCCGGCTTGTAGAAATCCAGCGGGCGCTGCTCCGGGCTGGGAGACCAGTGGAATTTCCAGTTACCGTTCAGAGAGAGAACAAGAGAGGAATCGTTGCGATGACCCTTCAACGCCTCGGCGCGGTTGGCAAAAGGTACGTAGAACGCGCGGGCTTCCTCTCGCCCCTGAGAGAGATTCTGCGGGTTTTCCCAGTCGGGATGCGGTTCATACGCATTCTGCCCCAGTGCCAGGGCCCCGGTCATGGCAATCACTGCGGTCATGCTTTTGAGCAGGTTCATATGGAATATATACTACAAAAACTCGCTTCAGCTTTCAAGTTAAAAGAACTTTTACCACATTGCCGGTCTTTTTTTTCTTGTTAGAACATGCCCAAAATGGTAAAATGGGGGTGGAGATTATGACCCGGGGTAGCAAATTTTATCGTCAAAGTTTTTATCCTCTGCTGGATTTGATACTGGCAGGCATTTTTGCCTATTTCTCACCATACGTGACGAATTGGATTGCTCCTGTGTTCGGATGGAAAGAAGGAGCATTTTTCAATTTATTTCTGGCATCACCCTTCCTGGCAGGGGCAGCGCTCATGTCCATACCGGTTACACTGCGCCACGTAGGCTTCTACCGCAAACAGAACCTGCAGCGTATCGGGAATGCACTGCGCCAGCTGCTGGCATTTGCCACCTACTACCTCTGCGCGATGGGGGTGTATACAGCATTTTCCGAAACACCCTTCTACAACAGCCAGATTCTGCTGATAAACCTGATTGGCATCACCCTGGTCCTCTTCCTGCGTTACCTGCTGGTGCGATTCACCATCCTGCGGCGCAGCAATGCGGAGCAGTACCGCCGGCAGGTTATTCTGGCCGGCGAAGCCACGAGCATACAGAAAGGCTGGAACGCCTTGCCTGAGCACTGGCGCAATAATTTTCACGTAGTCGGCACCTTCCACGATGCCAGCGATAACGAGCAGGAAGTGCAGCAGGTCATCAAACAACAGAACGTGACAGCGCTGTACGTATTCGGTGGCCTTGCCGCCCACCATGACTTTGCTCCCATCATCGAGCAATGCGAAGTACAGGGAATTGATGTGAACCTGGTGCTGCGCGACCGCTTATCCTCGAGCCTGCGAGTAGGGCTGAACGAAGTAGGCGACTCGCGCATGGTGGTGCTGAGTTCCACCCCGGAAGTCTCGTGGTCCATGATATTCAAGGAAATACTCGACCGTCTGATTGCCCTTTGCATTCTCGTATGCTCCTCACCGCTGTGGCTGGTGGCAGCCATCGGCATCAAGCTGAGCGACCCGCAGGGGCCTGTATTTTTCCGCCAGCGCCGTTCCGGGCTGTATGGCCGCGTGTTCCACATGTGGAAATTCCGCTCCATGTATGTGGACGCCGAGGCGCGCCTGGAAGAAGTCAAGGCCAAGTACGGCAACGAGATGAACGGCCCCATCTTCAAACTGACCAACGACCCGCGCATTTTCAAGTTCGGCCATTTCATCCGCAAAACCTCGATTGATGAGTTACCGCAGCTGCTCAACATTCTGTGTGGAGATATGAGCATCGTGGGGCCGCGGCCGCTGCCCGTGTATGAAACGGAGGCATTCCCGAAAATTGAGCACCGCCGCCGCCTGAGCGTCAAACCAGGGCTCACCTGCTTCTGGCAGATTGAGGACCGCAGTGACAATGGCGATTTCGACAACATGGTAGCCAAGGATTTGCGCTATATTGACGAGTGGAGCCTGTGGCTGGATATCAAACTCTTCTTCCGCACCATTCCTGCCGTATTATTCGGCAAGGGCGCCAAGTAAGGTCCATGTTCCATATTGTCCTCTACCACCCGGAGATTCCTCATAACACCGGTGCGGCCGGTCGGCTGGCGGTAGCGACGGATGCGCAACTGCACCTGGTCAAGCCCCTCGGGTTCAGTCTGGATGAAAAGCACGTGCGCCGCACGGGGCTGGACTACTGGAAGCACGTGAACCTGCAACTCTGGGATTCACTGGAAGAACTTGAAGCAGCCGCAGCACCCGGCGCGCGCTTCTGGTACCTCTCCACCAAGGCAACCCACAGCATCTGGGAACCCAGCCTGCCCGTGCAGGATGGTGATTACTTCGTATTCGGGCCTGAATCCAAGGGACTGCCGGAGCGCTGGATTGCCACCCACCCGGAAACCGCCCTGCGCATTCCCATGCCGGGGGAACGCGCCCGCTCACTCAATCTTTCCACCTCCATCGCCATCATGCTCTATGAAGGGCTGCGGCGCACCCTGCCCGAAGGCCAGTTATGAAAAACATCGTCTACTTTGACCTGGAAACCCGCCGCTCCGCCGCCGAAGTGGGCGGCTGGCACGAAACTGCCAAAATGGGTGTTTCGGTGGCCGTCACCTTCTCCACCAAGGACAACGCCTACCATATCTACACCGAAGAGCAGATGCCGGAACTCATCGAGGAGCTGCGCAACGCCGACCTCGTGGTGGGCTACAACCACATCGAGTTCGATTACGGCGTACTCCAGGCCTTCACCTTCTGGACCGTGGCCGATGTGACCAACAACCTGGACATCTGCACCTATCTGTCCTCCCGGCTGGGGCACCGTCTCAAGCTCGACTCCGTGGCCAAGGTAACCCTGGGTGGCAACTCCAAGACGGCAGAAGGGACAGATGCCCTCAAATGGTGGGCTGAGTACGAAAAGAGCGGCGACGCCCAGAAGATGCTGGATATCGCCCGCTACTGCTGCTACGATGTGAAGGTAACCATGGAGGTATACAAATTCGGCGCAGAGAACGGCTACGTGGTGTATGAGAACAAGAAGGGCGAGCCGGAGCGGATTGAGGTTGACTGGGAGCTCTGAGTTCAAACCCGAAAAGTACTCCCAGTGCCTGAACAAGTCATTCTGCGGGTTGTACTCCCCCCCCTGAACACAGCCAACATTCAGATGCAGATGAATGACAACAAATTCACTTCCCATGCATCCTAAAAACCGCTATAACTGAATTCGATGCCAATTTGCCCGAAATGCTCTGCCACCATTCACGCCGGTGCTGAAGACCAGTGCCCCGCGTGCGGCTACGATATCAGCCAGGCAGATGAAATTTTCGGTGAAGGCCAGGTGGAATTCACCCGGGTGGTAGATGCCGCAGGCGTTCTCACCCACCAGGAACGCCTGGAGCTCATGCACACCCTGGAGCAGCTGGAACGCCGCATCCGCCCGGTGGCTCTCTGCATCTACATTACCGACGTGGGCCAGGTCCAGGAGCTCCGCACGCATGCACACTGGATTCTGAACCACGCCCGCATTCATCACCCCTCGTTCGGCAAGCGCGAACAGCTCAAAGCCATCGAGGATGCCGAACTGCGCGAACGCCGCCCCGGAGAAGCACGCCCGCCGCAGGAGCCCCGGCAAAGCTGGCTGGAACGCACCTGGCAGGCCGTGCGCGAACACGTGCTGGATGCCCTGCACCCCCTGCCCCCACCCGTGCGGCACGAATGGATGCTCATCCTGGTGCTGGATGTACAGCTCGAAATGGCCTGTTTCTCCTGGGGCTACAAGCTCGACCCCTACATCGACCCGGACCGCATCAACACCTGCATCAAGAGCGCCCAGCTGCAATTCCGCGAGCGCGCCATGGTGCCGGCACTCAGGAAAGTGATGCGCAAAGCCACCCGCCGCATTTCTGTAAGCGCCAGCTCAGTCAACCGCAAGCTGCGCCGCGCCCAGAAAATGAGCGCACTGGCTGCGGCACTGGGAATCATGCTGGGAAGCTGCGCCCTGGCAGAAGAGGCAGTGCCGAACCCGCCACCGGCAGAGCAGCAGGCGGCAGCCCCCGCCTCCCCGGAGCAAGACGATGAAATGCCACACTGGCGGGCGGAAGATTACCGCCACCTGATGGCAGGCGAGCTGCTTACCGGCTACACTTCCCTCTTCCCCCCCAAGCCCACGCCCGAAGAAATCAAGGCGGAAGAGGCGCGGAAGAAGGAACTGCGCCGCCAGCAGCGCGAGCTCCAGCGCCAGCGCAAGCTCCCGGTGCAGAAGACGCAGAAACCGGACAAACCGGAAGAAAGTGACACCCGCATCCTGGGGCGCTACAGTGATATCTATATCCACCCCCCCAAGGGCTCAAGCTTGAACGACCCGCAAAACCTGCTCACCACGGTGGAAAAGGAAGACGTGGAGCACGTGCTGCGGGAACTTAACGCCAATTCCAAATTCCGCATCTATGTGAGCGTCTTCAAGGGTGGGCAGGACATCCCCAGCGAACTGTCCGTTGACATGCTCGTAACCGCCACGGTGCAACCCTGTGAATACGCCGTCCTCATGCGTTACCCGACGGGAAACCCGGCAGCCATCGAACTGGGTTATCAGGAAATCAACCCGGCTGAAGCCCGGCGCCACGAATGGCTGCAGAAGGTTCGCACCGCCGCCGGTGATGGCAGCGCCGAAGGGCTCATGAGCGCCCTGCGCTGCATCAGTTCACAGATCACCCCGATTTCGGACACCTTTGTGCCGGTTATCACCAACTCCGGCCGCAAGCCCCCGAAAATCACCATCCAGTACAAGGAAAACAAAAAGGAAAAGAAGCGCACCATCAAAGACCGCATCCAGGAAGCCATTGAGAATCCTCTCATTGTCTCCATGGTGCTCTATCCCCTCGGCATTCTTTCAAGCCTGGTCGGGCTCTGGTTCGTGTTCAACTGGATGCGCACTTCTTCAAAACTGGTGGAAAGCGAAGCAGACCTCCGCCTTTCGTCCCCCTACGGTGCCGGCGTAAGCCGCTATGTGCGCTACCTGGAAGGCACCGAAGCAGGCAAGGAGAAGCGGCTGTTCTGAATCCGGCCGCATCCCCCAGGGTACTGATTGATATTCCGCCCGGTGGGGTTCAGGGTTCGTAGTCGATACGCACAGGCACCTGCTCCACATTCAGCCCGGCGGCGGTGAGGGTATCCAGCACCTCCACAAAACGGGCCATGGAAGAACCACCGGCAGCCGAAACCTGGATAGTAGCCTTCGGATTCTGCATCATCAGCTCCCGCACGGCCGTGACCAGCTGCTCTGCCGGCACCAGTTTGCCATTGAAGGCGATGCTGCCATCATCCGCCACCTCCAGCAGAATGCTGTTGCGGTCACCCTGGGTGCCGGCCAGGTGGTGGGTCTGGGGCAAATCCAGCTGCAGCACACTCACCTGGCGCTTGAACTCCGTGTGCACAATGAAGAAGATGAGCAGAATGGTGAGGATATCCAGCATGGGCACGATGGGGATACCTTGTTGCGCAAATTTACGTTCGTACAGCTTCATGGCGAGCGGGGGGTGGGTATCAGTCGTGACGCTTGGCAAGCAAATCGGTGAAGCACTGGTTGATGCGGGCTGCCCGGCGCTCCAACGCACGCTCGAAGCAGCTCAGCGCTATGGTGCCGGGCACCGCTATGGCCAGGCCGAAAATCGTGGTGTAAAGCGCCTTGGAAATACCCAGCGCAATGCCATCCTGCGCATCGGGGGCGCCGAACACGCCGAAGATATCCACCAGGCCCCAGGCAGTACCCAGGATACCGAGCATGGGCGCAATGGTGGTGATGATACTGATGGTGGCGAGGCCGGCGCGCTGACGGTCGATGATGCAGCGCAGGCGTGCCTCTACCTGCTGCTCCAAGGCAGGAGAAGCCGGCTGCTCCTTCAGGAAGCTGAGCACGCCCACCAGTTCATCGTTACCATAAAGCTCCTGCACCGCTGCGGCGGAGCATTCCCCGCGCGCCACTTCCTCCAGCCGGGTCAGGCATTTGTGGCGCCGGGTGAACAGCAGATGGTACAGAATCGCAGCCAGCATGATGATGGAGCACGCAAGCAACGGAAGACCGAAGGGATGGCAGGCTGCAAAGAATTGGCGGATGGTTTCGTTCATATCTGATACTGTGGGGGTTATTAGTCAAAGTTGAATTCGAAGATGAGTTCCATGAGTTCGCCTATCACCTCCGCCTGCACCTCAGGCGGCATTGGCGGCAGACTGGCTTTGCGGATTGCTTTGAAAGTGAAGGATTGCTGGCTGATACTCGCACCGCGGCGCCGGATAAGCGCCATGCTGTCAATCTGCCCACGCTTCGTGATGCGCAGGCTGATGGTGATTTTGCCCGGGATGATATCGCCGCGGTGTTCATCGCAGGCAATGTACCAGAAGTGAGCCACGCGGCGGTACACCAGCGCCTCATACGCCCCGCGCGGAGTTGAAGCCACATCCAGCGCCGCACCACGCCCCAGCACAAAGCGCCCGCTGCTGCGGCTGCGGCGCTCATGCGTGCGGAAACCCGGCTTCTGCGCCCACTCTGCAAGGCTGGGGTCATAGAACACACGTGGACGCCGCGGGGTGGCCGCCCGGGAATCCGCTTTTCCTGTGCCGCCGGGAGCCCCCTTGCGGGCGGCGTGCTCTTCCAGCTCCTGCGGCACCAGCTCCGGTCTTTCCTCCCGCTGCAGTCTGAGCTGGCCGCTCACGTCATCCGTAAGCGTGAGGGAGTTCGTCGCATCAATGGGTGGGATATCCTGTGCGTCCTGCCCCTCGGCATCGGGGGAATCTGTGCCATGCTCCTGCCCCTCGGCCGGGGCTTCGGAAGGCGGCTGCGGCGGGGCGGGAACCTGCTCCGGGCTGGGCGGCACCGGAGGCACAGGAGGCGTATTCTTCCCTTCATGCGCCAGCTCTCCTTCCTGGCGCTTCTGGTCAAAGGTGACCAGTTCCTCCTTCTCCTCGCCGGTCATAGCCGGGGCGTGCGCAGCACTGGCCAGGTGGCGGGCATCCGGTGCACTGGCGGCGCGGGTACTGCGTTTTCCTTCGTACTCCGGCTGCTCCGGCAGCGCCTGGGGCGTATCTGCGCTGGTCTTGGCAAAGGGTTTCTGCTCACTGGGGGCCTCAGGTTCATCCGGGCGGACAGCGGCCTGCAGCTGTTTCTTTTCATCCGCCTTTCTGCGGGCTGCGGTGCGCACCACCTTCACCGCCCGCCCCTTGTGTGCCAGCTTACCCCGCGCCACCTTCTCCTGCGGCGGAATCAGCAGAATGAGCAAGCCCAGCAACACGTGCAGCAGCACCGAAAGCGCTACGCATAGAAGCACCCGGGAGACTCGTTTCTGCTGCTGAGAATTCACTACTCCCCAGTCTGCCATTAAATCACGCCCCGCACAAGTCTGCGCATTGTCTTAACCCGCCACTTCCTGCGCCTGACAGTAAAAACCGGCTGCAAGACGGAATTTCAGTCGATTTTGATTGATTTTACTCTCTTGCAGGTGTAGTATATGGCTCGTGGAAGCAGAATTTCCACACCATAGGTGAACTGTCTGCACCCGGTATCATTTTCCCAAACATTGTAACATCATGAACACGACATATAGCACTATTGACGCCAACGAGGCCGTAGCCTCCGTAGCGTACCGTTGCTCTGAAGTGGCCGCCATCTACCCCATCACCCCGTCCTCGCCGATGGGTGAATCGGCAGAGGCCTGGACCGCTGTAGATCGCAAGAATCTCTGGGGCACGGTCCCCAGCATCGTAGAGATGGAATCTGAGGCAGGTGCAGCCGGTGCAGTGCACGGCGCGCTGCAGACCGGCTCCATGGCCACCACCTTCACGGCCTCCCAGGGTCTGCTGCTCATGATTCCCAACATGTTCAAGATTGCGGGTGAGCTGACCCCCTGCGTCTTCCACATTGCCGCCCGCGCCCTGGCCGCCCAGGGTCTTTCCATCTTCGGTGACCACAGTGATGTGATGAGCGCCCGCTCCACCGGCTTCGCCATGCTCTGCGGCGCCTCCACCCAGGAAGCCCCGGATATGGCCGCCATCGCCCACGCTGCCACGCTGGAGAGCCGCGTGCCCTTCATCAACTTCTTCGATGGTTTCCGCACCTCCCACGAAGTGGGCAAGATTGCCGACATCACCGATGAGCAGCTGCGCGCCATGATTGACCAGGACCTGGTGGATGCCTTCCACGCCCGCGCCCTCACGCCGGATGCCCCCGTCATCCGCGGCACCGCCCAGAACCCGGACGTCTACTTCCAGGGCCGCGAGACCGTCAACCAGTTCTACAACGCCGTGCCCGGCATTGTGAAGAAGGCCATGAAGAAGTTCGGTGAGCTCACCGGCCGCTGCTATGACCTGGTGGAATACATCGGCAACCCCGCCGCCACCCGCGTCATCGTCATCATGGGCTCCGGCGCCGAGGCCTGCCTTGAGACCGTGCAGGCCCTCAGCGAAGACATCGGCGTGCTGAAGGTGCGCCTGTACCGTCCGTTCCCGGCAGAGGACGTGATTGCCGCCCTGCCGAAGACCGTGAAGAAGATTGCCGTGCTCGACCGCACCAAGGAACCCGGCAGCCTGGGCGAGCCCCTGCTGCAGGATGTGGTGCAGAGCCTGAGCGATGCTTCTGTGAAGGGCACCCTGCCCTTCGCCATGCCCCTCATCGTGGGTGGCCGCTATGGCCTGGGCTCCAAGGAATTCACCCCCGCCATGGTGAAGGGTGTGTTCGACGAGCTGAAGAAGGACTCCCCCATGACCGGCTTTGCCGTCGGTATCGAGGACGACGTGACCGGCAAGTCCATCGCCTACGACCCCAGCTTCACCACCGAGGCCGACACCGTGACCCGCTGCATGTTCTACGGTCTGGGTTCCGACGGCACCGTGGGTGCCAACAAGGACGCCATCAAGATTATCGGCAAGCACACAGACCTGTATGTGCAGGGCTACTTCGTGTATGACTCCAAGAAGTCCGGCTCCTCCACGGTGTCCCACCTGCGCTTCGGCACCACGCCGATTCACAGCACCTACCTCATCACCAGCGCGAACTTCATCGCCCTGCACCAGCCCAGCCTGCTCAACACCTTCGACTTCCTGAAGAACGCCGCCCCCGGCGCCACCTTCCTCATCAACACCCCGGTGGCCGCCGACAAGGTGTGGGACAGCCTGCCCGCCCGCATGCAGCAGCAGATTATCGACAAGAACATCAAGGTCTACTGCATCGACGCTTTCAAGGTGGCCAAGGCCACGGGCATGGGCGGTCGCATCAACATGATCATGCAGACCTGCTTCTTCCACCTCTCCGGCGTGATTCCCTCCGATGAAGCCATCGGCTACATCAAGGAAGCCATCAAGAAGACCTACGGCAAGAAGGGTGACGAAGTGGTGGCCAAGAACATCCAGGCTGTGGATGCCTCCCTGGCCAACCTGTACGAAGTGCCCCTGGGCTCCACCATCACCGGCCACGAGCTGCCCTCCGCCCTGGCCCCCGGTGCTCCCGCCTTCGTGCGCGACGTGCTCGGCAAGATTGTCATCGGCGAAGGCGACAGCGTGAAAGTCTCCGAAATGCCGGTGGACGGCACCTTCCCCAGCGGCACCACCCAGTACGAGAAGCGCAACCTCGCCCTCGAAATCCCCGTGTGGACCCCCGAGAAGACCGAAACCAGCAAGGCCTGTATCCAGTGCGGCAAGTGCACCACCGTGTGCCCGCATGCTGCCCTGCGCGCCAAGATGGTAGACCCGGCCGAGCTGGAAGGAGCCCCGGAAACCTTCAAGAGCGCCGATGCCAGCAAGATGCACAAGAACTGGCAGGGCAAGAAGTTCATCATCCAGGTATCTGCCGCAGACTGCACGGGCTGCACGCTCTGCACCCGCGTATGCCCCACGAACTCCCTGACCATGACCCCGGCAGCCGAAGCGCTGGAACCCGAAACCAACAACTGGAACTTCTTCGAGAAGCTGTCTGATGCTGACCGCACCAAGCTGAACCCCGGCCAGGTGAAGGACCAGCAGTTCATGCGCCCGCTCTTCGAATTCAGCGGTGCCTGCGCCGGCTGCGGTGAGACCCCCTACATCAAGGCTCTGACCCAGCTGCTGGGCAACCGCCTGGTGGTGGCCAACGCCACGGGCTGCTCCTCCATCTATGGCGGCAACCTGCCCACCACCCCCTGGACCCACGATGCCGATGGCCGCGGCCCCGCCTGGGCCAACAGCCTCTTCGAGGACAACGCCCAGTTCGGCCTTGGCTTCCGCGTCTCCCTGGACAAGAAGCAGGAATACGCCCTGGAGCTCCTGGAAGCTGCTGCCGACAAGATTGGCGCTGAGCTGGTGGAAGCCATCAAGAGCAACCCGCAGAAGACCGAGGCTGAGGTAGTAGCCGCCCGCGAAACCGTGGCCGCCATCAAGGCCGCCTGCGGCGATGACCCCGAACTGGCCGCCCTCAAGGCTCAGGCCAACTACCTGGTGAGCAAGTCCGTGTGGATTCTCGGCGGCGACGGCTGGGCCTACGACATCGGCTACGGTGGTCTGGACCACATCCTCGCCTCCGGCCGCAATGTGAAGGTGCTCGTCATGGATACCGAGGTGTACTCCAACACCGGTGGCCAGTGCTCCAAGGCCACCCCGCGCTCCGCTGTGGCCAAGTTCGCCACCCGCGGCAAGGACCAGGTGAAGAAGGACATCGGCTACATGGCCATGACCTACGGCAACATCTACGTGGCCTCCATCTCCATGGGCTCCAACGATGAGCATGCCCTCAAGACCCTCGCTGAAGCCGAGGCCTACGACGGCCCCGCCCTCGTGATTGCCTACAGCCACTGCATCAACCACGGCATCAACATGGCCCAGGGTCTCGACCGCCAGAAGGACGCTGTGGACTGCGGCCGCTGGCTGCTCTACAACTTCAACCCGGACAACATCAAGCAGGGCAAGAACCCGCTCACCATCAAGAGCAAGGCTCCCAAGATGTCCGTGCGCGACGCCCTCATCGGTGTGGACGGCAAGGGCGGCGAAAACCGCTTCAAGATGCTCGCCAAGACCAACAAGGCCAACTTCGAGAAGCTCCTCGCCCTGGAAGAGCAGGATATCGCCCGCCGCTGGCGCCTCTACCAGGCCCTGGCTGCCATCGACTACAGCGCCGAGGCCGAAGCTGCCCCCGAAGCTTAAGCCCGGCAGTCGCCATTAACTTCAACGGCGTGCGGTTCACCACCGCACGCCGTTTTTTTGGGGAGGGTGACGGGCGCCTTATCGAAGCACGGGACTTCAGTCCCGAAATAACGGTGCTTCCAATCGGGACTGAAGTCCCGTGCTCCGAAAACAACAAAGCCTGCAAAATGTGTCTTTTTTGCCACAGGGAGTGTGGCTTTTGAATCACGCAGCGCAGCTTGAAAGTGCGGGCGGGTGGTGGTATACCGGAAGGCAAACAGAACAACCACCATGCAACGAACCGACACCATGTTCCGATACACCTGCCTGGGCGGGGCTGCGCTGGCCCTGCTTCTGCTGGCGGGGATTCTGGCGCAGCTGGGGCTGCACTCCGCACCGGCCTGGCAGCATTTCGGGCTTTCCTTCCTGTGGGGGAGCGACTGGGACCCTGCCACGGATTCCTACGGCGCCTTGCCGCATATCCTGGGCACACTGCTCACCACGGCCATATCCCTGGTGCTGGCCATACCGCTGGCACTGGCCGTGGCGCTCTTCATCACCGAAGTGCCGGACTGGCTGAGCCGCCCGCTGAGCCACTGCATCGACCTGCTGGCCGCCATTCCCTCCGTCATCTACGGCATGTGGGGGCTCTTTGTGCTGGTGCCGCTCATGCAGGAGCAGGTGCAGCCCTTCCTGGCAGAAACGCTGGGGCTGATTCATCTGCCGGGCGGCGCCTGGCTGCTGGGCGAGGAGGGCTACGGCAGCGGCTTCGGGTTCCTCACCGCCGGGGTGATTCTGGCGCTCATGGTGCTGCCCTATATCAGCGCCGTCATGCGCGATGTGCTGCGCATGACCCCGCCCATGCTCCGCGAATCAGCCTACGGGCTGGGCTGCACCCGGCTGGAAGTGACCCGCGATGTGGTGGCGCGCTACGGCATCCGCGGCATCATCGGCGGCATCTTCATCGGCCTGGGGCGAGCGCTGGGCGAGACCATGGCGGTGCTCTTCGTCATCGGCAACCTCATGGAATCCCCTGCGGGGCTCTACTCCTGCGGCACCACCATAGCCGCCACCCTGGCCAATAACTTTGCAGAGGCCACCGGGCTGCAGCAGAGCGCCCTGTTTGCGCTGGGTCTGGTGCTGCTGCTCATGAGTTTCAGCATCCAGCTGCTCACGCGCTACTACCTGGGGCGCACCGCTGCCCGCCGGGGTGAAAACCACTGATACCACCATACCATCATGAAAAAACGTTCTGCAATATTCCGCAAAGCAGGCAACCAGCTGCTGAATCTGGCGGCCGTCCTCTCCATCGCCCTGGCACTGGGCGGCATGGGCTGGATTCTTGCCACCGTGTTCAGCCACGGCTGGAGCGCACTGAACTGGGAGTTTCTCACCGCCGTCTCCAAGCCATACGGTGAACCCGGCGGCGGCGTGGCCAATGCCCTGCTGGGCACGCTGCTCATGACCCTGGGGGCCACGGTGCTGGCCGTGCCGCCCGCGCTGGCTGGCGGCATCTACCTGGCCGAATTCGGCAAAGGCAGCAAAGTGGCCGATGCGCTGCGCTTCTGCGCCAATGTGATGATGGGGCTGCCCTCCATCCTGGTAGGTCTGTTCGTGTATGCCCTGCTGGTGGTGCCCACCGGCAATTTCTCCGGGCTGGCCGGCACGGTAGCCCTGGCCATCATCATGTTCCCGGTCGTCCTGCGCACCACGGAAGACATGCTGCTCATGGTGCCCGATACGCTGCGCGAATCGGCCCTGGCGCTGGGCATGAGCCGCATGCGTGCCACGCTCTGCATCGTGGCACGCAGCGCACGCAACGGTCTGGCCACGGGCATACTGCTCTCGCTGGCGCGCGTGAGCGGCGAGACTGCCCCGCTGCTCTTCACCGCCCTCTTTGCCGATACCTGGCCGGAGGATTTCTTCACCGGCCCCACCGCCAGTGCGCCGGTGCTCATCACCGAATACACCACTAATTCCCCCTTTGAAAGCATGCACGCCATGGGCTGGGGTGCCGCCCTGGTCATGGCCGTCTTCATCCTCATCATCAACATAGCAACCCGCTGTATTTTCCATGAAAACAAACATTAAGATATCTGCCCGCAATCTGAACTTCTATTACGGGAACCACCAGGCCCTCTTTGAGAACAACCTGGATATCCACGCCAACCGCATCACCGCCGTCATCGGCCCCAGCGGCTGCGGCAAATCCACCCACCTGCGCATCTACAACCGCATCTTCGAGCTTTACCGCAACCAGAAAGCCACCGGCGAACTCCTGCTGGATGGCCAGAACATCCTGGCCCCCGGGGTTGACCTGCTGCAACTGCGACACCGCGTAGGCATGATTTTCCAGAAACCCACCCCCTTCCCCATGAGCATCGCGGATAACGTGGCCTACCCGCTGCGCCTGCACTACAAGCTCAGCCGCAGTGAAATGGCCGACCGCGTGGAGCAGGCTTTGCGCGGTGCCTCACTCTGGGACGAGGTGAAAGACAAGCTGCACTCCAGCGGCATGGCGCTTTCCGGCGGCCAGCAGCAGCGGCTCTGCATAGCCCGCGCCCTGGCGGCGGAGCCGGAGGTGCTGCTCATGGATGAACCCACCAGCGCCATCGACCCCGTGGCTACCCTGCGCATCGAGGAGCTGGTGCTGGAGCTCAAAAAGCAATACACCATCGTCATCGTCACCCACAACATGCAGCAGGCCGCCCGCATCTCCGACCGCACCGCTTTCTTCTACAAAGGCCGCATCGTCGAGGAAGGCGAAACCTCCCGCATCTTCACCAATCCCACCCACAAGCAGACCGAGGACTACATCACCGGCCGCTTCGGTTAACCCTTACACTCCCCCCATCATGAAACAGCACTTCATCAACGAACTCGATTCCCTGCGCTCCCAGATTTCCGCCCAGGGCGAACTGGCCGAACGCGCCATCCACAACGCCATCCACGCCTTCAGCTCCGGCGATACCGAGCTGGCTCGCCGCGTCATGGCACACGATGAAATCATCGACCGCGAGGAAATCCACATCGAGGAGGAATGCCTGAAACTCCTGGCCCTCTACCAGCCCGTAGCGGGTGATCTGCGTACCGTCATCTCCTGCATCAAAATCAACACCGCCATGGAGCGCATGGCCGACTTCGGCTGCCACATTGCCGAGCGCGCCATTCTGGTGGCCGGGCTGCCCACTCTGCCCGGGCAGGAAATGTTTGACTTTGAGCCCATGGAGCTGCTCACCCTGGGCATGCTGCGCGATACCCTGCTGGCTATCCGGCACTCCGACCTCCTCCTGGCTCACAAGGTCATCGACCGCGATGACGCCGTGGATGCCATGCGCAGCGAGCACCGCACCCACGCCCGCGCCGCCATCCTCCACTGCCCCGCTGCCGTGGAATACTACGTCTCCTGCATCGGCCTCGCCCGCGACCTGGAGCGCATCTCCGACCTCGCCACCGATATCTGCCGCCAGCTCATCTACCTCCGCACCGGCTGCATCACCCGCCACAAGCCTGACTGAATTGACAATTGACGATTGACTATTGACAATTAGAGGAATCCGGGGTGAGAAGATGCGAAAAATGCCGGTTAAACTCAGAAGTCAGGCAAGCGGGGTAGATGTGCAGCGTGCCCTCGCTCCAGAAGACGATACCGCTGGCAGAGCGGCCCTGCCACTCCGAAGGCAGCGGGCATTTCTCCCGCAGAGACAAGACCCAGAGCTCCAGCTCCTCCAGACGCGCCTGGTGCCCGGGAAGAGAAAACAACCCCAGCCAGGAATCAACCCCCAGCCGGGCGCAGAACTCATGCCGCTGAGCATCGCACCACCGGAATTCGCCACCCAGCATGCAGTCGCCCGGCAGCGTCTTCCAATACCGGCACAACTCGCCGGGGCCGGTGCCGAGAGGCTGCTGAGCAGGGTGCAGCAGGCAGCGGTGCAGTTCATCCCGTCGCTCCCAGCTTCTGCGGCAGGTCGGTGCCAGGCTCAGCAGCCCCAGCACCCCCAGAATCAGGCCAATCGGCCACCAGGCTTCGTGTGGAATACAGATAGCCAGCGGGCAGAGAATGGCAGCAGAAAGAAACAACAGACCGACAGTCGGAAAGAAATGTATTTTCATTGTTTTGGTGGTTATATGCCGCGGGAAGCATCTTCTCCCGCAACGACTTGATTATAACCCTGTGACCACCCGATGACAAATACACAAAAGCCATTACATATCATGGCCTCATGTTATACCTGCAGGCTCTTTTTCAGTTGTTCGATATAGAAGCGGCTGAGCTTGCCGAGCAGGCGGTTGCGGTGGTGAATGATGACAATATGCACGCCATCCTGCCCGGCCAGAGGAATGGAGGTGATTCGGGTACCGGTAAGCGCCGGATGCAGGGCACCATTGCTGATGGTATAGGCATCCACCCCCAGCAGGAGGTCGAAAAGCGTGGCGCGGTCGCGCACTCGGATGCTGCGGGGGTGGCCGGATGGATTGAACAGCTCCTCCGCATAGTAAAAGGAATTGTGCTCCCCTTGTTCAAAGGAGACATGCGGATATTCCGCCAGCTCCTCCAGATTAAGCGAACGGCGCCCGGCCAGGGGATGATGCACACTCACCAGCACGTGCGGCTGCACTTGCGCTATCTCTTCAAACAGCAGATCCCGTTCCTTGAAAATGCGACGCAGCACCGGCTCATTGAAATTATTCAGGCACATGACCCCCAGCGCACTGCGCATACCGGCCACGTCATCCACAATCTCACTGGTCTGCGTTTCGCGAAAGGAAAAATCAAATTCATCATCCTGGTGGCTCCGCACCAGCTCAATAAAGGCCCGCACCGCAAAGGAATAGTGGTGAGCCGAAATGCAATACTGCTTCTTGCGGGGGCCCTGGTTCATGTATTTCTCCTGCAGCAGGTCGGCCTGGTCCAGTATCTGCCGCACATAGGCCAGAAACTCCTCACCCTGGCGCGTCACGCGCACCCCTTTGCGGGTGCGTTCAAATACCGGGAATCCCAGTTCCTCCTCGATTTCACGGATAGATTTGGTAAGACTGGGCTGCGAAACAAACAACACCCCTGCAGCCCGTGTGAACGACCCCTGCTCTGCTATGGTTACCAGATAACGCATCTTCTGCAGTGTCAGCGTATTCATGCACCCGTTCATACGATTTGTGCTCCTTTCGGCGGGTATTCTACTACTTCCCGCAGTGATAATCAAATACAATATCAGAACCCTTTACCATAACCTGAAGCTATGGATAGATTGACATCGGGATCACGAAAAAACTCAGCCCCGCCCGGTCTCCCGGGCAGGGCCTTGTCTCTGGTGCTTTACCTCAGCAGCTGTACCGTCTTCAGCACAATATCCAGCACATACCAGACAATCGCCAGGACTGTCACAACTACTTTCGGTTCGGGGTATTTTCTAAACATAGTAAAAACCGCGCACCGGCTGCACCATGCCGCCAGTGGCGGCGTACGCAGCATAACACACGCCCCCTTAACCTGCAAGAATATTCATCCACCCCCATAAAAACTTCAGGCTGCCGGGCACTTGCGCACCCGACAGCCAGAAATTCTATGTTTAAACCGGGACCCCTCCCGGGCAAGGCTCACACCTTACACCCCCATTCTACCCATCACCCCCGCATTGTCAAGAATAAACTAAAAAACAAATCAATCTGCGAGTGACGCAAAAATATTAAACACAGAGCATTATCAGCAACTTAGCCAGCAGGGTCATCAGGATGAGCGCCACCGGGTAAGCCGTGGCATAGGCGATGACGGGTGCCTGTTTCTCCGTGCGGGCGGAAATGGCACCCAGGGCGGGGGTGGAGGTCATGGCGCCGCAGATACCGCCCAGGCTTTCCGCCAGATTCATCCCCAGGAAACGCCGCGCGGCCACATAGCCCAGCAGCATGGGCAGCAGGGTGATGAGCACGCCTGCCAGGAACATGCCGAGGCCCTGCGCCTGCAAGGTGGCCAGCAAGGTAGCGCCGCCGCTCACCCCGGCCCCGGCCAGAAACAACATGAGCGCCAGTTCCATGAGCGTAATCCGGGTGTTTCGGGGCATATAACCCACCACCGGTCCTATATGCCCGAAATGCCCCAGCACCAGGGCCACCAGCAGCGGACCACCGGCCGTGCCCAGACAGAAACCGCCGCCCAGATTAATGCAGCCGATAGCGATACCCAATGCCACCCCTGCCGCCAGGGAGAAAATATCGGTGCTGTTGATGATCGAACTGCGGTGGCGACAGCGCTTGCGGAACGCAGCGATATCCTCCGGCTGGCCCACGATGGTGAGCACATCATTGCGGAAGATTTCAGAATCGCCATGCGGCACAAAGGTATTGCCCAGACGGGTAATGCGGGAAATAACGATACCGTAGTTCCCCAGTGTATCGAGTTCACGCAGGGTTTTATTGCTGAAGGCGGGTTCCAGCATGATAACCTCGGCCATTTCACCCATCAGGCGGTGATTCACCGGCACATCGGTCTCAATGCAGCCCAGCAGGGCCACATCGCGCTGCACCTTGCGCAGTGTACCCACCACAAAAACCCGCATACCGTCAGCAAAGACATCATCCGCCGACAAGGGGACCAGAATATCATTTTTCAGAATGC
Organism: Akkermansiaceae bacterium; assembly: GCA_015062005.1. Classification (GTDB taxonomy): domain Bacteria; phylum Verrucomicrobiota; class Verrucomicrobiia; order Verrucomicrobiales; family Akkermansiaceae; genus Akkermansia. Next base: position 98,516 of record SUVL01000005.1, read on the forward strand.
GGGTCACGCGGCATTGCAACAGGCCTTCCTCCATACAGCTGAGAATGCGCCGTCCCTCCAGCCCCGCATTTTCAATGCGCACCACCCGGGTCACAATGCGCTCCGGGTCCTGGTTGGGCAAATCCGCAGAATCCAGACTTTGCTTCAGCAGCCGCGGCAGCAGCTGCACAAACAGCACCACGCCCACCACCCCGAAGGGATACGCCACGCCATAACCGATATTGATGGCACCGGGCGGCAGCCCCAGCGCCGCCATGGCTTCAAGAGCAGCAGCCAGGCCCGGAGTGCTGGTGCAGGCGCCGGCAAACAGCCCGGCGGTCACCCCAGCGGAAAGCCCCAGCACCCGGCCCAGCAGCAACGCGAGCCCCCCGGCGCTCCCCACCACCAGCACCGAAAGTAACAGCAGACGGCTCCCCTGGCTCTTCAACGACCCGAAAAAGCGGTTGCCCACCCCGAGCCCCACGCAGTACACGAACAGCGCCGTGCCAATGCCGGTAATCCCCTCCGGCACCTGCAGCCCGAAATGCCCCGCCGCCAAGGCCGCAAACAGCACACCCGAACTGCCCAGCGAAATTTCCCGCACCGAAATCTGCCCCAGAAGCAGCCCCACAGCCAGAATACCAAATAAGACAAACAACGGATGCTCCAGTAAACTACTCATCATTTCTTGCATGGTTCGTTCCGGCAGAGCTTCTACCACACTTCCCCATTTTTTACAAGAAACACTTACTGCACAAGCATATACATAATCATTATCCATCACCATAACCGCACGGCATGCCCCCGCTGCCGGGAACTCGGGACTGAAGTCCCGTGCCCCGAAAAGATTTTTCTCCAAACGCCGCTTCACCGGGCGAAAAAGCTTGCTTTTTGCGGCAAATGGCGTACACTGGGCGGCCCATGAGCAGCGCCGCCAGACAAGCCTTCATCGACACCATCCCCGTGATGACGGGGTATCTGGCGCTGGGTTTCGGCTTCGGAATCATGCTGCAGACGAGCGGTTTTCCAGTGTGGCTGGCACCGGTGATGAGCATCACCATGTACGCCGGGGCCATGCAGTATGTGGCCGTAGGGCTGCTGAGCAGCGGGGCCTCCCTGCTCACGGTGGGGCTCACCACCTTCCTGGTGAATGCGCGCCACCTGTTCTACGGCATTTCCATGCTCGACAAGTTCAAAGGCACCGGCAAGCGCACGCCCTACCTGATTTTTGCGCTTACGGATGAGACCTATTCCCTGCTCTGCCAGGAGACCCCGCACATCCCGCTGACAGAGCGGAAGCACTACTACTTCTGCATCTGCTTCTTCAACCACTGCTACTGGATCACCGGCTGCACCCTGGGCGCAGTGACCGGCTCCCTGGTAAGCTTCAACAGCCAGGGTATCGACTTCGTGCTCACAGCGCTGTTCATCACCATCTTCATCGAGCAGTGGCGCAGCATGGAGAAGCACTACCCGGCCATCATGGGGGCGGTGGTCACCGCGGCGAGCCTGGTGCTCTGCGGCAAAGAGAACTTCATAATTCCCGCCATGGTCGCCATTCTGCTCCTGCTCTGCATTCACAAGGAGGAGGTGAGCCATGGTTAACGCGCACACCTTCTATGCCATTGCCGTGATGGCGCTCATCACGGCCCTGCTGCGCTTCCTGCCCTTCCTCATCTTCAAGGGCAAGGCCTCCACCCCGGCGCTTGTGGAGAAGCTGGGGCGCCTGCTGCCCAGCGCCGTCATCGCCATGCTGGTGGTTTATTGCCTGAAGGATACGCACTTCGCCGCCACCGCCGGCTACCTGCCCGCCATCATTGCCAGTCTGCTGACCGGTGCCCTCCATGTGTGGAAACGCAACACGCTGCTGAGCGTCATCAGCGGCACCGTGTGCTACATGCTGCTGGTGCAGTTTGTGTTTTATTGATGAGGCAATTAAAGATTGATGTGTTATCCGTATTGGTGGTGACGGACAAATTGGAATTTGTAGAGTAGTTTGCGGAGCGTCAGCGTAGCGGAATTTTGAGCCCGTCAGGGCGGTATAACCATAGCCCAGAGTGGAGCCGCGTTAGCGGCGGAACTCTGGGTCTGGAATAAAAAATAACCGGAACCCCGCCAGCTGGCGGGGTGGCAGATTCGCATAAGCGTTCTGTTTATGTTAAGCATTGATTATTTGAATATCAACGCGCATCCACGTCTGCCACCCACTCGCTCCGCTCGGGGTTCCGGGTATAATTAACACCAAACCCAGCGTTCCGCCGCGTGGCGGCTCCACGCTGGGCTATTATTATGTCGCCCTCCGGGCTCAGAATTCCGCGCACTACGTGCGCCGGTATGGGCTCGCCAAATTCCAATTTGTCGTTGAGTCCAAGCAATATTCTTTAATTGCCGGAGCAATAATGTCCCAGAGCCATATCCCCCGCTGCGCGGTGCACAGCGGGGGATGGACTCTTTATGTATGAACGTCGGGTAGTTTAAAGGGAGGGCTCAACCAGCTTCACCACATCCTGCGGAAGGGCCACATAGTTGAGCTTCGTGGCGGTGGCGGCACCCTTGGTGTAGCACCAGATGAAGTAGTCGCGCAGGGCGGCTTTCTTCTCCGCCGGGGCATCCTGGCGGGTGATGACGTAGGTCACGCCGGTGATGGGCCAGCTCTTCGCGCCGGGCACATTGGTGAGCTCCATGTAGAAGCCGGGGGCATTCTTCCAGTCTGCCGAGGCGGCAGAGGCAGAGAAGCTGGCCTGGGTGGGGGCAATGAACTTGCCATCCGCATTTTCCAGCTGGGCGCAGGCCAGGCGGGCTTCCACAGCGTAGGTATACTCCGTGTAACCGATGGCGCCGCGGATACGGGCCACATTGTTGCACACGCCGGGGTTCTTCTGCCCGCCGATGCCTACCGGCCACTTCACCGAGGAGCCCTGCCCCACCTTCTTTTTCCAATCGGCAGAGATTTTGGAGAGGTAGTTGGTGAAGATGAAGGAGGTACCGCTGGAATCCGCACGGCGCACCACGGTAATCTTCATCTTCGGCAGACGCAGCCCGGGATTGATGGCCTTGATGGCGGGGTCATTCCAAGTGGTGATTTCGCCCAGGTAGATGCGGGAAAGCACGTCCTTGCTGAGCTTCAGCTGGCCATCCTTCACGCCGGGCAGGTTCACGATGACTACCACACCGCCCGTGAGCATGGGCACCTGCACCAGGCCGGCTTCCTTCTGCTGCTCCAGGGTGAGCGGGCTGTCCGAACCGGCAAAATCCACCGTGCCGGCCTTGATCTGGTTGATTCCGGCGCCGGAGCCCATGCTCTGGTAGGTCACCTGGGTGCCGGGGTTCTCCTGAGAGTAGGAATAGGTCCATTTCTGGTAAACCGGGGCGGGGAAAGAAGCACCGGCACCGGTGAGGGTGGTTTCCGCCTGCACCAGCGTGCACAGGCCCACAGCAGCGATAAACAGATTCTTAAACATAATCGTATCTTTCTATATATGGGTTAGTGGTTGATAATCAGAAGTCGAAGCGCACGGCAGAGGATAACTGCCAGCCAGTGAAGCCCTTGTTGCCCTTGGCATCGCGACCCTCGGAATTGAGGTACTCAGCGCCGAGCATGAGCTTGAGCATGTGCGGGTTCTCCGGGCACACGTAGTAGTTGGCACCCAGGTACACGCCTTGCAGCAGGTCACTCGTGCCGGAGTAGGTCGAGTTCGTGCTGTAGTAGCGGCTGTCGGCCTTCACGGCGTTGCTGCCACTGGCCAGCTGGTAGCGCAGCACACCCTCCCAGTGCGGGGTGAAGCGGTAGCTGGGCATGATGGTCAGGCCGAACACGTTCTGAGCCCCCTGCGCACCACCGTACACATTGAACCCGGCCAGAGCCTCGGTGAGCAGGCTCAGGTTGCCCTGCTTACCCTCCCAGCTCAGAGCCACCACATCCACCGCGCCGGGGCCGGCATATTCTGTGCCGCTCTGCGCGCGGTCTTCGTTGCGGAAGCTGTGCATATAGTCCAGGGTGACCCGGCCATTGCTTCCCGTGGCGCGGGAGATGCTCATACCCAGGGTCACATTATCTGCGCTGTTGAAGGAGGGCTCCAGCCAGGTATTATCCCGCTGGCCGTTCACCCACAGCCCGGCATTCCAGCCCCAGTCGGCTTTCTTATCCGCATTCGCCACGGATACACCGTAGAGCTTCTCGGCCTTCAGCTGGTTCACCAGGGCAGCGCGCTCCAGGGTAAGCAGCTTGCCGCTGGAGGTGCGGTACTCCGCCATGTAGGCAGGCTTGTGCTTACCCAGGGTCAGCGTCACGGGCTCCAGCTTCGTGGAAATGGTCAGCTCATCCAGGGTACCCTCGGAGCGGGAGCGTCCCCAGCTGCCATCGGAGTACTTGTTGCGGGTATCCAGACCGCCGATGTTCCAGACACCCTTCACGGTGAAACGGTTGAGCACCTTGGCCTGGGCACCCAGGCGGAAGCGGCGCCACTCGTTGTTGTCCTTGCGGTCGCCCTTCACCCGGGAATCACCACCGGCGGGGTCCACATAGCCCCACTGGTACTGGCCTCGCAGCTTCAGGCTGAGCTCCTGCAGATAGGGATTCTCTGCGTTGTCGCGCTTCGCATCAAAGAGCTTGAAGGCATCCTTGGCGTGGGCGGCCAGATTGAAATCCGCTGCCTGGGAGAGAGGGGCGGCGCCCATTACAAGGGCCAGTGCCATCATTGTGTTCTTTTTCATATCGTCTTTTGTTTCGTTCTTGTGTCGCCTCTTTCGGTCGACGCCTTCAGTAAAACCTGTTTTTGCACTTTTTTCAAGCTGTTCATGGTGAGTCAAAAGCCACACGAATTGTGGCATTTCTGTCACAATTCCCAGCTTGCAGTTTTCTCGGAATAATGCTTAAATAACAGGCAGAGATGCCTACACATATCACAATCGTTGAAGATGATGAAGACATCGCCGCCCTGGTGGCGTTCAACCTCGAACGGCAGGGCTGGCAATGCAAACTCGTGCACCACGGTACCGAAGGCTGGGAAAGCATACGCCGCGAGCTGCCGGACTGCGTGATTCTGGACATGATGCTGCCCGGCATGGATGGGCTGGAGATTTTCCGCAACATGAAGGAAAACAAAGCCACACAGGAAATCCCCACCCTGTTTCTCACCGCCCGTGCCGAGCTCGATGACCGCCTGGAAGGCCTCCGCCTGGGGGCAGATGACTACATCACCAAGCCCTTCAGCAGCAAGGAGCTGGTGCTGCGCGTCCGCAATATCCTGAAACGCACCAACAGCGGCGCCACCCGCGTGCTGATTCAGCAAGGCGCGCTCGTGCTCGACAAAGTTTCCATGCATGCCACGCTGGAGGGCGAGCCGCTCGAGCTCACCACCGCCGAATTCAAGCTCCTGGCCTACCTCATGGAACGCCCCGGCAAGGTGCAGGACCGCTACGAGCTCCAGCATATCATCCTGGGCTATGCCGATACCACCCAGACCCGCGCCCTGGATACGCACATCAAGCGCCTGCGCCACAAACTGGGCGCCCACGCCACCTGCATCGCCACCGAGCGCGGCTGCGGATACTATTTTGACCCGCAGGGGTAAGGCGCGAATACTATTGACAAAGCAGCGGGGGCAACGTACAATGAGCGCGCCCCATGATTCAGATACCCGAACACGCGCTCACCGTGGTGGAGCGATTGGAACGCTATGGCTACGAGGCCTATGTGGTGGGCGGCTGTGTGCGGGATTCGCTGCTGGGGCGCGGCCCGAAAGACTGGGACGTGTGCACCAATGCCCTGCCGGAGGAAGTGCTGCGCGTGTTCAGGCGCTTCCATGTCATCAAGACCGGCCTGCAGCACGGCACCGTGACGGTGATGGTAAGCCACCAGCCGGTGGAGGTAACTACCTTCCGCATCGACGGCGCCTACACCGACAACCGCCACCCGGACAGCGTGAACTTCGTGAGCCGGGTGGAAGAAGACCTGGCGCGGCGAGATTTCACCATCAACGCCATGGCCTACAACCCCACCCGCGGGCTGGTGGATGCCTTCGGCGGCCAGGAGGACCTGCGCGCCGGCATCATCCGCTGCGTGGGCGAACCGGATGCCCGCTTCAATGAGGATGGCCTCCGCATCCTGCGCGCGCTGCGCTTTGCCGCGCGCTACAACTTCGGTATCGAAACAGAAACCGCCTTCTCCATTCACCGCAACCGCCACCTGCTCGAAAACGTGAGCGTGGAGCGCATCTTTGCAGAGCTGAAAGGCATCCTGGTGGGCGAAGGCGTGCTGGGTATGATGCAGGCTTTCCCGGATGTATTCGCCATCATCATCCCGGAGCTGGCGCCAACCATCGGCTTCGACCAGCACAACCCGCACCACTGCTACGACGTGTGGACCCACATTGCCCACGCGGTGCAGGCCGCCCCGGCGGATGAAGTGCTGCGCCTGGCACTTCTGCTGCACGATATTGCCAAACCCGCCACCTACACCCTGGGCGAGGACGGCAAGGGGCACTTCTACGACCACGGCCAGGTGGGCGCCGACATGGCGCGCGATATCCTGCTGCACCTGAAGAGCGACACGGCCACCCTGCAGAATGTGGTCACCCTGGTGCGCGAGCACGACCGCGTGCTGCCCACCACCGCCCCCGGCATGCGCCGCATCATCGGCAAACTGGGCATCAGCACCCTGCAGCAGTTGCTTGCAGTAAAGCAAGCCGATATGTCCGCCCAGTCCTCCCACGAGCGTGAGCAGAAGAAGGCAACCCTGCGCGATGCCCGCCTGCTGCTGGAAGAGATGCTGGACGAGCCCCCCGCCTTCACCGTGGGCGACCTGGCCATCACCGGCCGCGACCTCATCGCCCTGGGCGTGAAACCCGGCCCCGCCCTGGGCCACATCCTCAAAACCCTGCTCTCCGAAGTGCAGGATGAACTACTCGACAACACCCGCGATGCCCTCAGCACCCGCGCCCGCGAACTTTTATAACACCCAAAACACACATACCACTATGAGCTGCTGCCAACACTGCGAAAATAAATCCCCCCGTTCCCGTTTCACCTGCTTCCTGCTCAGCCTGTTGATATGCTGTGGCATTGGCGGTGTGCATCGCATCTACGCCGGCAAGGTCATCACCGGCATCCTTCAGTTTGTGACAGGTGGTGGTTTCCTTATCTGGCAGGTGATTGATATCATCCGCATCGTGCTGGGTTGTTTTGATGATAAGGAGGGTAAGACGATCTAAGTCCGAGCCGCAGGCGAGGATATCGTCTTGCCTCAGGCAAGATATCGTCCGGCGCAAGCCGGATATCGTCCAGCCTCCGCAGGAGGCTGGATATCGTTTCCTATCAGACCATGCAAATGTCAAAGCCGGAATAGGGAAATGAACTTGCCTTTCGTAATACAGTTTGCTACTATCTGGAATAATGAAATCACACCCTCTTGCTGAACAAAGTCTCGAATTCGCAGTGGCAATTGTGCGTTTCTGCGATGCAATAGAGCGTCACGCCGTGTTGAAGAATCAGTTGCTCCGCTCGGCAACAAGCATAGGAGCCAATATTCACGAAGGCATTTACGCTGCAAGCGGTGGAGATTTTGTAGCAAAATACCAGATTTCGCTCAAAGAGTGCTTTGAAACCGAATACTGGCTGCAAGTTATGCAACGGGCGGGCATTGGTTCTGCTGAATGCGTGGATCCTTTACTGCATCAATGTGGGAGTATCCGGCGCATGCTGATTGCGTCGATTAAAAAGGCTAAGGGGAAGTGATTTGTTTCCCGGTTTCCGCTACTGTTTCTATAAAACTTCATAGGAAACGATATCCAGCCTCCTGCGGAGGCTGGACGATATCCGGCTGCGCCGGACGATATCTTGCCTGCGGCAAGACGATATCCTCGCCTGCGGCTCGGACCTAGACACACATAGCACCCCGCAGCGCCGGCACCTGCTCACCCTTGCCCAGGGCGGCTCCGAGCGCAAAACCGAATTCCAGCGCAGCACCGGGGCCACGGCCAGTGACCAGCAGTCCATCCGTCACCGCCGGCGCGGCCACCACCTCAGCGGCGGATTTCAAATCACCCTCAACCCCGGGATAACAGGTCACACGGCGACCGGCCAGCACCCCGGCGGCCTCCAGAGCAATGGGAGCCGCGCAGATGGCGGCCACCAGTTTCTCCGCCTGGTGCATGGAGCGCACGAGGGAGAGCACACCCGGCGTATCACGCAGCAGCCAGGAAGCAGGTCCCCCCGGAAGAATGATGCCGCTGTAATCCTCGGCATTCACATCCACCATGAGCATCTCAGCCATCATGGCCATGCCGTGCGCACCTTCCACACAGCGGCCCTTCACCCCTGCGGTAACCACTGGAATCTCCAGACGCCGCAGAATATCAATGGGTGCGGTCAGCTCAATCTCCTCGAAACCGGGAGCCATCAGCACAAGTACGGGTTTCATGCTCGCATCATACCCGCCCCCGCCCCACCTTGTCAAGCCGGAAGGAGCTCCCGCACTGCACAAAATCTTGTAAAGCAAAGCCGCTAACACAATATGTGGTACCGTTAGAAAAAAAGTTATAGAAAATCTTGCGAATTTAAGAATTTTTGCTTGCCAGATGTGCAGCAAGTCGCTACAATACACCCAACAAAGGAAGTTCCCGATGAAATTCTCACTCGCAAAACAAGTTCTGCTTGATGGCATTAACAAAGTGGCCGGCGTGGTATCCACCCGCCCCAGCATGCCGATTCTTTCCAACGTGCTGCTGGACGCCTCGAACGGTGAGCTGTCTCTCACCACCACCAGCATGGAGCTGACCATTCTGACCAAGGTGCCCTGCATCGTGGAAAAGCCCGGTTCCATCACCCTGCCCGCCAAGAAGCTGCAGAGCATCATCCGCGAACTGCGCGACGGCGAAGTGAGCATCGAGGTAAACGGGACTGTGGCCACCATCCGCTGCAACCGCGCCCAGTTCAAGCTGAACGGTCTGCCTGCCAATGAGTTCCCCGGTCTGCCCGTCTTCAAGGAAGCCCGCGAGTTCAAGGTGCAGCAGGGCGTGCTGAACAAGGGGTTCTCCTTCACAGAGTTTGCCATTTCCAACGATGGCACGCGCTATGTGCTCAATGGCATCTACACCTGCTTCCAGGACGGCAAGCTTACCCTGGTGGCTACAGATGGTCGCCGTCTGGCGCTGTTCGAAAGCGAACTGGAGTTCCCGGAATCCCAGAGCGTGTGCATTGATATCCCCAGCCGCGCCGTGGCCGAGGCACACCGCCTGCTGGGCGACAACGGCGATGTGATGGTACGCGTAACCAGCAACCAGGCATCCTTCGATTTTGGTGATACCCTGCTCATCACCAAGCTGATTGACGGCAATTACCCGAACTACCGCCAGGTGATTCCCAGCCGCTACAACGAACGCGTGGTCATCCCCGCCGCCGAGCTGCAGAGCGCCGTGCGCCGCGTGTCCCTGCTCTCCTCCGAGAAGACCAACACCGTAAGCTTCCGCTTCACCCCGGGTGTCATGTCCGTGCAGTCCAGCGCCAACATGGGCGAGGCCAATGAAGAAGTGCCCATTGACTACGATGGACGCGAGATTTCCATCTCCTTCAACGCTGACTACGTGCTGGCACCGCTCAAGTCCGTGGGCGACCAGGATGTGTGCATCGACCTCATCGATACCTCCAGCCCCGGCGTCATGCGCGTGGCCGATGAGTTCCTCTACGTGCTCATGCCCATCCGCGTCTAAGGAGTCGTTTCAAAGTTTTTTTCAAGGTGATACAGCTGAGGGGTGGCCGACGAAAGTCCGTCGCCCCTCTTTGTGTCTGCCGTATGAAGGAACAGAGTAAGTTCCCATGGCGCAGCGAGCCGCGGAATCATACCGTCTTACTCGTCTTCATCCTGCCGGCGGTGAAGGGCTTTGTACACCGCGCTGCCGAGCCCCCAGGAGGCGGCTATCCACCCCAGCAGCGTGAAGAACAGCACATTGTACCTGGCATGCCGGTGCAGGAAACCGGGCTTCTGGTACACAATGCGCAGGAGCTCCGCCGGTTCCACCTGCCAGAAGTGCAGGGTGAGCAGAATCAGCACCCCCAGCACCAGTGCCGCCGCCAGCACATAATACCCACGGCGGCGAGCCTCCGCATCATCCTCCCAGGCGTTGTAACACACCAGGCCCAGCAGAACCACCACCATGATGATGCCCCACAGGCCATATGGAGACCCGGCCAGGTATGAAGTATCGGCAAGCAGCGCATTCATGCAGAACGGTATAACACGGCTCAGCCCTGAAGTCAATCAACTACCTGAGTGAAAGATGAAACAACCGCACCGGGATTTCTCACCGGTGCGGTTGCTGAAAAAAATATCAGGCTTTCAGGCGTTGAATCAGGCCTCGGCGGCAGCTTCCTCAGCGGGAGCCTCAACCTCACCCTTCACCACGAGCACCACCTTCACAGTGGCGGTCACCTGGGCGTGCAGCTTGGCAGCCACCTCGTAGGTGCCGGACTTCTTGAGCGGCTTCTCCAGCTCAATGGTGTGGCGGTCGATTTCGATACCCTGAGCGGCCAGCCCCTCAGCAATCTGCTGGTTGGTGATGGCGCCGAACACCTTGCCATTCTCGCCGGCCTCGAGGGTCAGGTTGACCGTGACGGCAGCAATCTTGGCAGCAATCTCCTGGAAGTTGGCCAGCTCGGCGG
>SUVL01000038.1:0-11123 GCA_015062005.1 Akkermansiaceae bacterium
AATCGCTCCAAAAATGGATTGACATCAGAGGGTATAGAATGATATAAAAACAGCACACGCCAAATGCACACAAGAGAGGGGGCTTAAATTGGCTTCCTAAGTGTCGAAAGAATGGCGCCAGTTTATGAATCAGCCCCCGGGTGTTGCCGCACCGTTAACGGGGGCTTTTTCTTTGCCCGTGTATCAGGAGACGCAGAAAGGCCCGCAAGCATTGCTTGCGGGCCTTTCGTATGCTCGAAGGGGGACTCGAACCCCCACGGGTCTCCCCATTAGATCCTTAGTCTAACGCGTCTACCAATTCCGCCATCCGAGCATCAGTTGGTTTCGCACTGGGTGCGGGGGGAATATACACCAGTGTGAGGCGCATTGCAAGACTTTTTTTAAGAAAAACGCAAATTTATTGTTTGCGGCCGCGGTAGGAGCCGTTTTTGTCGTAAAAACGGCCGTTTTGCTGCTGTCCCTGGTAGGAACCGGAGCGGTCGTAGAAGCGGCCGTTGTCGTCGCGGCCCTGGTAGGAGCCGTTGCGGTCGTAGAAACGGCCATCGCTGCTGCGGCTGCCCTGGTAGGAGCCGCTGCGGTCATAGAAGCGGAGGTTGCCGCTGGAGTCCCTGTCTGCGCGGCCCTGGTAGGAGCCGCTGCGATCGTAGAAACGGAGGTTGCCGTTGGAGTCCTTTTCCACGCGACCCTGGTAGGAGCCGTTGCGGTCGTAGTAGTTCTGCGCCAGGGCGGGCAGGGCGAGCAGGAGGAGCAGGAGTGCTTTTTTCATGTGGGTGGGTGTGGGGTGGTTAGTTGACGGTGGCGGTGGTTTCACCCTTGGCGAGGCGGATGCGGAGTTCATCCCCGGGGTGGAGGGCGGCGGCATCGCGCGCGAGGCGGCCATCGGCGGTGCTGACGAGGGCAAAGCCGCGGTCGAGCGCGTTCTGGGGGCTGGCGGCGCTGAGCCTGGCAGCCAGGGTTTCGAGGCGGGCGCGGTGGGTGCCCAGGCGGTTGTGCAGGGTGGTGAGCAGAAGCTGTCTGCGCTGCATCAGGCGGTCCGCTGCGTGGTGGATGTGGCTGAGCACGCTGGGGGCGGAGAGGCGCGCGGCGCAGAGGTTCAGCCGGGTGCGCTCCTGCTGCAGGCGGGTGTGTAGGGCGGTGTGGAGTTCCTCGGTGAGGGTATCGAGCCGCTGCTGGTAGGGCACGAGCAGTTCCCGCGGGGTGCCCAGGCGGCTTTGCTGCACTACTTTGAGCCGCAGGCGGGCCATCTGTATGCTGCGGGTGAGCTGCTGGCGCAGGTGCAGGGCGGTGCCGGCCAGCCAGGCGCGCAGCTCGGCGGCGTCCGGGGTGGTGAGCTCGATGGCGGCTGTGGGGGTGGGGGCGCGCAGGTCGGCCACGAAGTCGGCTATGGTGAAATCTGTTTCGTGCCCTACGGCGGAGACTACGGGCACGGGGCAGGCTGCAATGGCGCGGGCCAGCACTTCTTCGTTGAAGCACCAGAGGTCTTCCAGGCTGCCGCCGCCGCGGGCGATGATGATGTAGTCGACCGCCGGCATGCCGTAGCGGGCGGGGTTGCCGAGCTGCTCCAGCGCGCGGGCTATGCCCAGTTCTGCGCCTTTGCCCTGGACCTGCACGGGGTAGAGGTAGGTGCGAATCCAGGGGGCGCGCTGCTCCAGGCGGTGGCGCATGTCCTGGATGACGGCGCCGGTGGCGCTGGTGACCAGGGCCACGCTCTGCGGAAAGCGGGGAATGGGGCGCTTGCGTGCGGGATCGAAGAGCCCTTCTGCCGCCAGGCGGGCTTTCAGGGCTTCAAACTGCTGCTGCAGGGTGCCCACGCCGGCTTCCTTCACGGAATCCACGATGAACTGGAGCGAGCCGCGCCCTTCCCACACGGTGGCTTTGCCGCGCAGCTCCACCAGCATGCCCTCGCGCAGGCGCAGCCGCATGCTGCGCGCGCGGAAGGCATACAGAGCGCATTGCAGCTGGCAGTGTGCATCCTTGAGGGTGAAGTAGATATGCCCGCTGCTGGCGGCTTTGCAGGAGCCTATTTCGCCCACTACGCACTGCTCGCCCACGTTGACCTCCACGGTCTGTTTCAGGCGGCAGACCAGTTCTGTGACGCTCAAAGGCATTTTGATTTACGATTTTGGATTTACGATTTACGAATTTGGAGGTTGGTGGCCTGGGTTTTGCAGATGGCGGTGATGATGGCGCAAAGCTCATTTGCTTCGGCCAGGATTTCAGCCATTTTTGCTTCCGGGAAAATGTTGCTGTGGGTGATGAGCTCCAGCCAGTAGAGAGTTTCATCGATTTCCTCTTCGCAGATTTTCATTTTATTGAGGAAATCCTTGCTGGATTTAGCGCGGCTGGCGGCTCTGTAATTTGCTCCTACCGAGGTCGCACAACGCAGCAATTGTTTGCCGAATACATCCCCCAGGGTGTTTGCCGGCATCTGTTCGATTATCCTGACGATGCGCAGACTGAACTGGAAAGTCCGGTTCTTGAACTCCTGGGACATGTGGATGCGAATTGGGCAAATGGCGGAATTCGTAAATCGTAAATCCCGAATCGTAAATCAACGTTGGTTGGGGTCCTGCCAGTCGGGGTCGAAGCCCTTGGCGTAGGTGAAGAGGTCGCGGTGGATGTACTCGTAGTAGCTTTCCCGGGCTTCGTCATCCAGGCGGTACCAGATGGCGACATTCAGGGCGCGTGCGACCTTCTGCATCATCTTGAGGGTGAGCTCGCGGCCCTGGCGGGCTTTCTGCACCTGCTTGTGGGTGAGCTGCTCGGTGGAGACGGTTACGAGGTCGTGATTATCCAGCCCCCAGTATTGCATGATGCTGTCAATACGCTGGGTGCCGTGGTTGAGTTCGTTCAGTTCGTTCATCTTTAAGGATAATGTGCTTGGTTAACAGTGCAGGGTAGTCGGGGAAGGCCTGTATCAGAATCCCGGGATGTGGCGCACGTAGAAGCCGCCGCAGGGGCGGGATTCGGTGTACCAGCGGGGGCCTACGCCGCGGCTGGTGCCGGTGGTGTCGAAGCGCATGCCGGCAATCACCAGGAACACGTGGCCGCGCTTGGTGTAGCAGGTGAGCCACTTACCGAAGCCGGGGTGCCCCCATTTCAGGAAGTCGCGGGAGGACGGGTAGGCGCCTTTCTTGAGCATGCCGGCTTCGCGCAGCACGAAGGCTACGGAACCGGAGCAGTCATAGGCGGAGTCTATGTGTTTGCTGTGGCCGCCGCCCATGCGGTAGGGCTTGCCCACAATCTTGTTGCCAGCGGCAATGGCCCGCTTGATTCGGGCGGGGGCTTTGTAGGGGATGGTCACCTTGCCGTTGCGGAGTTTCTTGGGGGTGTAGCCTGCGTGGTACACGTACTTGGGGGTGCGTGCATCACTGCCGAGCTGCTGCTGGCAGCCGTTGAAGCCCAGCATCAGGAGCAGAGCCAGGAGTATGGAAAGAAATCGGTTCATGTTACGCATGATTATTATACATAATAACACATATGCAGCCGATAGCAAGGTGAAAACAGTTGAATTTTTCAGAAAAAAGCACCGCCGCAGTACCCCACGGGCGGGGGTATGCTGCGGCGGCGGTTTAAACAATCATCATGCGGCTTTTATACCAGGCCCTGGGCAATCATGGAATCGGCCACCTTCACGAAGCCGGCAATGTTGGCACCGGCCACGTAGTTGGTGAAGGAATCCGTGCAGTCCTTGCAGTATTCGCGGGCGTGGTTGTAGGCGTTTTCGTGGATGTTCTTCATGATGGCGAAGAGCTTGGCATCCACTTCCTCGCTGGACCAGCTGAGGCGCATGCTGTTCTGGCTCATTTCCAGACCGGAGGTGGCCACGCCGCCGGCGTTGGCAGCCTTGGCCGGGCCGTAGAGAATCTTGGCGGCCAGGTAGTTATTGATACCGTCCAGGTCGGTGGGCATGTTGGCACCCTCGGCCACGAGCATGCAGCCGTTCTTGATGAGGGTGGCAGCCTCGGCACCGTTGATTTCGTTCTGCGTGGCGCAGGGGAAGGCGCAGTCGCAGGGCACGCTCCAGGGGCGCTGGCCCTCGAAGTACTGGGCGCTCTTGAAGGCGGCGGCGTATTCGGCGATGCGGCCGCGGCGCACGTTCTTGAGCTCCATAATCCAGGCGAGCTTCTCGGCATCGATGCCCTCGGGGTCGTAGACGTAGCCGTTGGAGTCGGACATGGTGACCACCTTGGCGCCCAGCTGGTTGAGCTTCTGCACGAGGTACTGGGCCACGTTGCCGGAGCCGGAGACCACGCATACCTTGCCCTGCAGGTCATCGCCGCGGGTGGCGAGCATGTTCTGGGCGAAGTAGACGGTGCCGTAGCCGGTGGCTTCCGGGCGGATGAGGGAGCCGCCCCAGTTCAGGGCCTTGCCGGTGAGCACGCCGGTGAATTCGTTGCGCAGGCGCTTGTACTGGCCGTAGAAGTAGCCGATTTCGCGGGCGCCCACGCCGATATCGCCGGCGGGCACGTCGGTATCCGCGCCGATGTGACGGCTGAGCTCGGTCATGAAGCTCTGGCAGAAGCGCATGACTTCGGCATCGCTCTTGCCCTTGGGGTCAAAGTCGGCGCCGCCCTTGCCACCGCCCATGGGCAGGGTGGTGAGGGAGTTCTTGAAAATCTGCTCGAAACCGAGGAACTTGAGGATACCCAGGTTCACGGAGGGGTGGAAGCGCAGGCCGCCCTTGTACGGGCCGATGGCGCTGTTGAACTGCACGCGGTAACCGCGGTTCACGTGGATTTTTCCGGCGTCGTCCTGCCAGGGGACGCGGAAGATGATGGTGCGCTCCGGTTCAACGATGCGCTCGAGGATGCAATTGTCTTCGTACTTTTTATTGGCAGAAAGCACAGGTTCAATGGTGGAAATAACCTCCTGTACAGCCTGGAGGAACTCGGGTTCATGCGCGTTCTTGGCGCGCACCTGTTCCAGCACTCGTGTTGTGTAATCAGACATATGTGTATGGGCTTGTCTGGGTTGCCCCGGCTCCGGCCTTTCCGGCAGTTGCCGCGGTCAGACGCGCGCATTATACCAAAAAGTTCCCGTTTGGAAAGCCTTTTTTCGAAAAAAATCCAAACTTTTATCGCCTCGCGTCTTATTCCGGAAGATATTGGGATTCAGCCCGGATGCGGAAATTGCGCTGCGCCGGGCGGAGCGAACGGGCTGCAAGTGCCGCCGGGCAGAGCCTTGTTTTTGCCCGGGAAATCAGCTTTTCCGCACCGTTTCCCGGGCGTTCTTGGCCGCGATGAGCCATTGGCGCACGCCCTCTTTGTCCTGGGTTTCGAGGAGGTCGATGAGGTGGTGCAGGTCGTTCACGCAGTCGTGCAGGGCGGCGCGCACGGCCACATCGTTTTCCCAGAGGATATCGGCCCACATGTTGGCGCCGCCGGAGCAGACACGGGTGGTATCGCGGAAGCCGCTGGCGGCGAGGCGCTGCAGGTCTTCCATGGGTTCCTGGCCGAGGGTGGCGCCGCGGGCGCAGAGGGCGGCCAGAATGTGCGGGCAGTGGGAGATGCGGGCCACGGTGCGGTCGTGGTTCACCGGGTCCATCAAATAGGTGCTGGTGCCCAGGGCTTCCCAGAAGGCGGCAAGCTGCTGCACTCTGGCCTCAGGGGCACCGTGCGGGTTGGTGAGGGCCACCGTGGCTCCTTTGATGAGGTCGGCATAGGCGTTTTCAATGCCTTGGGTTTCTGCACCGGCCATGGGATGGGAGCCGATGAAGCAGCGGCCGCGGTTGGTGAGCATGCTGCCGGTGGTGCGGTGTACATAGGCTTTCACCGAGCCGATATCGGTGATGATGGCCTCCTTTGACACCGCAGAGAGAATGTAGCGGGAGAGTTCCTCAAATGCGCCGATGGGAGTGGCTAGGATGATGAGCCCGGCGCCCCTGGCGGCCTCGCGGGCGTCGGTGAAGGTGTGTTGCGTAATGCCGCGTTCGCGCACGAAATCGAGCGGTTGCTGGCGGCGGGCCCAGATGCGGAGCTCGCAACCGGGCAGGTGCTGCTGCACTGCCATGGCGATGGAGCCACCGAGCAGGCCGGGGCCCAGGATGCACACGGATTTAAAGGGCAGGCCGGCCATGCATTACGGTACGTAGAAATGGAAATTGGTGCCGCGCACCTTCAGCTCCTTGCCGCTGGGGTAGGGTTTGCCGTTCTTATCCACTACGCGGATGGTCTTGCTGGGGTTGAGCGGGTTATAGACGCGGGTGGGGTCGCCCGGCACACGGGTGGCCACCGGGATGGGGCCGGTGTTGGTAATCTTGCTCATATCCGTGGCAGAGGAGGCGGCCGTGGTGGGCTTGGCGGCAGCTGCTGGTTTGGTCACAATGGGGGTGAGAGCCGGAGCCGTCGGCTTCGGCTGCGTATTTGTGACCGGCTTGGGGGCCGGAATCGGGGCTGTCCTCTGAGTGCCGGGAACGATGGGCCTGGTCAGATCCAGTGGGGCGTCGGGCGATTGGGGAATCGGCTGGCTGGCTACCGGATCCGGAATCGGGGCCTGCTGGATACCGGCCGGCTGGGTGGTGACCCAGGTGTCCGGGTAGGTAGTGCGACCCGCCGCTCCCTGATAGGGCATATCGGGTACGGTGGGCGTGTAGTACACACACGAACTGAGCATGCAGCAGGCCAGCGGCAGCAGAAGGATACGGCGAGTAGTCTTGTTCATGCAGAAAAGGTTTCCGGGGTTCTTTAAGTTAAGTTAAATCTAAACGGGTAAAATGTCAACTTCAAATCCTCGTGTGAGTGTCTTACGTGTGCACAAAATCGGATTTAGCGGCAAAATAACGGCTTCAGGCTTGAAAATCGCCAGCATTCGGAGTAAAGTCTGGGCATGAGCACGCTTCATTGCCCGAGTCTGTACCAGTATACGCGCCGCCTCACCCGCGAGGTGATGGTGGGGAATGTGGGAGTTGGTGGTACCAATCCCATCCGCATCCAGTCCATGCTGACCAGTGACACGCTGGATACCGCCGGCTGCGTCCGCGAATCGCTGGCACTGGCCGAGGCCGGTTGCGAAATCATCCGTCTGACCGCGCAGACCAAGGTGTATGCCGCCAATCTGGAGAACATTTCCCGCGAGCTGCGCGCCGCCGGGTGCAACGTGCCGCTGGTGGCGGATATCCACTTCAAGCCGGATGCCGCTATGGAGGCCGCCAAGTGGGTGGAGAAAATCCGCGTGAATCCCGGCAACTTTGTGGATAAGAAGAAGTTTGTGGAGCGTGATTACACGGATTACGAGTACGAGGAGGAAATCGAGAAAATCCGCACGGCCTTCACGCCGCTCGTGCTTTTCTGCAAGGAACATGGCCGCGCCATGCGCCTGGGCGCCAACCACGGCTCGCTTTCTGACCGCATCCTGAATCGCTACGGCGACACGCCCGATGGCATGGTGGAAAGCGCGCTGGAGTTTGCCCGCATTGCCCGCGAGCTGGATTACCACCAGCTGGTCTTCTCCATGAAGTCTTCCAACGTGAAGGTGATGATTCAGGCATACCGCCTGCTGGTGAAGCGCCTGGCCGAGGAGGGACTCGACTGGAACTACCCCATCCACCTGGGCGTGACCGAGGCCGGCGAGGGCGAGGATGCCCGCATCAAGAGTGCTACCGGCGTGGGCTCCCTGCTGGCCGATGGCATTGGCGATACCCTGCGCGTCTCCCTGACCGAGGACCCGGTGTACGAGATTGCCCCTGGTTTTGAGCTGGCGGCTCCCTATCAGCCCGGTGTGGTGCTGCCCGCCGCTACGCTGGCTGTGGAGGCACCGGATGCTTT
Organism: Akkermansiaceae bacterium; assembly: GCA_015062005.1. Lineage (GTDB taxonomy): Bacteria > Verrucomicrobiota > Verrucomicrobiia > Verrucomicrobiales > Akkermansiaceae > Akkermansia. The sequence continues at coordinate 7,767 of SUVL01000038.1, forward strand.
TAATCCCTTTGAATTCAACAAGCGCAAGGCTGAGCTCATCACCCGCGGCGGTGTGAGCTTGGGCTGGAATGAACCTGTGCGTGTGGTGCTGCCGGAAGCCGCCTGCAAGGCGCTTGATCCCGCCGTGATGAAGGACTTTATGCCGGAAATCTCGTATGAGGACTGCGCCCCGGTGGAGCTCGACCCGCGCGATGTCGCCGCCACCGCCGCCCTGGCCGAGGCTCCTGCCACGCTGGTTACGGTGAAGGATGGTATTGATATGCCGGTGGTGCAGGCCTTCCGTCTGCTGGCCGCCGTCATCCCGACCCGCCACAGCATTCTGCTCAAGGATACCCTCTGCAACGGTCTGGATTCCCTCTCAGCCCCCATGGCCGGCGGTGTGAATGCCGGTGCGCTGCTTTGCGACGGCATCGGCAATGCCGTGCTTGTGCGCCGCGAGACCGACCCCGACAAAGCCGCCCGCCTGGGCTTCAACATCCTGCAGGCCGCCGGTGTGCGCCTGAGCAAGACCGAGTACGTTTCCTGCCCGTCCTGCGGCCGCACGCACTACAATATCCAGGAAGCAGCCGCCCGCATCCGCGAGGCCACCGGTCACCTGAAAGGCGTGAAGATTGCCATCATGGGCTGCATCGTGAACGGCCCTGGCGAAATGAGTGATGCCGACTTCGGCTACGTGGGCGGCGCCCCGAACAAGATTAACCTCTATGTGGGCCACACCCCCGTGGTCATGAACATCCCGCAGGAGGAAGCCGTGCAGCACCTCGTGCAGTTGATTAAGGACCACGGAAGGTGGGTTGAGCCCTGAGGTCCGAGCGCAGCGAGGATATCGTCTTGCCGCAGGCAAGATATCGTCCGGCGCAAGCCGGATATCGTCCAGCCTCCGCAGGAGGCTGGATATCGTTTTCCATAAGAGCAAAAGTCAACATTCTCCCAACCATAGGGAAACAATAAGCCATAGCAAAATAGGAAACGATATCCGGCTGCGCCGGACGATATCCATGCTGCGCATGGACGATATCTGCCCCTGGCGGGGCAGACGATATCCTGACCTGCGGTCAGGACTGGGCCGTCCAGCCTCCGCAGGAGGCTGGATATCGTTTTCCTGTGAATCAATAGCAAATATTCTCCCAACCATAGGGAAACAATAAGCCATAGCAAAATAGGAAACGATATCCCGGGCTTTGCCCGGGACGATATCCAATCCTGCGGATTGGACGATATCTGCCCCTGACGGGGCAGACGATATCCTGACCTGCGGTCAGGACTGGGCCGTCCAGCCTCCGCAGGAGGCTGGATATCGTTTTCCGTGAATCAATGGCAAATAATCTCCCAATCATTGGGAAACAATAAGCCAAAGCAAACCGGAAACGATATCCCGGGCTTTGCCCGGGACGATATCCATGCTGCGCATGGACGATATCTGCCCCTGACGGTGCAGACGATATCCTGACCTGCGGTCAGGACGTTGCAGCAAAGGCCGCGGCCACACCCTCGCCATACTCCCTGTGGCAGCGGAAGCAGTGCTCCAGGTGGCGCTGGCGGATGAATTCCGGCACGTCGGCCATAGCTCGGGCGGTGTTGTCGAAGAGTGCCTGGCGCTGCGCTGCATTCATGAGCAGGAACAGGGCGCGGGGCTGGGCGAAGTAGTCATCATCGTCATTGGCATAGTCCCAGTGACCGGAGTCGCCGCAGATATGCTGGGGTGGCTCCATGAACTGCGGCTGCTCCTGCCACTCGTGGTAGCTATTCGGTTCGTAGGTGAGGGTATCGCCCAGGTTGCCATCCGTGCGCATCTGGCCATCGCGGTGGAAGCTGTGGAAGGGACAGCGCGGGCGGTTCACGGGGATGAGGTGGTGGTTCACCCCCAGGCGGTAGCGCTGCGCATCGCCATAGGCAAAGAGGCGCCCCTGTAGCATCTTATCCGGCGAGAAGCCGATGCCCGGCACCACCTGCGCAGGGTTGAATGCGGCCTGTTCCACCTCCGCAAAGTAGTTCTGCGGGTTGCGGTTGAGCACCATCTCGCCCACCTCGATGAGCGGGAAATCCCCGTGCGGCCACACCTTGGTCAGGTCAAAGGGATTGAAGGGGAAGGCGGCTGCCTCCGCATCCGTCATCACCTGGATGCAGAGTTTCCATTTCGGGAAGCGCCCCTGCGCGATGGCCCGGTAGAGGTCGGAGCCGGCGCTGTCGCGGTCGGCGGCAATGAGGGCGGCTGCCTGCGCATCCGTCAGGTTGCGGATGCCCTGCTGGCACACCCAGTGGAACTTGCACCAGATGCGCTCGCTTTGCGCATTGATGAGCGAGAAGGTGTGGCTGCCGAAGCCGTGCATGTGGCGGAAACCGTCCGGGATGCCGCGCTCACTCATCACGATGGTGACCTGGTGGAAGGCCTCGGGCAGGGAGGTCCAGAAATCCCAGTTGGCGGCGGCGCTGTGCAGGCCGCTGGCGGGGTGGCGCTTGATGGCGTGGTTCAGGTCGGCAAATTTGCGCGGGTCGCGCAGGAAGAAGACGGGCGTGTTGTTGCCTACCAGGTCCCAGTTGCCCTGCTGCGTGTAGAACTTGACGGCAAAACCTCGGATATCGCGCTCCGCATCTGCCGCGCCACGCTCGCCTGCCACGGTGGAGAAGCGCACAAAGACCTCCGTCTCCTTCCCGACGGAGGAGAATAAATCCGCGCAGGTATAGCGGGTGATATCATTCGTGACGCGGAACACGCCGAACGCGCCGAATCCCTTGGCATGCATGCGGCGCTCCGGGATGACCTCGCGGTTCAGGTGGCTGAGCTTTTCGAAAAGCCAGGTATCCTGCATGAGCATGGGCCCGCGCGGCCCCGCCGTGAGCGAGCGGTTGTTATCGGCCACCGGTGCCCCGGCAGCAGTGGTGAGCTTGTGGTTCATAGCCAGGGATTGTAGCTCCACGCTGCACGTGGGACAAGGAGTTAGTGCTATTTGTTTTACGTCCGACCAACGGGAGGATATCGTCGGCACAAGGTGCCGATATCGTCTTGCCGCAGGCAAGATATCGTCCGAGCGTAGCGAGGATATCGTTACCAGAGGAGCGGGGAAAAATCATTTCTCCATCATTGGGAGAGGATGCATTCCCGCTCGTATCAACAGAGGCATTGCGCGTAGAACACCCAATATGTTTTACGTCCGACCAACGGGAGGATATCGTCGGCACAAGGTGCCGATATCGTCTTGCCGCAGGCAAGATATCGTCCGAGCGCAGCGAGGATATCGTTACCAGAGGAGCGGGGAAAAATCATTTCTCCATCATTGGGAGAGGATGCATTCCCGCTCGTATCAACAGAGGCATTGCGCGTAGAACACCCAATATGTTTTACGTCCGACCAACGGG
>SUVL01000038.1:11133-21391 GCA_015062005.1 Akkermansiaceae bacterium
AGGATATCGTTACCAGAGGAGCGGGGAAAAATCATTTCTCCATCATTGGGAGAGGATGCATTCCCGCTCGTATCAACAGAGGCATTGCGCGTAGAACACCCAATATGTTTTACGTCCGACCAACGGGTGGATATCACCGGCATTCTTGTTCGAAAACCAACGCGAATTGTCGCGAAAATAGGGCATTTTGGATGAAATGCTGAAAATGTTCCGTTTGTAAGAGGTTAGTGGAGAAACGTTTGTGAAGCAATCGGAAAAATCCGCAGTGCTGCTGCGGATTTTTCCGCTATGTTGCTGCGGAAATTGTCGGGGCGCGGGGCTTCTGCCCCTGAGGTCCGACCAACGGGAGGATATCGTCTTGCCGCAGGCAAGATATCGTCCGGCGCAAGCCGGATATCGTCCAGCCTCCGCAGGAGGCTGGATATCGTTTCCTGTGAATCAATAGCAAATATTCTCCCACCCCTTGGGAAACAATAAGCCAAAGCAAAACAGGAAACGATATCCCGGGCTACGCCCGGGACGATATCCACGCTTCGCGCGGACGATATCTGCCCCTGCGGGGCAGACGATATCCTGGCCTGCGGTCAGGACGTCACGCAACCGGGGCAATTCCTTACCCAGTGGCCGGGGGAGATTTCCACGAGCTCGGGGATGCGGTCGGTGAGGCAGAGGGCTGGGTTGCCCAGGGTGTTGCGGGGGCGGAAGGCGCAGCCGGTGACGGGTTCGCGCAGGGTGGGGGGCAGGCCGGGGATGGTCTGCAGGCGGGTGCCTTTGCCCGCCGCGCTGGGGATGGAGGCCATGAGGGCGCGCGTGTAGGCGTGCTGCGGGTGGCGGATGAGTTCTTCGGCCGCGGCGCTTTCCACGATGCTGCCGGCATACATGACCTGGATGCGGTGGGCATATTGGCGCACCACGCCGAGGTCGTGGGTGATGAGGATGATGGCGGTGCCGAGTTCCTGCTGGCGGGCGCGGAGGAGGTCGAGCACCTGTTTCTGCACGGTTACATCGAGCGCGGTGGTGGGTTCATCCGCTATGAGCACCTGCGGGCGGGTGATGAGGGCCATGGCTATCATGACGCGCTGGCGCATGCCGCCGGAGAACTCGTGCGGGTAGGCCAGGGCGCGCTTTTCCGGGTCGGGGATGCCGGTGCGGGCGAGTTCCTCCACAGCGAGGCGGCGGGCTTCTTTCCAGCTGAGCCCCTGGTGCAGCACAAGAGGCTCGGCCACCTGGTCGCCGATGCACATGCAGGGGTTCAGGCAGGTCATGGGGTCCTGGAAAATCATGGAGATGCGCCGCCCGCGCAGACCGGCATGCACTTTTTCCGGTGCGTGCAGCAGGTCGATGCCTTCGAACCACGCGCGGGATTCTTTGCCGATGCGCGCGGGGGGGCTGGGCAGCAGCCCCATGAGGGTGGAGCAGGTCACTGATTTGCCGGAGCCGGACTCGCCCACGATGCCGAGCGTTTCGCCCGCGTGCAGGTCAAAGGAGACACCGTTTACGGCGTAGTTCACCCCGGCGCGGGAGTGGAACTCCACCGTGAGGTCGCGAACCTGGAGCAGGGGAGCACTCATCGGGCCTGTTCAAAGAGTTCTTCCAGCATTTCCATGCCGCGGGCGGCGCGGTAGCGGGTGGGGCGCTCGCAGCGGCAGTTGAGCACGTCTTCCTGCCATTCGTGGGGAATACCGCACTGGCCGAAAACCGCGCCGAGCAGGGCGCCGGTGATGGCGCCGTTCGTGTCCGGGTCGCCCAGCTTGTTCACCACGCTGCACAGGGCAGAGGGGAAATCCGTGGCGTGCAGCAGCCAGTAATAGGCGCACTGGAAGGCAATTTCCACCCAGCCGGCCTGGGGGTAGTACTCGGGTTCCTCGGTTTCAGCGGCGCGCAGGCGGCTGAGCAGCGCCATGTCATCCAGTTCCTGGGCTCGGTTGCAGGCGGTGGTGTGAATTTGCTGCGGGGTGTAGCCCTGCAGGGCCAGGATGAGGGATTCTACAAAGATGATATTGGCATGGGCACAGCGCGGGTGAATGTGGGTTATTCTGCATTCCTTTACTGCGGCGGTCTGCCAGTCCCACTCCGGGTGCAGCGTGGCGTACAGTGCAAGGGGCGCCACGCGCATGAGGGCACCGTTGGCCTGCGAATCGGCATTGTAGCGCCCGTTGAGCCCGGCGCGGGTGGTCACGCCCACGTCATCGGGGTCGGTGGAAAGCCAGTCGATATATTGGGCGCGGGTGGCCATGGCGTTGAAGCCGTTTTCGTTGAGCAGGCTGCGGAGCAGGGCGATGGCCATTTCGGAATCATCGGTGATTTCGCCAGCCTGCCGGGTATCGGTGGCACCCCAGCCGCTCACCATGGTGGTGATGCCGCCCGGGTAGAGGCTGCACACATCGCTGGGGCTGTGGAACTCCACCGGGGCGCCCAGGGCATCGCCGCACATCAGCCCCATGAGGCAGCCTTTGGCGCGCTCTTCCGGACTCAGCCCGGGGGCTTCCGCGCAGCAGGTGCAGGCGGGTTCCTCCGCTTTCGGCGCCACCAGCGGGAAACGGTGGGAGAGCGGGTAATCTTCCACCTTGATGAGCTCCACCCCGTACATGGCCGCAATGGCCGGAGCCTGGGAGGCAGCGTAGTCCTCGCCGTAGTAAATCTTTTTCACGCCGTGGGCGCAGAGCGCCTGCATGCACGAGGTGCAGGGCATGGTGGTGCAGGCCACGATGCGGGCCTCACCCCGCTTGAACAGGCTGCACAGGTTGATTTCCGCATGCAGCATGTACTTCTGCCGCTCATCGCGCGAGGCCCAGAACCCCTCCGGCGCATCGAATCCCGGGAACAGCCCGTTGTAGGCCGTGCCGATGACTCGGTTATCCTTATCCAGCGCGGCGGCTCCCACCTTGCGGTAGGGGTCTTCGGAGCGCAGGGCGGCCACATGGGCCAGCGCCATCACATATTGCGGAATCGGCAGGCGGTTCATGCCTGTATCATAGCACATTGGCCCCTCATTGCAAGGTGTTTCGCGTGCGCGGGCACGGAAAATGGTGTCAGAAAGTTAGTCTGCCCTTGTCAAATGGGGTGGAAAGGAGTAAAGTAGGCGCCATGAACATCCAGCTCTTCAAAGACCTCTGCGAGGCAACCGGCGCTCCCGGTTTTGAGTATGGCATCCGCGAGCTGGTCATCAAGGAGATGACCCCGCTGGCTGATGAAATCAAGGTGGATAACGTGGGCAACGTGGTGGCTCTCATCAAGGGCCGCAGCCCGGAGAAGCGCATCATGTGCGCCGCCCACATGGACGAAATCGGCTTCATTGTGCGCCACATCGACGACAACGGTTTCATCCGCATTCTGCCTCTGGGTGGTTTCGACCCGAAGACCCTCACCGCCCAGCGCGTGGTGGTGCATGGCACCAGGGACCTGCCCGGCTGCATGGGCGTGAAGCCCATCCACGTGATGAGCCCTGAGGAACGCACCAAGATGCCCCAGGTGACCGATTACGTGGTGGACCTCGGCATGAGCAAGGAAGAGGTGGAGAAGTACGTTTCCATCGGCGATTCCATCACCCGCATCGGCGACCTGGTGGAAATGGGCGACTGCCTGAATGTGAAGAGCATCGACAACCGCGGCGGCTGCTACATGCTGATTGAGGCAGTGCGCGCCATCAAGGCTGCCGGCGAGCTGCCGGAGTACGACCTGTACGCCGTGTTCACGGTGCAGGAGGAAGTGGGTCTGCGCGGCGCCCATGCCGCCACCCTCGCCATCAACCCCGATTTCGCTTTTGCGCTGGATGTGACCATCGCATTCGATACCCCCGGCAGCGGCGCCCACGATAAGTGCACGGTGCTGGGCAAGGGTACGGCGGTGAAGGTGTACGACGGTACCCTCATCACCGACCCGCGCATGGTGAAGTTCATGACCGCCCTCTGCGAGGAAGGCGGCTTCCCCTACCAGCTGGAGCTCCTGGCTGCCGGCGGCACAGATGCCGGCGCCATGCAGAAGTTCACCGCCGGCGGTGCCGTCACCGGTGCTATCTCCATCCCCGTGCGCAACGTGCACCAGAGCATCGAAATGGCTCACAAGGTAGATATCGAGGCCAGCGTGAACCTGCTCACCGCCTGCTTCACCTCCCTGGGCCGCTGGGACTGGAGCTGGAAGCAGATGAACCGCACCCTGGCTCCCAAGGCCGATTGCGCCGCTGCCCCCAAAAAGAAGGGCTGCTGCCGCAAGAAGAAGTAATTGATTTAACTTAAAACTGAAGCGTGCATGGAGCGGTGGTTTCCATGCACGCTTTTTTTGCTCCTTTTTTGGGAGGGGGGATGGCTGCTCTATAGGAAAACGATATCCGCGAGCCGGGGCTCGCGGGAAAACCATCTCACAGGCGCGGAGCGCCTGTTTTCACCTTTCACTTTTCACTTTTCACGATGGGAATGGTGGCTGGATTTCCCAACTGTCGCTTGGTGGGCAGGTTGTGCTCTATGGGAAACGATATCCGGCTGCGCCGGACGATATCCATGCTGCGCATGGACGATATTCAGCTGCGGGGCGGCTGAACGATATCCGCGAGCCGGGGCTCGCGGACGTGGGGCGCGGGGTAAAGATAAACCCGGCTGGGTGGGAGTACCAACACCAGCCGGGGTTAAGGAATGTTTATTTAGTTTTACCGGGCTTTTCGTTTACGCCTTGAGAGTGGCACCCTCTTTAGCCTCGATTGCCTTCTTGGCCTGCTCGAACACAGCCTTGAAAGCCTCCGGGTTGGCGATGGCCAGCTCGGACAGGGACTTGCGGTCCAGATCGATGTTGGCGGCCTTGAGACCCTCCATGAAACGGGAGTAGGTCAGACCGAGGGGACGCACGGCGGCGGAGATACGAGCGGTCCAGAGGCGACGGAACTGACCCTTACGCTTCTTACGGTCGCGGTACTCATACTGCCATGCTTTGTAAACGGCATCCTTGGCGTAGCGGAAGAGCTTGCTGCGGAAACCGCGGAAGCCCTTGGCGCGAAGCAGGATGCGCTTGCGGCGGGCGCGGGATGCCGGCCCATTTGTAGCACGTGCCATAGTTCTTTTTTATCTATATGCGTTGAACAGACTGTTCTTCCTCACCTCCTTGCAGTCTCGCCTGTTCGATCCCCGGCAGTGTGTCGCGGGGAAGGCTGCACGAAGGCCGCCCGATATGCGGACGGGTGCTTGGCTTGTGGCGCCATGTTCCTCGGCTTAAGCGAAGGGCATGTTCTGCTTGACGGCCCAAACCTGGGTGGCGTCCACCAGAGCGGGACGGCCCAGAGCGCGCTTGCGCTTGCTGGACTTCTTCTGGAGGATGTGACGCTTACCCTGCTTGCGACGCAGAACCTTGCCCGTGCCGGTCACCTTGAAACGCTTGGCCACTGCCTTACGTGTCTTGTTGATACCACCTTTGCGGGTCATGGTGCAGGGATTATACACACCTTTTCCCATCTGGCAAGGAAAATATCATCCCGTTTGCCACTTTTTTCAAAAAAATTTATGCGCCAGCCCGATAAATGGGAATTTGTGGGGAAACTTTGTCGAGGCACGGGACTTCAGTCCCGATTATGTGCACCGTGATTTCGGGACTAAAGTCCCGTGCTCCGACAGCGTCAAACATCAATTTACCGAGTATTTTCCTCAAACGCTAGGGCGCATGAGAAAAAAATGTCAATTCCTACTTTTTTGCTTGCATTTACGTTAGAATTATTCTAAAGTGTGCTCATGAACACGACATTCATCGAATATCCGAAGTGCACGACATGCAAGAAGGCGAAGAGCTGGCTGGCGGGGCAGGGGGTGGAGTTTGCGGACCGCCACATAGCGGAGCAGCAGCCCACGGCAGAGGAGCTGCGCAGCTGGTGGCAGGCCAGCGGGCTGCCGCTGAAGAAGTTTTTCAACACCTGCGGGGTGAAGTACCGGGAGATGAACCTCTCCGCGAAGCTCAAGGAGATGAGCGAAGAGGAGCAGCTGGCCCTGCTGGCCACGGATGGCCTGCTGGTGAAGCGCCCCATTCTGGTGACGGCGGATGGCAAGGTAATCCCGGGCTTCAAGGCCGAGACCTGGTCCGCCGCACTGGGTAAATAAGTCTCAAGCCAATAACGTCATTGCATACTAAAAGAGCCGCGCATCGGGAGAGGTTCCCGGTGCGCGGTTTGAATTGGTTTATGAGAGAGGGGAATCAATCCTTGGTGATGTTGAACTGGCCGCGGGTGTTGCGGTTATTTTCCTCGTTGCCGAAGGTGATGAGCACGCGGGGCTTCTTCACCTCTGCCGGGGCGGTCATGGTGTAGAAGTGGTCCTGGCCGTTGTCGGCAATTTCGGTGGTGCGCACATCTTCGGAGAGGAGGGTATCGCCGTCATACAGAGCCACGCGGGTGATGATGGCTTTGTTGCCGCCGGTGGGTTTGAAATGCAGCTTGTAGGTGCCTGCCGGGCCGATGGGCAGGCGGCCTTGGAGCTCCGTGGGCATGTTGGCGAGGGGCAGGGTCTCCATTGACCAGCCGCGCACGTATTGCAGCCCCTGGGTCCAGTCGCGCAGCACGACATCGGCGCTGCGGCCCAGCACGGAATCCGGGTCAAGGTTCTTCATGAGCAGGGCATATTTGCGGATGAGGTCGGAACCGCCGGCTCCGGCGCGGCGGCGGATGGAGCCGATGGTGAAGGCGCAGGCGTTCTGCTTCTGCTGCACAGTGTGCAGCGGGTTGGCGATGGCCTTGTCCATCTCGGTGAGCAGTTCGGCCAGGGGCATGTCCTTAGCGGCGTCGCCCACGGGGTTGTTGTGGAAGTTCAGCGCGGCGAGACAGCCTGCCTTGTCCTCCGGGTCCGCCTGTTTGATGAGGTCCTTCACGCGGTCAGGGCGCTCCAGGTTATCAACCCGGCAGGCCTGCAGCAGGAGGCGGGCGCGTTCTTCGCCCTGGGCCTTGTCCGCCTGGGCCATGAGCCCGAGCTGCTTCACCAGCCCGGCTTTGCGGCGGGAGATGGTGAAGGCGATGCGCTCCGGGTCCGGCTGGACCATGGCCGGACCGCAGATGATGGAGTACTGCCTGCCCGTCTTGTCGTACAAAACAACGGCGGGGAATGAGTGCTTACTGTGTACGTGCGGCAGCTGGAGCTTGCCCATCACCTTGTCGAACTCTGCCTTCTGCGCTTCGTCCATGCTTTCGGGCAGGGGCACGAGCATCATGACGGAGCCGCCCGCCGCCTTCGCGATGGCGGGGCTGTTGTACAGGGCGGTGGTGAGCTCTTTCGAACGCTTGTCCCAGCCCTGGCCGTAGATGAAGAGCAGGTAGCCTTCATCATTCAGACTGGCCTGGGCCTGCTCGTAGGTGGACACCTTGGTGGCAGCCTGCGCGGGGAGCAGGGGTGCTGCCGCTGCCAGGCACATCAGTAAGGAAAATGCAAGTTTCATTGTGTTGCTGAAAGTGAGTAGTGAATCAGGCGGCGGGGGTGCCGAATACGTAGAGCCCATCCAGATGGAATACTTCCTGCGAATCCGGGCGGATGACGCGCACATACAGGGCCTTGGGCTGCTCGGCTGTGAGGTCGATGCGGATGAGACGCTGCGTGCACTTGCCCGTGAGCTGGCCTGCGTTGTGCCAGTCATCATCCTTGCCGGTTTCCGAGATCTGAACCTGCAGGCCGTTGAGACGGTACCAATTAGCCCGGCTTGGGTGGGCTGCCAGCACCACACCGCTGATGGTGGCGTGCTTGGGCAGCTTCACCGCAACCCACGGGTTTTTGTCGCGCTTGGTGTGAATCTGGCCGCCCAGCTTCGTGAGCACATTGGCATGCGTGGCGGGCCAGTCCCACTGGCTGGTGGAGGAAGCGAAGATGACACCACCTTCAGAAACTAGTTTGCCGGGGAATGCCTCGAAATCGCCGATGGGGCGGTTCTGGTGGGCAGATTCGGCGGGAATCATCCTGCTCACGGCCTGGAAGGCGCCGGCATCTCGCAGAGCCTCCGTGGTGAGCACTGCATTGGCCAGGGCCTTGGTGCGGGTTTCGGGGCTCAGGCCCTCGCCGGCGGTGATAGCCTCAGTCATGATGGAGAGGATGCGGGATTTACCTTCGTCATCCAGCTTCTCAAGGAGTTTGTTGCCGCATTCCAGTGCGAAGGAAGTATATTCCTCATTGGAAATGGTGCCGTTAATGAGGCTGCGGAACACCCGGCAGGTGTTCTCGGTGGCGGCGTTTTTGCGGGAGCTGTTCAGCACGGCTATCTGTTTTTCGGCCAGTTCCTGAATCTTCCAGCGCTCCGGCCCCTTGGCCCTGATTTTCTGCCAGAAGCAGGAGAACGCGCTTTCCTGCGTTTCTGCCGTTGCTCCGCTCTGAACCAGGTTGTCGTATACGAAGCTGCGCACCAGGGTGGAGGCGCATTCGGGATACACCGGCACCATGTTGTCACAGATGCTGGCATTCAGCTCCAGCCAGGCCTGCTGGTTCTTCGGCATGTAAGCCTTCAGGAATGCGGCATGCTCGCGGTAGGCCGGGTAATTAAGCGGCTGGGCCGCTTCTGCCCGCAGGTACAGCTGGTGAGCCAGCTTGGTGTCGTCTTTCAGCTCTGCCATCTTGGCGAGAACCCGGCAGGCATTGGAAAGGCGGGTGGCCTGCTTCTGCGCGTTGGAGAGCAGGTCGGTGGTCAGGTGCAGGGAGGAGTAGTTGTAGTTATCCATCCACGGGCGCCAGTGCAGCCCGCGCTGCCAGTCCACTGAGTAGGCCGGGGTCCACTTGCCGTCCACCAGCACCACGTAGGCGCAGTGGCCGGGCTCGCCCATCGTGAGACCGGGCACCCCGTTGGCACATGCTGCCGAGGCACCGAAGTGCGACAAACTGCCGCATACGCCACCTACTTCCAGGGTGAACTTGTGGTGCTGGCCGATGTAGAGCCCCTCAAAGGCATCGTAATACGCACTTCCGTGGACGCTGTCGCCGTATACATTGTTGAGCACGTAGCCGCAGCGCCAGCAGCAGCCGGTGTAGCGCTCATCCGGCAGGTTCACGTTGTAGAGAGCCCATTCGAAGCTTTCCGGGGTGCCCGAGGAGTGGTCGCCCTTCCAGCCGCAGACCACGCGCCGCTGCCAGAACGGCAGAGTATCAAACACCTTGTGCAGGCGGTTCTGGCGCCAGTTGCGCACAAAGTATTCGGCGCGTTTGCAGGCGGCGTCCACCGTCCATTCAAAACGGGCGAACTCCAGCGCCGTGGCGGTGGCGATATCGCGCGGCATGCGTTCATCCGGCAGCATGCGGGTGTAGCGTTCCATCATGTTGGCCAACATGTTGAGCATGCGCCCCGGCATGATGCACTCGCCGCTGTATACCACATCTCCAATCCAGCCCAGGTCATTGGCCATGAGGGTGATGAGCCGCGAGGCTCGCGGGCGCTTCACCACATCCGCCAGGCGGACTGGTTGCTTGAGCTCGGCTTCCAGCTCTGCGATTTCACCGCGCAGTTTGTCTATCTTGTACTGCGTGGAGGCCTGTGCATTTTCTCCCAGTCCGTGGAGCTCTTTCTCCAGGTTTTCCAGGTTCTTCTTGCGGGACGTGATGCGGTTTGCGATACTGTCCGTGTAGATTTCGCAGGCCTTTTCAGAAAGTATTTCCGCATTCGCCAGCTGCCAGTTCGCCAGCAGCAGTCGGTTGTATTCGCTCTTCAGGAAGGCTTTGATGGAGGCTTCATCCGTGCCCTTCAACCGGGCCTGGATTTTTTTACCCAGGGAGTCACGCAGGGCGGCGGGGTTCTGCCAGTCCTTGCTGGTGGTCAGGGCATATGTCGGCGCAGCTGGCTTTGCTGCCGGCTGGGGCTGCACCGGCACTGCCGTTGTGGGTTGTTGAGCTGCGGCACTCAGTACCCCGCTCAGCAGCAACGCGGTCAGAATGGATGTTTTATGATTCATGTTGAAATGGAAAAAATGGAGTTGTGTGCATCATATCGTCACGCTTGTCATACGTCAAGCAGATATTACGGATTTCTTATGCATCTACGATTGACGATCGGGAACCTCTATTAACTCAAAACTAATCAACAAATCGGAATTTAACAGAATTGACAATTGACGAGTGACTATTGACAATTGAAGAAGTTCCGCGGGCCTCCGGCCCGCCATTTTAAACGGCTGCGGCAAAGCCGCAGGGAACTTTCAAATTGGGAACCTCTAAAAACTCTTTATTTCATCTAAACTGCATGGTATAATAGGGTTATGCAATTTTCCGGGTTCTTTGATGAGGAGTTTAAATTAGAAAGGATTAGCACTTTAGGTGATCCTTTAGAA
>SUVL01000039.1 GCA_015062005.1 Akkermansiaceae bacterium
TGCTCACAGGGCGCCACTCCCACAACAACGGGTTCCTGTACAACTACGGTGGGCCCGCCTTCAACGGCGACCAGCCCACCTACCCGAAAATGCTGCAGAAAGCAGGCTACCAGACCGGCATCGTGGGAAAATGGCACCTTATCTCCCGCCCGACCGGGTTTGATTCGTGGCAGGTATTCCCCAGCCAGGGCGACTACCTGAACTCGACCTTCCTCTCCGCAGGCCCCAACAACTCAACGCGCAGCAACCGCATGCGCGGCTATGTGACCGATGTGGTCACGAACATGGCCATCACGTGGATGGAAAGCCGCGACCGCAGCAAGCCATTCGCCCTTGTTGTGGGCCACAAGGCACCGCACCGCAACTGGCTGCCGGCAGTGCGCCACCTGGATATCATCAAGAAGCAGGTGGCCAAGATGACCCCGCCCGCCACCCTGCACGATGACTGGAGCAACCGCCCGGAATTCCTGAGCCATAATGCTCAGAGCATAGGCTGGAACCTCTGCAACTGGAACGACGTACACCTGGTGGCAGACAGAATCCCCTTCGATGTGATGAAGGAAATCATCCCCAAGGGGCAGCTGCGCAACAGAATCAAGAACGGCGAGTTTGCCGGGCAGATTCCGGCAGACTTCGACATCGAGAAGCACGAGCCGAAGTTTGCCCCCAGAACGAATCTGGGCTGGGGCATGGACTGGATTGAACCCGGTCTGCAGAGTGTATACCGCAACCACTTCAATACCCGCACCGATGAGTTCGTGGCTGCTTTCCGCGCCGGCAAATACAAGACGCAGCGCGATATGACCGAACAGCGCTGGCGCTGGTATATGGAGGATTACCTGGGCTGCATCCTCTCGCTGGATGAATCCATCTCCTCCCTGCTGGATTATCTGGATAACGCCGGACTCTCGCAGAATACGCTCGTCATCTATGTGGGTGACCAGAGCTTCTACCTGGGCGAGCACGGTTTGTACGACAAGCGCTGGATTTTCGAAGAATCCATGCGTATGCCGCTCATCATGCGCTGGAAAGGCACCATTCCCGCCGGCGTCCGCAGCCAGGCCATGGTGCAGAACATCGACTACGCGCCCACCCTGCTGGAAGTAGCCAAGGCCGACACCCCGGAAAACACCCGCACGATGGAAGGCGTGTCCCTCACGCCGCTGTTCAAAACCGGAGATGCACCAAAGTTCCGCGACCGCCCGCTCTACTATGCCTTCTATGAGCAGCCGGGTGAACACAATGCCCCGCGACACGACGGCCTGCGCACCCAGCGCTACACCTTCGCCCGCATCTGGACCCCCACGGGTGAGGAGCGCCGCACGGGAGTGCGCAAGCCTGAAAACGAATGGCTCCTGATTGACAACGAGAAGGACCCGGCCCAGATGAAGAATGTCTCCCAGGATCCGGCCTACGCCGAAGTCATGAAGCAGCTCACGGAGACCTACCACAAGACGCGTGAGCAGTACCGGGTACCCGCCGACTGCCCCGGCAGCGGCCACCGCATCCCGGACTTCAAGCCCTCCTGGGGTACCGGCGAAAATGACCGAATCAAGTGAGAGATTGACGATTGACTATCGACGATTGACAATTGATAAGATAACGCGTCTTTCCTGGATGGGAAAGGCGCGTTTTTTCTTGCATTTGCCGGCTATGGGAGTAGACTGGGCACAGGATGAATGCGCAAGCAGAGAAGATTCGCGAGTATCTGGAGCAGTTCTACAGCCCTGAGGAATGGCCGACCCTGCGCTGGCAGGCGGAAGAATGGAGCAAAACCCTGCCGCTGGAAGGATTGCGCGTGTTGGATGGCACGCCGATTTACCGCAACACGCTGGGGAAATACATGGCGCTGCTCGCCGCCGGGGCGGAAGTATGGGTACCGGCGCGCCCGGGTATGCCATCGGACTCCGCCACCATGCACCAGCTGGAGGAGTTCGGGATTCACCGCGCCCCGCGCGGGATGGACGATTTCGATATCCTGCTGGACTGCTCCGGCCAGTTCTGCGAGCTGCACCCGCGGCTGGGGGCTGCGGAGCTGACCCGCACCGGGGTACACCGCTATGTACACCCGCACCACCCGGTGATTCTGGCGGATTCAGGGCGCATCAAACGCATCGAGACGGTGCTGGGCACCGGCGAAGGCTTTTTCCGGGCGCTCAAGCAGCTGGGTCACACTGAGCTGAAGGGGCAGCGTCTCCTCATCATCGGTTTCGGCAAGGTGGGTCGCGGGGTGCTGCACCAGGCACTGAAGGAAGGCATGAATACCACCGTGGCGGATGTGGAGGACAAACGCAACATGCTGCCGGAAGGTGTGCGATTCGTGGATGCCACGGACATGGATGCGCTGAACACCGCCATCCTGAGCTCATGGTGCACGGTGACAGTGACCGGCCGCATCTCGGCCCTGCGTCGCGTACTGAAAGCGGAGCTCATCATCCCCTCACCCGTGCTTCTGGCCAATCTGGGCGTGGAGGATGAGTACGGCGCAGCCATCCCCGAATGGCGTGTGCTGAACCGCAAGAAACCGCTCAATTTCCTGCTGGAGGAACCCACCTCCATGCGCTACATGGAAACAACCATGGCCCTGCACAATGCCTGCGCGCTGGAGCTGCTCACCGCCGACCTGCCGCACGGATGTCTGCTTCCCTTCTCGGATGTTGAGGAACGCCTGCTGCATGTAGCCTGCTCCAGCGGACTCATTGGCCCGGATGTGAAGCTGGTGACGGAGGGCGAATGGGTGTGACGCCTTGCGAGGTTCCTGCTCACTGCTTTGACTCGTAGCAACAAAAACGCACTGAGGTCCACCTCAGTGCGTTTTCTTTACTGGAGCGGCGGGAACCGCCTCCATACTCAGCAGAAACTATATCAGGGAACAGCCACCCAGATGGGGGAGTCGCCATTGAAAGAGGGGCACTGCATCTCGCCCATCTCGCACTTGGCCTCCTTCACCATCTTCTGCACCTCAGCCATATCCGGCACGGAGAAGTTGGTGCGGAAGATATCCAGAGTGGCGCCCTTGGTTCCTTCTGTGATATCCTGAATGAAGAGGGCAAAGCCGAAAGCGCCACCTGGAATTTCGGAAATCAGGATTTCGATGGGATAGGTGGTACCTTCCTTGACCGTGAAATGGCTACCGGCAGTAAGGCCACCCAGTTCCGTATTCCACTTCTTGGTTTCCTTGGGCTGGATGAACTCATAGTCACGCTTATCACGAATCTTCTTAGCCTTGATATCCTTGTGGTACTGAGCACCATGAGGAGTAGCCAGAGCACCCATCGTGCCGCACTCTCCGGGCTTCTTGTCATCATACAGGGAGGGAATGGCCCAGCCTGCTTCCAGCACGGTCTTACCACCGAAACGCACAGCAAGGAAGTCGTCGCCCGTGCCCACAAAACGGAACTTACCACTCTTGGGGGCTTTCACCTTGCCACGATACACGGCAACCCATGCGGAAGGCTTGCACTTATCCTTACACTGGTATGCGTAAGGAGCATAGGCGGCATTACAACTGGGGAGACACCAGTTGGATGCATAAAGCTTGGCGCGAGACTGATAATAGCGGGCAAAGGTAGACTTGCTCCAGGTTTTGAGATGAGTGCTGAGGATCTTATGGATCTTGCCTGCCGTACCGGGTCCGATTCCGGTAGGAGCACCATTCTTGGAGAGTTTGAGGTCATAGAAAGTGCCCTCCAACGCAGAACCACCGGGCTGACTGGAGCCCATGCCGCCACCGGCATCACCCAGGTCATCACCCAGGCCGGTATCCAAGCCGATGCCGATATCAATGGAAAGGCCATCATCCGCACTATCTTCCATGGGAATATCAATCTGAGCCATGGCCACAGGAGCAGCGCCGGTGGAAACGATTACGGAAGGGGCCACGGTGTTGGAAGGAGTGGCAGCCTTGGAGCTGAGCTGCGGCGTGGTGGGCACAGCGCGCGGGGGCAGGTCTTCTGCCGGGGGCACATAGGCCAGGAACTCAGCGGGCGGATCCTGGGCGAAGTAAATCACCGTGAACGTAAGGGTCAGGGCGAAAGAGAGACAAAGGGCGGACGATGCACCGAAAGAGGAGAGCATGCCGCGCAGTTTGGCGCGCTTGTACTCCTTCTCGGCCTCTTCACTCATCTGGATGTGTAATGCCATAATACTGGAAACAGGGGTTCTCTGCTGGTTCCTTTCTACCACAATCCCCCGGCGGAAGCGAGCTCAAACTGCCCGCTGAATGTTACAAATGTGTTACAAGGGGAAATGGGGGAATCTTCGGCGGTCCTGTGCGGGCGGGCGGGTCATTCCTCGCAGAGCGCGAGGTCGTCATTGGCGTGCAGATTTTCCTGGCGGAGCTCCGGAGTGAAGGCCACGGGGGCGTAATCCACACCGGGGTAGAGGTAAACAACCACGTTCCCGCCCATGGCCGCAGCCCGGCGGCGCACTTCCTGAAGGCAGGCTTCATTCCCCAGGTCCATGCCTGAATCCTCATGGAGGAGAAAACGCCCGACTATCTGGGTACCGGGAGTATCAGGCAGCATGGGGCGGAACTCCACCTCATAGGGCTCCACGATCGGGCGGGTGCCGGAAATCAGCTCACGGGGTACAGGGCACCAGCGGCACTGCTGGCAGGATTCCAGCGTCAGCAGGGTGAGCAAAGCAACGCAGATTCGGGGCAGCAGGGACATCAATACTCCTGGGCAGGCACAAATTTGCAGCAGAACACATCCTGCCCCGCTGCATGCAGGTGAATATCGATGCAGCCGGGGCGGTGGTGCACGGTGTAGGAATCATGATTCTCCGGCGGGCGCGGGGAAAAGCGGCCGATGCGGTCCGGGGCGAGCACCGCGTTGCGCAACACGCAGACGAGATGCTGGTTACTCATTTCCAGCATGCGTTCGTAATCCGTGGTCGGCAGGGTCAGCAATGGTACGTTCTTGGAGCTCACGCGCGCACTATACACGCCAACGGGCGTTTCGTCAAGGGATTTTTAAGAGTCGGTCTTCTGTTGCGTGCGGCGCAGGCGCAGCTGGCCGCAGGCGGCGTTGATATCGTGGCCTTTCTCATAGCGCATGGTCACGGGAATTTTCTCCGCCATGAGGGCGCGGCAGAAAGCCTTGCAATCCGCTTCCGACGGACGCACCCAGGGGAGTCCCTCCACGGTGTTGTAGGGGATGAGGTTCACCTTGGCATTCAGCTCGCGGGCCACGCGGGCCAGCTTGCGGGCCTCGGGCAGCATGGCGTTCACATCCTGGATGAGGATGTACTCCAGTGTAATCATGTGCTTGCCGGTGCGGTTCCATTCGCGCAGGGCGGGGATGAGCTCGCCAAGCGGCCACTTGCGGTTCACCGGCATCACCTGCGAGCGCACTTCATCGCTCGCGCCATGCAGGGAAACCGCCAGGCGAAGCGGCTTGCCGAACTCTGCCAGGCGGCGCAGCCCCGGCACGTTGCCCGAGGTGGAGATGGTGATGTGGCGTGCGCCGATGTTGAGGCTCTGCTGGTCCATGATGATGGTGAGCGCCGCCAGCAGGTTATCCATATTGGCCAGGGGCTCGCCCATGCCCATGAACACGAGGTTATCCACGCGCTCGCCGGCTATCTGCTCGGCGGCCAGAATCTGCCCCAGGATTTCAGAGGCGGTCAGGTTGCGGGTGAAGCCCAGCAGGCCGCTGGCGCAGAAGCGGCAGCCGAAGGCACAGCCCACCTGTGAGGAAACACAGAGCGTGAGGCGCGAGCTGTGCGCGCCCCCCTGCCCCACCGCCGCAGGGATGATGACGGATTCCACCAGGTGGCCATCCTGCATGCGGGAAAGAAACTTGCGGGTGGAGCCGGTGCTGCTTTCGCTCACCTCCACCACCTCCAGCGGGCGCAGGCAGAACTTTGCCGCCAGCTCCGCGCGCAGAGCCGGGGGCAGATTACTCATCTGCTCAAAGGAAGTGGCACGGTGTTTCCATATCCACTCCTGCAGCTGGGTGGCGCGGAAAGCCTTGTGGCCCATGCCGCCCAGCAGCTCCACCAGAGCCTCGCGCGTGTATTCCAGCAGGCAGTCCATGGCGCTTACAGCAGGGTGTTCACGTATTCATCCACCTTGAAGGGGATGAGGTCATCCTTTCCTTCGCCGATACCCAGGAACACCGGGGAAATGCCCAGTTCATCCTGAATGGCCACGGCCACACCGCCCTTGCCGGAGCCGTCCATCTTGGTGACCACCACTGCGGTGAGCGGCGTGGCCTTGTGGAACTCGCGCGCCTGCATCAGGGCGTTGCCGCCGGTGGTGGCATCCACCACCAGGTAGCAGGCCTGCGGGGCGTCCGCATCCTGCTTGGCGATGGAACGGCGGATTTTGGAAAGCTCCTCCATGAGGTTGTGGCGGGTGTGCAGGCGCCCGGCGGTGTCGCAGATGAGGTACTGCACCCCTTCGTTGATGGCGCGGGTGTGCGCCTCGTAGCACACGGAGGCCGGGTCCTGATTCTCGCGACCCTTGTAAAGCGGCACCTGCAGGCGGGTGGCCCAGCTTTCCAGCTGCTCCACGGCGGCCGCGCGGAAGGTATCTGCCGCAGCCAGCAGCACTTTATGCCCCTGCTTCTGCAGCAGATGGGCCAGCTTGGCGCTGGTGGTGGTCTTGCCGGCACCGTTCACCCCCACCATCATGATGACCACGGGCTTGCCCGCAGCTGGCGCGGGCAGCTGCGGCAGCTCCGCCGGAAAGGCAGCCCGCAGCTGGGCCTTGATGTAGTCCGCAATGTCGCAGGCATCCTGCGAGTCCTGCTCCTGCAGTTCCTCGATGAGCGGAATAACTCGCTTGGCACCGATATCGGACGATATGAGATCGGCCTCCAGCTCATCCCAGTCAATTTCGGGTTCGCCGAGGAACTTGTCTATCAGTCGCGTGAAGAAGTGGGCCATAGGGAGAGGAAGCGGGGTAGGTTATTTCTTGGCGGCAGCGGCGATGATGCCGTGGATGAACTGGGCACTCTTGGAGCCGGAGTACTCATTGGCCAGCGCAGTAGCCTCGGAAACCACGATGGGCACCTCCAGGCCATTCTCCTCCAGCTCATAGAGAGCTATGTAAAGAATCGCCTTGTCCACCAGGTCCACACGCTCCAGCGAGTAATTGGTGAGCAGGCCCTCCAGGCGGGGCTCCATGAGCGGGATGCGGGCAATGATACCCTTCACCAGCGTTTCCACGGCGGGGCGCAGCTCCTCCAGGTCCTGCGCCTGGCGCACCAGCCCGGCATACTCCTTGTTGCCAGTCAGCTCCAGCGGAGCAGCCAGGGTGATGCAGACCTGCAGCATGCGGGCGCGGCGGTTGATGGTGGCGGCCAGGCCATCCAGCTGCGGACGGTAGACAGGGAAATCAGCAAAGCGCGGCAGCAGGTCGCGCCCCAGCGCCTCCACCACAGCGGCCAGGCGCAGCACATCGCCAGTGCAGAGCAGCAGCTGGTCCGTCGTCTCGCGGCGCTTATCGGTGTAGCAATACTGCAGGGCCTTCACCGCAGCATCAAAATTCGAGGACTGGTTGCGGTAGCGCTCAATCTCCTCACGCAGGGAGGCGGCAGTCAGGTCGGCGTGCATCGTGTTCTCCACGGACTGCACGCGCTCCTCCAGCAGGCGGGCGGAATCCGCCGTGGCGCGGCAGGCATGCAGCAGCGCCTTGGCATGCGCCGTGCGGAAGTGGTCGCGCTCCTTCTCCTGCGAGATTGACCAGAACAGCTGGGAATCCACCGGCTGGGAGCCGTTCGAGAGGTAGGTGTAGAGGTAATTCAGCGCACTCTGGCGCACCTTGCTTCGGGAAATATTCATAAATCGGCGTCTCAATCAGTCTCAGATAAGTGAACCGGTGCGGCTCACGGAATTGCGGCGTGCCTGGTAGCGCATTTCATCCTTCTGCTCCTGCAGCACGTTGAGCATCTCCAGCGCGGCGCGGGCGGCTTCGCGCCCGCGGTTCAGCGAGCTGGCAATGCAGCGGGCAAAGGCCTGCTCCTCGTTGTTCAGCAGCAGCACCTCGTGAATCACCGGCACCAGGGATTCGCAGGCCTGGCTCATCAGCTGGTTGGTGATGGCGGTGCCAATCAGATCCGCATGCGCTGTGCTGCCGCGCAGAATCACGCCAAAGGCAATCACCGCATCCGGGGTTTCGCCGCTCACCGGCTGTTCAATCGCGCGCTTCACCATCATGGGCACCTCAAAGGCGCCGGGCACGCGCACCACTTCCACCTCCACATCCGGCGCGGTCTCGGCCAGCTCATCCAGGCAGTTCTGCAAAAGCGCGTCGGTGTACTTCTCATTGTAGCGGGCCGCAACAATCGTGATGCGCCCGTCCTCTACACGGGACTGGACTTTCTGGGGGAGTTCTGTGGACATAGTGGTGAAAGATACGTTACAGCGGCGTCTGTGTCCGCTGAGCTGCACGCTACCACAACCCGGCGAAAGGGTCAAGCGCAAAGTAGAGATTTTTTACGCGTCATATACGCGCGTGTGTGCTTGACACACCACACCCCCCAGGCGTATGATGCTGACCTCATCCCAAAATTTTTCCATTATTTTTCCATTAATTAACAAAGAAGCAAAACACACGAAGATGAACAAGATAGTCTATCATTTCGGCGGCGGCACCGCCGATGGCGACGGCAGCATGAAGCCCCTGCTGGGTGGCAAGGGCGCCAACCTGGCCGAGATGGCCCGCATCGGTCTGCCCGTGCCTCCCGGGTTCACCATCACCACGGAGGTCTGCACCTACTACTACGACAATGACCGCACCTACCCCGCCGAGCTCGATGACTGCGTGAAGGAAGGCATCGCGAAGATGGAGGCCCTGGTGGGCCGCAAGTTCGGCGATACGGTGGAGATGCCCCTGCTCGTCTCCGTGCGCTCCGGTGCCCGCGAATCCATGCCGGGCATGATGGATACCATCCTGAACCTGGGGCTGAATGATGAGACCGTGGCCGCCATGGCCCAGGCCACCAGCAACCCCCGCTTTGCCTGGGACTGCTACCGCCGCTTTGTGCAGATGTACGGCGATGTGGTGATGGGTGTGCAGAAAGCCGAGAACGAGGACATGGAACCCTTCGAAAGCGTCATCCACGCCCTGAAGCAGGAGCGCTATGGCAAGGACATCTCCGACTCCGAGCTCACCGCAGAGGATAACCAGGAGCTGGTGAGCCGCTTCAAGACCCTGGTGCTCAAGCGCACCGGCGAAATGTTCCCCACCAGCCCGTGGGATCAGCTGCAGGGCGCCATCGGCGCCGTGTTCGGCTCCTGGAACAACGAGCGCGCCATCACCTACCGCCAGAAATACGGCATTCCCAGCGAGTGGGGCACCGCCGTGAACGTGCAGTGCATGGTGTTCGGCAACACCAGCGATGAATCCGGCTCCGGCGTGGCTTTCACCCGCAACCCCGCCGCCGGCACCAATGAATTCTACGGCGAATTCCTCATGAACGCCCAGGGCGAGGACGTGGTGGCCGGTGTGCGCACCCCCGACCCCGTCTCCAAGCTGGCCGAGGTCATGCCCAGCGCCTTCCAGGAGCTCTGCGCCATCCGCAAGACCCTCGAAAACCACTTCCGCGACATGCAGGACTTCGAGTTCACCATCCAGGACCGCAAGGTCTACATGCTCCAGACCCGCAACGGCAAGCGCACCGGCATCGCCGCCTTCCGCATCGCCTGCGACATGGAGAAGGAAGGGCTCATCGACTGGCAGACCGCCGTGAGCCGCATTCCCGCCGACCAGGTGGACCAGGTGCTCGCCCCCATTTTCGACGATGCCGCCGTGCGCAAGGCCAAGCCCATTGCCAAGGGGCTGAATGCCGGCCCCGGCGCGGCCTCCGGCCGCATTTACCTGAACGCCGCCCGCTGCGTGGAAGCTGCCCAGCGCGGTGAAAAGGTGCTCCTCGTACGTCTCGAGACCAGCCCCGAGGACCTGCGCGGCATGATTGCCGCCGAGGGTATCCTCACCGCCCGCGGCGGTCTCTCCAGCCACGCTGCCCTCGTTGCCCGCCAGATGGGCAAGGTCTGCGTCTGCGGCGTAAGCGAAATGACCATCGACTACAACAACCGCACCATCGATATCGATGGCAAGACCTACAAGGAAGGCGAATACCTCTCCCTGGACGGCACCGCCGGCCTCGTCTACGCCGGTGAACTGCCCACCGCGCCCTCCGAGATTATCCAGGTGCTCATCCGCAAGACCCTCAAGCCCGAGCAGAGCCAGACCTACCGCGATTTCCAGCGCGTGATGGACTGGTGCGCCAAGGCCACGAAGCTGGGCGTGCGCACCAATGCCGACTCCCCGGACCAGGCCGCCGCAGCCCTCGCCTTCGGCGCCCAGGGCATCGGTCTCTGCCGCACCGAGCACATGTTCTTCTCCGGCAACCGCATCGACTTCATGCGCCGCATGATTCTCTCCGACCGCATCGATGACCGCAAGCGCGCCGTGGATAAGCTGCTGCCCTTCCAGAAGAGCGACTTCAAGGGTATCTTCTCCGCCCTCAAGGGGCTGCCCGCCACCATACGTCTGCTCGACCCGCCCCTGCACGAATTCCTGCCCCACACCAAGGAGCAGCAGCTCACCCTGGCCCAGAAGTTCGGCATGCCCGTGGAAATCATCATGCGCCGCGTGCAGGAACTGCATGAGTTCAACCCCATGCTCGGCCACCGCGGCTGCCGCCTCGGCATCGATTACCCCGAAATCACCGAAATGCAGACCCGCGCCATCATCGAGGCCGCCATCGAGGTGCAGGAGGAAGAGGGCATCGAGGTGAAACCCGAAATCATGGTCCCCCTCGTGGCCTTCAAGCGCGAGCTCGACCTGCAGAAGGAAATCATCGACCGCGTGGCTGCCGAAGTCTTCGCCGAGAAGAAGCACAGCATCTCCTACAAGGTCGGCACCATGATTGAGATCCCCCGCGCCTGCGTCACCGCCGATGAAATTGCCGAAACCGCCGAGTTCTTCTCCTTCGGCACCAATGACCTCACCCAGACCGGTCTGGGCATGAGCCGCGACGACTCCGGCTCCTTCCTGCCCCACTACCGCGACCTCGAAATCGTGAAGACCAACGTCTTCGCCAGCATCGACCAGGACGGCGTGGGCAAGCTCATGCAGATGGCCGAGAAACTCGGCCGCGGCACCCGCCCCGGCATGAAGATGGGCATCTGCGGCGAACACGGCGGCGACCCCGCCTCCGTCAAGTTCTGCCACAAGATCGGCCTCACCTACGTATCCTGCTCGCCCTACCGCGTGCCCACCGCCCGCATCGCCGCCGCCCAGGCTGCCCTGGCGGATAAGTAACGAGAGCAGCGTTATCCCCCCCTCAAAAGCCAGTGCCGGCCCCGCCCGGCACTGGCTTTTACGCTGGCCACGCCAAAGCTGCACCATTCACCAATAATTCACACGTGTCCCAAAGTTTGAGTACGGAGCTTGATAAATGGGAATTTGGCGAGCCGCAGGCGAGCGGAATTCTGAGCCCCGCCTACTGGCGGGGCGGTAAGTTCAATAGCCCAGGGCGTAAGCCCTGGGGTAAAGTGAAAATAGTAACCGAACCCCGAGCGGAGCGAGTGGGTGGCAGATATGGATGCGCGTTGATATGCAAATAATCAATGCTTAACATAAACGGAACGCTCATGCGAATCTGCCACCCCGCCAGCTGGCGGGGTTCCGGTCTTATTACTACACCATACCCAGGGCTCACGCCCTGGGCTATGGAAAGTGTCGCCCTGACGGGCTCAGAATTCCTCGGGCTTTCAGCCCGAAAAATTCCAATTTATTGAGCAGAGGGGGGGGCTTCTTCCAATGTTGCTGATATTTCTATTCTCTACAAAATCTTTGGGACACGTGCGCCAATAATTATTCACCACCCACTTCCTCATTGACACCCTCGGCAACGTTTGCTATATTGCCTGCAAGACAAGGCGTTATATGTCACCTTTTGAAAAAAGACAATTCAGTGGCAAACAAATCATCAAAGCCGGTGATATGCTGCGTGACATAGACCAGCTCTCCCCCGCCGACCGGGAGTGGGCTCTTGGTGTGCTTGATAACTTCCGAGCTCTGCACGCCATGCCTCTCAACACCTTCCAGGCCACGCTGCGGCAGCGCATCAAGCGTCTGGGCATATCCGATTTCATCGTCGCACAACGCATCAAGCGCAAACCCACCATTCTGGACAAACTCCACCGCTATGCCGATATGCAGCTCAAGCGCATGCACGACATCGGCGGCATCCGTGCCATCCTCCCATCACTGAAAGAACTGGAGGCCCTTAAAAAGAACTACCTCGACACAAGCTCCAGACTTTCCCACAAGCTCGTGCGCGTAGATGACTATATCAGTCAGCCAAAAGCATCCGGCTACAGAGGGGTGCACCTCGTATTCAGCTACCACACCTCCCACCCGGACAAGCAGGACTACGAAGGATTGCGCATCGAAATGCAGCTGCGCACCCACCTGCAGCATATCTGGGCCACCGCCGTGGAAATATTTGAAGCCTTTATGGGCGAAAACTTCAAATCCAGTCGCGGTAGTCAGGAGTGGCTGGAATTCTTTGCCCTCGTCTCCAGCGCCTTTGCCCATAAGGAAAAGCAACCCGTCATTCCGGAGCATGCCGACATGAGCCGGGAGGAACTGCTCCACAGCCTGCAGGAAAAGATGAGCTCCCTGCATGTGCTGGAAGTCATGCAGAGCTTCACCCTGACTGATATCCTCAGCTCAACGCACAAGCGGGAAAGCGGTCATGCGCTGCTCGTCTTCGATGCAGCAGAAAAATTGTCCACCGTACGTCAATACACCGCCAGTGAATACGAGGAGGCATACTCCGCCTACATCCGGGCAGAAGAAGAAAACAGAAGCCGCCAGACGCGCCAGGTGGTGCTGGTGAAAATGGACTCCATTAAACAACTGGAAAAAGCCTACCCCAACTACTTTGCCAACATCAAACAATTCCGCACCCACCTGCTCCAGGTATTGAAAGGCTATAAATAAATCAGCTCCAACGTCCGCGCCACCGGCGCGGATATCGTCACCGCAAAGCGGTGATATCGTCCAGCCACAGGCAGGATATCGTCCGGGCAAAGCCCGGATATCGTTTCCCCGGTCCGGCATTCCCTCACCCTCCCAGTCATCATCGGGAAACACCCCGCCCCTTCCGTCCGCGCCACCGGCGCGGATATCGTCACCGCAAAGCGGTGATATCGTCCTGCCGCAGGCAGGATATCGTCCGGGCAAAGCCCGGATATCGTTCCCCAATCCGGCATTCCCTCACCTCCCAGTCATCATCGGGAAACACCCCGCCCCCGCAAAATCCAACTTCCAACATCTCCCAATGCTCACCATCTGCCACATGGTCATCTCGCTCGATGGCCGCACCACCGGCGACTTCCTCACCACCCCGCAGGGGCTCGCCGCTACGGACCATTATTACGAAATCAACCGCACCGATCCCGCCCAGGCCTATGCCTGCGGCCGCACCACCATGGAAGGCAGCTTCACCGGCGGGCACCAACCTGATTGGGCGGCTTTTGAAAGCGCCAGCGTCCCCGCCGGCGACTTCGTGGCCACCATCGCCCCGCGCTACGCCGTCTGCTTCGACCGCCTGGGCCGCCTCGGCTGGCAAACCGGCTCCGTGCAAGACGCCGACCCAGGCTACGGCGGCGCCCATGTGGTAGAAGTCCTCTCCCCCGCCGCCCCGGCCGCCGCCCTCGCCTACTACCGCAGTATCGGCGTCTCCTACATCGTGGCCGCCACCCTGTCCCAGGCCCTCGAAAAACTGCAAAGCCACTTCGGCATCACCCGCATGCTCCTCGAAGGCGGCAGCGAAATCAACGGCGCCTTCCTCCGCGCCGGACTCATCGATGAACTCAGCCTTGTCGTTGCCCCCATCACCGCCCGTCCGGAAGATAAGCCCCTCTTCGCCACCAGCGACATGAGCTCATTCCGCCTCATCAGCACCACGCCCCATCCTTCCGGCTCCCTTCATCTGCGTTACGCCAGAGCGTAACGCACAACGTCCGCGCCACCGGCGCGGATATCGTTGCGGCAAATCCGCAATATCGTCCTGCCGAAGGCAGGATATCGTCCGGCACCGCCGGATATCGTTCTTCCCAACCAGGCCACCGCACCACATCCTGCCCCGACATTGCCCCCGGCTCGCACTTTCTCATGTAAAGAATTTGCCATTTTTTCTACATGAGGAACAAAGCAAGTCAGTAAGCCAGCTTGACACTTTCCTGAAGCTACATGTTTTTACTTATCATTTTGCAATAGTTGAAAGAAAATTCGTAGGCAAGAGGAAGGGAAGTGCGTTTGTTAGATGGGCAATGAGAGGGGAGGAGCGGGTTAATTTAGTTGCGAGAGCGTCTGAGAGTGCGCTCGTCGGCGTTGGCGGCGATTGCGTTGCTCGCCGCAGGTGGTAGCCATCGCTGAGCCCTGGGTGGGCGTAGATTCATCGAAGCCCCCTCGGCTCTTTGCCCCCCATCGATGCTGGCTTGCCAAGCCAAAGCTTCGAAGAAGCGTCGGCTGGCGGGCTTGCCACGCTGGAACGTCCACAGGTCGCGGCGGCAAAGCAAGCGCGCGGCCAGGGGCCGCGCGGGAATGTTATACCTCGCACTTCGGACTTCGCACCTCGTACTTTATAAGCGATTACTTCTTCATCTGCAGCCCGCCGGCGAGGAGGCCGGCGCCGATGATGCTGGCGAGGGAGCCGGCTATGATGAACCCTATCCCCACCTTCGAGCTCTCCCCAGCCAGGCGCACCTGCGCAGGGTCGGCGGGCAGGTAAACCACCTCCAGCTGGTGCCCGGTGGGGTAATTCGCATCCGGGCTGCCGGTGTAGGATTCGAACTCATGCACCACCCCGGCGGCATCGGTAAAGCGCAGGAGGGGGAAATACGTCCAGCTGCCGGCGGGTTCCTGCTCGCGCACCGTGATGCGGATCCCCGAGTTGTGATGGCGGCGGGAATGGTGCGAATGGCGGGAGCTGTGGGATGACGAGGGCTCCACATAATGCGCGCGCACCCCCTGCACCGTGGCGGTGGTGCGCACCCCTTCGTTCACAAAGCGGGCCTCCTGTCGGTGAAATACCACCCCCAGCGAGACAAAGACCAGCCCCGGCACCAGGAACAGCGCCCCCATGGCAATCATCACCATGCGGTTCATGGGCTGCGGACGGGGATTCCCCCAGGAATCCGTCTCGGTGGGCAGCCCGGCCAGCGTGGGCGGCTGGGCGGCGGGTGGCGGCACCGCCGCCGCGGGGGCAGCTGCCACCTGTTCGGCCACCAGGGCGGCCACGGTGTCCACCTCCGGCACATCGATGAAGCCCACAGGCCGAGGCCCCCGGTAAATGCGCGCGCCTATCTGCCAGCGCTGCTCATAGGCGAACACGATATCGCCATAGCCGCCATCGTGCCGCAGGATTTCGCGCACCGGGTCCGGGCACAGGGGATACACCACCACGCGCTCGCAGCCCAGCAGGTCCGGCTCCAGCACCACCACCCGGCGGTCGGTGAGCAGATAAAGTGTCCGCGTCCGCCGCCGGCGCTGCAGGCGGGGCGAAACCAGCAGGAAACCGGCCAGCAGCCAGAACGGCAGCTGTATCACCGCCACCAGCCACCAGGCCCCCGGCAGCTGCCACAGCATATAGCCCAGCCCCGCCACCAGCGCCACCCCGGGCACCAGCCGCGAAAGCACCTCCACCAGCGGCAGCTGCACCCGCGGACGCGTCAGCAGCAGCACACGCTCCCCCGGCAGCAGCGCCGCCGAGCACCGCGCCGCCTCCCGCGCACTCAGATTCCATTCATCCCGCAGCATACCACCACGCAGCAGTTACATCAAAAATTAAAAATTCTACATTCAACATCCGAAATCCGTCGATTTTAGAAGCAAGCTTCTAAAATCTGGCGGATTTCCTGCTGGGTCAAGTCGGGTTTGTAGCCGCCGCGCAGGAGGAAGGTGCCTTCGGCGATGCCGTCGAGCATATCCGGGGTGGTGCCCAGCTCGCGGAGCGAGAGCACCAGGCCGATTTCCTGCATCCAGGCCTTCATGGCCTCCAGACCGGCCAGGGCCACCTCCTCATCCGACTTGCCGGCAGGGTCGATGCCCCACACCACGCGGGCATAGCGCACAAACTTAGGCAGGCCATAGGGCAGGATGTGGCGGAAATACGGCAGCGTCACCGCCGCCAGGGTCATGCCATGCGTCGCATCCGTGAACGCGCCCACCGACTGGCCCATCATGTGCACCATCCAGTCGGTCGTCTTTCCCTTCGCAATGAGGGTGTTCAGCGCCCAGGTAGCCGTCCACATGATATTGCTGCGGGCCTCGTAATCCTGCGGATTCGCGGCGGCGATGCGGCTGCTGTGCACCAGCGAGCGCATGAGCCCCTCTGCAATGTAATCGCTCGTGTTATCATCCGTGCCGGAAAGGTACTGCTCGAGAATATGCGACATCACATCGAAACAGCCCGCCACCATCTGATAGCGCGGCAGCGTGAGTGTGAGCACCGGGTCCAGAATCGAGAAACGCGGGAACACCGCAGCCCCGAACACGCGGCCAATCTTGCGCTTCACCGCGTGATTCGTGATGACCGAGCCGCCGTTCATCTCGCTGCCCGTGCCCGCCATCGTCAGCACGCATCCCACCGGAATGATGGCATTATCCACCGGCTCCATGCGCACATAGTATTTCTCCCACGGGTCCGCGTCGCAATACGCCGCCACCGAAACACCCTTGGCATAATCGCACACCGAGCCGCCGCCCACCGCCAGGATGAGGTCCACCTTATTCTCGCGCGCCAGCCGGGCGCCCTCGCGCAGCTTCTCCACCGTCGGGTTCGGCATCACCCCCGGGTCCTCCACCACCGTCTTACCCGCCGCCCGCAGAATCTCCATCACCCTGTAGTACAGCCCGCTCTTCTTGATAGAAGCCTTGCCATACGAAAGCATCACCACCGGCCCGAAACCCGCCAGCTCCCCGGCCAGCTTCCCCAAAGCCTCCTCACCAAAATGCAACCGCGTCGGATTCGAATATGTAAATGTGCCTTTCATAGTATGGTTATTATATCCCTACCCCCCTGCCCTTACAAGAAAATTTAGAAAGGCAGGTAAAATCCACATGTGTCCCAAAGATTTGGTAAGCAATAGAAACATCAGCAACATTTTGGAAGAAGCCCCCCCTCTGCGCAACAAATTGGCTTTGGCGAGCCGCAGGCGAGCGGAATTCTGAGCCCCGCCTACTGGCGGGGCGGTAAGTTCAATAGCCCAGGGCGTAAGCCCTGGGGTAAAGTGAAAACAGTAACCGAACCCCGAGCGGAGCGAGTGGGTGGCAGACGTGGATGCGCGTTGATATTCAAATAATCAATGCTTAACATAAACAGAACGCTCATGCGAATCTGCCACCCCGCCAGCTGGCGGGGTTCCGGCTTATTTTTTCGTCAAACCCAGGGCTCACGCTCTGGGCTCTATGGAAAGTGTCGCCCTGACGGGCTCGCAATTCCTCGGGCTTTCAGCCCGACAAATTCCAATTTACCGAGCTCCGCACCCAAACTTTGGGACACGTGTGGGTAAAATCCCCCCTCTTCCCGATAAATTGGAATTGGGCCCTCAGGTGCGCAGCACCTGAGCATGCGGCACAATGCGCCGCTTTCATACCGTCTGCGGCATGTATGAAATCCCTCATGCTGGCGCATGAGGAATGGGAATTTAAGCGAAGGATTAACCCATCACATCCCCGGGGCGTGGCCGAAGAGGTCGGTGTAGGTTTTGAGGGCGTAGGAGTCGGTCATGCCGGACACGTAGTCGATGACGTGGGCAAAGCGATAGCCGGGGTCATCGAGCCTGGCCTTATCCGCATGGAGGATGCAGGCGATTTTCTTTGAAAGCGGGGACGCGGGATTGTCTACCCATTGCAGGTAGAGCTCCATCAGCTTCTTGATGACGTTGAAGCCGGTTACCTCTACCCTGATGACGCTTTCGTGGCTGTAAATCTGCTGAACAGAGAACTCGCTCACTTCCTTGTATTCCTTCGCGTAGGGCGAATGCTTCATCAGGCTCTTGCGGAAGCTGCCGGACATGATATCTTCGTAGTGCTCCTCCAGCAGCGGAGTCAAATCCTTTTCCAAGGTAACATCTGTATCCAGATACACACCGCCATGCTCGTATAAAACCTTGCAGCGTACATAATCCGACACGTAGGCCCACATCTTACGCTCATAGACTTCGCGCAACCACTTGCAATTCTCCAATTCCTGCTGGAAATCAAACCAATGGAGAAGGAGCATCCCCCACCTCGATAATCTCCCAGTCCGGCGGAAGTGTCAGCCGCCAACTGCGTATACACATCTCCACCTCAGTTGGGCGCTTATCGCCAAACCAAACATAAAAAACGCGATGCGGAAGCGTAAGTGACATATGTTACTTTATTTAATATATTTCTGTGATTTTATGAGAATTTCTTATTATATAAGCTGCAAAATTGTCATATTACAATCGTATCTTTTTTAGTTATTCAAGAACTAATTATCAATAAGTTATTAATTTAGAGCATCATAGTTTTCTTCAATTCAGCCCTCAATTTTGCCATACAATGCTCCGTATTGTGATTCTCTCGAATGTATTTGATGGCGGCAATAGCTTTTTGTGCATAAAGCTCATCATCTTCCATAAGTTGAGCAATAAGCGGAAGATACTCATCCACTTTATCAAAACCATCCCCCAAAACAGGACCGGTCCATAACCCGAATTTCTCAGTTAATTGCTCTGGATTCTGATTACTTACTACACAAGTACCGTATGAAAAAGCCTCTAAAAATGAAACAGGGAGAGCTTCATGTATGGAAGTGTTAATCAATAACCTTGCTCTCTTTAAATATTCTTCTTTTTCTTTTCCCTCAACATGACCAATGAAATGTAAGTTCGGAATTTTCTCATATTGACTCATTAGTTCAATGTTTTGGGTGCTTTCACGGTGATACTTGCCGAGAACATAAAAATTATACTGGGGTAATCTCTTTGCAATTTCACAAAAAAGCCAGCCTCTCTTTACTGACTCTATTCTGCCTAAGTAGATTATCATATTTTCCTTCTCTTTTACCTGAAATTCAAAGGATGAATCGTACTCGACTGGGTTAGGCACCCAAGCGGCATCAACGTTTTCAGGCAAATCATATAACACCTTCGCCTTATCCACTAGATAGGGAATCTGGGTTATAAAGCGAACCTGACTTTTCTCGTTCAATTCATGAACATAGCTATATAGCCGAGGGTTGTAATAATTAACTTCCTTTAACAGTTTAACTGATTCAATTTCTTTCCAATCTTCTTCAGGCCTCGGGTCTTGTATCCAAAATAACAACTTTCTCTGTTTGTCAGATGCATGCTCAAGAACGTACGTATTAACTAACTCAATGCTTAAAAAGGCATCGTATTTTTTTCGTTTCAGTTGGTACTGTGCAGCAAACTTCTTTCGAGGCAAATAATACACCAAATTGCCATCGATATACTCCTCCGTATTCGTCAGAGCTTTGTTGCCTCGCCCCAATATTACCTCTATTTCTATATGGCGATTAGGCAGATGTTTCCCTACCAAGTGTCTGGCTACAAAACCGTACCCTCCAAACGCCGTATTCATTCCACCAAAATATTCGTCAATAATTAGCGCAATTTTTGCTTTTTTTTGATTTTTTTCATTCCATATTTTTTTCATTTTGCGAATCTTTATGGAGTAGCCAAAATCATTTTTACTAATGAAACGCAATTCTCCTGCTTTGCGAACAGCTATATCACCAACATTAACATTGATATAACAATCGGGAGTGCATAAGGTCGAATAGGCAACTTCAGATTGAGGCCAAACCCATGAAAAGTGCTCCAGCTCATCTTTTGTAGTCTCTGAAAAATCTCCAGAGCAACAAATGTGTGCTCCCGGATCTTCAACGAGGATTGACGTAAGGGAGAGACAAGCCTCAACTAACTGTTCATTCTCGAAACGTAATAAGTACTGCATGTGGACTTATAACTTGAATAATTACTTCTGTATCTTTTGTCCCATTCTAATAAAAGCAAAGTACATATTTCTCATTGAAGCACTGCGAGTCTCCTCACCCTACGTCTTGAACATTCTAAAGGAGCAAGTTCATATTAATCTTTTTCTTGCTCACATACCTTC
>SUVL01000040.1 GCA_015062005.1 Akkermansiaceae bacterium
TATGTGTTCAATGCCTCCATGGAGTTCGGCGCCTTCCTTTCCGGCATGGTGGTGGGGCAGAGCAAGTTTGCCAGCCGCGCCGCGAGCGATGCCTTGCCCATGCGCGATGCTTTTGCCGTGCTCTTCTTCGTGTCGGTTGGCATGGGCTTCCAGATGGGCGGGCTGGTGGAGTACTGGCCACTGGCGCTGGGCACCACGGCCTATGTGCTGCTCATCAAGCCGGTCACGGGATATATCGTCATCCGCCTCCTGCGCCGCCCGGCCCGGCTGGGTGTGGTGGTGGGTGGTGCCCTGGCGCAGATTGGTGAATTCTCCTTCATCCTGGCCACGCTGGCCGCCAGCACCTACGGCGTGCTGCCGCTCTATGCGGCGAATGTGATTACCGGTGCGGCCATTATCTCCATCACGTTGAATGCCGCGCTGTTCCGCTATGTGCCGAATCTGATTCACCTGCTGGAGAAGAATGCCCCGGTGCCCGCAGATGCCGCTGCGCATGTGCCGGAGCCGTCGGAGGACAAGCACCGCGTCATCGTGGTAGGCTATGGCCCCAGCGGCCAGATTATGACCAGTCTGCTGCGCAAGTACGATGTCGAGGTGGTGGTGCTGGAAATGAATATCGACACCGTGAGCCGCCTGAACAAGGAGGGAATTCCCGCGCTGCATGGCGATGCCCGCCTGCGCCATATCCTGAAACTGGCCGGGGTGGAGCAGGCACAGGCCATCATGGTCACTGCTGCTGCGGCTCCCTCCAAGGAAATTGCCGCTGCTGCCCGCAGCCTGAACAAGGGTATCAATGTCATGGCCTACACCACTTACATGAGCCAGGCCCAGGAGCTGCGCATCGGTGGCAACTCCGTCTTCTCCGGCGAGGAGGAAGTGGCGCTTTCCATGTCTTCCGCCCTGCTGCGCAAGCTGGGCGCCACGGATGAGCAGGTGAACCGCGAGCGCATCGCCACCCGCCGCAGCCTGGCCGGGCTCCCGCCTGAGGAGCTGGAGGTGGCGTGACGAGCGACAAATGGGAATTAGTGGGGGATCTTTGTCGGAGCATGGGACTTCAGTCCCGAATTTACGGTGCATTTCATCGGGACTGAAGTCCCGTGCTTCGAGAAAAAATCAAAAAATCGCGCGGGGTATCTTGCAAAAGCGGGGGAGCGGGTGTAGTATGGTAAGCATACTGAAACGCGCTCTCTGTATATGATTTTCACGCTTGTAATCGGGCTTACGCTGGCGCTGGTGCTGGGCATGCTGGCGCAGAAGTTGAAATTATCCCCGCTGGTGGGGTATCTGGTGGCCGGTATGCTGGCAGCGCAGCCCTGGTGGGGCGAGCCGGTGGATGCGCACATCGTGGAGGATTTCTCGCACATCGGCGTGGTGCTGCTGCTTTTCGGCGTGGGCCTGCAGTTCCACATCAAGGACCTGCTGGCGGTACAGAAAGTGGCGGTGCCGGGGGCGCTGGTGTGCATGCTCACGGTCTCACTGCTGGGTATGCTGGCCTTCCATTTCCTGGGCATGGGCGATGTAGCCTGGGTGAACAGCCTCATGTTCGGCCTCTGTGTGTGCGTTTCCAGTACGGTGGTGCTCACCCGTGTGCTGGGGGATAACCGGGTGCTGCAGACCCCCACGGGGCACACGGCGCTGGGCTGGCTGGTGGTGGAGGACATGTTCACCATCATCCTGCTGGTGCTGCTGCCGGCGGTCTTCGGTGGGCAGGAGCTGGGGCCGGCGCTGGGGATGATGGCGGTGAAGCTGACCCTGCTCGTGGTGGTGGTGGCGCTCTTCGGCCGAAAGGTTATCAAGCAGGTTCTCACTTATATCTCCCGCTACTGCTCGGATGAACTCTTCACCCTGGCGGTGCTGGTGTGTGCGCTGGGCATTGCGGTGCTTTCGGCCACGGTGTTCAATGCCTCCATGGAGTTCGGTGCCTTCCTTTCCGGCATGGTGGTGGGGCAGAGCAAGTTTGCCAGCCGCGCCGCGAGCGATGCGCTGCCGATGCGCGATGCCTTTGCCGTGCTCTTCTTTGTATCGGTGGGCATGGGCTTCCACATCGGCGGGCTGCTGGAGCACTGGCCGCTCGCCCTGGCCACGCTGGCCATCTGCATGCTGGCCAAGCCCATCATGGCGGCCATCATGGTGAGCCTGCTGGGCAAGCCGATGCGCCTGAGCCTCATGGTGGGCGGCTCGCTCTCGCAGATTGGTGAGTTCTCTTTCATCCTGGCCACCCTCATTGCCGGTACCTACAAACTGCTGCCTATGGAAGCGGTGAATGTGATTACCGGTGTGGCCATTGTCTCCATCACGCTGAATGCGGCGCTGTACCGCTTTGTGCCGTTGGCGGTGCACAAGCTGGAGGACCGCGGCATAGGCACGCAGCATGCGCATGCTGATTCCATTCCTGCTGCGGCGGATGATGTGTACCGCATCCTGCTGGTGGGCTACGGCCCCTGCGGCGAGCTGGTGAGCCAGGTGCTGCGCCGGCATGATATGGAAGTAGTGGTGCTGGAGATGAATGTGGATACCGTGGCCCGCCTGCACAAGGAAGGCCTGCCTGCCATTCATGGCGATGCCTCGAACCGCACCATCCTGCGACTCGCCGGGGTGGAGAAGGCCAAGGCTATCATTATCTCTTCTGCCGCGGCTCCCGCCATGCCGATTGCTTCCGCCGCCCGCAGCCTGAACCCGGATATCCGCGTGGTGGCACACACGAACTATATCCGCATTGCCCAGGCCATCGCCCAGTCCGGCGATGCGCATGCCTTTGCCGGCGAGGCCGAGGTGGCCCTGGCCATGACCAGCCACATGCTGCGTTCCCTGGGCGCAACGGAGGAACAGGTCATGCGCGAATGCGGTGAAAACCGCCGCCGCCTCATGGGCGAGAACGCATGACAAACAGGTGCTGGCCTGGTATGAGAAATGCATGGAATCACGTCTTTTTTGTGAAAAAATAAACAAAAATTGCGTGCTGGTTCGCTTCCCTCACGAAGAACCTTCCTTTCCCCATACGATGAAAAAACTTTTCAATGTTCTGTCAGTCCTTGTTGTGGTGTGCCTTCTGGCTTTTGCCGGACGGGTTGAGGCCAGGGTTCATGTCAATTTCTCGATTGGCAGTCCCTTCGTGTATCCCTGTCCGCCACCGGTGTGTGTGCCGTGCCCGCCGCCGCCCTGCCATGCGCGTCATCACTGCTACCGCCACCATCATCATCGGCACCACCATCATGGACACAGGCACCTGCCGCCCCCGCGGCCCGCAGCTCATGCACACCGTGTGCACCACCCCCGCCCCTGCGGTCTGCACCGTGGTCACCGTCGCTGAGCATCGCGGGTGTACTGATACGCCCACCGGAGCAGAGTGGCGGTTGATTAACTGGAATCGCTGCTCCGATGTCTGCCTGGTGAACTAACTGCCAGCTGTTTCTTCTTGAAAAACGGGCTCCGGCGTGCTAGTGTTCTGAAATAACACTATGCGTCCTGTCATTTATCAGCTTTTTGTACGCCATTTTGCCAATTTTACCCATGGGGGGGAGCCTTGGGGAACCAGGGAAACGAACGGGTGCGGTACCTTCAACGGGGTGACAGATGCCGCGCTGGAACAGATAGCACGTATGGGCGTGACGCACGTGTGGTTCACCGGGGTGTTGCGGCATGCCACTCAGACCGCACATGAGGGCCTTCCCGCCGACCCGGCCTGTATTGTGAAAGGCAGGGCGGGCAGTCCGTATGCCGTGACGGACTATTTCGATGTAGACCCGGACCTGGCAGAGAATGTGGAGGGCAGGCGGGATGAATTTGCTGCGCTCCTGGAGCGCTGTCGCCGCTGGGGCATGGTTCCCATTATAGACTTTGTGCCGAACCATGTATCCCGGAATTATTGTTCTACTGTGCGGCCTGAGAGCAGTTTCGGAGCTCATGATAACCGTGGCTGCTTCTTTTCACGGGATAATTCGTTCTATTACCTGGAGCCGCACAGCGCCGATATGCCGCTGCAACTCCCGGAAGGAGAATTCCTGCCGGAACGCGGAAGAGGCCGCGTGACCGGGAATAATGTGGCCAGCTGGACCCCGGGCGCATACGACTGGTATGAAACGGCAAAGCTTAACTATGGCTCTGATTACCGCCACGGCAGCCACGCTGCGGAGTCACTGCCCAGTCTTCTGGCTCCCGAATACGCTTTGCCCCGCACCTGGCAGCTCATGAATGAGGTGCTGGCCTACTGGCAGGATATGGGGATGGGTGGTTTCCGCTGCGATATGGCACACATGGTGCCGCTTCCGTTCTGGCGCTGGATTATTGCCCACGCCCGCCTGCGCGACCGCTCGGCCTTCTTCCTGGCCGAAGGGTATGATGATCACCTGAAACTGGTGGAGGGGCCGGTTCATGAGGCTCTGCTCTCGGCGGGCTTTGATGGCGTGTACGATGGCGTGGCGTATGAATCGCTGCGCAAGATATATGAAGGCGGTGCCTGGGCCAATGATTTGGACAAGTTGCACCGGGCTGAATCCCCCATGTTCCGTGGCGGGGTGCGTTATATAGAGAACCACGATGAGCCTCGAATCGCCTCGCCTTTGTACTGGGGCGGTGTTGGGAACCTCGTGACGCAGGCCGCCCTGGTGGCGCAATATGGTACCTCCTGTGGTCCCGTGCTCGTATATAATGGACAGGAGGTGGGAGAGCGTGCTGAGGGACCCGGTGGCTATGGTGGAGACAATGGCCGCACTTCCATATTTGATTACACAAGCCTGCCGCGCTTGCAGCACTGGACTCATGGTGGTGCTTATGATGGAGCCTTGATGAGCCCCGATGAAAAGGAATTGCAGTGTTTTACGGCGCAACTGCTCACGCTGTTGCAGCATCCGGCTCTGGCAAAGGGGGGATTTTACGGCTTGAACTGGGCTAATTTGGAGACTCCGGGATATGGGCGGCGTGCGGGGGATACCGTCTCCGGGCATACGCTATATGCCTTCCTGAGGCATTTCCGTAAGACTAAATCCACGCTGCTGGTAGTTTGCAATCTGCACCCGTCGGAGTCGGTGAAAACTCGTGTGCATATTCCTCAGAATGCCATGGACTGGGCAGGTAAGAAGCCCGGAAAGTATTGTTTTGTCCCGCTGCTGGATACCGCCACTCCCCTTTGCGAAATAGAGGATGTCGCCCTGGCCGGGGAGGGGGTGCCCGTGGAGTTATCACCCGGCCGGGCCCAGATTTTTGAATGGCTGTAGAATCCCATAGCTTTCCAAAATAGGTCAGCGATAAAAAAGAGGGGCCTCATCAGCCCCGCGATATCCGGCAATGTGGCCCAGCGTCATCCTGACAAGGTGATTCCATAATTGGGAACCTCTAAAAACTCACTAAATAGATATTTGTAAGTATAATGGACAAAGGGGGGCTTCTGATAATATAAAATTGACATTTGCAATGCAGAAGCATAGAATATGCGCATGCGGTGTAA
Source organism: Akkermansiaceae bacterium (assembly GCA_015062005.1). Classification (GTDB taxonomy): domain Bacteria; phylum Verrucomicrobiota; class Verrucomicrobiia; order Verrucomicrobiales; family Akkermansiaceae; genus Akkermansia. Next base: position 5,444 of record SUVL01000040.1, read on the forward strand.
CCGCATTTCACTTTACTTACCACCTCATCCCCCCCCCTGGTATCTATGACTCCCAAGCTCAAAACATTTCTGGAACGCGGATTCAGCACTGTGGTGCTGCTCTCTCTGCTCGGCGGCGCAGTGGCCTGGAACGAACCTATTGGCTATGCGGTGCTTATTTGCGTGCTTTGTAACCTGACCAGCTGGGAGTGGTTCAACATGCTCAAGGGAACGAATGCCAACCGCGTGCTTTCTCTGGTTTTCGGTTTGATATACCCTTGGATTTTTGCTGCATATTGCCTGAGGATGGCGGAGCCGCCCGTCACCTTGCGCGTTGCGTTTGAATTTGTGGTGCTCTTTGTGTTGCTGGCATTCTGCGGGCAGCTTTTCCGTATGGACTACCGTGGCAAAAGCGGCGCAGAAGTGCTCGATGGCATGGGACTCACATTGCTCTCATTCGTTTATCCAGTGTGGTTGTTCAGTTTAAGCCTTTGCTGCCTGCATACGCAGCTTGCTATTTATCATATGCTGTGGTTGGTGCTTTTCACCAAGATGAGCGATATATGGGCTTATGTGAGTGGTGTGCTGCTGGGCGGTAAGTTCTTCAGCCGTAAGTTCAGCCCCTGTGTATCCCCCAAGAAGACATGGGAGGGCATCATCGGTTCCGTTATCATTACTCTCACCGTGGGGGCTGTGTTGTTGCCCGTCATGGGGCTGCAGGAGTGGAGCATTTTTTCTGCCCCTTCCTTCTACCTCGCCTACATCCCGCTGGGTCTGTTGCTCTTCTTCATCTCAGTGTGGGGTGACCTTGCAGGTTCCCTCATCAAGCGTGGGCTGGCAGTCAAGGATAGTGGTTCGCTGTTGCCGGGAATTGGCGGGATTTTCGATTTGATTGATTCCCCCGCCTTTACCATTTCCGCTGTTGTCTGTGTTGCGCCCTTGTGTGTTCAGCTCCTGCCGTTGTTTATATAGAAATTGAGTTAAATCATATGGTTCAGAGCATTCCGCTTCTTATCAATCCCAGGGCTGGCAGCCTGTTTCGTTCCGGGCTCAAGACCTGGCTCAAGGCTAACAAGCGTTCCTTCAGCCTGGTGGAGACGGTAAGTGCGGAAGATTTGACCCGCAAAGCACGCGAACTCGCGGAGAACGGTGCGCCGGTGGTGGCTGCGGCTGGGGGCGATGGCACGCTGATGTGCGCAGCTCAGGGCCTGGTGGGCACTGGGGCTGCCCTGGGTATTTTGCCCTGCGGCACGATGAATGTCTTTGCCCGTGAACTGGGTATTGGCTCCCGCAGGTTTGACATTGCGCTCGAGGCCATTCTCAGTGGACTCACGCAGGAGGTGGATATTTTTGCGGTGAATGGCAGGCCTTTCCTGCAAATGGCCGGTTTCGGGCCGGATGCCCGCGTTATCGAGCTTATCACCCCGGCGCTCAAGAAGCGTATGGGAGCCGCAGCTCACGTGGTCACGGGGCTGAAAGTGGCGCTGGAACACCCACCGCTCATCACCATGTCGCTGCCGGATGGCGAAACCCTGCGCGGCACTCAGATTATCATGGGCAATGGTAAGAGATACGGTGGGGAGGCTCACCTCTTTGCCGATGCGGTCTATGATGACGGGCGCCTGGATGCCGCCATTATGGATCAGGAAAACATGGGGGTTCTTTTTGAGGTGCTCGGGCTCATTGTCTCCAAAGGTGCTACGCAGCAGAATATATCGGATTTCACCGAGTTGCGTCGCATTAAGAGTTGCACGCTGACTTGCGAGGGGCCTCTCTCCTACCACCTGGATGGCGATTACGCCGGAACCTTGCAGCCGGGCGAGGCTCTTCTCGTTGAACGTCTGCCTCATAAACTGAAGGTCTGTGTGCCGGCGACGCCGGTGCAACTCAGTCCTCTGGAGCGAATCATGGCTCACCCGGTCATCACAGCCATGCGGGAAAAGCTTCAAGTGCTCAACGAGCTGTAATCTTACCTTTGCTCAGCTTCCTCTTGCCTGGACTGCTGGCCTTCCTGTGCTTTGGCCTGCTGCTCCGCCTCAAATTTGGCTTGCAGCTCTGCCAACTGGTTCTGCACTTCGAGCATCAGTTTTCTGGTGTGCTCATCGTTCTGCTGCTGCGGCTTGGCTGGTGCCGTTTGCTCCGTGGGTTCTGAAGGGGCAGGGGACTCAGCCGGGGCGGGTTGCCCGGCAGGTGCAGGCTGCGGTTCCGCTGGCGCGGGTTGCTCAGCAGGTGCAGGCTGCGGTTCCGCCGGGGCGGGTTGCCCGGCAGGTGCAGGCTGTGGTTCCGCCGGGGCGGGTTGCTCAGCAGGTGCAGGCTGTGGTTCCGCCGGGGCGGGTTGCTCAGCAGGTGCAGGCTGCGGTTCCGCCGGGGCGGGTTGCTCAGCAGGTGCAGGCTGTGGTTCCGCCGGGGTGGGTTGCCCGGCAGGTGCAGGCTGTGGTTCCGCCGGGGCGGGTTGCTCTGTTTCTTCCGGCTCGGCTTCCTGCTCAGCGGCGGCGAGACGGGCGGCAAAGGCTTCTGCCCGTTGGCGGGCAGCCTGCCGGCTTTGCTCTACTTCGGCGCGTTTATCCGGCGAGTCCGGATGAATCAGGGAACCACATTCCTTGAAATAGGCACAAAGCGCCCGGGACGCTTTGGAGTAGAAGCGGTCGTAATGGATGCGCAACGATTGCCCACGGCGGTTCAGTTCGTTGACATCTGCTCCGGCCTCGTACAGGAGACGCGCTATTTCCACCGCTGCCTCCGGGTTATCCTTGCGGCGGGCTGGAATATTGAAGAGCGGTTCATGTCCATAGCGGCGGGCTCGGGTAGAAGTTTCGATGCTGGCGCCGGCTTCCAGTGCCTGGCGTACTCCTTCCACATCTCCTTTGCGCACCAGGTCAATCAGCGGAATGGTGCCCACATTGGCCTTTCGGGCAGCGGTGGTTGAAATCTTTCCGGTACCCGATTTCAATACCCCGGCAAGCTTGAGCTGTTCCAGGAGTTCGGTGCTGTACCACTCCGGGTTGAGCGACCAGCCGTTCATGCGCTTCTTCAAATCCTGCTCTCCATACTGAAGCAGCAACTTGCGCATCTCGTGGTTATACGTTTCCTTTCCTAATTCGCAGAAGGGGGTAATGGAGGCCACTCGGTTGCGCTTCCAGGTGGTCATGGTTGCATCCGGATCCGCGCCCCGCTCCAGCAGGGTGCGGGCCATGCGTACTCTCACGGCTGCTGTGCGCGGATTCATGAAGCGGATGATGAGACCCAGCGGCGTATCTCCCACATAGCCCAGTTGCTGCCAGTCAAGCGGGCGTGGGTCTACGGCAGCCCCTCGCTCCAGCAGGGCATTGAAAAGTGCCTCGTCTGCGTATACGCAGGCGGCTTGCAATGCCGTAAAACCGCTCGGCGATGCCGCCGCCGCTTCGCCACTGTGCATGATTTCATACAACAGCGCCGGCATCTCACTCTGCCAGCTCCATTGCCCTCGGTATATGCCCGAGTTTTCCTCTACAATCAGCGGATTGTCATGCGGGTCGTTTGATGGCCGCACGTCTGCAATACCCGTTCGCCCGGCCAGTAGGTCCAGGGATGAGCACAGCTCTATGCTCCACTCTGCGGCATGCAGGGTGGATGCTAGCAGAAGGGTGACCATGTATACGGGAATCTTCATGCCGGGGATTTCGCGCTTCGGTATTCTCCCTTATTATCGTGCCAGCGTCAAGCGCATTCTCTGACTTTCCGCCTCTGCTCTGCGTTCTCGGGCACATAGCCGCTTTTCTCCCTCAACAGCCGCAGGAGTGCTTGTTGTGGATTCACCCCCTGTCGAGTAATAAGCCGCAATCCCCGCACCTTGGTCAGGTGCGGGGATTGTTCATCAAGGGGTGTCAATGGGAGTCGAAAGAATTAGATATGCGTTAAGGATTAACCAATAATGTTTTGCGTAATTAAAAAGAAAATAAATTGTAAATTTCTGCTTGTTTTCGACTCTTGTGGAAATTCTCAACTAACGACTAGCGTAAGTTGCAAAGCAAAAACTAACTACTCTTCTGTAAAATCTTGCGACATGTATTCCATACCGAAAAACACGACAAACCACACATTCCTATCCCTGTAAGAAAGAAGATTGCAGGAAAAAACGTAGATGGGTTCAATATTCTCATGTTTGTAGGATTATTTGCTTGGTAATACACTTGAACTTTTTTTCCTATGTCGCATGAGAAAGGTTCATAGATAGGAAATTTACTAGTTGTATCGATAAAACAACCTGTTCTTGTAGTGTAGGAGATAATAGGGTATACTTGAAGTACTGTGTCACCTCTTCGATCACGAATCATACTTTTTATAAGCTTTGTATTTGTACTCTGTACGATACCTTCTACACATTCACCTGTAAAAATTAAGCCTACTGCATCCCATGCAATAGGCCAACCAACAAGGCTAAACCATAGCCCCACTATCCCCAAAATAGCTCCGTTTATAATGCGTTTTTCGAGTTTTGTGTTCATGCCCAATAAAGCATCGTTATCCTTACGCGAAAGCGTAAGTCAGATAGTCTTTATTTTCAACACTGAAGTTAGTCATACTAGATAAGCAATATTCTTTCGCTTCATTGTTTTGCGAACGAAACAATTTACGATTATTGCTCCGGCAATAAAACATGATTGTACACCTTGATGGGACGAGTATCATAGAAGCGAGAAGAATTAGCGGCATAGACATTTATAGCCTTGCGCGGATTCAGTCAAGGCAAAAAGAAAGCGAGCTGACCATCAGCAACTAGTCAGCTCGCGGAAAAGAGTCCAAAATGAATCTGAGGAATCTTGGACGGCTTCATTATAGCATTACGTCCGATTCAGTCAAGATTTATAACAATAGGACGCCCCCTGAAAAGAAAAATGCTCCTTCGGTGGCAGCCGAAGGAGCGGAAAGTAATATCAGAGCATCCACTCTTGATGGCTTTATTCTACTAGCTGTAGCCAAAAAGTCAATACTTTTCGTTCAACTACGCCTGTTTTAATGAAAGGAAATCATGCGCCCGGTCAAGCTGCCACTTGACCGGACGGAGCTTCTCGTATTATCTTACGAAGTTCATCACGAAGAGAACAATTTGAAGCAAGAGCACGAGTAGCTCTATCATGTGTCGGATGCTCATGATTTATTTACTTTCCTCCAGCCATGGTTAGCTGCTGTTCCGTACCCTTGCGGCTACGTTACCATCAGCGGTAAGGACTGGCTTACTTCCCGCTGACGGTGCACGTAGACACCCGCCATGCGGCATGTCGGCGGAAAAGCGAGAGGAGGCTATCATATAGCAGCCATCCGTTCAAGCCTGAACGGCTTATAGTTTTGGCACTTCGGAAATGTATTATGCCTACCATTTCTATATCCACCCACGAAGACAGCAACAAGCACTTTATGGTGCAGCCCCCGGCTCGCACCGAATCCGGGCTGCCCCTGCGTCCTGTTTCCCACGGTACGCTCGAAATTGGGCTTGACCCACCTTGTCAGGTACGGGGCTTGTTCATCAAGGGTCGTCAATGGTAGCCGAACTCGCCGGGACTCTGCCATCATTTTTGGCAAGTTCAAAAACAATAACATTGATATATCAATCTTTTCATTTTACACACAATTTACCTCCCCTTGCCACCATAACAACGGCTTTTTCCCTCATTCTTCATTGAGAAGTCTAGATGGAATTCGAATTCACAGGTATTAGAATCACAATTCATAAAAAATAAAGCGACAGGGTGAACTACCACTCTGTCGCGATTAACTGCAAGATTCAGGAGCCGCTATCCTATTATAGCAAGTACTCGGCCAAGCGTCTCCATCAGCTGTTTGTATTCTATTGATTTCGCATACGGGAAATTGTTGCGGTACTTTTCCCAATGACGTTGCAAAATGGGACTTGCTTCTATCACTGCCATCATTTCACGCCAGCGGGTAATATTCTCCACACTATTGCGGTGTTGCGCTGTACGCTGTACAGCTTGCTTCAATACCTCATAATCAAGATTGCGAGTGTGCGTCAGAATATGTACATCGTAAAAATCTCTGGGGCGCGTTGATAAGACGCCTCGCCTGAGAATAGTTTCTATTTTCTCGGCAACAATCGTCTCTACGTTGTAGCTCCATACCTGAACAGGGGAAAGCCCATCAAAAAAGCTGGGAAGTTTCATTTCGATGGGCTGCGGTGTTATGGCATCTCCGGTAGATACATCTATGCTGAAAGGCACTACGATATTACCGCTTTGAGCCTGCATGCTGATACGGAGACCTCCATACTCATCCTCCTGCCGAATGCTCTCTATCCTGATAAGTCTGAAAACAGTATCATCATTTTCATCAATGCCTGTAATCTCATTGATTGCTCGAGTCAGTGTTTCTTCACTCAGCGGGTAATGCTGAAGCGTAGTATCAATGTCCATGGTGCTGCGGTAATCCAGCCCTACAATAGCAGCTACTAAAACCCCACCTTTCAGTACAAAATGATTCTTGTAGTCTGACCTGGACAGCCTGCGCAGGAATCGCTCGAACATGATGTTTTGCAAGACCACCTGAGGAGCGATACCATGTTCCTTTGCATATCGGTTAATGCGAGCTTTCCAGCTCATTTCTTGTGGATTCATACCAGAACTTCCAGATAAGGGGTTAACTTGTCTATCACACCAAGCTTAGAGGCGTATTCTGCCAGCCGGTTCAGATTTTTCTCTTTACGGGAAAAATAGAGTTTAAGCGCTGCTGTATAGCATTCAATGTCGACCCTGTTCTTGCTGCGAAGAATATCACAGATGCATCGCTCTGCATCGTACCCTCGAACGACATTGCCCATAGTAGTACGCAATTCTGTAAGCCCCAGCTCATGGAACTGAGGCTTTATATAATAACACGTGCAATCCTTCGAAATACTGCGGGGCAGCGTGGCATCAGAGGGAATGGTGACGGAATGCTGAAAAGGGGTGCGCTCGGTTAAACCAAGCAGGTAAAGAGCACTTTCATGAGAAAAGATAAGAGCGGGGAACTTTCGCTGCATATAGACCATATCATCAGCCAATGTCCCAGGGCGCATATACACACCGCAACTGTACCGCTCCAGCAATCCGGCGCGAGAGTACACATGCAACATGCCCCGGCTGTATCCCAGCTGCTGTATATCAGCAGCAGTCAACAAGCCTCCATGGGCGTCCATGTATTCTTTGATGCTAGTATCTAAATCCGTCATGCGCTGGCCTCCTTTCCGTGTTTATTTATACCACGGAGAAACGTATCACGCAAGTAAAATTAGACAAAACGCAAGAGTTGTATGCGTTTATCTCGCGCTTTGTCGAAACGTAATGAAATTGTAATAAATATGAACAGGGGGAGAACTGGTATATAAGTTTGACTGAGTGAGGAATGTATGGTAAGAATGTCAAAGTATGGCTGACTCTGTTTCTGGAAGAGATTACGGTATTGTGTATGTATTGACTAATTCAGCAATGCCAGGCATTGTAAAAATTGGCATGACTGTTCGATCAAGTTTAGAGGCTCGGATGAAAGAACTGTATGGTACAGGGGTTCCTGTTCCTTTCGACTGCGCCTATGCCTGCAAGGTTAAGAGCAATAAGACCAAGACGCTTGAACATGCTCTGCACCAAGCATTTGAGCCATACAGAGTGAATCCCAAACGCGAGTTTTTTGAAGTAAAGCCTGAGCAAGTCATTGCGATTATGCGTTTTTGTGATGAGGGTGATGTTACGAATGAAGTAAGGGAAGAAATCAAGGCAGATCTGACGCGGGAGGAACAAGATTCAACAGAAAAGCTGAAGCAGAAACGGCCAAAACTAAACTATGCCCGATTGGGGATACCTGTAGGAGCAGAGTTGACTTACAAGAAGGATGCATCAATTCATGTAACAGTAATGAGCGAGAACAAAATCAGTTTCAATGGGGAACTTTGCTCACTAACAGCTGCGACCAAGAAAATCATGGGGCTCTCGGAAAACGCAACCATTCAACCGACCCCCTATTGGAATTATAAAGATGAGAATCTGATGGAACGCTATAATTCCGTATTTCCCTTGGAGGATTGGGATTGACCGAAGAAGGGCGAGGGGTGGACGATGGGATTCCCCCTCCGGGGCCGCGGCAGAGCCTTTGCTGGCGCAAAGGTGCCCGATGGGAGGTGTCCCATCGGCTCTGCCGGGAGGATTGCCACCGGCAATCCGAGTATTGGTTGCTTGTTCCCATTTCAAAGAAAAATCACCATCCCACAAAAGTTGGGCTTGACCCCAATCCTCCCCCACAACAACCTGCGGTTGTCGTGGCTTCGAATCCCGCCACGCTAATGCACAACAAAAAGCCCCATACCTTAGCAGGTACGGGGCTTATTTGTTGTTCAAGGGTGGACGATGGGATTCTACCCGCCCCCTGCGGCCCTTCGGGCTTCCCGGGCAGAGGTGTCTGCCCGGCGCAGGGTCGGCTCATGCCACCGGCATTCGCCGCCCACTCCAACCTCCGGTTGTCGTGGATTCGAATCCTGCCACGCTAATAAAGCAAAAGCCCCGCACCTTGTCAGGTACGGGGCTTTCTTGTGCAAGGGTGGACGATGGGATTCGAACCCACGACAACCGGAACCACAATCCGGGGCTCTACCGCTGAACTACGTCCACCATTGTGTCGCACAGCGTGCGGCAGCACTATACACGGTTCTGCGGTGGAATGCAAGCCAAATTTTGCATTTGAGTGCATTTTTTAATTTTTGGGTAATATTCTTTGTCACCAGTCAGGCGCTGGAGCGGGAATTTTCAGGAGCGGGATCATATGTGTCCCAAAGATTATGGAAAAATAGTCCTAAACAACATAAAGGCATAGTATTCTGTGTGAAAATTCGTAGTGGGGTATCAGACGCCTCACCATCGGCAGTAAGCTTTCATTTGTTTCTCTATCGGCGTAAGCCACTAACTTTCAATTCGTCAATCGTAAATCCACGTGTCCCAAATCTTTGGTACACGTGTGGAGCGGGATATGGGAAAAGTAATTTACTTGACGTAAGGTGAATTGGGTGGTAGTATCAACCATAGATAGAATGCTGTAATATTTACTCATATGGTGCGCGTAAAGGTAATTGAAAAATTAGGACGCAGCAAGCATAAGGGACTTTACGCCAGTATCGAACGGGCTGGAGTCGAATTTATATACGATGCCTGCTGCCGTGATTATGATTGGCTGGTTGTATATGATGAGCTTCCCTCGAAGGGGGTGTATTCGATGTGGGAGGCTGAGGAATTGGCGTGCCCGAGAGAGCAGACGATATTGGTGACGGTAGAACCGCCCAACATCAAGTTGTACCCCAAGTGTTATACATCTCAGTTTGGTTATGTTCTGACGACTCATTCGCCAGAGTTTCTGCCGCATCCTAACCACGTATATGGAGAAGGATGTTTGTATTGGTGTGCAGGTATGCCATATGATGAGGCGTTTGAAATGCGGGACTATCCTAAGAGTAAAACGATTGCTGTGGTATGTTCTGCGAAGCAGCAGCGGCATACCTTGCATTTCAAGAGGTTTGCGCTCATTAAGTATCTTTCTGAACGGCTGCCGGAGCTCGATTGGTATGGCAAGGGGGTGAAGCCTTTACAATATAAGTATGAAGCTCAGAACGATTACCGCTATAGTATAGCGGTGGAGAATTATGCCGCCCCCTACCACTGGACGGATAAGATATCAGATCCTCTGCTTAGTCTTTGCCTGCCTTTTTATGCAGGAGATACTCGCTTGGAGGAGGTGTTCCCCGCAGAGAGTTTCATTCGAATTCCGATTGATGACCCGGAAGAAGCCTATCGTATCATTCGAGAGGCGATAGATAATGGCGAATATGAAAAACGCCTGCCGGCCATTCGGGAGGCGCGACGCCGGTTAATTGAAAAGTATAACATGTTTAACCGCGTGGCAGAGATAATTGCTGCTCATGGTGATAATAAGAAAACAGCGGATAAGCCCGAGCGTCCATTTATCATCAAGGGGAGACACAGGCTGAGAAGAAATGTTTTCAACCTTCTGGCAGAAGGCTGGGCTCTGCTTCGTTATGCTTGCCGGAAAAATCTTTCATAACAGGCTCGCGCATTTGTGGCTGTCCACAGGGGCCGGGCAGGGGGGCGGCTGAATAACCGGGCCCAAACAATAAAATAAGACAACGTAGCGAGAGTGCCGCACGTTGTCTTATTTGTTTAGATGGTAAATAAGGAATCTGCTTGCGCCGTTATCCTTCTTGATTGATGAACGGGGCTAGTGCTTCCATGACGGTGTCTACGCTGATTTCGCCAATAGGCCCGGGAGATACGATGTTGATTGCCTGGGGGCCTTTAATGGAGCAGGGCTTTTTACGGGTCGCGTAGAGCGCAATCATGGGCTGACCGGATAATGCGGTTATATGCGAGGGGCCGGTGTCATTTCCTACTGAGGCGAGTGCCCGTCTGGCCAGATCTGGTAAATCAATAATGGAGGTTTTATTCATCATGTTGACCGCCATGGGAGTTGCAGCGGCAATGGCCGCTATTTCCTGCTCTTCTGCCTTTGTTCCTATGATGACAGAGTGTATCCCCTTATCGGCCAGTCGTTGGGCCAGTTCAGAAAAACGCTCGATGGGCCAGCGTTTGTGCGGATGCCCCGGTGAACAGCCAGGAATGAGCGTGACAAACTTTTCCGGGAGTTCATTAAAGTGTTTGTTTTCACCATGCAAGAATGACAAGTCAGTCACCTTGCTGACTACCGGTAACGTGTAAGTAGTAGCGGTGCCCCAACTCCAGCTCCGCTTCTTTTTTACATCAATGGTTTCCCCATTGTACCCATCTGTCCAGATAAATGAGTGGGGCATCATCCACCTGAAGACCGGCAAATACCGTTTCTGAGTGCGCTTGACTGGTTGAAGGTTGATGACGCGGTCGAAATCACCCGCAATCACTTCATCCAGAATGCGCTTCTGTTCTTTGATGTTAAGGTAGGAAACCCGGTTGTCGATGATGAAATGGTCGCATCCCGTTTGCTTTCCGATGGCTACGAGTGATTTGTGGGTCATCAGGGTTATCTCGGCATCTGCATAGTGTTCTCGAATGGCCATGATTCTCCCCAGGGCAACCATGAAATCACCCAGAGCGCCCAATTTGATAATCAGTATCTTTTCTTTTTTACTCATGGAGAAAATACCCCCAAGGGCGATTATTTTGTATGTATGTTTTTCTCTACAAGCTCACAGATGAGGTGGCCGCTGGTAATGTGAAGTTCTTGAATGTGGTTGGTGACATCTGCGGTAACGGGTAGGCAGATGTCTGCTATCTCCTTCATTTTGCCCCCGGAGCGACCGGTGAAGGCTACGGTGGTGATTCCCATGCTGCGAGCTTGTTCGAACGCCTGGATTATGTTGGTGCTGTTTCCGCTCGTGGATAATCCAACCAGAATATCACCTTTTCGCCCAATTCCTTCCACCTGGCGTCTGAAGACATCATTATACCCGTAGTCATTACCGATAGCGGTGAGGATTGAGGTGTCTACAGTAAGGGCGACTGAATTCATGGCGGGCCTTTCTAATTTGTAACGCCCAACGAATTCCGCTGCAAGGTGTTGAGAATCTGCCGCCGACCCCCCATTACCACAGAACATGATTTTATTCCCCGCGCGGAGTGCCTGTGTGCAGGCAGCCGCAATGGCTGCAATGGTTTCGGCCTGCTCAGACAGGGCAGTAATGCTGCGCGCCAGATTATTCAACTCTGAGTTAATCCAATCTTTCATGGTATGGAACTATTTGTTAAGCTTTTCTACGATGGCGGTTGTAGAGAACCCTTCCAGGCGGGGCAGGATGACCGCTTTCCCGCCATATGATTCTACAAAGCGGCCGCTTTTCCAATTATCCATAGCGTATCCTTCTTTAGCGATAACATCCGGACGGAGCTTGTCGATAAGGCTAAGCGGTGAATCCTCATCGAAAATCACTACGTAGTTGACCGATTTCAACCCTACCAGCATGGCTGCTCTGGATTCCTGGTTATTGATGGGGCGGGACGGGCCTTTCAGACGCTGGATGGAGGCATCGCTGTTCAGACCTACGAAGAGTACATCGCAGAGGGCTCGTGCCCGGTCAAACGAGCAGAGATGCCCCGGGTGCAGAATATCAAAGCAGCCGTTGGTGAACCCGATTGTCTTGCCTTGTTCCCTGAGTTCGGTGATAAGAGCTGCGGCCTGTTCCGCCGTAATGATGCCCGATTCTTCTCTGCAATCAATTTTGCGTCTGAGTTCATCGCAGGTGATGCTGGCCGTACCCAGTTTCCCGACGACTACTCCGGATGCTGCATTGGCCAGTTTGATGGCATCTCGCATAGTGGCTCCGGTTGCAATGGCTGCACCCAGCGTGGCGAGGGAGGTGTCGCCGGCGCCTGAAACGTCGAATACTTCTTTGGCTTCCGTGGGAATCAATCTGGGGCGTTCTGTTTCGGCCCCGGGTATGTAGAGCATGCCATGTTCACTGAGGGTTACCAGCAGGTTTTCAACGCCGTATTTGCGGCAAACTTCCCGCCCGGCCTGAACAGCGCTTTCCACAAACCCCGGCGTGCCCGGTGAAAAACGCTGCCCTGTCACTTCCTCAAACTCTTTTCTGTTCGGCTTGACCAGGGTTGCCCCACGATAGATGCCATAGTCCGTACGCTTGGGGTCAACAATGACGGGGACTCCGGCAGCCCGGCACATTTCAATTACTCTGGGAGCAAAGCGTTCGTCAATGAGTCCCTTCTTGTAATCTGAAAGCAGGAGCATGTCTGTGTGCTGTAGTTCCTGTTCAATGTTGGAAAGCAACACACTCAGGTTATCATCAGTAGCGTAGAGCATGGTTTCCCGGTCCAACCTGAGGAGGTGCTGGCGGCCTGATACCAAACGGGTTTTCATGGTGGTCTGGTAATCATCCTGGGTGAACAGGAGCTTGCTTTCGGCGCCCATATCTTCCAGACACTTGCGCACTTCCTTGCCTTCTGCATCGTTGCCGACTATGCCAGCAAGGGATGTTTGTACCCCCAAACTACGTAAGTTGGCCACTACGTTGCCGGCACCACCGAGCATGCTGCTGCGCCTGGTCTCTAATAACACAGGTACGGGGGCTTCCGGAGAGAGTCGGTTCGTTTTACCGTATACAAAGATATCAAGCATGACGTCTCCGACGCACAGAACGCGCACGCTGGAGAATTGGTCGATGTGCAACTGAAGATTTGCCATATCGTTAGGTTAGGATATATGTTTACACCTTTTATTCCTGCCGTATAATATACCTCAATTGAGGCAGAACGTCAATTTAAAAACGTCTGTTTTCAAGTGTTTTCGGGTGTCGGCCAGGCGCCTTGCCCGGAAAGTGAACAACCCCGCCTCACGTGAGTGGGGCGGGGTGAGATAGAGGGGCCGTAGCCGGGTTAATCCTCGTAGAGTTCCTTCACGCGCTCGATGAGGGCGAAGGCATGGCTGAGCATGGCTCGTGTCTCGTTGAGCAGGGTGAGGTAGAGGATGCCGTTGCGCATGCCGCTTTCATCGGCGGTGCTGTGCATCAGGTGGCGGGTGATGCAGTCGGCAAAGTCTTCGCTGAGCTGCTCGCGTTCTTCCAGCAAGGCTTCAATGCCCTTGAAGTTGCCTTCCTTGAGCATATCGGTCAGGTCCGGATAGAAGCGGCCAATCTTGTTGGTCAGGGCGAGCAGGTCGTCGCCCTGTTCCTTGTTGAGTCCCTGGTGGTTGTTGTCGATGTGGTTGTAACTGGCCTTCACCAGGGTGAACAGGCGTTCGCAGGTGTTGAGCGAAATCTCCGTGATGCGGAAGACAAGCTGGCCGCGGTCTGCCAGTTCCTTGGGCAGGGTGCGCAGGGTGGGCAGCACTTCGTTTTCGCGCAGCACTTCCAGGTCGCGCTTCAGGTTGCGGCTCTTCTTGCGCAGTCGCTTCAGGGCATCGCGGTCTTCGCTCAGCAGGGCCTTGACCATGGCGTTGTAGATGCCCACCATGCGGCCCAGACGCCCGCTGGCGGCCTTGCCGAAGTCCTTGACGGCGGCATCGCTGGCCATGTTGATAAGCCGGATTTCATCCTTGGAGCTGCTGGTGAAGAAGGTGGATTTGATGAGCAGCGCACCGGCGATGACGAGCATGGTAATCATGCCCCAGAACCCACCGTAGGCCATGACGATGGCCACGATGAAGGCGGCCAGACTGGCGGCCAGG
>SUVL01000006.1 GCA_015062005.1 Akkermansiaceae bacterium
ATGCATGGTTGGATACGCTTGATTGGGACAAAATCAATATGCTCCGCAGCTATGGTATTGTAATTTTGGATGGTATACCAATGTTGCAACATCTTAAATTTTTCCCTTTTCTGGCGGAACAATTCTGGGGATGTTGCCATATTCCCAGCATTGTGCTTCTGGTCCTTCTTGCATTTGTTATGTCGCGACCAGGTATCAAATACAGACGGAGAACGATACTGTTTATTGCCGTTGGCGGTTTTGGGCTTGCGTGGCTAGGCAGCGCTTCATATCTGATTGCGTGCATACCATCTGACATGTCGTATTTGCCCGCCAGTTTCGTTATCCTTTTAACTTGCGGGTGGGTATTCTTGCAACTCCCATATAAGTGGGTGCCACAAACAATCATGTCAATTACAATGTTTTCTATTGCAATCTGTACTTACGCCCCTGCAGCCATTAAAGCTTATCCGTATAAGGCATTGGAAAAAGAAATGTGGCGCGATATCCGGCACCAGAAAGCAAACAATATTCAGGATGTTAAACTTGATAGCCGATATTTTGTAAATGTGAAAAATGATATGGGACTTATTTCGGGTGGTAAGCTTCATACTGATCCGAAAATATTTCCAAATCGGCAAGCTGCCCGTTATTTCAAAGTTAGGAGTATACGTGTTATGAAAGAACAAAAAAAACAGGAAGGAAGCAACAAATGAAGATGAGTCCCAGGCTCTGTATTGTCATGCCCTGCTACAATGAGGAGTCAGGGATAAGAACGACCATAGAGAAAGTCAATGAAAAACTGGCTCAACTGGAGGAAAAGGGGTTGATTGCCAAGGAAAGCTGCATGTTATTTGCAGACGATGGCAGCAAGGATTGCACCTGGGAGCTATTGAGCGAAGCATCTGCCGAGTATCCAGAGACGGTAAAGGCAGCCAGACTGGCAGGCAACCGCGGAAAGGAGTATGCGGTGTGGGCCGGGGTCATGGAAGCCCGCTTCCTGGCGGATGTGGTTGTAGTGATGGATGCAGATCTGCAATTTGACATAGAGGCCATAGATGAATTCCTGCAGCTTCACCGCGAAGGATATGATATGATTTATGGAGTCAAGAAGAACCGTGGCTCTGAAGCATTTTATAAAACGATAGCCTCGCGACTCTTCTACGGCCTGATGCAGAAGCTGGGTTCTCCTATCATGAAGAATCATACAGACTACTGCCTGATGACCCGCCAGGTGATACACGCGCTTTCCCGCTACGGTGAAACTAACATCATTTTCCGGGGATTGCTCAAGCAACTTGGTTTCAAGCAGACGCATTGCTATTTCGAAGTAAAGGACCGAGAAGAGGGTGAAAGCAAGTTCTCGCTTTCCAAACTCATCAATCTGAGTCTGGATGCCATCACCTCCTTTTCCGTGGCACCGTTGCGTATGATTGCCGGCTTTGGTTTTGTCATTTTCGTCATCAGCCTGATTATGATTGCATATACCTGTGTGGGTTTTTTCCAGGGAAACCCGCCGGATGGTTATGCAACGCTGACGTGCTCACTTTGGTTTCTGGGAGGGATAGGGTTGTCGTGTATGGCCATTATGGGAGAATACATGGGCAAGTTGTACATGGAAGCAAAAAAACGCCCGCGATACTACATTTCCGAACGTATAGGTATTCAACATAAATAACGAAGGTAATGTAACTGTCACGCGACAAGATATATTTGGATTTGTTGAGAATCCTGGCGATTCTTCAGGTGGTGTATAACCATACACCGGGTTATCGCGCTGTGTTGCAGGACAGCTATCAGGCGAACAGGGTGAGGACGCGCTCGATGATGGGGGCCATGTCGTAGTATTCTTGCGCTGCCAGGTTGAGAAGTGGTGTTTTTTTTGAATTTATGCAAATCGAAAATTTAATCTTGTATTTGCAAGAGATGTGAGTTAAAATGCCTGCGTATGGAGGAGAGTCGTTACATCGAGCGAAAAATCAGCAAGTATGTTTTGCGGGCTGCGAGTATGTACCCGGTGGTGACGATTTGCGGCCCGCGACAGTCGGGCAAAACGACGCTGGCCCGGCACCTGTTCCCGGATTACGGATATGCCAGCATGGAGAATCCGTATACGCGGCAGGCTTTTGAGGCGGATGCACTCGGATTCCTGGCTGAACACCCTGCGCCTTGCATTTTTGATGAGGTGCAGAACACCCCGGAGCTGCTGAGCTACCTGCAAGGTATCGTGGATGAGAGCGGGCAGAATGGTATGTATATTCTGAGCGGCAGCAGGCAGATGGAGCTGCAGGCGAGCATTACGCAGAGCCTGGCAGGGCGCAATGCAGTGGTTGATTTGTTGCCTCTGTCTCTGCAGGAGCTGGCGGAGGCAGGCGTTTCGCTAAGCCGCGATGAAGCGATGTTTCTGGGTGGGTTGCCGCGCATTCATGCAATGGGGCAGGATGCGCTCATGGCGTACCCGGACTATTTGCGTACCTATGTGGAGCGTGATGTGCGACGCCTGGTCAATGTCCAGAAGCTGCGAGAGTTTGAAATTTTCATCCGTCTGCTGGCTGCGCGAGTGGGCCAGCTTGTCAATTACGCTTCGCTGGCAAACGATGTGGGGGTGAGCGCGCCGACGATTCGGGAGTGGATATCGGTGCTGGAGGCTTCCTACATAGTGTTCACTCTGCATCCTTACTATAAGAACTACGGCAAGAGGCTTGTCAAAACTCCCAAGATTTATTTCACCGAGACAGGGCTGGTTTCCTCGCTGCTGGGTATCAGGTCACCTGAGCAGGTGCGTCAGCATCCGCTGGTGGGCAATATTTTTGAAAATCTTGTGGTTTCAGAGTTGATGAAAGCGCAACGCAACCAGGGCATGCAGCCGAATCTCTTCTTCTTCCGGGATTCGAGCGGACTGGAAGTTGATTTGATTATGGAGGAGGGGCTTGTGCCGCATCCGATAGAGATTAAATCGGCTCAGACGTACAGCCCTGCCTTGTATGCCAATCTGCAGAAGTTTGTCGCACTGGAGCCGGCGGCTGCGGATCCTACGCTTGTCTACGGCGGCGAGAAGATGGGAACGTTGCAGGGGGTGAGGGTGCTTTCTTTCGCCCAGACGGCACGGATTGTCGGAGCTGAAGTGATCGATTGCTAATGTTTTATGAATGTGTTGTGCAAATCAAAAGTCCGACTTTCGATTTGCGGGGTGGGCTTTTCCCGATGAGTGGGAGATGGTTGGCCAAGGCATAAATGGGAACGATATCCAATCCTGCGGATTGGACGATATCGGAGCCAGAGGCTCCGACGATATCTGGCTTCGCCAGACGATATCCGCGAGCCTTACGGTTCGCGGACGTTGAATGAGATGAGGTAATTGATTGTTAATATTTTATGAATGTATTGTGCAAATCGAAAGTTGGACTTTTGATTTGCGGGGGGGCTTTCCCGATGAGTGGGAGATGGTTGGTCAAGGCATAAATGGGAACGATATCCAATCCTGCGGATTGGACGATATCGGAGCCAGAGGCTCCGACGATATCTGGCTTCGCCAGACGATATCCGCGAGCCCTAGGGCTCGCGGACGTTGAAGAGGGAGAGGACACGCTCGATGATGGGGGCCATGTCGTAGTACTTGTACTCGGCGAGGCGGCCGCCGAAGATGACGTCGGGCTCCTGGTCGGCGAGTTCTTTATACTGGGCGTAGAGGGCGTGATATGGTGTTCGGTGAATGATATATAAGAAGACTATGACACATAAACTCTATAGCAGCCGGGCCAAAGAGAAAGTGTGTCACCCATGGTCTGATTGCAGATAATCTGCTTGTATTTATTGATGTGGGCTGATAGAATGAGTGCAACGAGATAGTTAATACCCATGCTGCTTTATTTTAAGGTTAGAAACTATAGGTCCATCGTTGAAACTGCTATTAACCTCATGCAGGATGAAGGGGGGGGCTTGTGTGATAATGATGAAAATGGAGTTCGCTTATATAGCCTTGAAGCATGCAATAACCTGGGAGAGAAAGTTAGGACGAGCCCGCTCATGGCAATTTATGGCAGAAATGCCAGTGGAAAGTCCAATATTATTATGGCTCTTTGCCAGTTGCAGAGAATCGTCACATCCGGGGAGATTGAAGATTTATATGAACCCAATAAGATTCAGCTAGCAGCGAATCAACGTACGGAGTTTAGCATAGTTTATACATGTCCTCAAAAAGAACAGTGGACAGATTATTGGTATACCTATACATTGGAATACAACGCAAAGGGGATATACAAGGAAGCTCTTTACAGTAATAAGGATATTGTGTTTTATATAGATAATGATTCTGGGGAACACAATTTTTCAGCTATATCCAATGCTGATTATGATGCCGATCGAATAGAACGATTGCGGCTTACTGAATGTACGGATGAGTTTCACAATCAGAAGACACCAGTGTTGAGCTGGCTGGCAAAAAAATACACGAATCTGAGCAGAGACGTGATAGAGGCTTATTCTTTTTTTACTGCACATTTATACACTCGGTCATCGCAAAATGTGAACGTCCAGAATGCATTTTCTACGTTGCTTCAGACGTGGCCGGATGAGGAAGAACAGTCACGTGTCATCTCTGAGGTGTCTGATTATTTATCGCAACTGGATACGGGGATTCTTGGGGTAGAGACCAAGACCATGGAAAAGGTGCTCGAGCCGGACAATGAATTGTTGTCTATTGCGCCAACCTTCTGGTTTCGCTCCGGTGGTATTCACCGCCGGGGAAATACGATGATAAAGAAAATTTTTTATGCGAAGCACAACGATAGTGATAATCAGGAAGTTTATTTTCCATTTGAAGAGGAATCTGATGGAACATTACGGTTGTTTGCGCTTCTGGTTCTCATTCATAAGACGACGAAATCTGAGAGCAATGTGCTTGTTATC
The DNA here is from genome assembly GCA_015062005.1 of Akkermansiaceae bacterium. Lineage (GTDB taxonomy): Bacteria > Verrucomicrobiota > Verrucomicrobiia > Verrucomicrobiales > Akkermansiaceae > Akkermansia. The sequence goes on from SUVL01000006.1 coordinate 4,888, forward strand.
GATGAAATGGATAGCTCCTTGCATCCCCTTATACTTCGCCAGTTGATGAATTTTTTCATCAAAACGCATCACAACGAGAACAGGAGCCAGATTATTTTCACTGCACACGATACGGAGTTGCTGGAAGGTGGCCTGCTGATGCCTGGGGAGGTTGCTGTTGTGGAAAAGAGTTTCCAGACAGGCTCCAGATTGAGAAAGCTGAGTAATTATGATGCCGTTGAGCCGGATATGATACGTCGGGAATATCTAGACGGTCAGTATGCCGGAATTCCTCATGCTCACATTTAATCTGTATAATGCTCAAGCCATGAGTAACATAAGTTTACCCTTTGATATAACGGAATCCCGGGAAGTCCGGCAAAAAGTTTGCCATTATATTGTGGAGGGCGATTCTGAGGAAAATTACATTTCTCAGTTGTTGCAGTTGGTTCGTGAGTATGGAGAGCCACAGGAGACGTGGAAGGTTGTATCTGCTGGTGGTGGTACTTATGCCAGGATTCAGCAAGCTCTCGATAAACATAACACTGCACAAGATGCGCCGCCGGTTGACATCTGGATGGATGACGATATTGTAATGCGCGATGCCTATGATGATAAACATGCAGAGGAGAGAAGGCGTCTGCAGCAGTATTCTGTTTTATATAATATACACAAGTTCGAGGATTTTTTGCTTATGCATTATCCTCTGCATGTTGTAGAAGCGTGGCATCGTGTTTGCTCTGGAACAGTTACACGAAGGGGTGATTCGCAACCGAATTATTTGCAGTATCCCATTGTGCGACGACGGTTTGCTGCCTTTTTTCACAAGTTTCTGAGAGTACAGAACCTTGCTCATTACGAAAAGGGAAAACTGCCGTTTCCCAGGCTTACGGTTGAGCATTTGAAGAATCTTATGGCCTCGCAAAAGAGCGGTTCTCTTTTTTGTAAAAGTGATATGGTGTCTCACATACACCGTTTGCTTACGAGCGCTGGTATTGATGTAGGAGATATATGATTAAAGCGCCAGCGGGTTATCGTTGGTGCTTTAGCTGAGGTAAAACAGGGCGGGTCTCCAGAATCACGAAATCTGCATGCCGAGGACGCGCTCGATGATGGGAGCCATGTCGTAGTATTTGTACTCGGCGAGGCGGCCGCCGAAGATGACGTCGGGCTCCTGGTCGGCGAGTTCCTTGTAGCGGGCGTAGAGGGCGTTGTTCTTCTCGTCGTTGACGGGGTAGAAGGGGTCGCTGCCTGGGGTCCACTCGGTGGAGAATTCGTGGGTGACCACGGTCTTGGGGATGGAGTAGACGGCATCGCCGAAGTGCTCGAAGTGCTTGTGCTCGATGATGCGGGTGTGGGGTACGTGGCGTTCGGTGTAGTTAATGAGGGCGCAACCCTGGTGGTTGGGGGTGTCGAGCGTTTCTTCCTTGAAGTAGACGGTGCGGTATTCGAGCTGGCCGAAGCGGTAGCCGTAGAATTCATCAATCTTGCCGGTGAAGACGATTTTCTCCGCCTGGGCTTCCCAGTATTCGCGGCGGGCAAAGAAGTCTTCGTTCACGCGGGTTTCGATACCGGAGAGCAGGGCATCGGTGAGTTTGTTGTAGCCGCCGATGGGGATACCCTGGTAGGCATCGTTGAAGTAGTTGTTGTCGTAGACGAAGCGGACAGGCAGGCGGCGGATGATGAAGGCGGGTAGCTCGGAGCAGGGGCGGCCCCATTGCTTCTCGGTGTAGCCTTTGATGAGCTTTTCGTAGATATCGCGCCCGACGAGGGTGAGGGCCTGTTCCTCCAGGTTGCGGGGCTCGGTGGCGCCTGCGGCTCGCATGGCGGCCAGGGCTTCCTGTTTCTGCTCTTCGATGATGCTCTGCGCTTCAGCCGGGGTGGTGCAGCCCCACATCTGGTAGAAGGTGTTCATGTTGAAGGGCAGGTTGTAGCGCTTGCCGCCATATTCTGCCACGGGCATGTTGGTGAAGCGGTTGAAGGGCACGAGCGCATTCACGAAATCCCACACTTGCTTGCTGGAGGTGTGGAAGATGTGCGGCCCGTATTTGTGCACGTTGATGCCGTGTTGTTCTTCACAATAGAGGTTGCCGCCCAGGTGAGGCCGTTTGTCGATGACGAGGCATCGCTTGCCCGACTGGTGAGCCAGGTGGGCAAAGGTGGAACCGAATAAACCAGAGCCTACGATGAGGTAGTCGTAAGTCTTCATCATCAGCCGATGCGCTTGTAGTCGAAGCCTTCTGCTGCTGCTTCCTCCGGTTCGTAGAGGTTGCGGCCGTCTACAATGAGGCGGCCGCGCATGGTCTTGCGCAGCACAGCCCAGCTGGGTACGCGGAACTGCTTCCAGTCGGTGACGATGACGAGGGCATCGGCATCGACGCATGCTTCGTACATATCATTGCAGTAGGTGATGGTGTCTTCGCCGAGTCTGCGCTTGGCTTCGGCTGTAGCCACGGGGTCGAAGGCGCGCACGTTGCAGCCGCTCTCCAGCAGGGAGCTGATGAGGGTGAGGGAGGGGGCTTCGCGCATGTCATCCGTGCCGGGCTTGAAGGCAAGCCCCCACACGGCGATATTCTTGCCCTGGAGTTCGGGCATGGCGGCTTTGAGTTTGGCAAAGGGGATGGTCTTCTGCTTCTCGTTCACATCCTCCACGGCTTCGAGGATGCGCATGCGGTAACCGAGCTCGGCACCGCTGCGGATAAGGGCTTTCACATCCTTCGGGAAGCAGGAGCCACCGTAACCGCAGCCGGGGTAGAGGAATTTCTTGCCGATGCGGTCATCGGAGCCGATGCCGCGGCGCACGGCATCCACATTGGCCCCTACGAGTTCGCAGAGGTTGGCCACATCGTTCATGAAGGAGATGCGGGTGGCCAGCATGCTGTTGGCGGCGTATTTAATCATTTCCGCGCTGGGGATATCGCAGATTTGCACACGGTCACCGGTGAGCATGAAGGGGCGGTAGAGCTGGCGCATGAGCTTGGCTGCCTGTTCGTCCTCCACACCCACGACTACGCGGTCCGGCTTGGTGAAATCATCAATAGCGGTGCCTTCCTTGAGGAATTCCGGGTTGCTGGCCACACCGAAGGGGACGCTCACGCCGCGCTTGTCGAGCTCTTCCTGCACGGCTTTCTTCACCTTGGCCCAAGTGCCTACGGGCACGGTGCTCTTGGTGATGAGCAGGGTGTATTTCTTGATGTTGCGGCCGAATTCCCGGGCTACTTCGAGCACATAGCGCAGGTCGGCCGAGCCGTCTTCATCGGGAGGGGTGCCCACAGCGGAGAAAACCACATCGGCGTTGTCAATGCAGGAGGCCAGGCTGGTAGAGAAAAGCAGGCGCCCGGCCTCTGCGTTCTGCAGCACCATTTCTTTGAGCCCTGGTTCATAGATGGGCATGATGCCCTTCTTGAGGTCTTCGATTTTCTTTTCGTTGACGTCAACGCAGGTGACGGTGTTACCCATTTCTGCGAAGCAGGTGCCGCTGACCAGGCCTACATAGCCCGTGCCAACCATTGCGATATTCATATTGTGTGCGTAGTTATATTGTGAAAAAGGATGAGATGAGAACGAGCCTGGCCGGTTCTTGCAACCGCGCGTTATACTATAATGTACAGTCCTCGAAAGTCAAGAACATTGTGCCTTGGTGGGTAGCCAGAATGATGTTTTTTTTCGTACATGCACCCCGAAGTCTGGGTAGAGAGCGCGGCAAATTGATGTTTGAAAGTACAATGTACAAAGGACAAAGTACAATTTGAAAGTTCCCTGCGGCTTTGCCGCAGCCGTTTAAAATGGCGAGCCTAAGGCGAGCGGAACTCCCAAATTGTCCTTTGTAATTTGTCCTTTGTACATCCCGACAGATTCCAATTTGCCTTTCAGGCATCCGGCGCGGTGGGGGGCCAGTCGTGGCGGGGATATCTGCCGGCCAGGTCCTTTTTCATCTGGGGGTAACCGTTTTGCCAGAAGGATGCCAGGTCGCCGGTAATCTGGTAGGGGCGTTGGTTGGGCGCCAGAATTTCCACCAGGCATTTCACGCGACCTTCGGCTATGGTGGGTGTGTGGGGTACCCCGAAAAGCAGCTGGCATTTCAGCCCGAACACCGGGGTGCCGTCCTCGCGGTAAAGGAGCTTCACCTCGCGACCATTGGGCAGCCGGATGGCTTTGGGTGCGTATTTGTTGAGGCACTCCCGCTGCCAGGGGGAGAGCCATTCGCCGAGGATGGGAAGCACCGGGCGGTTCTGGATTTCCTTGTAGCTCACCGCGCCCTCGCAGAGCATGGTGATGGCTACCAGTCGGTCTTCCTCACCGAAATCCGGTAACTCCAGCTCGGGCATGGCGGTGCGCAGGCAGGCGAGTCGGTTAATCCACTGCAGCACGTGGCCATCCCAGCCTTCCAAGCGCAGATTGCCGCGCACCACTTGCTCCGCCAGCAGAGGGGCTGCGGCCTCCGGGGCGGCGTCGCCAGTTTCCTTTTCGACGAGCACGAGGTCGCGGTAGAGGGTGCGGCGGTGGTTGAGCACGCGCTTGCGTGCGGGGTCGTACACGGCCACATCGTCCTCTCGTGTGATGAGGTCGGCGGTGGTCAGCCCGGTGCAGCGGCTCAGGCGGGTTTCCACGCTCTTGCCGCCCACCTCGGTCATTTCTGCGGCCAGGAATACTTCGCACTGGCGGGCCACGGAATCGGCTTCAATGCTGCCGCCGCGGCGGTTGCAGAGGCGGGCGGTGCCGGTGGCGGTGCCGTTGCGTGCGGCCACGTGCGCCGGGAAACTGCCCAGCAGCCCGCGCACCACGCCCTGCCGGTGGGCAGTGAAATCCGGTTCTGCACTGCGGTGGTCCAGCATCTGGCGGAAAGCCATGGCCACTTCCCGGGCGGCGCGGGCCATGATGCCGAGCTTGCCGCATTCCTGCGGGTTGTAGTTCAGCCGAACCGCGGTTTGCAGCGCGCGCCATTCGGCCTGGAAATCGGTGAAGTCCCCGTCGTGCCGCAGGCTGGGGTGCAAACCTGAAGCCATGGCTATATTTTCGCCTTGCAGCAGGGCGGCGATGGCTGCCATTTCGGCGGGGCAGCCGTATTCCTCTCCAGCCACCAGCAGGCGGGCCAGCACCGGGGGCAGGGGGTAGCGGAGCATCTGCCGCCCCGTGGGGGTGATGCCTTGCGAATCTGCTGCGCCCAATTCCTCCAGCAATTGCCAGGCGCGTGCGCTTTCGGCTTCGGTCGGGGCATCAGGCCAGGGGAAGCGGCGGATATCGCCCAGCCCCCGGCAGCCCCATGCCAGAAGGTTCAGGTAGGCTTGCGAAATATCGGCCCGGTGTACTTCCGGCGCGGGGAAGGGGGACCGGCGGCGTTGTTCAGCCTCGCTCCACAGACGGATACAGCGGCCTGGCCCCAGGCGTCCGGCGCGTCCGGCGCGTTGCTCTGCCTGCGCCTGGGAAATGGGAACTATGTGCAGGGTGGAGATGCCGCGCAGTGGGTCCCAGCGGGCCTCGCGTGCCGTTCCGCAATCTACTACAGAGCGCACGCCCTCGATAGTGAGTGAGGTTTCTGCGATGTTGGTGGAGACGATGACACGCGGCCTGCTGCCGTGTTCCACGGCCCTGGCCTGAGCCTCGGGGGTGAGCTGCCCGTGCAGGGCAAAGACATCCCGCCCGTGCATCCAGCCCACTTGCTCCAGAATCTCCACGGTGCGGCGGATTTCGTAGACCCCGGGCAGGAAGACGAGCACATCCCCACTTTCCGGCTGCTCCACCAGCTGGCGCACGGCGGCGGCGCACTGCTCCCACACGGGTGGGGGCTGCACATAGCCGAACTTGTTGCGCACGGGAACCGGTGGCATGTAGCTCACCTCCACCGGAAAGAGCCGCCCTTCTGCCCGCAGCACCGTGGCCTGGGGCAGGTAGCCTTGCAGTTTGTCCAGCTCCAGTGTGGCGGACATGACGAATACCCCTATCTCGGGGCGGGCACTCCTCTGCAGCTCCAGCACGCGGGCCAGGCACAAATCGCCGCTCAGGCGCCGCTCATGCACTTCATCAAAGATAACGGCTGAAACGCCGCGCAGTTCAGGATCCTCGGTCAGGCGCCGCTCCAGGATACCATCCGTCACAAAGAGGATGCGCGTGGCCGCACTGCGCTGGGAATCAAAACGCACGGTGTAGCCCACTTCCTGCCCCAGTCTGCAGGGAAACTGACGCGCCACATAGGCGGCCAGCAGCCGCGCTGCAAGCCGCCGCGGCTGCACCACGATGATGGTGCCTTTTTCTCCCCAGCCTGCTTCCAGCAGCATGCCGGGAACCCGCGTTGATTTGCCGCTGCCCGTGGGTGCGCTGAGTAATACGCAGAACCCCGGTTCCTTTACCGCTTCCAGAATCTCACCTCGTATCTGCTCAATGGGCAACATAGCGCGACCGATTGTACACCAGGAGCTCGCGTAAAGTCAATTTGAATTACGAATGACGAGTTACGAATTACGAAGTGAAAAGTTCCGCAGGCTCTCGCCTGCCAGTATGGAATTATTTGATGCTCAATGGCGAGCTGCAGGTGTCCGCCTCGGTGTAGGCGATAGCCGAAGACAGACGCGGAGCTTATAATTCGTAACTCGTAATTTTGGAGTTGAGTACGATAAAGAGAAAAAATGCGGAAGGGGTATCACAAACTCCACCATCGGCAGTAAGCTTTCATTTGTGTCCCTATCGGCGTAAGCCGCTAACTTTCAATTCGTAAATCGTAAATTGTCAATCGTAAATCCTCGTGTCCCAAATCTTTGGGACACGCGTGGATGAATGGAGGGAGAGAAATCTTTAAGCTTGACTTGCGGGCACTTTCGCGGTAGTCTTGTGCCCGTCATAACAAGACATTCATAATACTATGTCCCGTACCCCCATCATTGCCGCTAACTGGAAGATGAACAAGGGCCCGAAGGAAGCCAAGGAATTCCTCGCAGCCCTTAAGGATGAGCTTACTTGCGAGTGCAAGGCTGTTGACAAGGTGATCGTTCCCCCGTTTGTGACGATTCCCGCCGTCATGGAGACGCTGAACGGCTGCACCTGCGTGGGTGTTGGCGCTCAGGACGTGAGCGACCGCGACAACGGTGCCTTCACCGGTGAGATTTCTACTGCCATGCTGAATGAGCTGGGCTGCAAGTATGTGGTGCTTGGCCACAGCGAGCGCCGCCAGTACCATGGCGAGACCAACGCATACATCAACAAGAAGATTAAGAAGGCTCTTGCCGCCGGAATCTGCCCGATTTACTGCATCGGTGAGACGCTGGAGCAGCGCCAGGGTGGTGAGCTTGAGACTGTGCTCAAGAGCCAGGTGGTGGAAGGCCTTGAGGGCCTGACCGCTGACGAGGTGGCCGGTCTGGTCATCGCTTACGAGCCCGTGTGGGCCATTGGTACTGGTGTGACCGCCTCTTCTGCTGATGCTCAGGCTGCTCATGCCTTCATCCGCGGCGTGGTGGCCGAAGCTTTCGGCGCTGCCGCAGCTGAGGCTGTGCGTCTGCAGTACGGTGGTTCCGTGAAGCCCGACAACGCTGCCGAGCTCATGAGCCAGCCCGACATTGATGGCGCCCTCGTGGGTGGCGCCGCTCTGAAGGCTGATTCCTTCGCCGCCATCATCAAGGCTGCTCTGTAAGGTTTCCGCTCAGAGATAAGATTCTCAATGAAAAAGTCCGCAGGCTGAGGCTTGCGGATTTTTTTTGTGAGGGGCGTGAGCAAGAAAATGCCGCATCCGCCCCGGGGGGAGATGCGGCATGAAAAAGCAGGCAGGGAGAAGGAGGAATCAGGCCTCGTCGCCGTCGTTCCACTCGATGCGGTTCTCCGGCTTCCAGAGTTCCTCCAGCTCGTAGAAATCACGGGTTTCGCCAGCCATGACGTGCAGCATCACGTCGATGTAGTCGAGCACGCACCACAGGGCGTTTGGAGTGCGCTCGGCATATACGGGGGAGATTTCGTACTTCTGCCACACTTCCTTGTCCACATCGCCCATGATGGCGCGGAGATGCGGCACGGAGGTGGCGGTGCAGACGATGGCGTAGTCTGTGATGGAGGAGGTGCCGCGCAGGTCGTAGATGGCAATATCGGATGCCTTGGCATCGCAAGCCACCTGGGCGCAGGCAAAGGCGAGTTTCTTGCTGTTCATATTGTGTGTGTGTCGGTAAAGGGGGTTAGATGTTATCTTTCTTTTCTTCTGGGGCTGAGGAATCCTCACTGGCTGATTCCTGCGGAGCCGGGGGCTCATCATCGGGCGTTTCCAGATCGGTGGGGGCATCCTCATCCTCGGGGATGGGCGGGGGCAGCTGGCGCACGGGCGGGTCGGTCATCTCGCCGGTTTCCAGCAGCTCGGTCACCTGCTTGCCGCTCAGCGTTTCGAACTCGATGAGCTTGTCCGCTATAAGGAGCAGGCGTTCCTTGTTCTCGGTGAGAATCTGCACGGCGCGGTTGTAGTTCTCCGTCACGATGCGCTGGATTTCCTCATCGATAATCTGGGCGGTGTGCTCCGAGAAGTTGCGGGTGGTCTGGGAGATATCGCGGGCCAGGAATACTTCACTGTGGTTCGTGCCGTATTCGATGGGGCCGAGCTTCTCGCTCATGCCGTAGACGCAGACCATCTTGCGGGCAATATTGGTTGCCTGGTGGATATCGCCGCGGGCGCCGCCGGAAACATCGCCGAACACCACGAGCTCAGCGCAGCGGCCGCCCATGGCCATCACGATGTAGTCCAGCAGCTCGCTCTTGTATTCGCTGTGCTTATCCTCATCCGGCAGCATCATGGTCACACCCAGGGCCGGGCCGCGGGGGATGATGGTGACCTTGTGCAGCGGCAGGCTCTTGGCCAGCGCGGTTTTCAGCAGGCACACGGCGTGGCCGGCTTCGTGTACGGCGGTCATGTACTTCTCCTTGTCGGAGATTTCCAGGGAACGGCGCTCGCGCCCCCAGCGTACCTTCTCGCGGGCTTCCTCCAGGTCGCTCTGGTCAACCGTGGGCTTGTTCTGTCGGGCGGCGATGAGGGCTGCCTCGTTCACCAGGTTGGCCAGCTCTGCGCCGGAGAAACCGGTGGTGGCGCGGGCAATCGGGCCCAGATCCACCTCCGGGGAAAGTTTTATCTTGCGGGCATGCACGCGCAGGATCTGCTCACGCCCGGCGGCATCCGGCAGGTTCACTGTCACCTGGCGGTCAAAGCGGCCGGGGCGCAGCAGGGCGGGGTCGAGCACGTCCACGCGGTTGGTGGCGGCAATGACGATGACATTTTCGTTGGCCGTGAAACCGTCCATCTCCACAAGCAGGGCGTTGAGCGTCTGCTCGCGTTCATCGTGACCACCGCCCACGCCGTGGCCACGGTGGCGACCCACCGCATCAATCTCATCGATGAAGATAAGGCAGGGGTTGTGCTTCTTGGCCTCGGCAAACATATCGCGCACGCGGCTGGCACCCACACCCACGAACATTTCCACAAAGTCGGAACCGGAGATGGTGTAGAAGGGAACCCCGGCCTCACCTGCAATGGCGCGGGCCAGCAGGGTCTTACCTGTGCCGGGAGGCCCCACCATGAGCACGCCCTTGGGAATGGTGCCGCCCAGGTTGCGGAATTTCTTCGGGTTGCGCAGGAACTCCACGATTTCCCACACTTCCTCCTTGGCTTCAGAGATGCCGGCCACATCCTTGAAGGTGACCTTGTTCTGGCTGGGGTCGAGCAGCCGGGCGCGGCTGCGGGCAAACTTCATGGCGCCGCCGGGGCCGCCGCCCTGGGCTCGGAAGAAGAAGAACAGGAGCAGCAGCACGATGGCGAAGGGCAGCACGTTGATGAGGAACATGCTCCAGGTGTTGCTCTCCACTACGTATTTCACCTGGTTGCCCAGCAGGTCGCGCACCTGCTCGCCCTGGAAGGCGGAGTTGAACTCCACGCGCACCGGCTCCAGATCCTTCAGCTGGGCCTTGGTGGACGGCGCAAGGCGGTACTCGCCCACGATGATTCCCTGACCGTTCCCCTCGTAGATGACCGGGCTGTTGCCGGTGGTGATGATGCGGCCCTCGGCCCCCATGCGTGCAAAATCATCTGTGGACCAGATGCGGTCGCCCTGGGGTTCCTTCGGGGCTGTTTCCACGCGGGTGGTGGTGATGCCGAAACGGTTGCAGAGGGCACGGATTTCATCCGAATCGGTAAAGGGCATGTAGAAGGCGGCCTTCGGGTACTGCGGCACATTGCGGTACTCGAATGCGGAGATGATACCCTCGGTGGATGAGGCATCCAGCGTTACTTCAACCGGGAATTCCTTGGGCTGGTTGAGCACCACTTTGCCGGCGCGGTAATCCTGCTTGAATTGCTCCAGACTGATGGTCCTGCCGGGGGAGGCCAGGGCTCCATCGAACATGAAGGCAACCATGAGGATACCAACGATGACGGCCATGAGAATCATGACGCCCCAGTTTGTGTTTCCTCCAGGTGTGGGTAATTTGTTGGGTTGTTTGTTCGGGTCAGACATATGGTCCAGTTTTACTTTTTCGCATTTTACCGTAGTTATTCCAGTTGCGGAATAGCCTTTTGTGCCATAAACGCCAAAAATGGCGTCAGTATAGCGTTCATCCGCCCCAGAAAAATGCCACAGATGTGTGTGGGGGGGGACGATTCCTGTGTGGTAATCTTATAAACTCTGGTAGTTCAGAACTATTTCCCAGTTCTTATCCTGTGAATAAAAGTTTGCCAGTTCGTTTATCCTTATACTATCCTGATGATCATCATGTAATTGAATGCATTTATAGATGAGGTAGCCTGTTCCCACAGCGATAATGGCAACGCCTCCCCCCACAACCAGAGCCCCCATGGCTGCCCCACCACCACCTGCTGCAAGGGTCCCACCCCCATATATTGCAAGGGTTGCATTTGAGGCTGCTGCTCCGCTCAGCGAGGATATTGCCGTTCCTGTTGAAGCGGCCATGCTTAATGCTGCCGGGGCCGCCATCATCGCACTGTAAGCACCTATCGACGCGACCGTTGCCCCGGCTGAGACAACGGCTCCCTGGTGTGCCTCGTTCCAGGAGGCCTTGCCGCTCATGGCCAGACCATAACCAGCAAGTGCATCAACTGCCGCAAAAATGCCGCTTCCGCGTATGAAGGCTCTGGGCATCATGAGAGTGGCTGCGGATCTCCCATAACGAGTCATTGACAAGCCCTTTCCAATCGCATATTGTTCTACGCCTTGCACTAAGGCTCCGCCGACAGTCGCGACTGCTCCACTGTACGCCAATTGAAAACCGGAAACTTTCTGATTGACGAGAAGTTGAATACCTGCGTCCAGTCCAACGGAACCTGCACCCATCAGTCCACTGCTCAGCGTGATGGCTTTGACTTGTGAATTGGGGGTAATACCCTGGCGCAAGGTCATGTTTTTCTGACAGTCTTTGGCAATCTGCATGGCCTTTCCTTCCGGAAGGTCACATGTAGTCATTATTTTCTGTGCTATCAGATTGCGTACGTCATCCGATATTAATCCCTTTTTATCCAGAGCCCCGGGAAGCACGACCTCACCGGTGACAGGCAGTTGCTTCAGAGTTGTATGATGAGAGATGTTATCTGCGTCGTATATGGTGATACGCATGTCTTGCTCTACCGGGTTGAGGTGGAAAATACGGGAGCGGTAACTCACCGTGCCGTTCCCGGCGGCCTGCAGAAATTTGCCGTAATGCTCAGCAAGCCTCTGAGCTTCCGCCAGGTCGGATATATCGCCGTCAAATTTCCATGGAGATTTAGCATCTTTCCGCCAGAAATGTACATCCTTTCCACTTTTCAGTGTGACATTATGGACGTGGCTGCCGGAGAATTGAGGTCGCTTTGCCGGTTGGATGTTTTCTGTTTTTGCAATATGGGCGTATCTGTTCCCTAAAGCAATGATACGTTTACTTTTCCACGGTCCCCCCATCTGGATGCCATCTTTTGTGAGCCCCAGCTGACTGCTCCCATATTTGGACTCGGCAATCATCAGGTCATGGGGAAAGCCATTTTCATCCAGTTTGATGAAGATATGATCCAGACCTTGCGGGCCGGAGCGGGGCCGAATGGATTTCCATGAGTGCCCTTTGCTATCTTTCTGCAGGAAGACGGATTCGGTGAGAGATTCGCCTATGGCACCTTTCATGCCTGGCAGGTTATTCCCCATGACAGAACGAGCAAAAGCAACATCCGGACGAGTGCTCATGGAGCCGATGCTCACACTCAGCCCGGCAGCATGCGTGTTGTGCATCTCCTCCGTTTCTCCTAGCGCTATCTGGCAACACAGAAGAAGGCAGAGAGGAAACTTCTGTAGAAAGCTCTTCATGTTAAAATTCTTCAATTGATTTCTTCTGACTCAGAGCAAGAATTTTCATGGCGGAAGCTGCTTTTGTGCCGTTATATTCATCTATCACTTTGGCACGAATATACTGGTATATCTCCATGCTTTCAGGAGTAAGTAGCGTTACGTCAATCTCATATATCTTATAATGATTCATTATTGAATCTGCATCTTCATCATTAAAAGGATTGCAACGCTCGTGGAAGTCAATGGCCGTCTTGCATTTATCCACTGCCCACATCTGATATGCGGCCTTGCGAGCCTTCTGCAGGTTATCGATTTCGCCAGAAAGCGTATTCATCTTTTTCTTGCATTCAAGCAACATATTATTATTGGTGATACCAGGCAGCAAGGCATTGAGCTTTGCTGCCTTGCGGCTCAGCAGCTGCAGTCTGGTGGTGAGTTCTCCGCCGTTGAGGGGGATTGCTTCATCAAACATATTGAACTGGCTTTTGAACCTTTCTGGCAGACTGTCGATGCTGTCCGTGTATACACAATCGAACACTTGTTGCATGAATTTGGCCTTCAGGTCATCAGTTTTTGTTTCACAAGTCCGGATCCGGTTGGCAAATTGTTTGAGTTGGGCAGGGTAGGCCTCGGGAATGGCTGAGAGGTCGTGGCTCATGAGATTAATGGTGGCGGCATAGGCTGATTGAAGTTTTGCAGCGATAATATCAAGTTGATCCATATCGATGAACTGGTTCTGATTCAGAGCCTGTTCTATGGGGTGAATGGCGTTTTCTATGTTATTGGCACCAAGAAGGTACGTGAGCAGGGATGATGTCTTCTTCAGCTCTGTTTCATCGTTATCCTGCTGGAGCAGGGCGAGCCGTTGCTGGCAAACGGTGATTTGCTCCTGATAATTCCCTGGAGTTTCAAGTTTCTTCCACTGTTCCGCGAGGGTGTTTTGTAATTCTTGTTCGGCCTTTTGCTGTTTTTGCTCTGCTTCTGCCAGCTTCGTTTCTCTGATGGAAGAAATGCGTTTACGAAGCGATTCGGCCAGAGTTGAGAGCTCTGGCATTTGGTCAGCCTGTACTTTGTACATGCCGGCATCCAGAATGTTGAGGACTTCTTCCAGCCTTGCTGCATCTGCATCGGAGATATTCTCTGCCAGATTTGCAATGTTTGCGTAATACTTGATTTGTGAGGGATTGGAAGATAACGCGTTGATGCCGTATATCAAGGCACTGTTGAAATCCTTTGCCACCTTGAGTTCCTGGGATTTTTTTCCATGCTTCTTCGGCAAGACTCGAGTTGCGATTGATGCTTTCTACTTCTTTTCGTATCTGAGCTATCAGCTCGGAGTGTGTATGAATAGCCTCTTCCTGCATATCTTTCACCGCTTTAAGCTCATTGATAAGGTCCTTGGTTTGTTCAATACACACGGCCATCTCCTCAGTATGCATCTGATTGGTCAGATTAGCATTCTGTAGTTCGGTTACAGTTTGCGAAAGGCTTGTGATATCCTTCTGTATGTCTGCCTGCTTGTACAGTATGGCGGCTGCGAGCCCCGATAACAGCAGCGTTGCTCCTCCGGCTAAAATTGCGGTTCCTTTTGCCTTCATGTGTGAAAATGGAATGTCGTTTGATTAATGCAGGTTTGAATAATGAGAAATCCAGATGTTTGTTTTATGGCAAAGTGCCTGAAAATGAAACAAGCGCAACTGAGTGCGCTTGTTTGCCATATAAAAGGCGGTTAAATCATGTGCCCCATGCGGTCTCGCTTGGTATCCAGATAATGCTGGTTATCGCAGTGGCCGGGGATAGAGATGGGGACATGCTCCACCACATCCAGCCCGTGGCCGGAAAGTCCCTGAATTTTCAGGGGATTATTGGTGAGGAGCCGCAGGTGGCGCACACCGAGGTCGCGCAGAATCTGGGCGCCCACGCCGTAGTCGCGCAGGTCGGGGGCGAAGCCGAGTTTGATGTTGGCATCCACGGTGTCGTAGCCTTGTTCCTGGAGCTTGTAGGCATGCAGCTTGGCAGAGAGCCCGATACCACGGCCCTCCTGCCGGAGGTAGAGGATGACACCACCCTCCTGCGCCACGCGGCGCATGGCGGCATGCAGCTGGCTGCCGCAGTCGCAGCGGCGGCTGGCAAAGACATCGCCGGTGAGGCATTCGCTATGCACGCGGCAGAGAATGGGCTTCTCCGGGTCGATTTCACCGCGCACCAGGGCCAGGTGGGTCTTGCCGTCTACCTTGGAGTGGTACGAGTAGCAGTCGAAATCGCCGAAATCAGTGGGCAGTTTCACCACTTCCTCGCGGATGACGAGTTTCTCCGTGTGCTGGCGGTGCTCGATAATCTGTGCCAGGGAGCAGGCTTTCAGCCCGTATTTTTTCTGGAAGGAGCCCATTTCGCCCAGGCGGGCCATGGTGCCGTCGTCCTTCATGATTTCGCAGCACACGCCCACTGGTTCCATGCCGGCAATGCGCAGGAGGTCCACCGTGCCTTCGGTGTGGCCGGCGCGGCGGATGACGCCGCCCTCCACCGCGCGCAGCGGGAAGCAGTGTCCGGGCTGCACAAAGTCATCCAGCGTGCAGCGGGAGTCGGCCAGTTTGATGGTGGTGATGGAGCGCTCGAAAGCACTGATGCCGGTGGTGATACCCTCCTTGGCATCCACGCTCACGGTGAAGGCGGTGTGGTGCTTTTCGGTGTTGTGCTGGGCCTGCATGGGCAGCCCCAGGGCATCTACACGCTCGTGAGCCATGGGTACGCAGATGAGCCCGCGGGCATGCGTGGCGATGAAGTTGATATTCTGCGGCGTGGCAAACTGCCCGGCGCAGACGAGGTCCACTTCATTCTCACGGTGGGGGTCATCTGTCATGAGGATGAGCTTGCCCATGCGCAGGTCCTCAATCACCTCCTCCAGGGGGGAGTAGACGATGGGGTCTGTGCCATCCGCCACGGGCACGGAGCAGGGGGGCAGTTCCTCCTTTTCCGGCTCGGGTGCGGGCGCGGGGGGGAGCTCCTCGCCCATGGTGGCGGCATCACAGCGATTGATGAAATCGTTGATATCGAAAGTGCCGTTGGTGGCGGTGAATTCGATGTGCTTCATGAGGGGGTGCTTACTTGTTCATCTTGGCCCAGGAGTCGCGCAGACCCACGGAGCGGTTGAACACGGGGTGCTCGGCGCTGTGGTCGTAGCGGTCGGCCACGAAGTAGCCGGTGCGCTCGAACTGGCAGAGGAACTCAGCCGGGGCTGCGGCCAGGGCGGGTTCCACCACGGCATCCTTCAGCACGGTGAGGGAATCGGCATTCAGGGAGGCCAGGAAGCCTTCCTCGTTCGCATCCGGGGCTTCGTCCTTGAACAGGCGGTCGTAGAGGCGCACCTCGGCCTTCACACCATACTTGGCAGATACCCAGTGGATGGCGCCCTTGCACTTGATACCCTCGGGCGGGTTGGAACCCACGGTGCCGGGGATGATTTCGGCCTGCACCTCGGTCACCTTGCCCTCGGCGTCGGCGGTGTAGCCGGTGCAGATCATGCAGTAGCCACCGCGCAGACGCACACAGGCACCGGGAGAGAGACGCTTGTACTTCTTGGGCGGTTCCACCATGAAGTCATCCTGCTCAATCCACACTTCCCTGGTGAGCATGAGCTTGCGGTTGCCCAGCTCCGGCTTCTCGGGGTTGATGACGACCTCAACCTCCTCCTCAAAGTCATCGGGCACGTTGGTGAGCACCAGCTTGAGCGGCTTGAGCACGGCCATGCGGCGCTCAGCCTCGGCATTCAGCTCGTTGCGCACTGCGTTTTCCAGGCGGGCCACATCGGTGTTGCCGTTGAACTTGGTGATACCCACGCCCTCGCAGAAATCTACAATAGCCTTGGCGGGATAGCCGCGGCGGCGCATACCGCAGATGGTGGGCATGCGGGGGTCATCCCAGCCGGCCACGTAGCCTTCCTCCACCATCTGGCGGAGCTTGCGCTTGCTCATCACGGTGTAGGTGATGTTCAGGCGGGAGAACTCGCGCTGCTTCGGCTTAGCCGGCACCGGGCAGTTATCGATGACCCATTCATAGAGCGGGCGGTGGTTTTCGAATTCCAGCGTGCAGAGCGAGTGGGTGATGTGCTCGTAGGCGTCCTCCAGCGGGTGGGCAAAGTCGTACATCGGGTAGATGCACCAGGAGTTGCCTGTGTTGTGGTGGTGGTCGTAGGAGATACGGTAAATCACCGGGTCGCGCATGTTCATGTTGCTGCTGGCCATGTCAATCTTGGCGCGCAGCACAGCGGCGCCTTCGGCGTAGTCGCCGCGCTTCATGGCTTCGAACAGAGCCAGGTTCTCCTCCACAGAAGTGTTGCGGTAGGGGGACTCGATACCGGGAGTCACCAGGTTGCCGCGCTGCTGGCGCATGGTTTCGCGATCCTGCAGGTCAACGTAGGCCAGTCCCTTCTTGATGAGGGCCACGGCGCAGTCGTAGTAGAAATCGAAGATGTTGGAGGCCCAGTAGAGGTGCTCGCCCCAGTCGAAGCCGAGCCAGTGGATGTCCTCCTGGATGGAGTTCACGAACTCGATGTCTTCCTTGCAGGGGTTGGTGTCATCGAAGCGCAGGTGGCACACGGCACCCAGGTGGGCATATTCCCTGGCAAGACCGAAATCCAGACAAATGGCCTTGGCGTGGCCGATGTGCAGGTAGCCGTTCGGTTCCGGGGGGAATCGCGTAATCGGTACCTCGCAGTATCCTTCGGCCAGGTCCTTTGCCACCATATCGCGGATGAAGTCTTTTTTCTCCTCTGTCGTCATGCGCGCGATTCTAACGCCAAAATACCCCTAAATCAAGACAAATCGGGCACATGACACGTGTGGGCAGGAATTTGCTTGATATGCAACATGGTCGCAATTATAATTTCTGCGGGTATGGCCGAAACTGCGGAAAATGTGGCGGTGG
The DNA here is from genome assembly GCA_015062005.1 of Akkermansiaceae bacterium. Lineage (GTDB taxonomy): Bacteria > Verrucomicrobiota > Verrucomicrobiia > Verrucomicrobiales > Akkermansiaceae > Akkermansia. The sequence continues at coordinate 22,071 of SUVL01000006.1, forward strand.
GTAAGAAACGAAGCAACTCGAAACTCCTGCTGGTGGTCATCTGGATGCTTGTTGTTGCCGGTCTGCCCATTTACTATTTGCGTCCTGATTGCGATTGGGATTACTCCCGCTGGGCTGCTCCCGAGGAGATTCTGGAAACAAAACAGAGCCCGGAAAATCACCTGCATGGAGATGAAGGCGTGTATACACGCGTTTTCGTGGTCCGCCCTTCGAAGGCTAATTACATATCCTTTGATATAAAAAGAGAGCAAAGCAGAAAGAGCATAGCACCCTTTCTGTCATCTCTGCTGAGGGAGTACGAGTTGCCGCCCCCATACAACTATGGCAGTTGGCTGGAGTACGGATGGGTGGATTGGGTAGAGTGCGGCAATGGGTTGCTGCTGGTGTGCGATTACAGCCGCAACAAAGGCGGGCTGATGTCTGCACGCTGGAGATGGGAAGATGGCAACTATCCCGGTCATGTTGCCCTTTTTTACTTCTGGGCATGGCTTTCCATCTGGGGGCTTTTGCTGACCGTGGTTTTGCTTGTACCGGGGGTAGTGCTGTATGGTCTGTTTCGTGCGCTCAAACGCTTCATCCGCCTTGTAAAATCATAGGGATACGTGTGGGGATAAGCAAGGCGGCCCACAATTTGCACTAGCCAAGGCGGACGATATGTGGTAGAATGCTGCGCATGGATAGAGAAGCGGTTGAAAAGAGTCTGGATTATGTGTTCACGGATGAGACGTGGCTGAGACAGGCTCTTACTCACCCGAGTGTGGACCAGAAGCGCAGCACGAATCTGAACTATGAACGACTGGAGTATCTGGGTGATGCTGTGCTGGAGCTGGTGGTGAGCCGCGAGCTCTTTACCCGCTATCCGAAGGCTGATGAAGGCGTGCTCACCAAGATGCGCTCCGCCATTGTGAGCCGTGCCAACCTGGCCAGTCTTTGCGAGGCTCTGGGCTGGGGAGAGTGTATGGATATGAGCCCGCAGCTGGAGAAGAGCGGTGGCCGCAAGGCTCTCTCCATTCTGGCCAATACTTTTGAAAGTGTCATCGGTGCTGTGATGATGGATTCGAACTACAACGCCGCCCGCAAGGTGTCGCTCAAGTTGCTGGCGTCAAGTCTTGATAATGCACAAAACCTTATCTCCATCAATCATAAGGGCGAGCTGCTGGAGAAATTGCAGGCCATCAATGGTATGGGCCCGAAATACGCCGTAGAACTGGTGGATGATAGCAAACCCGCTGGCCCGTTCCGTGCCCGCGTGATGTGGAATGATAAGGAACTGGGCTGTGCCGAGGGGCAGAGCAAGCACAAGGCCGAAATGGCCGCGGCTGCCAAGGCTCTGGAACTGAAGCTTTTTGAAGCTTAAAACTCAAGCCGGATAATCTGCACCGGCTCCGGAGTTGCATGCAGCAGGGTGCGCGCCTGGGTTCCTTTCAGTCGCAGGTAGTGTTTTCCCTCGCGTGGCAGTGTGAGGCGGGTGAAGTAGCGCATGTCATTCCTTGTGGTGGGGAGTTGTGCGCTGGAGATGACCTCGTTGTTTTCATTGACGAGCTCGACCACCGGGGCAATTTCCGGGCGGGGCCGGAGGTCAATGAGGATGCGCTGGGTGTTTTCGGGAATACCAGTGGTGGCATACCAGCGGCGGGCGAGCTGCATATAGCGCTGCGTTGCGTCCTCGGCTGCAAAATTGGTCAGGTTGCCAGCATTAGCCAATTTTTTCGGCCACCAGGTGGTTTTTCCCGGTGGGTAGGCGGCGAGGATTCGTTGGAAAGGATGCCGGGGATTGAGCATGCCGATGTATTCCATGACCCAGGGGGTGTTGAAATCACTTTCTCCCATCTCAATCATGTGCCAGGATCCATCGAACCAGGCTTCAGCCCAGGTGTGGTTGCCTTCGATGTGGTTCCAGGTATGCACGCCCACGGCGCGCGCGGGAATCCCCACGGAGCGCAAGGCGCAGACTAGCAGGATGCTCTGTCCGGTGCAGGAAATCTTTTTCTCGCGCAGGGTCTCCAGCACGTTCATGTTGTGCTTGCTGCGTTCTCTGGAATAGTAGGCACCTGTGGCTTTTCCTATGCCGGCGGATATGGCCAGCACCGCTTCGCGGGCGGTGGTGCAATCAGCGACCAGCGGCGCTACCAATGGCGTGAGCACTGGACGCCAGTCACAGGGAATTTCATCCACCACAGTATCCGGAGTGACGGATGCTGCGGCTATTTCTGCCGGGGCTGCGTTGCTCCACGGGTACTCGACTGCCTGTAGCGGGGTGAGTACAAGTAACAGCGTTGCCGGGAGCCACTTCATACCACCTCGCCGTAGAGGGTGAAGCCGGTGCACTCCGAAATGCGCACAGGAACGAGCGTGCCGACTTCCGCTGTGCCGCCGGGGATGATGACGGGCTTGTTCTGCGAGGTGCGGCCCTGGAGACGGTCGGGGTTGTTCTTGCTCGGGCCTTCCACCAGGATGGTCTGCTCCGTGCCCACCAGTGCCTGGTTGCGGGCCACGGCGATGCGGTTCACGGTTTCGAGCAGGTCATGGTTGCGCTCTTCCTTCACGCGCAGGCAAATCTGGTTATCCATGGCGGCGGCCACGGTATCGCGGCGCGGGGAGTACTGGAACACAAAGGCATTATCGAACTGAATGCGCTCCACCGCGGCCTTGGTTTCCAGATAGTCTTCATGCGTTTCGCCAGGGAAACCCACGATGATATCTGTGGTGATAGCGAGATCGGGGCGGGCCTCGCGCATGGCTTCGCAGAGCCGCAGGTATTTCTCGTTCTTGTACGGGCGGCGCATGAGCTGCAGAATGCGGTCACTGCCGCTCTGCATGGGAAAGTGGATGTGGCTGCACAACTTGGGCAGGTAGGTGTAGGCATTCACCAGGTCCTGGCGGAAGCCGATGGGGTGCGGGCTGGTGAAGCGGATGCGCTCCAGTCCGTCCATGTCATTGAGCTTTTCGAGCAGACGGACAAAGGCACCGCGGCCATCGATGACCGGTTCATCCTTGCCGTAGCGGTTCACAATCTGTCCCAGCAGAGTCACTTCCTTCACCCCGCGGTCGACCAGCTCGCGCACTTCCTGCAGAATGTCCGCCTCCGGGCGGCTGCATTCGGAGCCTCGGGTGCTGGGCACGATGCAGTAGGAACAGCGCATCTCGCAGCCCTGCATGATGGAGACGAAGGCCGTGCAGTTACCGGCGGGGGGCAGGTGGTCGCGGATGGCGTTCTGGAAGCCTTCTTCCTGCTGCGTGGCGCAGATGTGCGCACCGCGGCGGATGGGGGCGAACTCTGCCTGACCCAGGCGGCTGCGCAGCAGCCGGTTGCAGAGTTTGTACACATTGTGGTACTGCTGGGTGCCGGTTACGATATCCAGGCGGGGTACATCGCGGAAGAGGGAGGCGGCGCGGCTCTGGCACATGCAGCCCATGAATCCGTACACCACCCAGGGTTTGGCTGTGGGACGGGCGCAGAGCAGCCCCATCTTGCCCAGTGCTTTCAGCTCGGCTTTCTCTCGCACCGAGCAGGTGTTGATGAGGATGACATCCGCCTGGGCTTCATCCCTGGTCAGCTCATAGCCGCCGGCCAGGAACATGCTCGCCACCTGTTCGGAGTCGCGCTCGTTCATCTGGCAACCGTAAGTCTTAATCAGTACACTGGGCATGCGCGTATGCTAGCACACGCGCATGCTCTTGAAAAGCTCAATTCAAGTCTGCTTTGGCTTTTGGTATCTCTGTCAGAGTCCTAAATCAGCTCCTTGAGACGGTTGACCGTGATGCCGGGAACCACGTAACGAGTTCCATCCGCCCTGGCCAGAATGGGGGAACCATCGAAATCCACGCCGATGAAACGGCCTACATGGCGTTCTTTATCAGTGATGGCAACCACAGGGAGGGACTCTCCCCAGGCGGTACCCAGTATGGGAAGAATGCTATCTACGCCGCTTTCTACAAAATAGCTGAACATTTCAGCCAGGGTATCACCCAGGAGGGTGCGGAGTTTCTTGATGGATGGGCAGGCCGGGAGAACCTCGCAGAGCCGCGTGACCGGGTCAGCGGCTTTTTCCCGGATATCGTTGATATCGTTGAACATGTTGATGCCGATGCCGATAGAGGCCATATCGGTGGACGGACGCTCCACCAGGATGCCGGCCAGCTTGGCTTTGCCTACCAGTACATCATTCGGCCAGCGGAGCCGCAGTCCCTTGATGTTATATTCCTTGAGCGTTTCGATGACGGCGGCGCCAGCCACGAGAGGAAGTACACCCCAGTGGCGGTTCAGCTTGGAATCAATCGGCAGGTTATAGGTAGCCCAGAGACCGCCTGTGTTGCCGAACCAGGTGCGGTTGAAACGGCCGCGTCCGCGAGTCTGCCGCTGCGTGGTGACGATGGTCCATGCCGGCAACTTGCGGGCCACATTGAATGTGGATTCGCATTCCTCAATTTCCTTTACTGTCCATTTGGCGCTCACAGCAGCATTCTACACCACAAGTGGAGTTAAGTCTACCCCCTAACATGCAAATTTTTGAGAAATTACGCATTTGGGGCAGACGGGGAAGCCGGTTCACGCACGCGTGCCCAAAAAGTTTGGCCATGCCCTACTTTGCAATTGCGGAATCGGGCAAGCTCTGGTATAGTGTGCGCGTTAATATGAGGGGCCGCGGAACCAGACGTTTCCTGATGTGCATCGCACTAGTTGCTGCGGTGTGGGGTGGTGTGTCTACCTGGTTCTATGTGAATGATTTAGCGCAACCTGTTCTGAAGCCGCTCAACCAGTCGTACGAGGGGTACACAAATGTGCCCCGCAAGGCGCCCGGGCTGCGTATGGAGCCTTTTACCTTCACCGGCTGGGATGGCGGCGAGGTGCAGGCCGTGATTGCTGTGAAGGATGGCGAGGAATCCTCCCGCCAGCTGAGTGTCATTGGTGATTTGATGCACAACCCGGTGGAACGCTTGCATCAGATTGATTATGTGCTGGTCTGCGTGGACTGGGATCACGGCATCCGTTCGGCTCTGCCGGTAGCGGAGTCGCTTACAGCGGCCGGGCTCACCTGTGTGTTGTGGGAGCCCCGCGGTAAGGATGACCGCCGCCCCTATTGCACCCATGGACTCAAGGAATGCCGCGATGTCCCCATGCTGATAGACGCTGTGACGGCGCGTTCCGGAAAGAAAAATCCTGTTTTTGCGGCTGTGGGGCAGGGCTATGGAGCCGGCCTTCTGCTGCAGGCTGCCGCCACCGAACCACGCATCCGCGGCTTGGTCTCCATTGATGCATATGCCTCCCTGCGTCAGTCGGTGGAGCGCACGATGCCGGAAGGTATCCTGCGCCCGGTGGTGATGTGGTTGATGGACCAGCGCATCCGCCGCACGGCGGGAATGGAAAGTTTTGATGTGGCGCCGGTGGAGCAGGCGGCAGACATGGACCGCAACGTGCCTGTGCTGGTGGTGAACCTGGCGCAAGACAACCCGGTGAGCAATTTCAAGGATGCTCTGACTATCTACCGCCGCTTAAGCAGTGATCAGCGGGCTGTGTGGACCCTGCGCAATGATTCTGATCCGGCGGGTGCTACGCACCGGGAAATGACCCTGGGGCGCGGGCGCCGCGGGCTTTCGGTGAGTGTGGGCTTGCTGGCCGACGAGGACAGCGCCATGAGTTCGATTGTGCATTGGATTAACGAACGGGTTGTGGATGCCGTAGAGGCGCCCCGGGTGAGCGACCCAGCCCGTCCTGACCTTACATCTTCCAATATCAGACTCTGAGTAAATGGATACGGATTCTTACGCAGAAATGGATCGCGCCTTGAATATACCCAAGCGGGTGGGCAACCGCCGACGTAATGGGTATGAGCTGACACGTCAGCGCGACATGGTGCCTATTGCCATGGGGGCAGCAACAGCCGCCGTGGTGGTACATGCCATGCTGTGGGTGTACTTCCCATCATTGTCGGTGCTGGGACTGGGCAAGCTGGTGGATGTGCCAGCAGAGGTCAAGGACCTTGAGACCGTTCGCGTGGTAGTGAAGGAACCGCCCAAGGAGGAGAAGCTTGAGGAAGCTCAGGAGCAGGAAATTGTGGAGCAGCAGCCCCAGGAAATCGAGGAAATCAAGCATGAGCCTGAGGAAATCGATATTCTGGACGTTGATATTCCGGAGCTGGTGATGGCTCCAGGCCCTACAGAACTGGCTGTGGCAGAGCCGGTGTACGCCGCAGAAGAACAGAATCCGGTGAACGATTTACCGCCCGCCCAGCTTGACATGAGCGCCTTGCAGACAAAGGAGCTGACTGCGGAAGCCCTGGCAATTCCCGAGCCTACCCCGGTGAACAGTAATGAGGTAGTGGCTGCCGCTACTGCGCAGGCTGAGGTGCTGGAAGATGCTTCATCCCTGATGGAGCAGGATTTGCGCAAGGCTGCAAGTGAGGCTGGCAATTCCAACCTGCCCAGTGATACCCGTAGCCTGGCCCAGCTCATGGGTGAGGAGCACCTGGGCTCCGGCTCTGGCGTGGCTCGCCTGGGGGCAGACGTGCTTTTCGGTTTCAATGAATGCCAGTTGAAAAATTCTGCCCGTATCACGATGCTGCAACTGGCGGCTCTCATACAGAAGAACCCGCATACCTACTTCGTGATTGAAGGACACACGGACAGCGTGGGTGGCAATGCGTATAATGCGCTCCTTGGTTTGCAGCGCGCGGCTGCCGTGCGTGCGTGGCTGGTGGGTAACGGAGTGCCGGTGGAGAACGTGTATGTGCGCTCCTGCGGCAGTTCCATGCCGCTGGCTCCGACCACTGGTGACCGTGACCAGCAGAAGCTCAACCGCCGAGTGGAAATCCATATGCGAGCCGGTGGTGAGGAGCTCCCGGCCGGTGCTTGTGATTACAAGTATCATGTGGACCTGACTACCAAAATCAGCCAGCAGCTGGCCAAAGGCGTGAAAGTTCCGGAGACTCCGGCGTTCCGTCTCCCTGTGGGTGCCAGCCAGGAGGAACGCCGGGCCGCCGAGGCTGCTCGTAAAAAGGCCGAACAGAACAAGAAGAAGGGCAGAAATGGCCGTTGAAGAAGGGCAGGTGCTGCCAGGACGCGCCTTGCCTTTCGGCGGAAGATGCCGTTGGCTCGTCTCCCTGGATTACGATGAAACCCTGCGCTGCCCCGACCCCTCGCAGCCGGTTCCTGCTGCGTTTTATGAGCTGATGCGGGAGTGGCGCCCGCTGGGGGTGCGCTGGGGTATCAACACGGGGCGCACGCTGCCCTACTTGTGTGAGGAATTGCTACCCTCGTCTCCCTTCCTGCCAGATTTTATCTGCACTTGTGAGCGCTATGCCTACGTGGCGCAGGACGATGGCTCCGTGCAACCGCTGCGCGAGCACAATGCCCGCTGCCACGAGCACAACATGCGCGTGCGTGAACTGGTGCGCCCTCTGCTGCATGCGCAACTCAGCGCACTTCGCCTTGCCAGACCCCGGTTGCAATGGATTGTTGCCCCTACCGACCCTCTTTCGGTGGAAGCTGCCGATTCCGCCACGATGGATTCCATCATGGATTTCCTGAATCCCTTTGTGGCCGGACTCAAGGGCGTGTCTGCCCAACGGGCAGGCCGCTACATGCGGCTGGCTGATGCCCGCTACTGCAAGGGAACAGCCCTTCAGACTGTGGCGAATCAATGGCAGGTGCCGCCGGAAAATTGGGCGATGCTGGGCGACGGGCATAACGATCTGCACGCCTTTCGCTTGTTCCCGGAAGCTTTCTGCGGTGCCCCTTCTACTGCACACCCCGATGTGCTGGCCTGGATGCACCGGCAGGGGAAGTATGTTTCCTCTACTCCTGGCGTGATGGAAATCCTGCGTGCCTGGCATGCTCGCATCATGACAGAAGGGGAACAAAATCTGTCCTAAAATATGCTTTCGGCTTGACTTTTTGGGCAAAAGATAGTTATATATTCCCCCGTTAGCCCATGGGGCAACCGACAATTCTCCCAAACGAGAAAACCACAAACGACACATAAATCATTATGGGATCGCTTAAGAAGAGACGTAAGGCTAAGATTAACAAGCACAAGCGCAGCAAGCGCATGCGCCAGAACCGCCACAAGAAGCGTTTGCGTTACAAGTCCTAAGCTGCGCGCTTAGGCCACGTCCGCAAGCGACGCTGTTCTTTTCACGGCACTGTTTCCAGCTTGGATTCAGTGCCGTTTTTCTTGTTGGAGTTAATTTTTCAATATTATCCACATGCCGGCTTGACCACGGCCGGGGTGCTGTATTATAATGCAATAAGCAATGATGCTGGCCACGCCTATGTTCAACCTGTTTTTCTCGACAATGCTGCCATTGGCCGCGTTGCTCTGCGTGTGGTTCGCGGTGCTGTATCTGATTCGCGGTGCGCGCTCCCTGGTGCTGCGCATCCGTATGCTGAGGGAAGGGTTGCACGCCTGCAGTGTTATGGTCTCTTACAATGGAGATGGTGAGGCGCGCTTTGTACCGGTGTTTTCTTACACGACTTCGCGCGGTGATGAGGTGGATATTCTGGGGGATTCGGAGTTTGCGTCCAGGGAGGAGGCGATGCTGGCACGCCGCCCGCTTGTCTACGCAGATGAACGTCCGGATTCAGCCATGGCAAAGAGCGCGTTTTTTTTCGTAGGTGAGCCAGCCCTGTTCATTCTGCTGGCGGTGGTGCTCACTGTTCTGGCGCATTATTTGCTGCTATACATGCCGGATTAACGAGTTTACAAGTAAATGTGCGCGTGGTAGAGTATGGTCATGAACACAATGCCTGCCGGATATTCCATGCGCCTGGCTTCCATGGCTGACTTTGCCGCCATCCGAGCCTTTTATAATGAGCTCATTGATGATATGGCTGACCGTCCGTTCCATCCTATGTGGGATAAGAAGGGGCACCCTTCTGATGAATATCTGCGCATGGCAACCGAAGCAGGTGAACTCTGGGTTACCGAAGGAGATGGTGCCATTGTGGCGGCTGTGATTGTGAATGGTGAGGTGAATGATGGGTATAACCAGGTTCCCTGGCAGATTCAGGCCGACGCTGGCGAGTTTATCAGTGTGCATGCTTTCGGGGTCTCCATGCGGCTGCAGGGGCAGGGCATCGGTAAGGCGATGATGCATGCCATCATGGATGCCGCCCGTGCTGCTGGTAAAAAGGCTATCCGGCTTGATTTGATTGATTTCAACCTCCCCACAGGCAGGGTGTATGAGAAGCTGGGCTTCCGCAAATGCGCGGAGGTGAAGTTGTATTATGCCGAGGTGGGCTGGCAGCTTTTCCACATGTTTGAATATGTGCTCTGATAAAAGAAGATGCACCCGGATTGGCCCGGATGCATCTCTTTTGTCTCTCTCATAGTTGCTCTTTACAGAGCAGGCTTTTTCGGGGTCGGTGCGGTGTCCGTACCCTTGAAGGTCTTGTTGGGCAGCCAGGTCTGGTTGCGACCCAGAAAGGCTATTTTGCCGCGCACGATGAGCTTATCGCCCTCGCGCCACATCTCGCAGCCATATACCTTGCCCTTCTGCGGGTCAAGGATTTCGCCGCCGCTGTAGGTATCGCCATCCTTCTCCAGATCCCAGATGATGGTCAAGCCCTTGATGGAGGGACTGCCCTTGATTTTTGCCTTAGCTCCGGGATTCTGCAGCAGCTGCACTACCTGGCCGTAGTATTTTCCCTGGTATTCGTATACCTGCACGACACTTTTGGCTTCTTTCGTCTCATCGTCAATGGTGGTCCAGTAGCCCGTGATGTTCGCTGTGGCTTGTGCCGCCAGTGCGCAGAATGCCATGCATGCGCTCAGTAGAAGTGTTTTCATTGGTGTGTGTTTCTATTGGTTGGTTGTTCCCTACATGTGGAAAAGCTAGAGTAGGGTCTAGGTGGAGTGTACTCTATATTTGGGGTGTGGTCAAGAAAAAACATAAAAAAGATTGAAAATTTCAAATAAAATGGTATTGGAAAATCGCTCAACTGACAGATAACCCCTTATTTGAGAAATGAACAAGAATTACTTCAAAGTGCTGTTAGTTTCGTTGCTGGTCGGACTTGGGCTGAGCAGCTGCCATCATTTGCATCACCACCATCATCGCGGTGGGCATGGTTACCATCGCGGGCATGCACACCACATCGTGGGCCCACACCACCGCCACCACCGGTCTCATCACCATAAAGGCTGGCATCGCCGCTGAAAAAAAGCGAGAGCCCCGGAAAATCCGGGGCTCGGAGATGATGAAATAGCGTGGGAGGAACTTTAGCTCTGCTCTTCAAGAGCCTGGTTGATGAGCTGCTGAATTTCCTCAGCCTTGGCCTTGAGGGCGCGGAGCTCCTTGAAGGCTTCAGGGAGTTTACGCATGGCAGCAAACTGGCGGGCTGCTTCTCCGTATGGAACAGCGGGAGCTCCCCAGTAAGTCTTGCCGGATTCCAGCGTATTCATCACACCGGAGCGGGCGGCCACTACAACTTTGTCTTCAATCCTGATGTGGCCGGTAATGCCGCACTGTGCAGCAATGGTAACGTAGTTGCCGACATGGGTGCTGCCGGCAATGCCGCTCTGAGCGCACATGATGCAGTGCTTACCGAGGGTCACATTGTGACCAATCTGAATCTGATTGTCCAGCTTGGTGCCTTCCCCGATGACGGTGCGACCGAATCTGGCACGGTCTATGGTCGTATTGGCACCGATGTCTACATGGTCACCAATCTCCACAATGCCCACCTGGTCAATAGTATCATAGCGCCCGGTTTCCTTATTGAGCAGGAAGCCGAAGCCATCGCCGCCAATGACGGCGCCGGGCTGGATGACGACGTGGCTCCCCAGAATGCAGCGTTCGCGGATGACAACCTTGGGGTACAGCTTGCAGTTTTCGCCCATCTTGACGGCCTTGCAGATGACGCAGCCGGGGCCGATATCGGAGCCATCGCCAATTTCGGCATCCGCCTCAATGACGGCGCAGGGACCCACACGCACTTTGGCCGGGTCCAGCTTGGCAGCTGGGTCCACGTAGGCCGTGGGGTGAATGCCCGGGGTGAAATCAGTGCTGGCCTTCATGAAGTGGGCCACCAGCGCGTTGAATGCGAGCGAGGGATTTTCCACTTCGATGAAGGCGACGCCTTCGGGATACTGCGGCAGTGAAGGAGGGACGAGCACGGCCCCTGCCTTGGTTGCCAGGAAGTCGTTGAAGTATTTTTCGTTGCCGAGGAAGGCAATCTCACCGGGGGTGGCGCTATCCAAAGTAGCGACTCCGGAGATGCAAATCTCCGGAGCCGGTTCATTGATAAGCTTGCCGCCGGTGAGCTTGAGAACTTCGGAGAGAGTGAGGTTCATGATAAGCTCGTGGGGTTGGTGAAAATTATTACTTGGCAGCCGGGGCGGGAGCCGGGGTGCCATAGAGGCGCTTGAGCTCTGCATCGGGGTCGAAGCCCTGGGGAGCACCGGCGTTGAGCTGCTTGAGCACCTCCGGGGTGAGGTCAATGTCCTTCTTCATGTAGGGGAACACGCGGGTGCCGATGCCAATCTGGGGCTGGGGAGAAATAGCGCCGGAGTCGAGCACGAGGTCAGAGCCGCTCTGGTCTGCTACCGTGTTGATGGCATTCTGCACTTCCTCCACCAGAAGGCGCATTTCGCTGTTGCGCAGTTCACGGAAGGCAACCTCACGGCGCTGCACAAAATCCTTCATTTCCTGGTCGGCAGCCTTGAGTTCATTGGCCTTGGCCTGGTACTGCTCGCGGAGCTTGGCTACGGCGGAATCAGACAGGCTGGAGTCATACTGCTCCTGAATCTTCTTCAGGTCTTCCTGAAGGGCGCGGAGCTTGTCCTCACGGGTTTTGATGTCTGCCTTGATCTCAGCCAGCTGCTTCTGCAGGGTTGTTTCCGTATCGAAGCGCTTGTAGAACTTGGTGTAAAGCTCCTGCACGTTGACGGAAGCAATCTTGATTTCGGCCTGAGCCGTGGCGGTCAGAGCGCACAGCGTCACGAGGGCGGTGGAGATGATGGGGAATTTCATAATATGTGAGGTTTTGGATGCTGTCATTCTACACCGTGTTCAAATTAAGTCAAGAAAAGCTTGCGTCACTCTTTGGCATAAAGTGCAAATTGTTATTCTAACTCCTTGAATGAGGGGATGATATGAGATAATTTCGAGATTATGACTACGGAAGCACTTTGCCTGAGAGAGATAGATGCCTTGTTTGAACCATATGCCCACAGGAAACTGAGTCTGCCCACGCGGCTGGTGATGGCCTCTGTGCCTCGGCTGTATGCGCAGAATGGCGTGCCTGTGCCGGAGATGCTGCGGTATTACAGGCGCAGGGCTGAGAACCAGGTCGGCCTGATTATCTCGGAACCGGTTGCTGTCAATGACCCTGCTGCAGCAGGTGATTCCGGGATGTCCCATTTTTACGGAGGCGCAGCCTTGCGGGGGTGGAAGCACATTTGCCAGGCAGTGCATGCATCCCGGTGCCGGATTATGCCTCTGCTGCACCATGTGGGCATGCTGCGTCCCCAGCGTGGGGATATTCCAAATCCATCAGAAATGGCCATCGGCCCAAGCGGTATCGACCCTCAGACTGGGGGGCGGCGGGGGGAAAGCATGAGCCGGGAACGCATCCGTTCTGTGGTTTCCGCTTTTGCCTCAGCTGCATATTCGGCTAAGGTGCTCGGCTTTGACGGGGTTGAAATCAATGGGGCTCATGCCGGCCTGGTGGAACAATTCCTCAGGCCAGAAACGAACCGCAGGACGGATGAATATGGCGGTGATTTGCCCGGTCGTGTCCGTTTTGCGTGTCAGATTATTCATGCGGTGCGCAAGGCGGTGGGGCGTGCGTTCCCGGTAGCCTTTCGTTATTCTCCCGCAGGAGAATTATGGGGTAAACCCCTGCTGGAATCACCCCATGAGATGGAATTGTTCCTGAATGCCCTGTGTGAGGCTGGCGTGGATATCTTCGAGTGCGATGGTGTGAGTACCCCGGCTTTTCGCGGCAGCCCTCTTTCTGCGCCTGCGTGGACTCGTCTGCTGAGCCATCGCCCTGTCATTGCCAGTGGTGGGATTGGTTTGCCTGGTGGTTCGCTTCTGCCGCATGTGCGTGGTCTGCTAGGCCTCAGGTTTGACTTGCTGGCGGTGGGCAGGGCCTTGCTGGCAGATGCGGAGTGGGGAACCAAGGTGCGTGAATCCCGAGAGGCAGACATCGTGCCCTTTTCCAGCCGTTCATGGCTGCATCTGGACTGAAGAGCAAAGAAACGCGCCGGACTCGTGAGCCTGAGTCCGGCGCGGAAAAGAGACGCTTCGGTTGCCTTATTTCCCGAGCTTGTCGTAATGGTCAATCATGGAGTATATTTCCTTGACATCACGGCGGGAATTGCGGCCAATGATGAAGGCTGCAACAAGGAGGCAGATTGCACCCCCGACGGGTGCCCATTTAGCGAGTTCCTTCATATTTTCTTTTTACTGGTTGTTGGAGTTTTTCTTTTCTTGGGCTTTTCTTCCGTTATAACGAAATCTTCGGGAGGTGTTGCCGGTTCGAGTCTCCCGTCTTCTGTGAACAGGAACGGAAAGTCCACGATGCCATCGCGCGTGATGTACGGAAAAGCCTTTTCCGGGTCGGCCCCGTTCTTGAGGGCCTCCAGGGCATTCTGGCAGCCACCGATGAAGAATTCCGCGAGCTGCAGGCCGCGGTTCACGGCTTCCTTGAGCTTGCAGAGTTGCTCGTGAGCACTTTTCATCATCTCCAGGCGTTGCGGCAGGGTGTTCACGCCTTCTATGGTAACATCCATGAATGCCTTGATTTGCGGCAGGGTCATGCCGGCCTGTTTCATGCACAGCACCCCCAGCAGGCAGCCCATACTGGCATCCCCATACACGCGCCGCCCCGACCCTGTGCGCTCAACATATCGCAGCAGTCCTTCCTTTTCGTAATACCGTAAGGTATGAATGGAAAGTCCTGTCTTTCGGGACAATGCAGAAATGGAGTATTTCATAGCGTGATGAGAAACGAGACGGGCTGACGGGATTTTGCCATATTACTAGAGCAGGGTCAAGCTTAATATGGGATGCAGAAGTCCCGATTTTGTTCAAATGTTATGATTTTTTTATAAAAAGGTTTTGAGACGTCCGGAATCGGGGATTGACATTCGGCTGCAATCTGTCAGAATATCCGCAGATTGATATGAGTACGTACGGATATTACCGTCTGGCTGCCGTTACACCCAAAGTGAAAGTGGCAGATGTGACCAGTAACACTGATGAGCTGGTGAAAGCGATGAGGAAAGCTGCCGAAGGTGGCGCTCACGTGGTATTGTTTCCGGAGTTGTGCCTGACTGGAGCCAGCTGTGGTGATTTGTTTTTCCAACCGCATTTGCAGAATGCCGTGCTTCGTGCGCTGACTCGCTTTGCCAGTGAGACGGCTCGTTTGAAAATCCCTGCAATTCTGGGGTTCCCGCTCGTCGTGGGGGAGGGGATTTTTAATGTGGCTGCCGTGGTGCAGAGCGGGCATGTGCTGGGACTTGTGCCCAAGAGTATACTGCCGGGAAACAGGAGTGCGTATGAGAACCGGCAGTTCCGTCCGGCTGCGGAATTACAGGTGAAGGAAGTTGAGCTCCCAGGCTTCGGCTGTGTGCCGATTGGTTCAGATTTATTGTTCACCGATGGTCTGGAGCTGACCTTTGGTATAGAGGTGGCTGATGATTTGTGGGGGGTGATTCCGCCCAGCAGCCAGTTGGCTTTGCAAGGTGCCAGGGTTATTTTTAATCCGGGGGCATCCATGGCGCTGGCCGGTGCAGCTTCATATTGCCGCAGCCTGGTTGCGCAGCAGAGCGCCCGCTGCCAGGCGGCTTATGTGTACTCCTCCGCAGGCGTGGGAGAGAGCACCCAGGATGCCGTTTACGGCGGTCAGGCCATCATCGCAGACAATGGCCGCGTGGCCGCTGAGAATGAATTATTTATCCGGGAGACGAGTGTCATTTATGCAGATGTGGATTTGCAGCGCTTGGGTGCGGCCCGCTGCAGTGAGGGCTGTTACAATGACAGCCGCGCGCTGGCCTCGGTGCCTCCCGCCCGCAAGTTGCTGCTGGGTAAATTTGATTCGCGTTGTGACCTGGCATATGCATGGCTGCCGTCCCGCCCCTTCATTCCGGCTCCGGAGGAGCGCAACACGCGCTGCGAGGAAATCCTGAGCACCCAGGCTGCGGCCCTGGCCAAGCGTATTGAGCACACACACGCCCGAAGTCTGGTAATTGGTATTTCCGGCGGCTTGGACAGCACCCTGGCTCTGATGGTGTGTGCTCGTGCGTGTCGTCTCCTCGGGCTGCCGAACAGCACAATTCTTGCTGTGACCATGCCGGGGTTCGGTACCACCGGGCGCACGCATAACAACGCCGTGGCCATGATGAAGTTACTCGGCGTTTCCTTCAAGGAGGTGGATATCAAAGAGTCTTGTCTCCTGCAGTTCCAGGATCTGGGGTTCGACCCCGCCTTGCGTACGAGTACCTACGAGAATGTGCAGGCTCGCCAGCGTACCAGCATTCTGATGAATCTGGCCAATATGACCGGTGGCATGGTGGTCGGCACCGGCGACCTTTCTGAAATTGCTCTGGGCTGGTCCACCTACAATGGGGACCACATGAGCATGTATGGTGTCAACTGCTCCGTGCCCAAAACGCTTATCCGCTGCCTGCTGGGGTATGAGGCTGAACATTGCGGCAATGCCATGCTGGCCGAGACGATACAGGATGTGATTGATACCCCGGTGAGCCCGGAACTGCTGCCCCCTGCAGATGACGGCAGCATGGAGCAGAAGACGGAGGACATCCTCGGGCCATACGACTTGCATGATTTCTTCCTCTACCACTTTGTGAAGTATGGTGCGGAACCGACCAAACTCAGGGTGCTGGCCCAGCTTGCCTTTGCTGGTGAATTCCCGGAAGAACTCATAGGGCGCACACTGGAAACGTTCCTCCGCCGCTTCTTCCAGCAGCAGTTTAAGCGAAGCTGCGTGCCCGATGGCCCGAAAGTCGGCTCGATTGCGCTTTCTCCCCGTGGCGATTGGCGCATGCCGACAGATGCCTGCGGCGAGCTCTGGAAACCTTGACATCAGCCCCTTGATTTGCTAAGTTATCCACATGGAACGAATTGAACAAGCTTTAGCCACTTTCCGCCAGAAACCCCTTATGTACAACTGTGCGCAGACGGTGTGTGCAGCATTCGGGCGGGAGGATCTGGTTGAATCCATGGCATCCTGCGGCGGCGGCCGCGCACCGGAGGGAACCTGCGGTGCCCTGTATGGAGCCATGCAGGTGATGCCGGAAAAATCTGCGGCTCTGCTGGCAGCCTTTGTTGCGGCGAATGGTGCTTCCACCTGCCGTGAACTCAAGGGTTGCAACAGGGTGCCCTGCCAGGAATGCGTGCGCCGCGCCGCTTCCATCCTGGTTGAGCTCGGGGCGTGAGCCACTGTTTTTTTTACGAAGGAGGAGGTGGAACGCTGTTACCACCTCCTGTTTCAGTTTGCCTGTGCAGCCCGGTTGTGATAAACCGTGCTGCATATGCAGGAGATTCCCATTGTTCTAGGCTTTACTTCCGGTGAGCTCAGCCCCTGGCTGGCCACCCGGTATGATTTGCAGGCTTACCAGCGCGGAGCCGCGGAGATAACGAATTTTCAGATTCAGCCCTACGGAGGAATTCAGTTGAGACCGGGCACATATTATGTCCGCACCTTGAGTTCGGCAAACGTCCGGCTGTTTCCGTTTCACTATGCAGAAAATGATGCATTGCTGTTGGAGTTCTATCCTGGCGGCATGCATGTGTACAAGGCGGGCGCAATGGTATTGACGGCAGAGGAGATTCCATATGTTCTGATTACGCCGTGGAAGACTGCGGAGCAGCTTGCCTCGCTTCATTTTAACCAGGTGAATGATGCTGTGTATGTGTGCTGTCCTTCCCATCCGCCTGTGGTATTGTATCGCTACACTGATGCAAACTGGACCTGTGTGCAACCCGATTTCAAGGAGCCGCCGCGTGAAACACACGCTGCGCAAGCCGGTCTGCTATCCGTTGTATTCGAAAGAGGCGGGCTTTACGCCAACCTCACCATAGAAGGGGGAGAGCAGGGGTTCAGCCCGGATATGGAAAACAAGGAAATCCTGCTGGCAGATGCCGTTATCCCCAGTCGCATTTTGTTCGCCAACCAGATTCAGGAAACCACAGCCAGGCCAGTTCCCGATATCTCGGTTACCGGGGTATCAAAAGATACCACCTGGTACCAGACCGATGAGGTGGCAGCCCTCCACTATTTTTACCGTTGCATTCGCGATTATCCCGTCAGCGCATTCAGCGGCAGCAAGAACCTGAGCGATTATCCCCATTATTTCCAGCCCGGCATCATGCGCCTGGATGAAAACCTGACTCCGTATGAGGTGGAAGGGGATTGGGAATTGACGACGAGCTCCACCTGGAATGGCTACTGGGAATTGTGGCGAAGTTATGACACCCCGGAAGACGAACCGGATTTTCATCTTTGGAATTGGAGCTGCATTAAGAGCTTTTCCCAATCGGACTACGAAACGCGGCAGAATTGGGCTATCAGTGGTTCTGAACCACGGCCTTGCCGCATGGTGCTGGTCTGCCGCTGCAGTTCCGATGCCCAGACTCTCGGCGCCATACTCCAATTCCGAATTTTAGGTGGCAAACGCGAGTATCGCCTGCGCATCACCTCGGTTACGGACGAAAAGCACGCCCGGGCTCGAACCTTGCAGACCTTCCTGGGGCCGAGCATAAGTTACTCAACCCGTATGTGGAGCTTTGGCGCTATGGGGCCGCGAAATGGTTATCCGTCCTTTTCGGCTATGTTTCAGGGGCGTTTGTGGTTAGGTGGTATGCCGGGGCTGCCGACTACCCTGCTGGCCAGCGCAATAGATGATTTCCAGAATTTCCGGGTAGGGTCCAATGATGATGCTTCCATGAATCTGCGAATTATGGGGAGCGACCAAAGCCGGATTTGCTGGTTGTGCGCCACCCGTCAATTGCTTGTAGGCACATCGGATAGCGAGTGGGTGGTTGCATCGGGTGCAGGGAATGCGCTTACCCCTTCCAATGTTTCGTTCCGTCGCCAATCCTCAGTAGGGAGCGAGGCTATGCCTGCCCGCGCCGTGGAAAACACCGTCGTGTTTGTGCAGCGCGGGGGACGCAGGATGCGAGAGATTGCCTATCGCCTCGAATCGGATGGTTTTTCGACCACGGATATCAGCATGCTGGCGGAGCATTTGTTTGCATCCGGAATAAAGGACTGGTGTGTGCAGCGCGGTTCGAACTTCAATATCTGGGTTCTGATGAACGATGACACCCTGGCTGTGCTGACGATTAACCTTGAGCAGCAGGTGACCGCCTGGCAGCGGATTGAGCTGGGTGGCCGAAAGGTGCTTGGCATGGCAGCATTACAAAGCTCGGCAGGTAAGGATGACGAAATGTGGTTCGCTCTGCAGGTGGTGAGTTCCGGCGCGGTTGTGTTGGAGCGCATGTGCAACGATGCCCCGCACCTTGACAGTATGGAAGAGGTGGTTTCTGAGAAGAATATGGAGCTTAAATGCTCCAGCCACCTGGCTGGAACCGAGCTCTTCGTGGTGGATGTTGAGACGGATGCGACCATCCTCTGTTACGGCACGGCGGCGGGCCTGAGGGCATTGCCCAGTGTCAGGAAGGGGCGCAGATACCGCGCTGGCATTCCTATTGAAGCCCGGTTGCAGACCATGCCCCTGGAAGGCCATGTCAGTTTCAATTCCGTCCGCCAGTTCTGCCGTTTCAAGTTGAGACTGCTCAGGAGCGATACGGATTTTGAATTCCGAAGCACAGCCAATCCGGCATGGGAACGACTCACTCCCGGGTATTATCCGGAGCTATCTAATTCTTATACAGGTGCGCTGCGCTTGTCGCTGATGCCGGATGCCGCAGTAGGACAGGCTCTTTGCATCCGCTATTTCGGACACCATGACTTCCGCCTTCTTGCCATTACCCAGGAGGTGGACCATCATGGTAAGTGAGGCGCCTCAGTCCAGACGCACCGGTTTGCCGGGTTCGGGAGTGATTACTTCCGTTCCCGGCATGCGGTTCTTGAGCTCTGCGCTGAGCGATTCGACTGCCGGCGGGTCGCCATGGACAAGCAGCACCTTTTTCGGATTCAGTTTGCAGGCATATTCAATAAGCGCGCGGCGTGTGGCGTGGCCTGAGAAATCAAAGCATTCCACCCGGCAATTGAGCGGGTAAGCCTGACCTCCCTTTTCGCGCAGATGCACCAGTTCACCATGATGGGCAGCCTTGATTTTTCCGGCGGGGGTTTCCGGGTCACTGTAACCCACGAAGAGTATGGCATCGTTCGGGTGGGTTATTATCTGCTCAGCCAGGATGTGGGAGACGGTGTGCTCACTCATCATACCGCTGGATACCAGGTAGATGTTGCCTGGTGAGGCAACCAGCGGAGCCTTGCCCTGGCGGGGGAGCCCGTGCGTTTCCACATGCTCCTTGATGCGGAAGCCGGGGGTGAGACGCGGAGTGCTGTCGGCCAGCTTGTCGTATACGGCGGTAATTTTGGAACTCAGACCGCCGAAATAGACAGGCACATCCGGGATGAGCCCCTGTTCCTTGAAACGGCCAATCTCAGTGAGCAGGCACTGGCTCTTGCCCAGGGCAAACACCGGGATGAGCACGGCGCCATCATTCTCCAATACGTCGCGGATTGTATCGGCAAAGCGGCGGAGTTCTTTCTCCCGGGTGTATCCGGCATTGCGCTCGGTGCAGCCGTGTGTGCTTTCCATGATGAGGATATCAATGCCGCTCTGCGGGAAATCCGCACCGGCGATAAGGGTCTGGTTGTCGAACTGTACGTCACCGGTATAGAGGATGGTGGCGCCGCTTTCGCTCTCAAGTTCTACTCCGCAGCTGCCCAGAATATGCCCGGCATCGTGCAGCGTGGCCAGCACACAGCCGTTGCGGCCAATGCGGAAGGGCGTGCCGTAGGGGCGGGGCATCCAGCAGCGGGCCACATGGTCCAGCTCAGCGTGCGTGTAGAACGGGTATTCGATGATGCCATCCTGGGTTCGTTTGGCTGTCATTACGTTCACAGAGTTGTGCAGCATGGCCAGTCCCACTTCGCAGGTGGCGGCGGTCATGTTCACCTCGGCGGCAGGATATTTGTCTTGCAGTACGGGCAGGGTGCCGATGTGATCCAAGTGGGAGTGGGTAACGAAGATGGTATCGGGGTCAGCAGCTCCGATCAGGTTGAACTCCGGGGTGGCTTCTGCGCCTTCCTTCTTAGGGTGCATGCCGGAATCCAGCACAATGCGCACACCGTCCATATCGAGCAGGTAGCAGTTCGAGCCAATGTCGGTGTAGCGGGAAAGGTTTGTGAAACTTATCATCGTGAAAATCAAGTGCGGGGCGAGGGTACACCATTTTGCCCGTTTTGTCAACGCCGGGCTTGGGTAATCAGCCCTCCCGGCTGAGTGAGGAGCAGAGCTCTGCTACACTCCGTATCGTATCTCCAAGCCGGTAGGGATATGGCAGGGAATCGTATATGTGCGGGCGGTAGGCGTGCCATTGCTCCAGCCGGTCTGCGATTCCGGCATTATCGTTGGGCGACACGCGACCTTCCGGCAGGAAGGTGTCCAGTACTTCACCCACCACTCCGTGGTCATATCCGGCTACCGGGCGACCCAGGGCAAGCGCTTCCAGCACGGTGCGGTCGTGGCAGGCTGGTGCTTTTGCCAACGACAGCACCACATCGCAGATGCAGATGACATCCCGCAAATCCGGGCGGTGCCCCAGCCAGGTGATTTGCTTTTCTATGCCGCTTGCTCTGAATAATTTCCTGAGCTTATTAAGGTAGGCCGCATCGGCACGCGCTGTGTCGCCGGCTATGTAGACATGCGCTGGCACGTTAATCTGGTTGAGCCTGGAGAGAACCGGCACCAGGTCTTCCAGTCCGTGCAGCGGGGTGATGGCTCCGGGTACGCATACGGATAAAGCCCCCTCCGGCTCCTTGCAGGAACGCATCCATTGTTGAATCCAGGCATCCGAGGGTTTGTATTCCGGGTTGCAGAGTTCTTCGTTGACTCCGTATGGAATTACCCAGATGTTGCGTTCGGGATCAAGCTTTGCCCTTCGGGTCAGCTCATTACGCAAGTGGCGCGAGATGGCGACCAAGGCATCGCAGCGGTTCAGACTCGTGGCCCAGCCGGGATGCTTGGGGTAGGTGGTGTGAATGCCGATGATGCGGGGCCTCTGTTCTTCCGGCATGGCGTTGCACGCTCTCCAGGCCAGATTGGCCGCCGGGGTGGTGTAGGCCAGGATGATATCAGCCTTGGTTGATGCCACGAGCCTGCGTAATCTGCGCAGCTCATTGAGGTAAGTGAAGACAGCGATGTTGCGCGAGCTGTGGTGCTGCACGGATGATGCCGTGAGTCTCCCCACCAGCTCATTGGGAGGGGAAACCACCGTGTTGCGGAATCCTGCCTGCTGCAGGCCACAGGCCAGATCTGCTGCCAGCTGATTGACTCCACCTGGGCGAAGCCGCGGGCTGATGTGGAGCACGTTCATGCCTTATTTCTTGCAGAGAGTATTGTAAAGCTCCAGGTGTGATTGAATCATATCTTCCCGGCGGTAGGGGGCGGGTACCGGGGTGACAGGGACTGGGCGGTCGGAGTACCATTTCTCCAGTAATTCCGCCATGGCTTGTGTATTGCCGGTGGGCACCATGCCGGCGGGCAGGAACTGGCGGAGCTGCTCGCCTACGCCGCCGTGCTCATAACCGGCTACAGGCCGCCCCAGGGAGAGGGCTTCCAGCGTGGTCTTGCCAAATGATTCCGGCTGCAGGGTCAGGGAGAGGGTCACATCACAGGCGCAGAGTACATCGGCCAGGTCTTTGCGGTGTCCAGTCCATGTGACGCAATCTGCCACGCCGGCTTTGTCGAAACCGGCCTGTACTTCTTCCCGGTATGCCTCCTTGCCTTTCTTTGTTTCGCCCACGATGACGGCGTGTGCCGGAATTCCCTTGCTGCGCAGGTGCTGGAGAATGGGTGCGAGATGTGGAGCTCCCTTCAGCCGAGTGATGCGGCCTGGCAGGCACAGCGTGTATTTGCCTTTCAGTTCCGGGTAATCGGAGTACCACTTGTCGAACCACTCCTGTGACGGCGTGTATTCCGGATTAAATTTCGCGGCATCAATCGAATTGGGGATGACGATGATGTTCTCTGCCGGGGTCTGGGGGTAATTTTGCAGGATGTGCTCCCGCATACATTCCGACACGGCAATGACCTTATCCCCCCTGGCCATGACCGCAGAGTATGCGTTCACGGAGTGGAAACCGTGGAAAGAGGAAACGATGGAAGGCCTCTCGGCCGCGGGTATGCGCTTGCAGGCCAGCTGCCCCACCCAGGCAGGCACGCGGGAATGTACATGCAGTATATCCGGCTTCTCTGCGCGGATAAGCCGCGCGGTCTTGCCCACCTGGAAGAGGGTGAAGATACTTTTTTTGCCGATGGGGCGGGTGATATGCCGGGCCCCGGCGGCTTCGATACCCGGCACCATGCTGCCGCCTGCGGAAACAACAACATTATCCACCCCGTGGGCGCAGAGCCCTTCGCAGAGCTCGAGTACGACTTGTTCCACCCCTCCGGAGCTGAGGGAAGGCAGGAGGTGCATCACTTTCATGGCACTAGTTTGGGGAAATTATCCAGTATGTAGGTTGCGGCACGGCCTGCCTCGTTCATCACGGTGCCGGTTTTGGGGATTGTGTTGGTCTTGGCCCATTCGGTGAATCGGCACACGCTGCCATCGGCAATGAGCATATTCAGACCTCGCGCTATGCGGGAGGAATCCGGCTTGTGCGGGCCTTCCTTGGCCGGCATCTCGATGATGCCCACGGGTGCCCCGCTGGAGAGAGCTTCGTATACCATGCTCACGCTGTCCTGCGACACCCACACTTCCTTGGCTTTAGCGAGATTTGCCGGCACCCAGTCCGGTCCGGTTTCCTCGACGGGAACCACGCGGATATTCGGGCAGGCGGTGGTCACATCGTGTACGAAATCTGCCGGGGTGCGGCGCGAAGTGGTGAGCACAATGGGGGTGGTGGTAAGGCGGGCAATGGAGGAAAGCTGGTTGAGCACCAGTTCTGCATCCCAGTTATAACTCTTGCTCGGACCTCCTATGAGAATAAGCGTCTGTGTTTTGGCGATGTCCGGTGTGGGGCGTATCCCGTTGATGGCTCCGTTTGTCGGGAACACCTGGCCGTTGGCTTCAAAGCCGTCCGGCAGGTCATGGCGCGGGGTGATGCACAGGTCGAACATGCTGGCTGGCAGGCTCGGGCGCATGCACACCATGCACAGGCATCGCAGGTGGCGGGCCAGGCTCAGAGCTGCCAGGTGGGTGCCGTGGCCTGCACAGAGAATGAGGTCCGGGCGCGGGTAGGTCAGTTCCTTGCCTTTGTAGAAGAGCTTCTTGAACCAGCTCAGACCGGTGATGTCCACTTCGTAGCACTCGTGCTTGCGCTCAGGATTACGCTCGGTGGCTTGTTCGATAAGGGCGTTAGCCAGCCCACGGGTCTGGGAAAGGTGGCCTTTCTTGCCATCGCTGATGATGTAGATAATCATGGCTTTATTGGAGAGGGAGGGTGACACTGCCGCAGAGGGTGTGGCCCAGCAGCGGGGTGTTCAGGGTGCCGCAGGGCAGCGTTTCTTCGGTAACAAGCGTGACGGCTTCC
The DNA here is from genome assembly GCA_015062005.1 of Akkermansiaceae bacterium. GTDB lineage: Bacteria > Verrucomicrobiota > Verrucomicrobiia > Verrucomicrobiales > Akkermansiaceae > Akkermansia. Next base: position 45,774 of record SUVL01000006.1, read on the forward strand.
GGGTCAAAGAGAAGCAGGGGCATTCCTTCCGGTTCCTCGGTGTCCATCACATCCGGGTAGGCAATGGAGCAGGGATTCACGCAGCATGACTTCACCAGTTCGCTCCAGCTCAGTCTGCCTGGCTTCACCAGGTAGGTGTAGAGCGTGGGCAGGAAGTGATCCAGCAGGCACATGCCTTGCGGTGCGGAGGGGAAATCCTGCTTCTTGGCGAAGGGTGTGCAGGGGGTGTGGTCGGAGACAATGCAGTCGATGGTGCCGTCCTTCACACCTGCCAGCAGGGCCTCGGTATCAGCCTTGTCGCGCAGCGGCGGCAGGGTCTTGTAGTTTGTGTCGTAATCACCCACATTCTCATGGGTGAAGAGGAGGTGGTGCAGGGCTACCTCGGCTGTCACCTGGCAACCGGCAGCCTTGGCGCGGCGGATGATTTCCACCCCTTCAGCCGTGCTTACGGTCTGCACGTGCAGCTTGCAGCCGGCATCCTGTGCCAGGCGCACAATGATTTCCAGGCCGATTTCCTCAGCGCAGGCAGGGGTGCCGTGCAGCCCCAGCTTGTAGGAAGTGGTGCCGGGGTGCATGCAGGTGTTGGCGGTGATGCTGGGCACATCGCCACGGATGGCCATAGTCATGCCGAGCTCGGCCACGTATTTCATGGCGCGGTGCATCATGAGCAGGTTGCCAGGGCGTTCGCCCGCATCGCTCAGGATGCTGATGCCGCGTGCGGCCAGTGTGTTGTAGGGAGCCTGCTGGTCGCCCTTCATACCGTGCGAGATGCAACCGGCGGGAATCATCTCTGCTGCGGAACGCTGCCCCACTGCATCGCGGAAACTGTCCAGCGCAGCGCTGTTGTCGAACATGAACCCGGCGGTGGGCTGCACCAGGATGCCCCATACGCCGCCTTGCACGGCTGCCTGGCCGGTGCGGGTCACCGATTCGCGCTTGCTGCGGCCTTCGATTTCCACTTTGGCGTGCATATCGAAGAGGGCTGGCAGAATCAGTTTTCCCGTAGCGTCGATGACACGGGCCCGTTCCGGGATATTCATCTGCCCGGCGGGGCGTACCTCCGCATCGCTGATGGTGATACCGCCGAACTCAGGCACAACCTGGCTGTGGCCCGGTGCCAGGCGGATGTCGAACTTCTCACCCGTGGGGGCCCAGGTGGCATTCCGAATGTAAGTACTAGTCATTGTTCTGAGTCCGGGGGGTAAGGTAGGAAAGGATGCTCATGCGGGCGGCTACACCGTTTTCGACCTGGTTGCAGATGAGGCTGTTGCGGTATTCCATGGCGCTGTCGCACAGCTCTACTCCGCGGTTCACCGGGCCTGGGTGCATGATGCTTAAATCAAGGTCATCGATGCGCTTCAGGCGTTCCTCGGTCACACCGAAGGCATTGTGATAATCCGAGGAGGGGAAGAAGGGGGTGTCCATGCGCTCGTTCTGCACACGCAGCAGGTAGATGACATCCGGCTTCCACTCGAACACGGCGTCCCAGTTCGTGAAGCGCGGAATGCCGGTGAACTTCTCCTGTGGCACCAGCGGGCCGGGCCCCATGTAGGCCACGGCGGCTCCGAGCCGCTTCAGGATGGTGCTGGTGGAGCGGGCCACGCGGCTGTGCAGAATATCACCGATGATGACGACGCGCTTGCCACTCAGTTCGCCATATTTCTCCTGCAGGGTGAAGGCATCCAGGAAGGCCTGGCTGGGGTGCGCGTGGGCACCGTCGCCTGCGTTGATGACGGAGGCTTTGGCGTGTCGGCCGATGACGGCGGGGATGCCGCTGTTCTTGTGGCGCACGATGATGTAGTCCATGTGCATGCTCATGAGCGTGTCGATGGTGTCATGCACGCTTTCTCCCTTGACCACGGATGAGGTGGCCACGGTGAAGGTGGTTACATCGGCCTGCAGGCGGCGAGCTGCCAGTTCGAACGAGGAGCGAGTGCGCGTGCTGGGCTCATAGAACAGGGTGAGCACAGATTTTCCGGCCAGGGCCGGGTGGGTCTTGCCGCTGCAGAATACCTGCTTCATCTCCGCAGCGCCTTTCAGGATGCTGCGGATATCAGTATCGCTCAGCGAGTCGATGGTGAGAAGGTCTTTAGGCGTACTCATTGCAGAGTCGGGGCGTTTACCCGTTGGGTTATTCAGCCAGCTTGATGATGCGGTGGGCGGCCATGGCGGCGTTTACGGGGGTCTTCTTGTGCAGCCCCACAGTGGTGGCGGGGACTCCGCCAGGCAGCTGGGAGATTGCCAGCAGGGCGTCCACACCGTTCAGCGGCCCGCAGGGTACCGGTACGCCGATGACGGGCAGCTCCGTATTCATCACCACCACGCCGGGCAGGGCGGCGGAAAGTCCTGCCACGCAGAGCAGCACAGCCTTCGTGCCGCTGGCCTCAAGGCCTTTCAGATACTCGATAAGGGCGGGTAAATCGCGGTGGGCAGAGTAGATAACCTCCTCGTGTTCAACATTGTTCTCTTGGAAGTATACGCGAGCCGGTTCCATGAAGGGAAGGTCGCTCTTGCTGCCGTAAATCGTGATAACTTTCATGCTACCGCATAGCTTATCACGCACACACGCGCGAAGCAAGAAAAAAGCACGCCACGACCCTTTGAATTCACAGCTTGATGAACACTCGCTTCCGGTACAGGAACCAGCACAGCCACCAGGCCAGCAGCAGCGCGGTGGCGGCGTTGGCCACGCGTTGCCAGTCGGTGGAGAGGAACAGCGCCCAGGTGCCACCCAGCATGCGGTTGGTGAGCATGGGGAAGCTGATGAGGTGTGTGACGATGTAGATGGCCAGGGCATTCAGCCCCACCACGCGCAGTGGCAGACACCAGCGCACCAGCCCCAGCACATCGATAACCAGATGGAACACGGCCATGAGGATGGCGCTGATGCCGGCGCAGCAGAGCACGAAGCCTGGCGTCCATATTCCCTTGATGCAGGGCAGCCACCATCCGCCTGCCAGCAGAATGAGACCACAGGCCAGCATGGTGACCACCCTCAGGGGCGGCTGGGCTATGTTCAGAAAAAGGCGTCCTGCGCAATAGCCCAGCAGGGAAAGTGCAGTGGCGGAGATAATGCAGAGTGGCCCCTCCGGGTCATAACTACCACTGTGCAGTATGCCGGGGCAGAGGATGGCATCCACCCTGGCGTTGAAACAGCCGCCAGGGGTGTAGTCGCCGCCCAGGTGCTGTGCGGCGCCTACGCTGCCCAGGATAAGCCCGGCCAGCACGAGATTCGGCAGAATGCGTCCGCCGCAGAGCAGGGTGAAGGTGCCCGCCAGTGCCCCGGAAAGCCCGATGAGCCCCAGCACGGAGGCAAAGCGCATGGTGGATAAATCCCAGCTGATATTGCCGTTGACGAGGAAGCCCAGTATCACCAGTACCAGGGCCCGGCTCCAGAGGTGCAGCAGTGTTCTCCAGACCGGTGCATCCATTCTCCGCAGCTGCGAAAAACACATGGCCATGCCTGCCATGAACACAAATAGAGGAAAAACGCAGTCGTATAATCGCAGCCCCACCCAGGGTGCGTGCCCCATCTGCTCGCGGATGTATTTCCAGGCTTCCCCACCGCCACTGACCGGGTACAGCGCGTATACCAATGCATCTATGCCTATGATAATGAGCATATCCAGCCCTCGCAGGGCATCCAGTGAGGTAAGTCTCGCTCCCGGTGTTTCCATATGCCCCGTATCCTACCAGATTTTGCTCCCTCTGACAAGAAATGAAAAAAAAGATTTAGAAAAGTTCTAAAAAAGCTTGAACAGAATCGAGAGTTAGTGTATCTTAACCCCAACAACCAATAATTGCATATTATGTTAGTAGGAAAACAAGCTCCCGTATTCAAGGCAACCGCAGTGGTGAATGGTGAAATCGTGAATGATTTCAGTCTTCAGGACTATGTGGATAAGAAGTACGTATTGTTCTTCTTCTACCCGAAGGATTTTACCTTTGTGTGCCCCACAGAGTTGCTGGGGTTCCAGGCGGCGCTGCCAGAGTTCGCCAAGCGCGACACAGTGGTGGTGGGCTGCTCCACCGATACTGAGTACAGCCATTGGGCCTGGTGCCAGAAGCCGCAGTGCGAAGGTGGTATCAGCGGCGTGACCTATCCGCTGGTGGCCGATACGAACAAAACCATAGCCGATGCCTTCGATGTGCTGGCCGGCGAACGCTATGTGGACGAAAATGGCAAGCTGCAGGTGAAGGGTGAGCTGGTTGCCTACCGCGGACTCTTCCTTATCGATAAGCAGGGTATCGTGCGCCACCAGCTTGTGAACGATATGCCGCTGGGTCGCTCTATCGACGAAGCCATCCGCATGGTGGATGCCCTGCAGCACTTTGAGCAGTACGGTGAGGTATGCCCCCTCGGCTGGCACCCTGGGCAGGAAGCCATGCAGGCCACCCACGAAGGAGTCGCGAAGTACCTCTCGCAGAATGCATAATCCAGAATAATACCCCCAATCAAAAAAGCCTGAGCGTTTGCTCAGGCTTTTTTGCTGTTGTAGCGCTGCCGGAAGTCAGCTCACTTATTGATTATTCTGCAACCGGCATTTAATAGACGTCCTTCTGGTAACGCTTGGCTGCCTTCATATCGGCCAGGTAGGCGGTGGCTTCTTCTTCGGAGCGGTTGCCATACTTCGAGATGATGGCCAGCAGGGCCTTCTCCACATCCTTGGCCATGCGGTTGGCATCGCCGCACATGTAGAAAGCGGCACCCTTCTCAAGCCACTGCCAGATTTCCTCTCCGGCCTGCTCCATGAGGTTCTGCACGTAAATCTTGTAGGCCTGGTCGCGGCTCCAGGCGACGGAGAGCTTCAGCTTGCCGCTTTCCACCAGGGGGGCGGTCTCGTCCTCGTAGCAGTTATCGGTGGCCTGGTAGGGGTTACCGAAGAAGAGCCACATGGGGCCGGCAGCGTTATCGGCCACGCGCTGCTGCCAGAAGGCGCGGAACGGGGCAATGCCGGTGCCGGGGCCTACCATGATGATGGGGGTGTTGCCATCCTCGGGCAGGCGGAAGTTCTTGTTGCAGTGGACAAAGACCTTCACCTTGTCACCGGGCTGCAGACGGTCGGCCATGAAGGTGGAGCACACGCCGCCACGCTTGCGGTCGTTGGTGGTGTAGCGCACAGCGCCTACGCAGAGGGAAACCTGGCCGGGCACGGCATCCGGGCTGGAGGCAATGGAGTACAGACGCGGGGAAATCTTGCCCAGAATGCTCACGAAGGAGGCAGCATCCGGGAAAGTGGCCTTGCAGGTGGGGCAGGTGGCGAGATCGAGCAGGTCGCGGCCCCAGCAGAAGTCCTTGAGTGCGTCCTTATCGGCCAGAATACCGGCCAGCTTTTCGCTGTTGGCCACGGCGTTCCACTTGGTCAGGTTGCCCTTCTTCAGGTTGGTGATATCGTAGGAGCTGATGAGCGCCTCACGCAGCGGAGCTGTTTCGCCACAGGGGGTGGGCACTTCAGCTGCGGGGTCGAGGCCCAGTGCGGCAATCAGGGCATCCACCAGCTCGGGGTCATTGCAGGGAATGACACCCAGGGCATCACCCGTGGTATAGGTCAGCCCGGAACCCTCCAGGGAGTAATCCACGTGGATGGTTTCCTTGGCGCTGCCGGGCTTGGTAACAGAGCGGACTCCCAGCACTGTGGCAGGGAACGGGTTCTTCATGCTGTACGGTTCCATTGTGTGAAAAAAGGATGCTTTTACTGCCCATAATCTGCCTGACAGGTGGAGAATTGTCAAGCAAAAACGATGGCTGCACCTTTACCGGAAGATGATTTCATTCAGGCGCGTGCCTTCTTCTTTTTCAACGGTGATTTCGATGGTGCGAGTGCCTTTGGGAATTTTGTGGTAGAGGATGGGGCCCTTTCGTTTGGTGTCCTTACCGGGGGAGATTCCAACCTTGGCAGTGCCGACAATAATTACACGTCTGGTAGTAGCTTTGGGCACGGCAACGCGGAGCTTGATATTGCTGTGGCCGCAGTCCACCGAGGTGGAGAGGTCTGCATCGCTGAGCCAGCGGGCATCGACCCATTGACCTTTTTCGGGCAGGACGAGCTTGAAATCCTTGATTTTAACTTGTTGCGGAGAGCGCGAGGTGTTGGTGACAATGAGTTTCTTCACCCCGGACTTAGGCAGGGCCTTGCCTGTGAGATGGATGGCCGTGCCGCGGAATTCGGGTTTAGGGCGACCACGGCGGCCATTGAGCGCATGTATTTCCACGCGAGCCCATTCGCTTACGCTGCTGTTTTCGAAATCTACAATCACTTCGCGCGCGGGCACACCGGCTGGCACCGTCAGCTCGATGCTGCCGCCGGCGGGCAGGGGGTATAGTTCCATGACCCGGTTCAGGCCTATCTCCCGTTCGTTATCGTTGATGTTCAACTTGATGCCCTGGATAGAGCTTGTCACGGAGGGGATGACGGTGGGAACTTTATCTGCGGGGCTCTGGGCTATTTCCTGGTAGAATTCTTCGTTTTTGTGCTTAAGCACAGCCTGGATGAGGGGCATGATGTGCTCTGTACCTACGGTGACACCCTGGACTTCGCTCACGCCGCTACCGTTCCACTGCGGGCGTGTGGTGTTCTTCATCTCTGCCAGGGCATTGGTGGCTTTCAGGAAGGTGAGCAAGGGCTTTTTCTCTTTTCGGGAGCAGGAATCCAGCAGGCGGTCACCGGCGGCTCCCAGAAGTTCAAATTGCTTAAACCAGGGCTGGATTTCTTCAGACAAGGCTTCGGCGCTGCCCTTGGCCTTGCAGAGCTTGCGCCCAGCCTGGCGGATATCACGGAAAATACGGCGCATGGCTTTGAGGGCGTCTTCCGTAGGGGTGGATTGTGCGAACTGCTCTTTCATGGCCTTGAGCTGAGGGGCCAGCTCGGCGGATTCTTCCCGGTAGTAGCCGTGACCGTTGGGCAGCAGGTTGCTGTTGTGGTCACAGAATAGCTGCATTTCTTCCTGATATTCGGGGTACAGGCGGGCAATGCCGGCTTTCCAGGTGCTCACGGAGTCGAAACGGGTGATGTTCCAGGTGTAGTCTGCTACGCCGAAGAGCCCCACTTTGTTAGCCTCAGCGTGTTCCATGGGGTTGGCCACGAACCCGCTCATCTGTTGTTTCATCTCCTGCTCGGTGCCCAGGCCATAGGTGCGGCCCATGGAGAGGCGGTCGCGGCGGAAGTCGTTGCAGGGCCAGTTCCACCAGATGAACGTGGGTGATTTCAGAAAGCGGTTCACCCATTTCTGGCCGTCCAGCTTGATATCGTGAACCACGGAGTTGCCGGTCCACATCATGTAGATATCCTTTGGCAGTCCTTCGCCCATTTCGGTGAGGAAGCTTTCATTGGTCCACCCTCGATTGTAGCCGGTGGGGCACATGATGAGTTCCTGATTGGCCTGCGGGTGCTTGCGGATAAAGTGCTCCTGAATGTATTTGCAGAGTTGCACCTGGCGGGACGCCTTGCCGATTTCGCCGCCGGAGTCGTCCACGAATACGCCGAAATCACGCACTCCCAGGTCATAAAGCTGCTGGAGTTTGGCACAGAGCTTGTCCAGGTCAGGCTTACCGTCCTGGTTATTCCAGTTTACCGTGTTGGCGGGGTGGATGGCCCAGAAGAAGCGTACGTGGTTCTTGCGTGCATGGGCTACCACTTTCTTCAGTTCCGCCGCTTTATCGTCCGGGTAAGGTCGGTAGCAACCGCCACCGTGGTGGTAGGGGTCATCCTTGGGTGCGTAGATGTAGGTGTTGAGTTTGTTGCGGCCGTAGAACTCGAATTGTGCCATGCGGGCCTCGGCGCTCCATGGTATGCCGTAGTAGCCTTCAACCACGCCACGGTAGGGCAGGTCCGGCCAGTCAATGATGGTGCCGGTGGGCAGCTTGCCTTTGCGGGCCACCTCCTCCAGCGATTCATCAATGAAGGGGTCGCGGTGGGCATCCTGTGCTTCTTCCACGTTCTCCAGCAACTGACAGATAGTCTGTTTTGCGTAGAACTCTCCTGTGTCATCATTGGCGTATACGACCAGTTTGCCCGGTGAGATGGAGATGGCGTAGCCTCCATTCACCGCTGGCAACCTGTCCCAGAGGGAACCGCGTGATTTCTTGCTGCGCTTGCGGATGGAAACTTCTTTAATCTTGGTTGTCTTGCTGTTCAGATCCATCTTTTGCGGCCGGGGATACACTGGCGTTTCTTCCGCCGCATGCAGCCAGGGCAGGCACACAGCAGCAAGTATGGCTAGGAGAAGAGATTTGAACATAAGAATGACAGAACCTTTGCCATTCTAACACAATCGCGCTGTGAAACAAGCTGAAAATCGAGCAGGAAAGCAGGACCGCACGCGTGTCCCAAAGATTTGGGATACGTGGATTTACAATTGATAATTTACGATTGACAAATTGAAAGTTAGCGGCTTACGCCGATAGAGCCACAAATGCATGCATACTGCCGGTGGTGAGGCGGGAGATACCCTACTACGAATTTTCTCACAGAACACTATGCTCTTATATCGTTTAGGGCTATTTTCTCATAATCTCTGGGACACATGTGGCAGGACCGTGTCAAGATTCAGAATGGATTGTTGAGGCAGATTGTGCTAATGTCATGGCATGGAAGATGACAGCATCCGACCGAAGTGGTTGACCTGGGCCAAGGAGATTCAATTCATAGCCCAGGCGGGAATTGAGTACTGCCCGGATCCCTTTGACCGGGAACGCTTTGAACGATTGCGGGAGCTGGCTGCGGAGATGCTTTCCACCATGACTGACCTGCCGCTGGAGAAAGTGCGGGATTTATTCTGCAATGAAACAGGGTTCCAGACGCCGAAACTGGATTCGCGGGCTGCTATCATCCGCGATGGAAAAATCCTCCTGGTGCGGGAGAGGGATGGCCTTTGGGCTATGCCTGGCGGCTGGGTCGATGTGGACCAGACCATCGCTTCCAACTTGGTGAAAGAGGTGCATGAGGAGGCCGGGCTGGAGGTTAAAACCGGCCGCCTGGTGGCGCTGCATGAATACAGCCGCCGCAACTGTCGCCGCCCGTTCCCCTATAACATCATCAAGGCATTTGTGCTCTGCGAGCCTGTGGGAGAACCTCATCTGGCAGCAAATCCGGAAACAAATGATGTGCAGTGGTTTGCGCCGGCCACGCTGCCTCCCCTGCATACAGGAAAGCAGACTTTCGGGCAGATAGCTATGTGTTTCGCCGCCTATGCCGATGCCCATTGGGTGCCGGAATTGGACTAGTTGATGCTTGCCCGCACTTTACAAGGCGGACGAAAAGTGATACTCTTTCTGGCGCTATGATGAACCTGCCCATTCGCCCCCGTCGCAACCGCAAATCTGCCGCCGTGCGTGGTCTCATGCGCGAGACAACGCTTTCTGCCGCAAATCTGATTTACCCCATGTTTGTGCAGGAGGGGGAGGAGGATACCCCGATTGAATCGCTGCCGGGGTGTACGCGCTGGAGCGTGGCGGGCATCGTGCGCGAATGCAGTCGCTTGTACGAGTTGGGCATCCCGTGCGTGGATCTGTTTGCTGTGGTGCCGGAGGAGAAGAAGGATGCCACAGGTTCAGAAGCCTGGAACCCGGAGGGCGTGGTTCCCCGTGCCATCCGTGCCATCAAGGCCGCCGTGCCGGAGCTTTGCGTGATGACGGATGTGGCACTGGACCCCTTCAACACCTACGGTCAGGATGGACTGGTGCGTGAGTACGAGGATGGTACCTACGAGATTCTCAACGATGAGACGGTGGAGGCGCTCTGCCGCCAGGCATTGTGCCATGCCCGCGCCGGGGCGGACATCATTTCTCCCAGCGATATGATGGATGGCCGCATAGCTGCTTTGCGCGCTGCGCTTGATGCCGAGGGCTTCACCAAGGTTTCCCTTATGAGCTACACGGCCAAGTACGCCTCTGCTTTCTACGGCCCCTTCCGTGGCGCACTGGGCAGTGCCCCGAAGTTTGGTGATAAGAAAACATACCAGATGGACCCGGGAAATGCGCGCGAGGCTTTGCGCGAGGCTGCGCTGGATGCTGCTGAAGGAGCCGATTTTCTCATGGTGAAGCCTGCTACTTTGTATCTGGATGTGATTTCCGGGATGCGCCGTGCCACAACGTTGCCCATTGCAGCCTACCATGTGAGTGGTGAGTATCTCATGGTGAAGGCTGCGGCGGCTTCCGGCTGGCTGGATGAGAAGCAGTGCATGCTGGAGGCTCTGCTCTCTATCCGCCGCGCTGGGGCGGATATGATTCTGACCTATGCCGCCCCGCAGGTTGCCGAGTGGCTGGATGGCGGCTGCCTGTAATGCATGACTCCAATTTCTGGATGAGATGCTTACGTAAAGATTCCCTGCTGCTTTTCCTGGTGCTTCTGGTGGCGGGACTACTGGTGGAGCGCTTCAGTGGGGATGATACTCTGCTGCGCTGGCTGGGAGCCGCTCCTCCAGCGCAGCAGCAGGAATATGTGCCTGGAGTGGCTAACCTGGAACTGCCAGCAGAGGTCGCGCATACCGCACCCTTGCAGAAACAGGTGGACATCGCAGCCATCCCCAGGCCGGGTAAACCTGTTCGCTTCCTGATGCACAATGTGCAGAACTACTTTGTGGAAGGTGAAGTGCAGCGTTCTCCCTATGTGCTGAAACCCAAGACCAGGAATTCCCGCGATGCCGTGGCGGATATCATTGCGGAGGCGAAGCCCCAGATAGTGGGCCTCATCGAAATTGGCGGCCCTCTGGCCTTGCAGGATTTGCGCCAGCGCCTGGCTGCCCGCGGCTTGGAATTTCCTTATTACCGTGTGCTCATCCGGCCGGGTGAAGACCGTGCGCTGGCTGTGCTTTCGGTGCATCCCATCGTTCAGGACCACTCCCAGAGCAAGGTGAAGCTCCACCAGCAGAAGCGCCGCAAGATGCTGCGTGGTATTCTGGATGTCACAATCCGGCTGGATGATGGCCGCTTGTTCCGCATTGTTGGTGCGCATCTGAAATCCCGCGTGGCGGAGGATGCCGCCGCTGCTTCCGCTCTCCGCAAGCAGGAAGCCTATACCCTGGCTCAGCATATTCAGCACATTGCCCGAATGCAGAAGGGATTGCCCTTACTCGTGTTTGGTGATTGGAATGACGGCCCGGCGGATGCCGCGCCCCGGATAGTGCAGCAGGGCCTTTCGCAGGATGCTGCGCTGCGCCGCCTCTCTCCGGAGGATTCCCGCGGCGAGGAATGGACTCTTTACTACAAGCGCGGTAAGGAGTACTGCGTCTACGACCAGATTTTTGTGAACCCGGTTCTCCGGGAACGCATGCGCGGGCAGGGCGGTATCGTTGATATACCAGCGGCCGCCAAGGCTTCCGACCACCGCGCCCTCTGGTGCGATTTACGATGACTCCTGAACCGGTATTGTCGTTTCAGCTATTTGTCCGGTCTGCCAATTCAGCAGTATCAGATGAAGGGCTTTGCCTGATTTTGTCTCGTCCTTTATAATCAGGTAGACATGTTCATTCTGGTAATCCATGCCAAAGTTGGCATGCGAGCTGCCTCGCACAAGGTGCAGCAGTATGTGCCGATGCTTGTAGTCCCACGGATATCGCAGCTGCCTGGATTCCCCCTGATTCAATATGAGGGAGCTGGAGTAATCCCGGCCGTAGTGAAGAATCATGTGCCGGGGGAGCCGGACAATAATGAATTGGTTTTGGCGTATGGCTTGTATCGCATCATCCTTGTTATCGGCGAATGCTGTGGCGGCGTTGATTTCCCGGGAATAGATGTTGTAGCCGACAGAAAAGAGGGGAAGTTCGAATAACCTGGCTATGCTGTCAGTATTAAAATCCCTGTCCGGCACGCCGGGGAGAGAATTTCTCAGATGCCAGCTTGGAGTGTTTTCTTCTGTATATTCATCTCTGATGATGACTCTTTCCTGCGCTGCCTTACGTATGGTATCAGAATATTGTTGGTAATCGGTGTATGCCCGTGTGCAGGAAATGCCTGCTGCGGCGAAAACTGCACACCAGGAAATGAAGGATAAAGCTTTTCCTTTGGTGCAGATGCCGGGTTGCAAGGTCGACAACGCAAAGAACATCATGGCGAGAGAGGGATAGAAATATGCTCCGCCCCAGTATCCCTTGGAGGCAAAAACGAGCCCAGGAAGGGAAAAGATGACGGCCATGAGCAGGTGGCTTGCTTTCCGGTAATCCCAACTCCTTTGGCGGATAATGGCTGCGAGCGAAACAAGCAGGGGAATGGCGCAATTCAGGATGAAAATGCATATGCTGTATACAAGGTCAGAACAAAAAGTGGACAGGGAGGGGCTGGCTGCTCTCGTGTATAGTCCGGGCGAGGAGATTGGTATCAGGAGCCCTGCTGCCGTGCAGATGAAACAGAGTAGCGTATCTCGCGACAGGTATTTCTCTTTTATTATCTGGATGGTGGCCAGACATCCGAAATACGCCAGGAGTGGCAGCCCCAGTGCTTCATGCATACCGCCGCATAGAAACGAGAGTATGCAGACCACGATGAGTTTGGCAACACCATGTGGATGTGCTTGCCTCTGTGTGAGGAAGAGTAGTAAGCTGAGGAACATGGCACCCCAGAAATAGTTGAAAGCCCCGGCTGACCAGAATAAAACCCGGTCAAGATGGGGAATAAGGAAAAGGATACCGAGCAGGGTGATGCCGAGATTCCGGACAGTAATGGAGGAAAGAAAGAGCTTACATGTCGTGATGATAAAGACGCCGAAAACGAGGGTATGCAGAATGTCCAGCAGATGTTTGCTTCCGATATTGGTGAATAGCAGCATCAGAATGTTGCCGATTCTCCAGATGTGAACGTGGCCGAACCGCTTTAGCGATTCTATCCAGTCACCGACCGTGGTGATTCTGTTCACGGAAAACAGATTTCCTGATTCCCGAAAATCGGGAGAGACGGAAAAGTGATACCATATGTCATCCCAGATGAAGGGTGTATGGGAGAATCTCACCCATATCAGCACAAGTATGATAAACAGGAGGAGACCGGTATATATTTTCTTTTTTGTCAGCATGTGATGTAATTGTAGGCCGGTGCCAGCCGAGTTTATCATAACTGTTTCAGTGCATGCAACTCCAAAAGTACGTCTATTCCATAAACTTACATGAATCTGGTCTGAACAGGGGAGATGAAACGGCACGCTGACATATTACTTGATGAGTTGTGCTCCAGCGGGTATAATGCCTGCATGAGTGAACAACTGGCCATAGCGGTGGATTTCGGGGGAACGAGTATCAAGATTGGCGTGACCCGCGGTGCTGAATTGGTGGATAAGGCAGAGCCTCTGCCCACACCGGAGTTTGACAGCCCGGCGGCCATCATGACCGCGATGAGCTCCTCCATGAAGGAACTGCAGCGCAAGTATCCGCAGGTGGTGGCAGTGGGGCTGGGTATGCCCGGCTGGGTTGATTTTTACAGAGGCGTGCTCTACCAGCTCACCAATGTGCCGGTGTGGAATCACCAGGTTCCTGTGCGCGAGGTGATGGAACGCGAGCTTTCGCTCCCCGTGGTGCTGGATAATGATGCCAACTGCATGGGCTATGCTGAGTGGAAGCTGGGCGCCGGCCGGGGGCTCGGGAGCCTGCTCTGCCTGACCCTGGGCACGGGTATTGGCGGCTGCATTGTGGTGCATGACCGCATGCTTCGCGGCCGCAATGTTTCCTGCGCGGAGCTGGGCCAGACCAGCATTGATTTCAAGGGGCGCGTGGGCCCCTTCGGCAACCGCGGTGCGGTGGAGGAATATATTGGCCACAACGAGTTTACCGCTGATGCCGTGGCTCGTTATGCCGAGGCGGGCATCCGGAAGACGCTGGCCGATTGCTCACCCTACCAACTGGAACTTGCCGCCCGGGCAGGGGACCCCATAGCCCGGCAGATGTACCACGATTTTTCAGAGAAACTGGGTTGCCTCATCATGAATATGATGTATGCCTTTGTGCCGGAGGCCTGTATCATAGGCGGTGGTGTGGCTAGGGCTGGCGATTTGCTCTTTGCCCCGCTGCGTGACTGTCTGAAAGAACAGCTTTTTCCGGTGCATTTTGATAACCTGCGTCTTCTGCCTGCCCGGTTCGGGGCAGATGCCGGCATCATCGGCGCTGGCCTCATGGCTGCGGATTACGCTGCCGGAATCCTGAAATAAGCGCTGGCTCACACCTCGTCCGCCAGATAACTCTGAAGCAGGCGGTGGGCGTAGTGCAGGCGGGAACGCAGGGTGCCTTCGGAAATATTGGTGAGTCTGGCAATTTCCGGGTAGGAAAGCCCCTGGATATCGCACAGGTTCACCACTTCCTGATGAGCCGGGGAGAGCTGGGCTATAGCCCGCGCCAGCTTGCCACGAAGGTCCTTCATCTGGGCTTTGCGGATGGGGTCTGCCTCCAGGTTGGTATCAGCCAGCTCAGCATCCTTTTCAAGAGGGTTGCCTTTTTCATCATCATCCACGCTGTAGCTGCGCTCGCGCTTGCGTTTGCGCATCAGGTTGCGGGCGTTGTTCAGGGCGATGGTGTAGAGCCAGGTATAGAAGGAGCTGTTCCCCTTGAAGTATCGCAGGGAATGAAAGGCTTTCAGAAAGGATTCCTGGGCCACATCGTAGGCATCGGCCTCGCTGTTGAGCATCTGCACCAGCATGGCATTGAGCTTGCGGCTGTGGCGGCGGATGAGTTCATCATACGCGCGCGTCTTGCCGGCCAGGGTGCTCTTGACGAGCTCCTCGTCCGGTTTATCGGCGTATGATTCTCTGGGGGCTTCTTTCATGGCGGTAGGGCATAGGGTGGGTTGGGGTAGTTTGCACCGCGGGGATGAGTAATTCATCCCCGCGGGTGCAGAGAATCTTACAGCACGAACTCACCCACGATTCCGCGAGTCTTTTCGTACCATTCGATATAGGTCTTGTTGATGAGGGTGTAGCCACCGGGGGTCGGGTAATGACCGCTGAAGTACCAGTCTCCGCAGGGGGCTTCGATGGCATCGTGCAGACCTTCCAGTGTCTGGAAAATGCACTGAATCTCACAGGGGGAGTCTTCCGGTGTGACCATGCGGGAAATTTCCGCCGTAATCTCATCGGCCGTAAGGGCATTATAGATGCGGCGCACGGGGTTGGTGCGTTTCTCTGCCGGCTGGGTAAGCTGGTAGCGGCACTCGTTGTACACATCGGTGATGATGTTGGAGAGCCCCTTGCGGTGCAGCAGGTTGATGGCTGCAAGGAAGGCTACGAATTGCCCCATCTCGCACATGTCGATACCGTAGAAATCCGGATAGCGCACCTGGGGCGCGGATGAGACGATGACAATCTTGCGTGCCTTGGTGCGGGAAAGAAGGCTCAGCAGACTCATCTTGAGCGTGGTGCCACGCACGATGGAGTCATCGATGGCAACGAGCACTTCGTCTTTGCCCACAGCGCCGTAGGTCAGGTCATAAACCATAGAGGCCATCTGCTTGCGGCTGCTGGCTTCGGAGATGAAGGTGCGGAGCTTGATATCCTTGTGCGCAATCTTTTCTGCACGGGGCCAGCGGCGGAGGATGAGCTCGTTGATGAGTTCCTCGCTCATGGTGCCGTTGCGGAAGGCCTCCACCATGGCCTGGCTCACCTTGTTGCGGCGGTAGGAACGCAGCCCCTCCAGAAGACCGTAGTAGGAAACCTCAGCCGTGTTGGGAATGAATGTGATAGCCGCCTTGGAGAAGTCACTCTTGTCGAGGCTGGCCACTACTTTTTCCGTAAGGTTGGCACCCAGGGCCTTGCGCTCGCGGTAGATGACGGGGTCATTTCCGCGGGAGGTGTAGATATCCTCGAAACAGCACGGTGTAAACTTACCCGGAGTGGTGTATTCCTTGATGGTCACCTGGCCATCGGCCTTGACCAGCACCATATTGGCAGCGCCCAGTTCGTGTACTTCGTCTTCATCGACCTCCATCACGCTCATGAGCGGAGCCCGCTCACTGGCAATGGCCAGGTATTCATCCGTCAGGATGTAGTAGCAGTGGCGGATGCCGTGCGGGTCACGCAGACAGAAGAAGTCACCATTTCCTACGGCGCCCATGATGACGTAGCCGCCGTCCCAGTCCTTGCAGGCTTTTTCGATTACATCGAAAAGGTTGAGCTCCGCAGAAATAATCTGGGGAATCTCGCGGCCGTCCACATTCTTGTTGCGCAGTTCACGGTATTTATCGGTATGCGCTTCATCGAGGTAGTACCCCACCTCTTCGAGAATGGCCTGCGTGTTGGTGTCGAAAACAGGGTGCTGGCCGCGTGCCATGAGCTTCTCGTGCAGTTCCTCCACGTTGGTCATGGAGAAATCGCCCTGGAGCATCAGGGTGCGCGTAGGCCAGTTGGAACGGCGCAGGAAGGGGTGGCAGTTGCCTTCTTCATATTGCACGCCACTGCTGCCGTAGAGCATGTGCCCCATGAGCACTTCGCCCCCGAAGTTGAAATTCTTCTTGAAGGAAATGGCATCAGCCCCATTGATGATGCCATCTTCACGCATGTGGCGCAGATTGCGCTGCTGGGCCGTGAAGATGTCCGTGAGGGCAGAGCCCCCCACCGCACGGGAGCGGAAGATATAGGGCTCACCCAGAGGCATGTTCAGCTTGATGCTGCCGAACCCGGCGCCGTCCTGGCCGCGGTTGCGCTGCTTCTCCATGAGGAGGAACAGCTTGTTGAAAGCCCACTCCGGATTCCCGTACTTTTCCTCGAAGTAGGAAAGCGGCTTGAGCAGGCGGATTGCTGCGGACATATAGAGGAGGGGGTGAGAGATTGATTTACTTGCGGACGCTTACCTTGATGCCCTTGCCCTCGCGCATGGTGCCGATGACCGTGCCGCCGGGACCGGCTGTGAGAGCCTGCTCAACCTGGTCGGGGGAGACAATGGCTACCCAGCCGATACCCATGTTGAAGGTGTGGAAGCGGTCTTCCGCATCCACGAACTGCAGCACCTTCTGGGCGGGTTCGTTGTCCCAGTAGGGGATTTCGAGGTCGGCACCCTTCTCACCGAGGAAGCGTTCCAGGTTCTCGGGCAGGCCGCCACCGGTGATGTGGGCGTAGGCCTTGGGGGTGATGCCAAGCTTGCGCATGTCGTACACCACATCGTGGTACAGGCGGGTGGGAGCCAGCAGTTCGCGCAGTTCATCCTTGGTGAGCAGGTCAGGGTTCTGGGCCAGCACGCGGCGCACCAGGCTCCAGCCGTTGGCGTGGAAACCATCGCTCGGGTAGCCGATGAGCACGTCGCCCACGGCTACCTGGGAGGGGTCAATCATTTCGCTCTTCTCCACGCAGCCGATGCTGAAACCGGCCAGCTCCACCAGTCCCTCAGGCACCACGCCGGGCATTTCGGCGGTCTCGCCACCGGCCAGGATGCAGTTGCAGCTTTCCAGGTAATCGCACATGCCGGCCACCAGGCGGGTGATGCGGGGGCGCTCCACTTCCAGGTTGGAGATGCCGAGGTAGTCCAGGAACATGACGGGGTCGCCACCGGTGGTGAGCAGGTCGTTCACATTCATGGCCACCAGGTCTTTGCCGGCGGTCTCGAGCATATCCATATCGAAGAGAATCTCCGTCTTGGTGCCCACGCCGTCCGTGCCGGTCACGATAACCGGCTCCTTGTAGGAGGAAAGGTCATAGGCTGCTGCGAAAAGACCGAATGCATTGCAGAGCTTGCGGTTTTTCTGCGTGCGCTTCACGTGCGCGCTGATATCGGAAACAAAAGACTGCGCCTCAATAGTGTCGACGCCGGACTGCTTGTATGTGAGATTGCCGGACATAATAGCTTGATGCATCGCTCGGATGCGCGCGCATTATACATGACAACGCCCGTTTTGGCAAGCCGATTCTGCCACCTTTTTCCAACTGATTTACACGGCGGAAGAATAAAAAGCGCCCCGGGCCGGGAGAGCAGACCAGGGGCGGAGTCAAATGCGAGAAGTGAGACGTAATCAGCGGTTCTTGTGCTTCATGCGCAGGCGGTATTTCACGCGGTCTGCCTCGTGGTTGAACTCCACGCTGGAGCAGAGCTCGTTCAGCACACGGTTTGATTCCAGATCAACGGGCTCAGCGCCGATGGGCAGGAGCACTTCCATGCTCATCTCCCGGGTCTGCTCAGAGTAGCGGAAGTAGAAGTCCAGCGTTCCTTTGTCCAGCGGCATGTGGCGGAACAGCGCGTTGCCGATGAGCTGGGCCTTGCGCATGCTTTCGCGGGTCAGGAAGTACTTGTTGCAGTAGGCCTGCCATTCGGATTTGAGCAGGAAGCGGTCGTAGTCCGGGCTGTGGAACTCGAAGTGGAAATCGCGGATGCGGTTCACGAAGACGCGGGTGCGTTCGCGCTTGGGATGCTCAAAAATCTCCTCCGGAGTGCCGATTTCATAGATGATACCTTCATCCATATAGACCACGCGGGTGCTCACATCGCGGGCGAAGTTCATTTCATGTGTCACAATGGCCATGGTCATTCCCTGGCGGGCCAGGGCGCGGATGACGGAGAGCACCTCGCTCACCATGGTGGGATCCAGCGCGGAGGTAGGTTCATCGAAGAGGATGATTTCGGGGTCCATGGAGAGGCAGCGGGCAATGGCTGCGCGCTGCTTCTGGCCGCCGGAAAGTTCATCGGGCATGGCATCTGCCTTTTCTGCCATGCCAACGAGTTTCAGCAGCTCCATGGCCTTGGCCTCGGCTTCCTTGCGGTTCTTGCCCAGCAGCTTCACGGGGCCGATGCACACGTTATCCAGCACGGAAAGGTGGTTGAACAGGTTGAAGGACTGGAAGACCATGCCCATCTTCTGTCGCAGTCTGGAGGCGTTGACCTTGCCGTTGAGCACTTCCTCACCATCGATGACGATGCTGCCGCCCGTGGGTTGCTCCAGGAGATTGAGGCAGCGCAGGAAAGTGCTCTTGCCGGTACCGGAGGGGCCGATGATGGAGATGACTTCGCCCTGCTTGATGTTCAGGTTCACATCACGCAGAACATCCAGATTATCGAAGCTCTTCTGAAGGTGTTTGATTTGAATCATCGTTTCAAAAGGTGGTGTGAACGTTAGCAGACTTTGCGGCCGATGCGGTCAAGGATATAGGTGAACAGCCAGGCGATGAGGAAGTACATGAGCGCCACCATGAGCAGAGGGAAGAAGGGGTCGAAGGTGCGTCCTCGGATAATGTAGGAGGCGCGCGTCAGGTCTGCCACGGCCACGTAACCCACGATGGAGGTGTTCTTGATAAGGGAAATCAGCTCGCCTTTGTACACCGGCAGCACTCGGCGCACGGCCTGCGGCAGCACGATGTAGCCGAAGGTGCGCACCGGGGAGAAGCCCAGCGCAATGCCGGCCTCGGTCTGGCCCTTGTCGATGCTGCTGATGGAGGTGCGGAACATTTCGCTCACGTAGGCCGCGAAGTTCATGGCAAAGGTGATGATGGCCACGGGCGTGTTGTCAAACTGGGTAAAGGCAACATAGCACATCATCATGAGCAGCACCAGCACGGGTGTGCCGCGCATCACATCGATGTATACCTTGGCAATATTGCGGAGCACTGCCACCTTGCTCATGCGCAGGTAGCAGATGAAGGCACCCAGAATGGTGCCCAGCAGCGCGGAGAAGAAGGAAATATGCACTGTCACCTTCAAACCATCCCACAGGAGCATGTAACGGCGCTCCTCGATGATATTGCGGTAGAAACTGCGCTTGATGCTGCCCCAGATACCCAGAATCTGTGGGCCTTCATTACCCGAGACGATGGAGGGATGGGCGTTCTTGGTGAGCACGGCCACGCGGGAGTGGCTGTCGTAATACGGGTCGGAGAAGAGCACGCTTTCGGCCCGTTCATCGGTGATAAGGATGCCGGAGGCCGCCATATCTGCCTTGCCGGTGGTGGTGGAGGCGATGAGGGAGTCGTACTCCATCTCCACGATTTCCACCGGGCGGTTGATGTAAACGGAGAATCGCTGAATGAGCTCTGCATCGAAACCGGCTATCTTTTCATTCTTGATGAAGACGATGGGCTCGGTGCAGGGCTCCATGGCCACGCGGATGGGCTTGCCTTTGGTGGGCAGGGGAAGGTTCGGCATTTCTGCTGTATCGAAATGCTTGATCCAGCGCTCCATGATGGGCTCCAGTTCACCCTTTTCCTTCAGCTGGCGGATGAAGGCATTGAACTGCTCGCAGAGCTCAGCATTGTGTTTGCCGAATACCACGCCCATCTGGCAGGGTGGAACCGGGCTGTCCGGCAGGATGGTGACACCTTCCGTCTTACGCACCAGGGCGTAGCAGATAACGTCGTCCATGATGGCGCCATCGCATTTCTCCTGCTGCAGGGAGAGCATCATATCCGCCTCGGTGTCAAAGCGGTCGAGCTTGATGTCCGGGTAGTGCTCCTCTACATAAATGTCCTGCACAGTGGAGGAGGGAACGGCCAGCACCCGTCCGCGTAAATCCTCGAAACAGGCAATCTTGTCGCTGGCTTGCTGTGCGCTTTCAGCCGCGCTGGCCGGTATCACACAGACGAAGAGAAAAGCAACCAGAGTTGCTGCAATATGAAAGCATTTGTTCATGATGTAGCACCCGGGGTTGTGTTGCCCCGCGCGCGGATTGTAGCACACGCCAACGATATTGCAAGCTAAATGTTGGATAACGTGAAACTTATTGCAATTCCTACTCGTTAGGTATTATTCTGCATCCTATCGCAATATCCGGAAAAGGAAGTCACCCAGGGGCCGAAACCCCTGGGTGCCCAACTACCCTATGAATCGGACCCTTTCGAGCCCGGGAACCTTGTTTTACGTCCGGTCCCGAAGACGTGGTCAGTATATCTGCTTTTGCGTATCGCGTCAAGAGCAAATCTAAAAATTATCTGATTTTTTTTATTTGCTTTTTGGGAACTGTTTTATAAGCTCTTCAGCTTTCGCGGCGCAGAATGATACGCATCTCTCACAGGGACGGGCATCATAGTAAGCCTGAGTGCGTTCATTCGGGCGGGCAGAACGCTCCATTTCCTCATCCAGGTGGAGTAGTTCGCGGCAGGTGAGTGTGCCGAATTTTTGTTTGAAAGCCTCGGCCAGCTCACGGGTAAGCGAGAAGATGATTTCCTTCTCCTCAGGATTACCGCTGAGGTTGCCCTTGCAGAATCCAGCCACCATGCAGAGGCCGGAGAAAGCTCCACAGGTGCCGCGCATGCGTCCGAGCCCGGCACCGAATGCGGAGGAAAAGAGCAGGGCATCTCGTTCGCTCATGCCTACCTGGTCAGCAAAGGCTGCAAAAACGGATTGGGCGCAGTTGAATCCCTGGTGGAAGTATTCCAGTGCTTTGGTTGAAGCCTCGTTCATGAGCCCGAGCATACGCCCGCGCAAACGCTTTGTCAATGCCGGTTTTTTTGCTCGCCTTGCGTCAGGGGTGGTGCTACAATGACGGGCAGACATGACTATGCAGCGTACTTTGGTAAAACATGCGTTGGCCAGTGAGGCTCCGATGGAGCAGATTCTGGTGGAAGGCTGGGTGCGAACCCGGCGTGATTCCAAGACCTTTTCCTTCCTGGAGGTGAATGATGGCACCAGCCTGGCGTCCATTCAGGTGGTGGCAGATGCCGGCATTCCTGGTTATGAGGATATCAGCCGCATGACCACCGGCTCTTCGGTGAGCATCATCGGGCGCCTGGTGGAAAGCCCCGGCAAGCAGAAGTGGGAGATTCAGGCCGCAGAGGTGAAGCTGGTGGGGCCCTCCCCGGAGAACTACCCGTTGCAGAAGAAGGGGCATTCCCCGGAGTTCCTGCGCACCATTGCGCATCTGCGCCCCCGCACCAACCTGTTCGGTGCTATTTTCCGTACTCGTTCGCGTATGGCGGCTGCGGTGCATAATTTCTTCCTGGAGCGCGATTTTGTGTGGGTACACACGCCCATCATCACCGCCAGCGACTGCGAGGGCGCAGGCGAGATGTTCCATGTGACCACGCTGGATCCGCTGGCTGAGAACAAAAGCTACGATGATGACTTCTTCGGCAAGCCTGCCAACCTGACCGTTTCCGGTCAGCTTGAGGGCGAAACCTTTGCCTGTGCGCTGAGCAATATCTACACCTTCGGCCCCACATTCCGCGCTGAAAACAGCAATACCTCCCGCCACGCGGCTGAGTTCTGGATGATTGAACCGGAAATCGCCTTCTGTGATATCCATGGCGATATGGACATCGCGGAAGCCTTCATCAAGCACATTGCCCGCACCATGCTGGCCGACACCAGCGGGGATTTCGAGTTCTTCTGCAAGTTTGTGGATAAGGGACTGCGTGAGCGTCTGGAAGAGGTGGCGGAGAAGCCCTTTGTGCGTTGCTCCTACACCGAGGCTATCGAAATCATGCAGGCCAGCGGTGAGAAGTTCGAATACAAGCCCTACTGGGGTATGGACATGCAGAGTGAGCACGAACGCTTCCTCACAGAGAAACACTTCAAGTGTCCGGTGATTGTCTATAACTACCCGAAGGAAATCAAGCCTTTCTACATGCGCCTCAATGATGATGGCAAAACCGTTACGGCCATGGATGTGCTGGTGCCGGGCATTGGCGAAATCATCGGAGGCAGCCAGCGTGAGGAGCGGCTTGAGGTGCTTGAAGGGAATATTCAGCGCATGGGAATGGATATGGACGCTTACTACTGGTACAATGACCTGCGCCGCTTTGGTACGGTGCCGCATGCGGGGTTCGGTGTGGGTTTTGAGCGTCTCATCATGTTCGTAACCGGCGTGCAGAACATCCGCGACGTACTGCCGTACCCGCGCACCCCTCGCAATTGTGAGTTCTGATATTGACTTGGGCGGCAGGAGCTGTTAGGATAGCAGGAGCATGAAATCACGCGCGGAAGAATTTGCAGAGTGGGGGACTGAGGTCGTATTCGGCCGCGCCCGCGGTTTCCGCGCGTGGATGATGCGCTGCCTGCTGCGCTTTGCATCCTTCTTTTTCTGGATTCTGGTGCAGGTGCGCCTGTTCCTGTTCCGCCGCCGTCTGAAGACGGTACACTATCTGGGTACTTTTGTGGTGAGTGTGGGTAATATCACTGCTGGCGGTACCGGTAAGACCCCGGTGGTGGAACTGCTTTCCCGCAGCCTTGCCTCGCGAGGCCGTAAGTGCGCTATTCTGACGCGTGGCTACAAGAGTCATGACCTTGAAAAACCGCAGGTGTGGCTGGATAAGGAAGGCAAGCGGGTGAAGAGCATCCCGAAGATTGCCAGTGATGGCGTGACCCGCTACCTCAGCCCGCTCTATGCGGGCGATGAGCCTTTCATGCTGGCCCGCAACCTGGACGGAGTGGCCGTGCTGGTGGATAAGGACCGCGTGAAATCAGGCATTTTCGCCATTGAACAGCTGGGGAGCAACACCCTCATCCTTGACGATGGTATGCAGTTCCTGAAGCTGAAGCATGAAATTGACATTGTGCTGGTGGACTGCGGCTTCCCCTTCGGCACCGGGGCGCTGCTGCCGCGCGGCACCATGCGCGAGCCCCGCGCCAGTCTGAAGCGCGCCAGCTATATCATCCTGACCAAGAGCGAGGGTAAGCCACAGGATGCCCTCATTTCCACCATCCGCAAGTACAACAAGGTGGCGGATATCATTGTGACTAACCATGCCCCCGTGCTGTTAGAGAACATCTTTACGGGCGAGCAGTTGCCGCTCTCTGCGCTGAAGGGCAAATACGTGGCGTGCCTTAGTGGCATTGCCCGCCCGGAGAGTTTTGAGAACCTGGTGGAATCGCTGGGAGCCAACGTGGAAATCCGCCGCAGTTACCCTGACCATTACTGGTTTGACCAGGAAGACCTGGACGCCTTCGTGGAGCGCTGCGCTGAGCGAGCCATGGATATGATTGTGACCACGGAGAAGGATGCCGTGCGTTTCCTTCGCCCCGGCGAGATGGAGGTGCCCATCTATTTCCTCCGCATCCACATTGATATTCTGCAAGGCCAGGATAAGTGGGATGCCATGATTGACCGCATCTGCGGCCTTGGTGCTCCCCAGCCTGCGCCCGAGTGGGGTGATGTGCTTTGAATCGTGTCTCCGCAGCTTGTCCGATTGTTGGGGTATAGTGTGTTCGCGGAGCAGTTTTTGCTTTACAAATGAGGCTCAATCGGGCATTCTCTGCGCCGTCTATGTCATTTTCCGAACTTGGTATCTGCCCGGAGATTCTGGAGGCCATTGAGGTCCTGGGATTTGAAACACCTTCACCTATTCAGGAACGCGCCATTCCCCCGGCATTGGACGGAGCAGATATTCTGGGCCTTTCTCATACCGGTTCAGGCAAGACTCTGGCATTCTCCATTCCGGCCCTGGAGAGCATAGACCCCACGCTGCGCGAGGTGCAGGTGCTTTGCCTGGCGCCCACCCGTGAACTGGCTGTGCAGATTTGCCGTGAGGTGGACAAACTGGCCTTGTTTCTGGATGGTGTTTCCGCTGTGCCTATTTACGGTGGGGCTTCCTTTGGCCCGCAGCTGGCCGCTCTGAAGCGGGGTGTGCAGTTTGTGGTGGGTACGCCCGGCCGCGTGATTGACCTCATGGAGCAGGGAGAACTGAAACCGGATCACATTTCCATGCTCATTCTGGATGAGGCGGACGAGATGCTGGATATGGGATTCCAGGAGGATATTGACCGCGTGGTGTCCCTGCTGCCGGCGGAGCGCCAGACCCTGCTGTTCTCTGCCACGATGTCGGCCGCTATCCGCAAGCTGGTGGACTCCGTAGCCCGGGACCCACAGGAAATAGCCATTGAGCGACCACAGCTCACGGTGCCCACCTGTGAGCAGATCGTGTATGAGGTGGTGTTCTCCTCCCGCATTGAGGTGCTCAGCCGCCTGATTGAGATGGGCCGCATGAAGCGCGGGTTGGTCTTTGCCAACACGAAGCGTGTGGTGGATGATATTGTGGATGGTCTCCTGGCCCGTGGTTATGCGGTGGACCGTCTGCATGGCGATATGCCCCAGACCCTGCGAGAGCGTGTGATGGATTCGTTCCGCAAGGGAAATCTGACCGTGCTGGTGGCTACGGATATTGCGGCCCGTGGGCTGGATATCGACGATGTGGATACTGTGGTGAACTTTGAGTTGCCCCGCGACCCTGAGGATTATGTGCACCGCATTGGTCGCACTGCCCGAGCCGGCCGCAAGGGCAGAGCCGTTTCCTTCATCGGACGCCGGGATTTCTCCCTTCTGGCGCGGCTGGAGCGTTTTGTGGGGGTGCGCATGCAGCGCGAGAAGGTGATGACCGGCACCCAGGTGGAAGAGGTCCGCCGCGAATCCCTGGTGGATGAAATCCTGGAAAATGCCACTACTGCTGCGGAACTACCGGAGGAGTTGCTGGATATTGATATGCCTGCTGATCAGCTGCTGGCGGCTATGTTCAACATCCTGGTGGCTAAGACCAGTCGCGAGCTCCAGCCCATTCCGGAGGACCGGCCCAGCAAGTTTGCCCGTGCTTCCCGGCCCGCAGAGGATGGCGATACCCCTGTGGAAAAGGGGAATGACTGGAGCTCCCTGCAGCAGAGTGTGACTCTCTTCATGAACGGCGGCAAGCTGCTTGGCCTGCGCCCCAAGGATATTGCCGGCCTCTTCTACAATGAGGGTGGCGCCCCCAAGGGAACTGTGGGTGATATCCGCCTCTTCCTGAAGCATTCCCTCATCGAGGTTTCGCCGGAGATTGCACCGCAGCTGATTGAGCGTCTGGGCACATGCCAGATTTGCGGCTATGAGGTGAACATTCGTGAGGATAAGGGGCGTCCGGAAGGCACCAATGCTCCCATGGAACGCGAATTCCGCCCCCGCGAGCGTCGCGGTGCTTCCTACGCCGGCCGTGGTAACACCAATTTCCGCCGGGAACGCGGCGACCGCCGTGATTCACGCGAGCGGGGAAACGAACGGAGTGAACGCGTGTTTTACGATAAGTTCAGCCGCCGCCCCCGCCGCCGCGAGTGGTAAGTCCCCATTCTGAATTTCAAGAGGAGAAGCCGGTAGTGCATGTGTCGCTGCCGGCTTCTCTGTTCCTGCTGCGGAGCAGGATGATAAGGCAACGAGACTGCTCTCAGATGGGGCTGAAGCGGGGCTTGGTATGCGTGGGTGTGCCTATCTGATGCTTTCTGTACTTTGTTTGTGCTTAGGCGCTTGTCTGCATGTTCTTGCCAAAGTATGCATGCTTTGATATAATGTTTGCACGTGAGACCCCAGACGCAGAAGGAACACCGACTCAAGGTGCTGGAATTGCCGGAGCTGCTTTCCGGCATGCTGGTGCTTTTTGTGGTGCTCTGGGAGGCCTGCTTTGAAGGTGTGGCCAATTCCCCGGCTCAGCGGGATGCCTTTATCGGGGCATCGCATTTGATGCTCTGTGGTCTGGTGTGGTTCAACACGCTGGTGGTACTGCTCCATTTTGTCTTGGAATGGGTACGCTACGGGCTGCCCCGGCGTTTCCTGTGGTTCCAGTTGCTGGTGGGGTTGGCGGCCTCCGTCATTTTCTATGGTGGAGTGTGGGCCGAGTTCGGGCGCTGGGCCTTTCTGGCAAGTCTGGTCTGTAGTTTCCTGCTTGGCGGGTTCTCCATCGGAACCATAGGAGCCGTGATGCGCGCCCGCCGCCGCAGCCCGATGAAAGGGGCAAGCCAGTGGTCCCCTGCGGTGCGATTCTTTGCCTACATGGTGGTGCTGGTGCTGGTGAGTACCCTGCTGTTGCTCACACCGGGGGCCACCAACACGCAATTGTCGCTGGTGGATGCGCTCTTTACCTGCGCGTCTGCGACGTCCATCACCGGTTTGACGACGGTGGATGTGGCCTCCACCTTCACGCCGCTGGGTAAGCTGGTGCTGCTGTTGGATATCCAGGTGGGCGCCATCGGCGTGATGACCTTCTCCTACTTTGTGCTCATGATGGTGGGCAAACGCCTGGCGGTGCGTGATAGTATGTCGGTATCAAACATGCTGGACCAGCAGGGGGTGAATGTGGTGCCTTCTCTTCTTCGTGCTGTGTTTTTTGTGACCCTGCTTGCTGAGACCGTGGGGGCGGTTTGCCTGTATTACCTGTGGAAGGATATGCCAGGCTTCCCCCAGGCTGATTTGCTGGGCTATGCCATTTTTCATTCTGTCTCTGCCTTCTGCAATGCCGGTATCAACATATTCCCGGCTGGTATGGAGCAGGCTGGGGTGGCTGATTGCAAGCTGGTGCAGCTGGTGATGATTCTGCTGGTGCTGGCCGGTACCGTGGGCTTTGGTGTATATCTGGAAGGGTTGACGCGCCTGAAGAATAAGCTGGAAGGTCAGCGCAGTGCGAAGCGCTGGAGTACCAACTCCTGGCTGGTGTTGCGGGTGATGCTGATTGTGATGCTCGTGGGAACCACGGGATTGACCCTCCTGGCCGCTTGTGAACCGTCTGCTCACCAGGCATGCGGGACCTTTAACGTGTGGGAATCCCTGTGGAATGCAGTGGGGCGCTCTGCGGGTTTTGCTCTCAGCGACATTGGTGATTATGGCCCTGTTTACCAGTTATTCCTGGCTTTCCTTATGTTCGTAGGCGGCAACCCTGCTGGTACCGGTGGTGGTGTCTACGCTCCTGTTTTTGCCCTCTGCCTGCTGGAGGTATACCGGGTTCTGCAAGGTAAGCAGGACCTGGAGCTGCACAACCGCCGCATTGCCCGCAACACCGTGGAGCGGGCCATGGCCACTGTGGTGCTCTCCATTTTCTGGATTGTATTTACCACTTTGCTCCTCATGCTGCTGGAGCCCGCTGTTGCGCAGCAGCCGCAGGGTGTGGTCAAGCTCCTCTTTATGGAAGTGAGTGCTTATACAACCACCGGATTTGACTTGGGCGCTCTGCTTCAGATTTCAGATGTTTCCAAACTCCTGATTTCCCTCAACATGTTGTTCGGTCGCGTGGGCATGTTCACCTTCATGCTTATCTTTATCCGCCAGCAGGAACCGAATCCCATCCGCCTGCCGGAAACTCGTTTACCCCTCAATTGATAATTTGTTATGAAATTCGTTATTATCGGTATTGGTCAGTTCGGCCGCGCGCTTGCCCTGCATCTGGCAGACCTGGGTTTTGAAGTCACCATTCTTGATGAGCGTGAATCCATCATCACCGAACTGAAGGACCGCGTAACCTACGCACTCGTGGGGGATGCGACGGATATCCGCGTGCTGAGGCAGCTGGAGCTGGTGGGGGATGATACCTACGTGATAGTAGCGGTAGGCGAGCAGTTTGAACGCAATCTCTTGATTACGGCCCAGCTCAAGGAACTGGGAGCTACAAACCTGATGACCCGCAGTGTGAATGAGCTGCATGGTAAGTTGCTCAAACTCATTGGCGTGAGCGACCTTATCCGTGTGGAAGATGTGGCCGCGCGCCAGCTGGCCGCCCGCTTCACCAATGAGGGTATGATGCGCCTGCGCCGCATGGATGCCACCCACTCACTGGTGGATGTGCGCTTGCCGGATGAATGGGTGGGGCGCAAACTCATGGAAGTAGGTCTGCGTTCGGAGTTCCACCTGAACCTGCTTACGGTGCGCCGCGGCAAGATGAAGGAGAACCCGACTTCGGATGATGTGCTTTCTGAGCCTGAGCAGCCGGTGATTGACACCCCGGATGCTAATCTGGAGTTCCAACTGGGTGATGTGCTGGTGGTATTTGGCAAGGATAATGACTTGCAGCGCTTTGTGGAAAAATTTGACTTGCAGGGAGAATGAGCGTGCGCGTGACACTGCCGGAGAAAACCTATGCCGGCTACATATTTGACCTGGATGGTACGCTGGTGGATAGCATGCCGGTGCATTTCAAGGCCTGGCGCTGGGCTTTGCGTGAGCATGGCGCCCCGCCGGAGGTTTTCCGCTGGGAGGAGTTCGTGGCGCACGGCGGCATGGCGGCTCCGGATATCGTGGCAGACCTCAACGCTACTTACGGCCTGAGCATGGAGCCCGAGATTGTGGCCGATGATAAGCGCAACCGCTACGCCTGGCTCTTGGAAAATGAAACACTGCCTGTTATCCCTGAAACAATTAACCTGGTGCGCCGGCTCAAAGAGCAGGGGATTCCCTATGCCATCGGCACCGGCAGCATGCCCAGCGGCGCCCTGGAAACCCTGCTTTCTGCCGGCGTGGCCGATTTGTTCAGCATCATGGTGACTCCGGCGGATGTGCCGCCGGGGTTCGGCAAACCACGGCCGGATATTTTCCTGCTCTGCGCGGAGCGCATGGGGGTGAATCCCGCGGAGTGCGTGGTGTTTGAAGACGCAGAGCCGGGAATTCAGGCCGCGCTGGCTGGTGGCATGGATTATGTGCGGGTGGGCGAATGCCCCCCTGTGCGCGATTAATCCTGTATCCCGCAGCGGCGTACGCATTCTGCCCAGGTCGTATTTGTGTGCATGAGCTCGGTGAGCCATGGCTCATCCGGCAGCTTGTGGGCGCGGTTGAAGGCGGCGGGCCGTGTGATGCGGGTGAAAAGCACTCGTTTCATGGCGCTTTTCGGGATGCGGCGCAGACCGTAGCCGCCAGGTTGACCGTCCCTCGCTTTGTGAGAGGACCAGACGCATGCCGTATCCCCCTCGTCTTTTACAAGGATGACCAGGTGGCCACGCTCCTGCCCGCCTATGTGCTCGTTCCACCATATTTTCAGCACATCGGAGGGCCTCGCCAGCTTCCAGTCCGTAAAATTGACTCCGGCCCCGAGGCGGTACACCAGCAGGGCGAAGCCTGGCCCGTTTGCATTGGCATAGCCCCAGGGACCTTCTCCATCTTTTACCAGCTGCGGCATGAGCGCCTGCCAGGCAGCCGGGGTAATCACCCGGTAGTGATTCCGGGTTTCCCAGTGTACCAGGGCGGAAAGGGTTGCCACCCACACCGCGGATGAACAGAAGGAGGGACGCGCCACCATGGGACTGAACACGGGGCGTTTCAAACTGGCGTTCCAGCTGAAGGAATCGACCAGTGCCTGCTTGGCCCCGTCATCTGTGCTGTAGCCTCCGGCTCCCAGCCGCTGCATGGACATGATGGCGCTCTGCATGCTTTTCCACCACGGATATGCAACCCGGGCACTGCTCGTGCTGCGGCTTTTGAGCTGCTGGGCGCTTGTCATCGGCACACAGCATAATGTAAAAAGGAGGAATAGAGGCAGGAATCGCATGGCGCGCCAAAGTCTATATTACAGCACAGGAGATGACAAGTAAAATATATCAAATAGCCTAGTGTTTTGATGTTAAGCATGGCAAGCACCTTGACTTTTTCCTTTTCTCTGCTATTATGCACGCCATGAAAAAGGCTTTGCTTCTGCTTCTGGGAATGACTTCTTCTGCATTTGCTGCAGATTGGTTTGACTCGATGATTGATGATACCTCGGACTTTGCCTGGACAATGTACAGCGATTGGCACCACAAGCTGCCGGAGAGTGGCTTGCTCCCCAGTTTCTTTTCCTTTGAGACCGTAACAAACATGGGTGAACGCCACGGCGCTTCCACGCTAAACTGGCAGAAAATAGGATTATGTGTGCCTTTGGCGGATCCCCGGCGCTCCGGCGGCAAGGATTGGATGTTCAATGCATCTTTAAACTCGGAGATTACCTTTATGGATGCCGATGGGGAGTTCGATCTGCGCCGCAATGAACTGTATCATTTCTCGCTGCCGATTTCTGCCATGGTACCGCGTGATAACGGAGATATGGTTATCTTTGCAGTGGCTCCAGCCTTTGCTTCAGATTTTGTACACCGCGCACACAGCTTCCATGTGAACCTGCTTCTGTCGTACAGAGTGGAGCATAGCGATTCCTTTTCCTATTCTGTGGGTATCGGCCACTCCCCGGATGCTACCATCATGGGCTTTATGCCCGTGTTTTCCTTTGATTGGAAAATGACCCCGGAATGGTCGATGCGCCTGAGCGGTATGCGATACAGTATCATGCGAGATATGGGCCATGGACTGGAGCTCGGTGTATTTGCTGATGGTGCCGGTGGTTCCTGGGCAGTGAGTACGCCGGGAGGAACGCGCATGCTCCGGGTACGCTCCCTGGTGGCAGGCGTGACCGCTGCTTATGATTTCTCCAGACCGGGTGAAACCAAGCGCCTTGCGTCTCTTTCTGTGGGCAGTACGCTGATTACTTCGGCGGACCTTTGCTATTATAATTCCGATTTGGACCGAGTGAAAGGTCACCACTACCACCCAGGCTTGTATATATCCGGGGCTGTGGATTTCCGGTTCTGAAGAGCAATAGTACTTATTGCTTTGTAGGGCGCAGCTTCGTGGTGTCAAAACCACGGCGCTGCGCTTCCTGCTTCAGTTTGTTTATCACAGCCGGTGCAGGATGCTTGTCCCGCGTGAGCAGCCAGAGGTATTTGGCATCATCTCCGGAAACCAGTGCCGCCTGATACTGAGAATCTACATAGAGAATGCGGTACGGTGCGCGGAACCACCAGTAGGGCCAGACAAAGGAGACTTCTAACATGCCATTGCCGGCAGAAAAGGCCCGCCCCCTGGCTTGTTTGAAATTACCACTGGCCGTGATTCCGTAGTTGTTGACTTCGATACTGGATGAATCTTCCCGGGGGGTGTAGTCGGTGTAAACACCATCCATGTCTTCCTCAAACCAGTTTTCATAGCGTGCCTGCTCGTACCACCTGCCCAGATATTGATTCAACGAAACCCCTGGCTGCGGTGTCAGGTCCAGCGCTGAGCAAAGGGGAATGAAACAAAGGACAGAAAGAATAAATTTTTTCATGTAGCTCAGATGTTGCAGCAACTGTCACCGTTAAGAAACAGTTGCAGTGGAATAAGACACACGCAGCGCGTATTTGAACTTGCACACCATGGGGGAAGCGTGGTATTCTCTAGCTGACATGAGAAAATCGCTAGTGTTATCCCTTTGTGCGACGTCGGCTCTGATGCTGTCGATGTGTGATTCTTTTGACGGGCCGCCCCCTGTGGGGCAGGTGAAAGCTGTTGACCCCGAGGCCGATGCCTTGATGGTGGAAGCCCGGGCGTATCAGAAAGAGGGCCGTATATCGAAATCCCGCTCCCCATTGAAAGAAATTGTGCGTTACCATGCACTTGCCCCGAATGCCCCGGAGGCGCGCTATATGCTGGGTAAGGCATATGAGGCCACAAAGGATTACCGTGATGCGTTCAGGGAGTATGGCAAACTCATTGACCGCTATCCCCAGAGCAATCTGTATGCCGATGCCTTGAACAGGCAGCTTGCCATGGCTATGGATGCCGCAAGTGGAAAGATGACCGTGCCTGTTTTATGGGGCGCATGGGAAACGTCCATGGAATCGAGCGTTGTGGTGAATTGGTTGCGGGAAATCGTTGAAAAAGCACCCTACAATGATATGGCCGCCACGGCTTCTTCTATCCTGGCCAAGTATCTGATTGACCAGGATCGTCCGGAGGAAGCACGCCTGGAGTACGCCCGCCTGGTTGAAAAATACCCGGACAGCCGCTATGCTCCTGAATCTCAGCTGATGGTGGCACAGCTCTGGGCCCAGAGTCATACTCGCGGCGATAATAACCTGGTGAATCTGAGCAATGCCCGCGAGGCTTATGAGGAATTTACCTTGCGTTTCCCCAATCACCCCGAGGCCAGGAAAGCCATGGGAGAGGCTTCCAACATGGACCGCCTGATGGTGAATCAGCAGTTGGAAGTCGGCCGCTATTACCTGGAGCGTTCCCGTGAATATACTTCTGCTATCTTCTGCTTTGAAGACGTTATCCGCCAGAAGAATATCAATCCTGAGGCTGCGCATGAAGCAGCCAAACTCCTTGCCAGGGCTAAACAGGCTGCAGCAGCTAAAACAGAACCATAACGATGAAGACTCTCCGCATGATTTTTTCCGGCATGCTTGCGCTTCTCATCAGCGCTTGCGGATATCATCTGGGTGGTATAAAACCTGGTTATATGAAGAACATGAATACATTCTGTGTAGAGATGTTCGAGAATAACACAGTGCAGCCCAATGTC
This sequence comes from Akkermansiaceae bacterium, assembly GCA_015062005.1. Classification (GTDB taxonomy): domain Bacteria; phylum Verrucomicrobiota; class Verrucomicrobiia; order Verrucomicrobiales; family Akkermansiaceae; genus Akkermansia. The sequence goes on from SUVL01000006.1 coordinate 78,680, forward strand.
GGAATGCTGATGACTACGGCCATGGCCAACTCACTCCAAAGTGATGGCACATATCGCATGGCTCCTCGGAATGAAGCTGATTTCATTCTGAAGGGAACTGTTACTCATATAGAACGCGAATCATTGAGAACCAATACGGATGATACCTATGTGAGTAGCGAAATCGGCCTCGATGTTCATGTCGATTATAAGATTGTGAATCGCAAAACTGGCAAGGTAATACACGATGGTACTTCTCATGCAACAGGTAGTTACTTTAACCAAGGGGTGAACACCGTATCTGCCATGGATACGGCCTTGTCATACGCTACCCGTCTCGTTGCGGACAACATCACGCTGAACCTGACTGCTCCGTGATTGAGTACCCCGTCAGTTTTGTAGGTCTGCCTATTGGTAACCGAGAGGATATTACCCGGCGTGCTCTTGCGGTGCTGGAGTCGGTGGACTGTATCTGCTGCGAGGACACGCGCAACACCGGGCAGCTCCTGGCTCACTACGGCATACGCAAGCCGCTGCTGAGCCTGCATGAACACAATGAGATGCAGCGCGCACCGGAGGTGGCTACACGAGCGCTTGCCGGAGAGTCTTTTGCCGTGGTCTCAGATGCCGGCATGCCCGGCGTGAGCGACCCCGGCTACCGCCTGATCCAGGAACTCAAGAGCAGGGGAGTGGCCTTCACGGTGCTTCCCGGGCCTTCTGCAGTGGTCACGGCGCTGGTGGGCTCAGGCCTGCCGAGCGATGCTTTCTTCTTCGGCGGGTTCCTGCCGGTGAAATCCGGACGCAAGGCTGCGCTGCTGAAAGCCGCAGTGGAAGCCAGCCACACAAGTATCTTCTATGAATCCCCATTCCGCATTGTGAAGACGGTGCAGGCCCTGGTGGAAATTGACCCGGAGGTGCCCATCTGCGTGGCGCGAGAACTCACCAAGGTTTTTGAAACGTATCACCGCGGCACGGCTTCTGCCGTGCTGGCGGAATTCAAGGCAAAACCGCCGAAGGGTGAAATGGTGGTGCTTATCGGCGGACAGAATGCGCCGCGAGGCTGACCCTGATATGACTACACGGCCGCTTAGTGTTCGCGAGCAAGCAATTCTTGATGAAGAACTGGATGCTGCGGAGCGCTTGCAGTGGTATGTACGGCCGCGGTCGCTGCCCGACCGCCGCGATGTCCGGAATGTTGCCTTGGTATAGGGCGTGAATATTATTTTGCAAGGGGGCAGGCTTTACATGTGTCCCAAAGTTTGAATACAGAGCTCGGCAAATGGGAATTTGTCGGGCTGAAAGCCCGAGGAATTTTGAGCCCGTCAGGGCGACACTTTCCATAGTCCAGGGCGTGAGCCCTGGGTTTGACGAAAAAATAGACCGGAACCCCGCCAGCTGGCGGGGTGGCAGATTCGCATGAGCGTTCCGTTTATGTTAAGCATTGATTATTTGTATATCAACGCGCATCCACGTCTGCCACCCACTCGCTCCGCTCGGGGTTCGGTTACTATTTTCACTTTACCCCAGGGCTTACGCCCTGGGCTATTGAACTTACCGCCCCGCCAGTAGGCGGGGCTCAGAATTCCGCTCGCCTGCGGCTCGCCAAAGTCCAATTTTTCGAGCTTGTTATTCATCCTTTCGCGCGTCTATGAAAAACCGCCTTGCTCCCGTGGGGAACAAGGCGGTGAAAGTTCTCAGCGGTAACTCCGTATCAGTGGGGAACCGGGATGGTCTGTTCGCGGTCGGGGCCCACGCCTACGGAACCCACAGGGCAGCCCACTACCTCGCCGAAGCGCTTGACGTAGGCTTTGCAGTTTTCAGGCAGTTCATCCCAGGTGGTGCATTTGGAGATATCCTGCTTCCAGCCGGGCAGTGTCTCGTAAATCGGCTCGCACAGTCCCCAGTCCTCAATGCGGGCAGGGGGGTACTCCAGAATCTCATCGCCCATCTTGTAGGCGGTGCAGATCTTGATGCTGTCGCGCTCATCAAGCCCGTCCAGGTTGGTCATGGCCATTTCATCGAACCCGTTGAACATGGCTGAGAAACGGAGCACCACGCCGTCTGTCCAGCCGCAGCGGCGGGGGCGGCCGGTCGTTGCACCGAACTCTCGGCCCAGGCCGTGCAGGTAGTCAGCAATCTCATCGTCCTCGGTCACGAAGGGGCCCGCGCCCACGCGGGTAGTGTAGGCCTTGCACACGCCGATGATTTTGTCAATCTTGGTGGGGGCCACGCCGGAACCGGTGCAGCAGCCGCCTGCGCTGGTGTTGGAGCTGGTCACGAAAGGATAGGTGCCGAAGTCGATGTCGAGCATGGCGCCCTGAGCCCCTTCGAACAGCACGGTCTTGCCGGCCTTGATGGCCTTGTTCACCACCGGGATGGTGTTGGTGATGTGCGGGCGAAGCACATCGGCAGCTGCCATCACGGCCTTGAGCGTCACCTCGGGGTCGGCTTTCGGCCAGCCCAGGCGGGCCAGTTCGTCATTGGCTGTCTTGATGCGGGCTTCCAGCACACTCTGCAGGCGGTCAGCATCGGCCAGGTCAATCATGCGGATGCCGATGCGGCGTGCCTTGTCGGCATAGGTCGGGCCGATGCCCTGCTTGGTGGTGCCGATTTTCTGGTCACCAAGAGCTTCTTCCTGGGCAGCATCAATTTCCTTGTGGATGGGCAGCACCACGTGGGCACGGTCGGAGATGAGGAGCTTCTCCGGGGTGATGGTCACGCCTTTCTCCAGCAGGTAGTTAATCTCCTCCACCAGTGAGGTGGGGTTGATGACCACACCGTTGCCGATGATGTTCACCTTGTTATCCCACAGAATGCCGGAGGGCACCAGGTGGAGAACGTACTTCTTGCCGTTCGCGATGACGGTGTGACCGGCATTGCTGCCACCTTGGCTGCGCACCACGATATCTGCGGTCTCAGTCAGGAAGTCAATAACCTTGCCTTTGCCTTCATCTCCCCACTGGGAGCCAATGACTAGTGTATTCATTTCAGAAATGCTTATTTATTTGCTTTGATCATGCTCAGGAACGTGCCGAAAGTACAGCCGTTCACCGCTTCAGGGGTGTATTCGAGACCTGAGGCTTTCTGCTCAGCGCAGAGGATGCCGGCCACGGTATCGTCGTTCAGGTTAAGGTGAGTCACTTCCACCCCGGCGGGCAGGGAGCCGGCTACCAAGGCAAAGTTCTGGTTAGGGGCTGTGATTTCCACTTTGCCGGTTGCCAGGTTTTTGGAGGGCTGGTTGGCTCCGCGGTGGCCGAACTTCAGCTTCTCAACGCTGCCGCCCAGAGCGAGCCCGAGTACTTCCATGCCAAGGCCAAGACCGAAAATGGGCAGCTTGCCCAGGAGCGCTTTCACTGTTTCAATGACGCCGGTGAGTGCGGCAGGGTCACCAGGTCCGCTGGAAAGGAAAAGACCATCCGGATGGAGGGCGAGAATCTCTTCTGCACCTGTGTTGGCCGGAACTACCGTGACATCGCAGCCATCCTGGCGCAGGGCTCGCAGGCTGCTGGTCTTGATACCCAGATCCAGCGCCACGACCTTGCAGTTCACCGGGGCAAGGCTGCCGTAGTTGCTCATGTCTCCAGCTGTCTTGTTGGGAAGCTTCCACGGGCGGGATTCGCCGCTCCAGTCATAGCTGGCCGTGGTGGAAACTTCCAGCGCAAGGGCGGCTCCGCTGAGCGCGGTGGCCGTTTTAGCCTTCGCGATGGCTTCTTCAGCCGTAAGCTCTGTGGTCACACAGGCCCGCATGCAGCCATTGAGACGGAGGTGCTTTGCGAGACGCCGCGTGTCAATCCCTTCTACTCCGGGGGTGTTACTGGCCTTGAGCCATTCGTTCATGGGAGAATCTGCCCGCCAGCTGGAGTGAATGTTGGAAAGTTCGCCGATGACAAGGGCTGCGGCCTTCGGGGCGGGGCTTTCGTTGTCCTCATCCACAATGCCGTAGTTGCCGATGAGCGGATAGCTCATAGCCAGAATCTGACCGTGGTGTGCGGGATCTGTCAGAATCTCCTGATAGCCCATCACTGCTGTATTGAAGCAAGCTTCGCCTGTTACCGTACCCGCGGCTCCGATAGAGGTGCCTTCGAAAATGGTTCCGTCTTCTAATGCCAGAATTGCTTTCATGTGTTAATTTAAGCCGAACCATTGTACCAAATGACATCGAGAAAGGCAAGGCAATAATCTTGAAAATCGTAAATTTGTACACGTGCGTGTGTGAGCGCGCGATGTTTGCACAGAAAATTCGTCATTGTGGCTAAGTTGGCTTGCTTTTTGGTTCCGCTTGTGCTTATAATAACCTATCAGTAGAGAGCCATACAGGCACAGGCTCATTGATAGAACAACACAAACATTCTGCAATACTATGGAAAACGAAGAAATTAAAGAGACTCCGGCTCCCGCTCCTGCACCTTCCTCTGACGCCTGCGACCGCCTTAATGCTGCCCGTCAGTATGCAAGTGAGCAGTATGAGAAGATTCGCCGAGCTGCCGCAGAGCAGATGGATCACGTGCGTGAGTATGCCGGGCAGGCTCGTGAGCAGATTAATGAAAGCTGGGACAAGGCCCGTGAGCAGATTAATGAAAGCTGGGACAAGGCCCGTGTGCAGATGAATGAAGGCTGGGACAAGACCTGCTCTGCTGCCAAGGAATATCACAAGGCTGGCGAGGCCTATGTGAAGGAGAATCCTACGGGCAGTATTCTTGGCGCACTTGGTGTAGGGGTTCTGGTAGGCCTTCTTCTCGGCGCCCGCCGTTGAGCCTCACATCAAGGTTCTGCTTGAGGTATGTTCTCTCTGCTCAGAGGAAAGCAACGGGCTTCTGCTCTCCGGACTGAGGCCGTTGCGGTGATGCAACAAGCTAAGGGGGTGGCTCAGCGCGCGGTGGAACACACTAGTGCGCTGGGGGCACTTCTCTCTGCTGAAGTAAAGGAGTATGCTGTGCATCAGGTGCTTCGGCTGGTGATGGCCGTTATTGCCTGTGTGTTGCTGCTGGGAACGTATTTCTTCGGCTGTGCCTTGTTGGTTGTCATATTGAGCCTCTGGACCGGCTGGATATGGGCATTAGGCATAGTGGCCCTGATAAACCTGGTGCTTGCGGCGCTTTTGCTGATAGGCGTGAAGCGCATGGCGGGTAAGCAGCTTGCCCCCGCTACTGTTCAGGAAATCAAGAACGATTGGCAATGTCTCAAACTTCTTTTCAAGGAAAACAGCAAAGCCTGATTCGCGTGGCAGAAAGCCGTGTGGCGGTGCTTGATTCGGTGTCGTCGACGCGTGAGCACGTTTTGTCATGCGTGAAGGCTTTGCCCGTTTCGCCCTCTACCATCATGAAAATCGGAGCTGTAGCTGGTGCTGCTGCTTCGGTCATGGGGGCCGTTGCTGGATTGCGGCGAAAGAAATCTGAGGCGGAGAAGAAGGCGATGAAGCCAGTCACGGGAACCGGGATGCTGGTTCAGCTGGCGTTGCAGGTTGCGGCTCCTGTGCTCTTACCTAAAATCCAGCAGTTCTTGCAGCAAAGGAATGCAAAAGGATTCTCATCCGACTCTTCTATCAATCTGTGATTATGAAAAAGGTATTTGTATCCGGTGCATTCAATGTTCTGCATGCCGGACATATCCGTTTTTTCGAGGATGCTCGCAAATTGGGCGATTATCTTATCGTTTCCTACCCTCCGGCAGACTTGTTGTGGCGTTTGTATGACAAGAAGTCAGTTCTGGATGACAGTGATAAGAAAGCCGTAATCAGTGCGCTATCTATGGTGGATGAAGTGATAGAATCCACCGATGAGGATGTGGAACTTTCATTCCGCTCTGCGGTAGAGGCCACTGGACCCCAGATTCTGGCAGTCACGACAGATGATGCGCACATAGAGGCGAAGCGCCGGTTCTGTGAGGAGAAAGGAATCGAGTTTGTCGTGCTTGAAAAGACTCTGCCTAATGATACGCAGACGAGCAGTACGCAGGTGTTGTCACGTGTGAAGGCTCCCATGCACGCACCTCTCCGCGTGGATTTTGCCGGCGGCTGGCTTGATGTCCCCGAGAATGCCATCCCTGGTGAGTATATTGTCAACTGTTCCATCTCCCCGACTGTTTCGCTTAAGGAATGGTTGTACCGCCAGGGTGCCGGGCTTGGTGGCAGCGGCGGGTGGAGTGTACTTAACGGCTGGGACCCGGTCGCATCTGAGCTGGGGCTGGGTGTAGGCTGGCAGGATCCTGCCGTCATTGCAGAAACGGGGGCTTGTGTATGGAAGTCCGGCCCGAAACCTGTGCTGGATTTCAAGAACACGGGTAGTTTCCTCAAGGGGCGCATGGCCGTGTACGATACGCGAGTGAAGCACTACACCCCGGGCTTTGCCGGCTACGAGCGCTCGTTTGAACGCATTGCCAAGGCCGGGCGCATTGCCCGTCTGGGGGTGCAGCAGCAGGATGTCGCAGTGCTTGCTGTCGGCGTGCAGATGAGTTATCAGCTGCAGCTGGAGGAAGGCATGCAGCCGCTCCCGGATATCGGTAAGCAGCTTGCTCATAAATATTGCGGTGGTGGCCATGGTGGATACGCGCTCTACCTGTATGAAACCGAGGAGCAGCGCGACGCCGCCGTTGATGCCTGCGAGGATATGTATCCCGTAGAGCCGTATTGCCGTACCTTCGGCAAGGATGAGCAGGTGCCGTGGGAGCCCCGTTTCCTGGAACGCTTGAAAAAACGAGGTGTCATCAAATAATTTTTCTCTTTAATTTTCTCTTTAATTTTCTCTTTAATCTATGCCAAAAGTTTTTGTCTCCGGATGTTTTGATGTGTTGCATAGCGGTCACATTGCCTTCCTTGAGGAGGCTGCCAGCTATGGTGATGTGTATGTGTCTATCGGGTCGGATGCCACGGTGATGGCCCTGAAGAACAGAAAGACAATGTATACAGAGCAGGAGCGAAAGTACATGCTCGAAGCTATCCGTTTTGTAAAGAAAGTTTATATCGGCCCGGATACGGGGAAAATTCTGGATTTTGCCCCGCTGCTGGATGAAGTGAAACCGGATATCTTCTTTGTCAATTCCGATGGAACCAGTGATGCCAAGAAGGAGTTTGTGGAATCCAAGGGAATCCGCTATGTGACCAGCTCTCGCATCCCCCACGCCAATTTGCCGGAACGTTCCACAACCAGTATACGCCAGTCAATCGGTAAATGAAAGAATCCAAGATAACATATCACGTGGGGGAAAAGGGGACTCGTCCTTGGGGGGAGTGGCAGGTGCTTGACTTGCAGTCCCACGTGGTGGTGAAGAAGCTTCTTGTCTACCCGGGTGGGCGCATCTCCTTGCAGCGTCACCAGCACCGGACTGAACGCTGGATTGTGACGGAAGGGGTTGCGACGGTGCGCTGTGATAATAACATCATGCACTTGAACGTGGGAGAGTCTATCATGATTCCCTGCGGGAGCATGCATAGGCTCAGTAATCAGGGCACTGCCCCTGTGGCTCTTATCGAGGTCCAGATTGGCAACTATCTCTCCGAGGAGGATATCGAGCGCTTCAATGATGACTATGGTCGCGTAGATTGATACAAGGTATATGGCAGATTTCCCCCTTCACCCCGTCTGGAATTCAATAGATGGAATACTGGTAATCAATCTTGATACCAGCCCGGAGCGCATGGAGAAATTTGTGCGCGATAATTCGGCACATCTGCCTATGGACAAGGTGCAGCGTCTCAGCGCGGTATGGGGCAGGGGTCTGCCGACATATGGAAAGGCTCCATGGTTTACTGCAGGCACTGGCGACCGCGCAAAATTCTGGGGCGGTACGGCCGGTTGTGCGCTGTCTCATCGCAGGGCTATAGAGCATGCCAGGCGTGCAGGCTGGCGCAATGTGCTCATTCTGGAAGATGATGCGGTGGTTCGTCCGCATGCTGAGGGGCTGAATATCCTGGCCCAGGCTCTGACAGATATACGGGGCGATTACATGCTGTATCTGGGGTTCAACAAACCTGTGCCCTATGGCAGCACCGTTATAAAGGGCGAATACACCAGCCTGTGGCAGGTGGAGGGGGTGCTTGCCACACACGGGTATATATTGCCGGCAAGCATGTATGACCGCCTGCTTTCATTGTTGCCCACCGAGGACAATGTTTGGGAATGGTTGTCTGAGTATCGCGCCGTGGATGCATGGTATCGCGATTTTGTGTCGGCGTTGCCTGGGGTCCGTATCTATGCTCTCTATCCTGTTTTGGTTGACCAGGGGGCAGGGGCCTCGGATATTGGAGGTCAGCAGGCTCAGGAAGCTGAGTATTCATGTAAGCGGGAACCATACAGCTATGCAACGCCTGCTGGCGTTCTGCATGTGCTCAGCACCCCGTTCCGCAGATTGAAGGTAAAATTAAACTCCATTCGCACGCATCGCCGGGCCCTGCGCGGTGGCTTGCCGGGGTACCGCAAACGCCGCAAAAAGAAAGAAAATTAAGGAAAATAAGATTTTTTTGCCCTGTTGGCATTGATTGTGCTTGAAAAATGCGCCCGAAAGGGCGATATTAGGGGCTCACTTAATAAGATATGTCTGAACCGAAAGAACGCAAGACCCTGGAGGAACGCAACCAGGCAAGCGACCTGGAGCGCCTGCGCCATTCCTGTGCGCACGTGCTGGCCGCTGCCATTTGCCGTATCTGGCCCCAGGCCCAGCTGGCCGCAGGTCCCGCCATTGAGAATGGCTTCTATTATGACATTGAACTTGACCACAACATCTCTACAGCCGAGTTTGAGCTGATTGAGGCTGAGATGAAGAAAATCGTCAAGGAAAACCAGACTTTTGAACGAACTACCGTCACCCGCGATGAGGCCATGGCTCTGGCCCAGCGCGGTGAACTTGGCGCCGGTGGCCCCCGCGAGGTGGCTTCCAAATTCAAGGTGGACCTGCTCAACCGCATCCCGGAGGGTGAGGAAATCTCCATCTTCCGCAACGGTGAGTTCACTGACCTCTGCGCCGGCCCCCACGTAGGCCGCACCGGCAACTGCAAGGCATTCAAGATTATGAGCGTGGCTTCCGCCTACTACATGGGCGATGCCAGCGGCCCCCGCCTGCAGCGCATCTACGGTACCTGCTTCCCGAACCGCACCCAGCTCGACGAGCACCTCGCCCGCCTGGAGGAGGCCAAGAAGCGCGACCACCGCCGCCTTGGCCGCGAGATGGGCCTCTTCACCATCGATGAAATGGTGGGGCAGGGCCTGGTGCTCTGGAAGCCGAAAGGCTCCATCATCCGCCGCGAGCTGCAGGACTTCATCACCGAGGAACTCGACCGCATCGGCTACTCCCAGGTGTTCACCCCCAACATCGGCAAGCTGGATCTCTACATGACCTCCGGCCACTGGGAACACTACAAGGAAAGCCAGTTCCCGCCCATTCCTGACCCGGACGATTTCAAGCGCCTGCGCGATGAGAACGCCTCCTGCGCCGACCTCTTCAACGCGCTGGATACCCGCACCATCAGCGGCTTCATGCTCAAACCCATGAACTGCCCGCACCACATACGCATCTATGCCAATGACCCGCACTCCTACCGCGACCTGCCCGTGCGCCTGGCCGAGTTCGGCACCGTGTACCGCTGGGAGCAGAGCGGCGAGCTGGGCGGCATGACCCGCGTGCGCGGCTTCACCCAGGACGATGCGCACATCTTCTGCCGCCCCGACCAGATCAAGGAAGAGGTGCAGCAGTGCATCGGCATCGTGAAGCACATTCTCGGCACCCTGCAGATGAATGACTTCCGCGTGCGCCTCTCCCTGCGTGACAAGGATTACTCCGACTCGAAGTATGTAGGCTCCATCGAGAACTGGAAACTCTCTGAGCTGGCCCTCCGCGAGGTGCTCTCTGAGGAAGGGTTCGACTTCATCGAGGCCGAGAACGAGGCCGCCTTCTACGGCCCCAAGATTGACTTCATCGTGCGCGACGTCATCGGCCGCGACTGGCAGCTGGGCACCGTGCAGGTGGACTACAACCTGCCGGAGCGTTTCGAACTCACCTACACCGGGGCCGATAACAAGCCGCACCGCCCGGTCATGATTCACCGCGCCCCCTTTGGCTCCATGGAGCGCTTCACCGGCCTGCTCATCGAGCACTTCGCCGGCAAGTTCCCCACCTGGCTCGCCCCCGAGCAGGTGCGCGTTCTCCCCATCTCCGAAAAGGTGGCCGATTTCGCCGAACAGGTGCGCGCCAAGCTTGCTTCCAAATTCGTGCGCGTCAAGCTCGATGACGCCCCCGATAAGATTGGCGCCAAGATTCGCAACGCCCGCCTCGACCGCGTGCCCTACATGCTCGTGGTCGGCCAGCGCGAGGCCGAGGAAGGCAAGGTCTCCGTCCGCCACCGCGAGCTCGACGTCGTCGGCACCATGGGTGTGGACGAATTCATCGCCGCCCTTGAGCAGGAAATCAGCCAGCGCCTCATCCGCCCTGCGCTCGAACCCCAGGCAAAGGAACCGCAATAACGAACAATCTCTCCGCCGCAGCAGGGGCTGGACCGTGTGCCACCCCGCTGCGGCTGAACCCCAGGACTAACCAACAACACACACAAGTGGCAGCCCCCCAGAAACCCAGTAAACCCGCCAATCGCCCCCAGCGCGGCGACAAAGGCGCCAATAAAGCACCGCAGATCCGCGTCAACGACCGCATCCGCGCACCGAAGGTACGAGTCGTCACCGCCAAGGGTGACCAGCTCGGCGTCATGGCCACCCGCGATGCCCTCGCCAAGGCCAAGGAAATCGGACTTGACCTCGTAGAGGTAGCCCCGAATGCAGACCCGCCCGTATGCCGGCTTATCGACTATGGTAAGTTCAAGTACATGCAGGCCAAGCTGCAGAAGAACAACAAGTCCAAAGTGACCAAGATGAAGGAAGTCAAACTCCGCGTCGGCACAGACGTCAATGACTACAACGTCAAGATGGCCCGCACCGAGCAGTTCCTCGACCACGGTCACAAGGTGCGCTTCCAGCTTCGTTTCCGCAACCGCGAAAATGCTCACCGCGAACTGGGCCTGGATGTCATGGCCAAGGTAGTGGAGGATATGAAGACCATGGGCCAGGTGGACCAGCCCGCCAAGCTCGCTGGCAATACCGTCACCATGGTACTCGCTCCGCTCCCCGCCAACCAGCGTGTCAAGAAGTTCAAGAAGTACGAAGAGGCCGACTTCGACGCCGAGTCCGACGAATTCGATGCCACCGACGACGTGAGCGAGGATTAATACCTCCTCTCCCGTTCAAAGGAACAACTTTCCGCCCCGCAAGTGTACGCCCACTTGCGGGGCTTGTCTTTTTACGTCCGAACGAAGAGAGGATATCGTTCAGGCCTGCGGCCTGAATATCGTCCATGCGCAGCATGGATATCGTCCGGGCAAAGCCCGGATATCGTTCCCAATATCGCAAAGCATTAGCGAATAGCCCTGGTCGGGAAAATATCGGTCCTTAAGTTCGCAAGAGTCCAATTTAAATAACGTCCGAACGAAGTGAGGATATCGTTCAGGCCTGCGGCCTGAATATCGTCCATGCGCAGCATGGATATCGTCCGGGCAAAGCCCGGATATCGTTCCCAATATCGCAAAGCATTACCGAATAGCTCAGGTCGGGAAAATATTGGTCCTTAAGTTCGCAAGAGTCCCCAACTCGCAGAATTTAAATTACGTCCGAACGAAGTGAGAATATCGTTCAGGCCTGCGGCCTGAATATCGTCCATGCGCAGCATGGATATCGTCCGGGCAAAGTCCGGATATCGTTTCCAATATCACAAAGCATTACCGAATAGCCCTGGTCGGAAAAATATCGGCACTCTCCTCACCCCATCAACTTGCACTCCGCGCATCTGGTATAGACAGAATGTCAGAACTACTCAAGCATAGTAATCATTCCGTGCTTGATTCAGGGCGCCTTGTGTGATATGTTAACATTTGTGAACTCTTTCCTCTTTATTTAATTTTCAATTTCCTCTATTTATGAAACTGCACCTCCCCCTCCTCCTCCGTAAGGCTCTCGTCGCTGCTTGCTTTGCCATCGCTCCTACATGTACTGTTGCTTCTGCGGCAGATGCATACTATGAGGTTAGTTATGCCGATAAACCAAGTGTAGAAGGAAACACTTCGGTTTTACCGCCTCTCACTGGCAATTTTACCTCTCTTGTTGCCTCAGGTGTTAGTGTTTCTGGCAGCTTGAACGGTGAATTCGCTTCATTTTCGGGGGGCGCAATATCAAATTCAAATCTGACACTGTCTTCTTCTGTTGATATATACAAGACAACAATTTCCGACCTTACTTGTAATGCTCCTAAAATCAAAATAGAGGGTGACGAGGATAGGTGGAACCGCGTGTCTAATTTGACGCTGAATAGAGTTAATGACGCGACTATTTCACATGTACTAATATACTTAGGTTTTAATGCTAAGGGGACCGGAGCGCCGTGGTCGGATTTGTCGCTGCATGATTCCTACGTGATGGGGAATGTTTCTGTGCAAGGCATAGATTTTGTTAGTTTCAGAGATTGTAATTTTTCGCAAGGTATAGAAGGTTCCATCTTAGGCGGCTCCAATTTGCATATCTATTCTACTGACGAGAATAGTGGTACAGGTTCTTTTTTTGTAGTGGGAGAGAATGGGTTTACCATTAGCAAAGTGAGGGATGAATCTGGCATAGGAGGTGTAGATGTTGTCACAAGTGAGACTAAGCATCGCTCAGTAATTGAATGCAATGGCAACCTGACTTTTAGTAACAATACCAAAGTGAGTTTGTGTTGCTATGATATGGTAGGAGGTGGCTGCACAATCAACTGGAAATCTGGAAATCTTGTATTTGATGGTAATGATGAAGTTATACTTTCGGGGAATTCCTTCGCTTCTGATATGCCAGAATTGGGCTTACCCTGCTCAATCGTCTCAGACTTTTCCGTAGCAGCTCTATCTTCCAATCCTACTGCAAGACCGACTCTTTACCTGAACACCAAAGAAGATTCTGCTTCGCGCATAACGTTTGGGAATGTTATTAACGTGGCATCGTCTGTAAGTTTGAATAAGTATATTGATAATCAGAAGCTAGGAACGGGAACGATTGTTTTCTCAGCTGAGGAAATCTCTGATTATATGCGCGACTTGGGCGTTAGCGAAGCGTTGCAGGCTGCTGCCAAGGTAAGCAAAATTAAAGGAGATGTCAATTTGTACAGTGGCACTCTACAGATAGTTGATGGAGCGTGCCTGGATATCAGTGGTACTGTCAATTCTGCCCCTACTAGTATTGATGCAGAAAGTAAATACAGGTCAGATGGTTTGTTAAAAATTCATCCGGGTTCAACTTTATCAGTTTCAAGCTCGTCTGTCGGACTTTTTTATCCCACGTCTTCTCTGAAGACCAATATTTTGGATTTGAGCGGTTTGGATTTGAGCGGAAGTAATGCTTCAAATACTACCTTGGAGATTGTATGCAATAGTCATCCTTCCTTATTTGTGCCTGTTATTGAGGTAAATGATAGGTTGATTATTAGCGATAACTCCGAGTTGAGTATTGATATGTCAAATACCTCTACGTGGGACATGATGCCGTTGATAAAATTAAACGGTGTAATCGAGTATAATAAGAATCTTGGTGAGCATGATGCATCTGAGAAGGGGAAAACAGGTATCGACAGGTTTTTCACTTATTCCGAAGAACTGCCTTGGACGAAAAACAACGCCTCTTTTGACTTGAAATTGGATATGTTCGATTGGAGAAACCAGAAGGATATAGAACTTACTTGGATTAACAATGTTTTATATTTGAGAAATATTGAAAATACTCCTGAATGGATGCTAGCCGGGTTCAATCCATTATCAGGACTGAAGAATTCCTACAATCGGGATTACATCATGTATGATGTTGATAAACCGTTGGTATATAATTCAGAGAAGAAGAAGCATTCAAATGCTTGCTGGCTTTATACATCAGCAAATATTATTTCATACTTTTTGAGTAAATATGGACCTTTGGCAGGAAAAGAATTGCCTGATGTGAATGCTGTTAAGGATCACCTTGTCAAACAGTATCAGACTCAAATAAATAAGAATAAGGGAGGTAATGGTACAGATGTTCTTTGCGATTGGATAGAGGGTTCTGATATGTTCCTGTCCTTCGAAAATTCCAAAAAATATCAGCATTTTTTTAAGGGGGAAAAAAATACATGGGCAAAAAAATTTAAATGGAAGGTAACAGAACTTCCTCTCCTCTCTGCTCCGTCATTCCAAGAATTATGCAGTGCAATTGATATGGTTCGGGTGCGCAACGACGCACCGATGTATATGAGCATAAGACAGGAAATTCCCGTAGCACCAGGCGAATATGGTCCGGAATATGTCTCGTATCACGCTGTTACATGTTGGGGGTATAGACATTATCGTTCGATTATGGTCGATCCGAGCGATATGGATAATGAAGACGATAACCTGTTAGTGTTTTATTATACAGATTCGGACACTGAGCCGCATGAGAGTGGTAAACCCTATTCTGAAATGTGGGTAAAACGAACTGAAATGGGTTGGCAGGTTATTCAAATGAATGGAAAAAAATGTGGTTCAGGAGTTTTTGTAAAAGGTTTGTGGTGTTTAACAGAATCTAAGGATGCACTGGCTCTTAGACAATCGCAGGTTGCATTGGTACAGCATCAAAGTACCGCTGTTCCCTTGACCTACGCTGGAACTGTTCAAAATTCACAATGGAGAAGCTCCAACCGGAACGACTCCAATAAACGAGAGCTTGGTTCAGGAAATGTTCCAATTGAAACGACGGATTATATATGGAGAAAGAACGCATACTACGTGTGGAGTTATGCCTACTTCTACGACGATTCCGAGGATGTTAATGGAGCAAGTGGCTGCGGGTTTGCAGAATCAGAGACTTCGTTCCAGTTTATCGATGAGGTGGACGGTGTGGTAATACCTCGCGAGAATAAGAGGATTACCTTGGCTGATGAATTAGGCGTGCAGGATGTCACCGTAGAAGGAACAGACTTTATTTTTTCTGGCGCCGGTACGCTGAAAGCCCGCACACTGACTGTTTCGGGAGGACTGACACTGGAGGAAAATGTGAGGGTTGAGGATACACCTGTGGTCCTGCAGGGAGGTTCAATGTACGTGGCATCGCAGGATAATCAAATCCGGGTTTCAGGCGGTTCCATATCACTGAGTGAAGGGGGCGCCTTGAATTGTGCAGAAATTGAGTATACAGGAGGCTCCTACTCACTCAAGGGGTGTGGAGTGAACAGCATCGTGAGCTCGGATGGAAGTGGTATCTTGTCTGCTTTGGTTGATTTCTCAGGAGCCACCGTGCGCTTTGCTCAAATTAAATCCTTGTCAACAGATACTGCCTTGAACCAGTTGTTGTACAATAGTGTTAATGCAACGGGTGGATTGGACAAATACAAGTTCGACTATGCCATAGAAGGCGCTAATATAGTGGCGAATGCCGCAGAATTAGAAAATGCCCAAGTAGCCTTGCACAGCAGTGCTCTCAAAATCGAGGGTGCAGGAAATGCAGGTGTGACTATTGGTTCATATTTTGCCAACGCAAACGAAAGTCATTCGCAGATTGTTTTGTCGGAACAGGGTAAATCGAAGGTTGAGTCTGCTACGGCAACACTTACGACACAGAGAAATGAGAAGACATACATATCGCAGGGAACAGAACTGGATGTTGCTGGGTTGTCCGTTGTGACAGGCTCGTCTATGTGCAATGATGGTGATATCGCCGGACATGGAAATCAGACACAGATTACTGTCCAGCCGGGGGCAGAACTCAGCGGACGTGGTCATTTCGGGGTGACTCAGATACTGGAGCAGGGGAAGTTGCAGGTAGGTGATGGATCAGGGGCTCCTGTGTACGATGCTCTCCAGGCTCAGAGTGGGTCGGTCCTGACATTCTATGTAGATGGGACTGAAACAGCGAACGGTACGTTGCATGGCTGGGGTAGCGGCACGCATTCATTGCTGACCGTGAATGGCGATTTGTCCATTGCAAATGGTACCATCGTGCAGGTTGGCTGTTCTCTGGATTTCTTGAACTCCGTGGCTACGGGAGAGGTGCAGACATTAACGATGATACAGTTATCTGATGCTCCTGGTGCCGATACATTGCAGGCTTTGCAATCTGGAACAGTGCTGATGTGGGACGAGATGGGCGCCATTTCCGGCTTGTCTAATGTGGGGGCGGACATTCACGATGTGCTTTGGAGCGTGGGGGCGGACAATACCTTGCAATTGAGTTTTATTGTGTCAAGCCGTCCTGAATACTCTTTGCTCTGGAGTTCTGCAGGAGCTTCACAGACGTGGGACACCTCCAGTCGTAATTGGCAGGATGCTGCAGGCAATCAGGTTGCATATGAAGTAGGTAAATCGGTGTTGTTCTATATGCTGCCACCCGAATTTAGGACACAGAGCTAATTCAGCTTAGCTTGCGCAAAAGTCTGGATGAGTGTAGAATAACCTCAAAAAACACAACACACTCATCAACATGACCAAAATTCACAAGCGA
>SUVL01000007.1 GCA_015062005.1 Akkermansiaceae bacterium
AGAAGAGCACGGCAAAAGCATCGCGCATGGGCAAGGCATCGCTCGCGGCGCGGCTGGCAAACTTGCTCTGCCCCACCACCATGCCGGAAAGGAAGGCGCCGAACTCCATGGAGGCATTGAACACATAAGACGACAGCACAGCAATGCCCAGAGCAATGACCAGCACACCCAGGGTGAAGAGTTCATCCGAGCCATTGCGGGCCACATAGGTGAGCACCCTGGTGATGATTCGCTTGCCCAGGAAGGCCACAATGAGCACCAGCAGGGTGAGTTTCACCGCCATGCCTCCCAGCGCGGGCAGCAGCGCATCGTTCCCGAACATGACGGGCATGAGCACCAGCAGGATGATGGTGAACAAATCCTCCACCACCAGCCAGCCCAGGGCGGTGTGCCCCGCGGGGGTCTGGAGCATCTTGTTGTCCTCCAGCACGCGGGTGAGCACCACCGTGCTGGAAACGCACACGCACATGCCGAATATGGCCGCCGCCACCCAACCGCCGGAGCCGCCACAGAAATAGTACACCAGGCCGCCGATACCGGTCCAGAGCAGGCTGCAGGTCACCGCACCCGGCACCGCCACCTTGCGCACCGCCAGCAGGTCCTTGAAATGGAAATGCAGACCCACGCCGAACAGCAGCAGCACCACGCCGATGTGCGAGAACTCCTCCACCACATGGTGGTCCACCGGGTGGCCCCACCAGTCCTGCGCGGCCAGCATGCCGGCCACCAGGTACCCCACCAGCGGGGAGAGGTGCAGTTTCTGCGCAACCATCCCCAACACAAAGGCCAGGGCCAGACCAATGACAAGTGTGAAAATCATACCAGTACGCGAGCCCAGAGTACTTTGAGATAACGGCCCTCAGGATATGTGGAAAGGAAGGGATGATCCCAGCCGGGGCCGGTCATATCCAGAATCTGCAGGCGGCGCCCCAGGCGCTGCGCGGCCTTGATGACCACCTTCTCGAACTCCGCAGGGCTCACCAGCCCGCTGCACGAGCAGGTCACAAACAAACCGCCTCGGCGCACGCACTGCAAGCCCAGCATGTTCAGGTCATTGTACTTCTTGAGGCCCTCCTCCTTCTCCTCATCACGCCCCAGCACAAACTTGGGCGGGTCGAGCAGCACCACATCGAACAGCTTGCCGTTGCGCACCATCTGGCGGGCGTACACGAAAGCGTCCGCATGCACAAAGTCAATCCGCAGCGGGCCGTTCTGGGCGTTGATATTGGCGTTGCGCTTCGCCATCAGGATGGCTTTTTCATCCAGGTCCACTGCGGTCACCTCGGCAGCGCCACCGTGCAGCTTCGAGTAGATGGAGAAACCGCCGGAGTAGCAGCACAAATCCAGCATGGTCTTGCCCTGCACCAGGCGGGAAAGCTTCAAGCGGTTATCACGCTGGTCGCAGAAGAAACCGGTCTTGTGCCCCTGGGCAAAGTCCACTTCAAAATTCACACCGTTTTCCACGATGCGCACCTTGTGTACCGGCTCGCTCTTCGGCGCCTGGCTCACATCGATACCCTCCATGCGGGCAATGCCCTCATCCACCGTGATGACATGGCGGCTCGTGCCGCAGAGCTCATGAAGCAGCGGCAGCCACTGCGGCAGGCGCAGCCACACCCCCAGGGTGGTCACCTCCAGGCTCAGCACATCGTTATAGCGGTCCACAATCAGGCCTCCCAGACCATCCGAATCGCCGTGAATCACACGGTAGGCATTCGTTGTTTCCTCCAGCCTGCAATCCTGGCGGCGCCAGCTCACTGCGCGGCGGATGGCGGCTTCCAGATCCTTCTCCTTCAGCACATCCGGCCCATGCTGCAACATACGCAGAGGGGTGCGGCTCTGCGGATTCCAGAACCCGCCGCCGAACAAGTCGCCGTTCTTGTCGTAAACATTGATAAGCCCGCCCTGCACCGCATCCGGGCTCACCGCCCCCAGCATACGCGGGAATACCGCGGGATTGTAGGTAAAATACTTGAGCTGCACCCAGGGGCGCACCCAGTTCTCGCTCCCTTCCGGAGCATCCGCCGTCTTGAACGCCCGCACCCGCGGTGCAGGCGCCCCCTGCGGGCGCTTCTTATCCTTGTACTTCGGCTTGAATCCCTGGTTTCTCTGCTGGTAATCGCTCACGCGCGAGATTATACGGGCAAGGAGGAGAAAAGTCAACCTCTGGCTTCCATTGTGAAGAAAAAGCCACAGCAAGCCCCCACTGCGGGCGTGGTTCAGCAGGCGCGCATCTTAATTTCCGCCTTTGGCTTCTTCCTTGAGAAGCTCCTCGTATTCCTGCACCGTTTCCTCGATGAAGAGGGTGACGGCGGAGGTCATGGTCTGGCCATAGTAGGCGCAGGCCTGTTGAAACTTTGCAACCAGGGCACTGTCTACATACAAGCCCAGCATTTTCTTATTTTCAGCTCTCTGTCGGGGTGCCATGTTCTTATTCAGTGGGGGTTGAGGGGATTCCTAAAATGGTGCCGGGCATAATCTTGTGGCCGGCGAAAAAACTTTCGGCGTTCATCTTGCGCGCGCCGCTGGGTTGCATGGTGGAAATACGGATAGCCCCACCGCGGCGGCCACCACAGGAAACCAGCATGCCATCCGGCCCGGATTCCAGCACCATGCCGGGCACGGCATCCGCCGGTTTGCGCACGTTCAGGAACATATCGATGGGTGGGAAAATCTTCAACGTCTTGTCCTGCCCGCTGTGTACGGAGGGATAAATCGTAAAGGTACCAGGCCAGGAGTGGTAAGCGCGAATCTTGCGCGCCACCTGCAGCGCCGGTTGCGCCCAGTCAATCTGGCCGTGGGAACGCAGCAGCTTGGGCGCATAGGTCATGAGATTCTCGTCCTGTTCCTCGCGCATATCCACGCCATCCTTGAGCGCATTGACAGCCTCCATGAGCGCCTCCGGCGCCAGCAGGGAGAGATCATCGTGCAGGCTTTCCCCCGTCTCCGTGCCCCGCAGCGGAATCGCC
This sequence comes from Akkermansiaceae bacterium, assembly GCA_015062005.1. GTDB lineage: Bacteria > Verrucomicrobiota > Verrucomicrobiia > Verrucomicrobiales > Akkermansiaceae > Akkermansia. Next base: position 2,970 of record SUVL01000007.1, read on the forward strand.
ACCTTGCAGATGATATCGCCGGCATCCAGCTTCTTGACCACGTGCATGATGGTGATACCCGTCTCATCATCGCCTGCCTCAATCGCGGCCTGAATACAGGCCGCCCCACGGTGGCGGGGCAGCAGTGATGCGTGGGCATTGATGCAGGCCACCTTTGCCACGTCGATGACTTCCTGGGAAAGTATCTGCCCGTAGGCCATGACCACCACCACATCCGGCTCATATGCCCGCAGCTGTTCCACAGCAGCAGCATCGCGCATCTTTTCCGGCTGGAATACAGGTATGCCCAGCTGCTCTGCCACCACTTTCACGCGTGGCGGCGTCAGCTCCATATGGCGTCCCACCGGACGGTCCGGCTGGGTTATCAGAGCCACAACCTGCTCCGTTTCTGCCAGCTTCTGTAATGAGGGAATGGCTATATCCCCCGTGGCCATCATCACGATTCGCATAGCGACTAAATACCAGATTACCGGTGTTTAGTCAAGCAATATTACGGAATTCCTTAACATTTTTTCATTCCACCCAGGAAGCAAACAGCCCCGACGGGAATCGAACCCATATCTGCCCTTTAGGAGAGGGCCGTTCTATCCATTGAACTACGGGGCCAGGACTGTTTGAGAAGAGGAGTGTGGACTCAGGCTTTGAATGCTTCGCGCACTTCCTGGAGCTGGTCTGCATCCAGGGCCGGTTGGAGTTCCGGGAGCATGCGGGCGAAGTATTCGGCCGGGGTCCAGCCGTGGAGCGGCTGGGGGGTGGGTTTCTCGAAGGCCCAGGTGGGGATGGGCAGCGCGAGATCCAGGATGACGGGAGAAAGCGGAGCCATGCGGCAGAGCGCATCTGCGGCTTCCTGCGCCAGAGAGGGGTGAGCTTCCAACACGCGGAGCACAAAGGTGCAGCTGAGGCGGTTGGGGGTGGTTTCGAGCTCGTCGAGCAGCTCCTCCAGACGCTCGGCAGGGAGCTCGAACAGGGGTTGCAGGAGCGGCAGCACGCGCATATCGGCCAGGCTGAGCACGGCATCCAGCAGCGTGGTGGGGGCGAACTCATCGCGCACCAGGCGGTTCACCAGCTCCTGCACACCGGCCAGAGGCTCGGTAGGGCCAGGCTGCGCAAGCGTCACCACGTAGGTGGCGGCTTTGCGGCTGAGTGCTTCATCGGGTTCATTGGAGGCGTAGGGGATGAGCGATTTCCAGCCTTCGCCCTTGCGGCCGGTGATGAAGCGGGAAAGCTGGATGAGGCTGCTCTTGCGGGCTGCAACAGTAGTCTTGGCAGCGAAGATATCGTAGATATCGAAATTTTCCTCCAGTTTTTCCTCATCATTGCTGGCCATGAGCCCGCAGGCCATCATGGTAAGCGGCCATTGGTCCGTTCCGATTTCATGCACACGGACCGGGTCGTGAGCCATGGCAGCGAGACGCTCCAGCTCCGAAAGACCGGTGAAGTTGTCCTGGTAAAGTCCCATGAGTCAGTGAATATATCAGAAACCAGGGTTGAACTCGGCGCCACCCACCTCAGGGGCCTCGCCAAAGGGATTGCCCAGGGGATTGGCGTCCTGCCTGGGCTGGGCCACGGGCTCCACCGGGGTGGGGGCATCCACATCCAGCAGGGTAAGGCGCATCTCGACCGTCTTATCAGCCACCAGGGCGCTGGTGGGGCACTTGGTCTTGCACTGCTCATACCAGGAGCGTGCGGCATCCTTATCGCCCTTGGATTTGGCAAGGTCGCCCAGCATGAGGTAGGCCAGGGCTGAGTAGGGATTGGTCTCCAGCTGGGTGATGCGGGTCCAGGTGGGAGCGGAGTCCTTGTTCTGCTGCAATTCGTGCGTGGCGAGAGCTGCCAGGGCGCGGGCGCGCAGCGGCACGGGGGCATTGCTGGCGGCAGCTTTTTCAAGGGCCGCGATGCCGGCTTCATCCCCCTTGGCCAGCAGGGAGAGGCCACTCATGAGCTCCGCAGTCACGGCAGACGGGGTGCTGCTGTATTCCTGCCGGAGAGTCTCTATGGCGGCGGCATCATACTCATCTGCGCTGGCAATTCCCCCGCCGGGGGAAGTAATCTTCATGGCCTGGATGACCTGGGCCGCAGCCTCGTGGCGCATATCATTGCGGTGAGAGAAGAACGCGATGATACCACCGGCCACGATACCGAGGGTAATGCCACCCCACATCAGCTTCTTATAGTGAGCGTTGAGGAACTGCTCGTGCTTAGACGGGCCGATGGCGATTTCGCCGATGGCCTTGATTTCCTCAGGAGAAAGAGGCATGGTATCCTCATTGGTCTTGCTGTTGGTGTCCATAGTGCGGTGGTTTATCTGTAAACTTTGTTGAGGGAGCGGAGGCGCTCCAGGTCGAAATAGTTATTGAAGCCCAGGTTGTGGTAAATTTCCAGGGTGGCTTTGGATTTATTGAGCGTGTAGAAGTGGATACCATCCACATCGGCATCGAGCAATTCGCTGCACTGGTTGCTGGCGTAGTTGATGCCTATGCGCTCGATGGAGGCTTTATCGCCCCCGGCGCGAAGCATAGCCTTGAGCAAGCGGGCCGGGAAGTTGGTACCGGCAGAGAGTTCAGCCATGCGGTTCATGCTGGAAATAGAGGTTACGGGCATGATACCGGCGATGATGGGCACGTTGATATCCATGATGCGGCAGCGGTCACGGAAATCGAAGAAGGCGTGATTATCAAAAAAGAGCTGCGTGCAGATGTAGTCTGCCCCCTCATCAACCTTGGCCTTGAGAAAATCCATTTCCCTGAGGCGGTTGCGGGAGTCCGGATGCCCCTCGGGGAATCCAGCCACTCCAATGGAGAGCCGGTAAGGAAGATTCTGGCGTTCCTCCCAGCTGCGGATGAAGCGCACAAGGTCGGCCGCGTGGCGGAAAGCATCCTGCGAGGGGTCGTAGGGACAGTTGCGGGGAGGATCCCCACGCAAGGCCATGATGGCGCGGGCTCCGGCACTGATGTAGCCATGCAGGATTTCCTCAATCTCAGCCTCGGTGTGTCCCACGCAGGTGAGATGGGGCACAGTGGGAATACCACGGCTCTGCATGTCGTGCACCACGGAACGGGTGAGACCGCGGGAACTTCCGCCGGCACCGTAGGTGACGCTCACGAAACTCGGATTGAACTCCTGAAGCTTGACGACCGTTTCCAGCAGAGTGGCTGCCCCCTCCGGTGTCTTGGGGGGGAAGAACTCGAATGAGAAACTCGGGGTTCTGTCGAACAGAGCGTTCATGAACACTGCATACGTAAAACGTGAAGGTCAGGGAACAGGCGTGAGCACCGCCTCAATTTCGGGCATGGGCTCGGGGGTCTCCGAGGGCGGTGCGGGCGGCGTGTAATTTTCCAGCCGGAGGTCCCGGCTGCTCAGGAAAGGAGACACAATTACCACATCCCCGGGACGAGGCTTGCGGTTTTCTTCAGCCACTGGGTCCTTCACACCGCCGAAATTGGCCTCCTTGATGGCAGCTGTGTACTGCCCGGATTCCTCATCACGGCCATCCACGGTGGCTTCGCACACAATGTAGTCCTCGCGCTGCACTGCTATAATCAGGCCTTCATTCACCGGCATGTTTCCCTCTGCCTTGAAAAGCAACACGGCGCAATCCTCCAGATATGCGGTCACCGCCCCCAGGGGAGAAGGCTTGGCGGCATCCTCGGCAGCGGTAGCGGCTTCCTCAATTTCCTGGCGACGCTTGGCAGAAGCCAGCACGCTGGTCTCCTCTGCGGCGTTCAATTCGGCCTCATTCTTCTTGGCTTCCTCCTCCGCAGCGGCGCGGGCAGCAGCAACCTCGGGGGCATCCACATCCTTCCCCAATTGGGACATGCGGGCATCGTGCTCCTGCTGGCGCTTCTCATACTCATTGATTTTCAACTGAGTCTGATACATCTCATACTGCATCTGGCGCGCCGGCAGCAGCACCGTAAACGCGTAGAACATGAGTCCCACGGTGGCAATGAGAAGCACAAGGATGGTTGCGCGAAAAGCGTTCATGCGGGCAAGTATAGCAAAAACAGTTTCGGATTCAAGCAAAGAATCTGTCACAAAATGTGCCTGTTTTTGGCATACAGGCTTGATTTCTGCTTGCAAGTTGGCAGTCGGCGGGATATAAAACAGGTGATACAATGTTGAATCTGCCAAACACCATCACGCTTTCCCGCATCATCCTCGTCATTGTCTATACGGTGGCTCTGGCCATTGATGGCAGTGTCTCGCCCCACATCAATGAAGTGACGGGGGGATGGTTCAAGCCCATTTCCATGACCGCCTGCATCGCACTGTGGGCGTTCGTTGTGGCCGCCATCACGGACTTTTTCGACGGCTACCTGGCCCGCAAATACAATCTGATAACCAATTTCGGCAAGCTGATGGACCCGCTGGCAGATAAGATTCTGGTCAGTGCAGCGTTTATCTACCTGACCGCCGTGGGGATATGCCCATTCTGGGTATCCATTCTCATCATCTTCCGGGAGTTTCTGGTGACAGGGCTCCGCCAGCTGGCAGTGGCTCAAGGAGTGGTGATAGCGGCGGATCGCCTGGGCAAGTGGAAGACCGCCGCCCAGCTCACCTACTGCATAGCCTGCATGGCGCAGCTGGCCTATGGCGGCAACCTGTTCGAGCCCCTGCGTTCGCTGAGCATCGGCGAGAGCGGCTGGTGGTTCCGCGAAATTGCCCTGTGGCTGAGTGTCATTCTCACCCTCTGGAGCGGTGCAAACTACTGCATCCACAGCCGTCACCTGGTGCGCGGCTAACCCCATAATCCAACCGATTTACGCGATGAACCACATTTTTACCATTTTCTGTGCAGCGGCAGGGGTACTGCTGCTGGGCAGTTGCCAGCAGAAGCAGTACAAAGCCTATTTCCTGACCGAGTCCTCCAACCCGGAGGCAGGTGCTGCGTTCAACGTGCGCTACAATGGCCGCATGTACAACCGCATGCCCATCATGAGCCTGAAGCACTTTGAGAAGTTCAAATCCTTCATGGCAGATGACGGCTCCTACGGCATGGTGCTCTACACCCCCAAGGAATACCGCATGCGCCTGTATACGGAAACCCAGCAGAACCTCGGCAAGCACATTCTGCCGGTTATCGATGGTCTGGCCTTTGACCCCATGGAAATTGACTGTGGCATTTCCGATGGTCAGCTTATCATCTGGGGCGGTCTGAATGGTTATGACCTCAGGCGCATCAGCGAAACACTGGAGCCGGTTGACCCGGAAATCGAGGAAAAGCGCTATCTGGATGATGACCCGCGCCCGAAGCCTGAGCTGCCCAAGGAAGCAGCCCCGATGAAGGACGAGCACGGCCGCATCATCCCCGAATTGTACTCCTCCGCCACCCGAAATAAAAAGCAGTGACGCTCCCCCGGCTCATAACGACACTGGCCCTGCTCTGCTGCACCGCCTGGGCAGCCCCGCAGGATTTGGTTTTCCGTCTTCCCACGGCAAACAAAGCCCTCTTCACCACGGGGAAGGATGACTACTACGTGTACGTGGACCGCACCTTCGAAGGCGTCAAATCCAGACCCTGGCAGGCCGGGACCTACGGCATGGTGCGCAATCCATTCCGCCCGAGCCCGGGCGGAGCCGTGATGTACAGCCGTTTTCACGAAGGAATCGACGTGAAGCCCATCTACCGCGATGCCAATGGGGAGCCGCAGGATGAGGTACACCCGGTGGCCCCCGGACGGGTGGTGCATGCCAGCAGTAATCCGCGCCACAGCAACTACGGCCGCTATGTGGTGGTAGCCCACCAGGTGCCGGAAGGAACCATCTACTCACTGTATGCGCACCTGGCCTCCGTCACCTGCAGCGTGGGGCAGCATGTCGGCACCGGGAATGTGCTGGGCAGACTCGGCTACAGCGGCGTAGGGCTCAACAAAACCCGCGCCCACCTGCACCTGGAAATCGGCCTCATGATTAACAGCCGCTTTGCAGACTTCTACATGGGCGAAAACAAGCACGGCCACTATAACGGGATGAACCTGGCAGGCTTCAATCCCACCGATGTGCTCATGGCCTGCAAGAATGGAACCCCTTTCTCTCTCAAGAGATATTTTTCCACGCTGAAGGAGCATTACCGCGTGGCGGTTCCCTGCGTGGGTACCATGGACATACTGCGCCGCCACCCGTTCCTTTACAAGGGAAGCAGGGACGAGTGCTCGCGCCCCCGCTCCCTGGAAATCGCCTTCACGGCAGAGGGGGTGCCCATCGGCATCTACCCTGCCGACAGGGAAGTCAGCCAGCCCTGCATTATTTCCTGCAGCCCCATGCCCACATTGCAACAGAATTGCACCGTCAACCGCGTGAAAAACGATAGCAAACGGGCAGCGCTCACCCGCTCCGGGCTGGGCTACATCACACAATTCCTGTGGCAGGAGGGCATATATCCGCCCCCTGCGCCTGATACCGAATCCTGATTTTACTGCAACCTCTCTCCACCAGCACCATGAAACCGCATTTTCTCCTTGCACTTACCCTTCTGGCTGGCTCTGCCGCCTTGGCAGACACCCAGAAAGCCGAATCACTGGTGCGGGACAACCGCCCAGCCGATGCGCTGGATGCCCTGCAAGGGGATACCTCGCCCGAAGCAGACTTCTGGAGAGGAAGAGCCCTCATCGCCCTTGGCCGCTTGCAGGAAGCTGCGGCTTCGCTCCAACACATTCCCACAGAGCACAGGTTGTACCCCTACGCAGCCAAGGGGCTGCTGTACTGCGCCTGGAAGAGCAACAGCGTGGATTTCGCCGTCATCGCCACCCCCATGGTGACCAGCAGCAATAAAGAAATTGCCACGCTTGCCACAGCCGCTTTAGCAGAGCACTGGCTGCGCCAGCCCTACAGCCAGGACAACTCCGCCCTGGAGCGGCTCCGCCAGCTGGCCAGGGAGCAGCCGGAATTGCAGCCCGTTCTGCACCTGCTGGAAATAGGTAACCTGCGCAACCGCGGAGAATTTGAAAAAGCCATAGAGCAGTGCAGGCTGATGGAGGCAGACCGCACCCTGCCCCTCATCATGCGGCAGAGGGCCCGGCTCGCCCTTTCATCCGTCTACTACGCCAAGGAAGCAGCAGAAAAGCGGGAAAGGGTGACCGCCCGGCCGCAGAAGCAGCAAGGGAGCTCAGCCCCTGTTGCCAATGATGACCAGATACTCTCAACCTACGATGACGGCAAGGGAGAAGAGACTCTGCTCCATTTCATTTCATCTCACCCCGATTCACCACTTCTGGAGGAAGCCTTCCGGCGACTGCACGAGAACGGCGCCTTCCAGAGCAGCGAATATGCCGGAGTCAAGCTGAAGGAATGGATGGCCGAGCCCCTCAAATCACGCCGGGCTTCACTGGCGCTGCTGATCCAGCAGCACCTCCAGACCCCGGAAGGCGCCCTGGAGATTACGCCGGATGTAACCTACGCCAACAATGCCGCCGCCACCTGCCCCCACGAACCGGCCACCCGCACCATCCTGCTGGAGCAAGTGCGCTGGTTCCTGGAGCGCGGGCAAACCCATGAAGCCTTGCTATACCTGGGGATGATTCAGGGGGATGATGTACTGAAACGCTTTTACGAAAACCAGTTGCATAGCCCCGATGCAGAATCCACAGCCCGCAACTATCTATCCTGCGCCCGGGATGCCTCTGACACGCTGCGCGCCCCTGCGCTGACCAATGCGCTCATCTGCGCGTTGCGCTCCGGTGATACTGCCACCCAGGAAGCCGTGCTCAACATGCCGGATATCACGAAAGAGCAGCACTACGAACTCCTGCTGGCCCGCATTGCCTACTGGCTGGATAAAGATGCCGCCAAAGCCCAGGCCGATATCGATTTCCTGCGCTCCCAGCCGGCGCCCAATATGCAGCTGCAGGCCGACCTGGAAATGGACCAGGCCTACCTGCAGCTCAGGCACGCCCCTGGCACCACACGCGAACTTCTGCAACAAAGCGCCGTCTTAAACGATAACCTTACCAAATTGAGTGATGAGCGCCAGCTCCGCTTTTTTGCCCTGCAAGAGGAAGCCATCAGGCGCATCTCCGGCACAGAAGACGGAGTCGATGCACCCAGAGAGGCAATAGACATGATACAGCAGGCCGCCGGGAAAGTACGTTCCCCGCGTGTGGTAGCCGTCCTTACCCTGCATCTGGCCAGTCTTCAATCCAGCCGGGGGCAGCATGTGGAAGCGCTGAACACCCTGCACATGCTGCTGCGTAAATACCCCAAAAGTGATTTTGCCGAACGCGCGCGCTACATGGCTGCCCGCGAATCCGAATTCATCGCCACGCCGGATTCTCTGAAACGGGCCGCAGAACTCTATGAACTCTGCGCCAGCCGCAGCGAAGAACTGAAAATCAAGGCAGGAATCCGCCATGCCGCCGTGTTGCTCCGGCTGGGGCATCTCGAAGACTCCGAACACATTCTGGTTCGGCTGATGAGAAACAACCCGGACATGAGGCCGGAGGACAAAGTGCTGGCCAATGCGGTGCTCGCCAACAACAAAGCACTTCTGGGTACCGATGAAGGCCGGGCAGAAGCCATCCACATCGTCGGGCAATCCCTTACGGATGCAACCCTGCCGACGTGGTGGCGCTACCGCGTGCTGCTGCACCACGCCACCCTCTGCTCCCGCGCCGCCCGTCATGAAGAGGCCCTGCGCGATTATGAGGAAGTGCTGGGCATGAAGCCGGCGACCGGAGAATCCCCCACCCCGGCAGACTGGCATATCCTGTACAGCGCGGGCTCAGGTGCCGTCATGCAGTTGCTCTACCAGAAGCGCTATGCGGAAGCCGCAGAAAAAGCCGACCAGATAGCCGCGTGGAATCCGGAAAGAGCAGAGCCGGCCAAGCGCAAGCAATTCAGCGACTGGGCACAGTACATCCGCCAGACGAACTTCTTAGAAGCCTCTGACGTGCTGCCCTTCTGAGCCGTTTTCACGGTTTCAGAAGCTCCAGCAGCAACTCCGCAACACGCAGCGAGCCATAGCGGCTCAGGTGATTCGTATCGCGGTACAGGAACATGCCATCCATCCGCAGCGGGTAGGTTCCCTGCATCTCCAGCGCGGGTGAAATATCCACCACCGTGGCCAGTTGCAGGCGTTCGAGGCTCTGCATGAAGGGTTCTTCCGTGGCGGTCGCTTCGGCGTACTGCTCCAGCGTCTGGAGAGGGAGCTCATATTCCAGGCCCAGCAGGTCGCGCCGCAGGTAGCGGTTCACATGGTTAGTGCTGCGAGGGTGGAAAGGGTTATCGCGCAGCACCAGCACCTGCTTGCCCATTGCTTTCAGACGGCGGGTGGTCTCGCGCAGCCCCTCCTCCATGTGGCGGCGGATATCTGCCGTCGGGATGCGGCCCAGGTTCCAGTCGCGCATGCTGCCGGCAGAAAAGCGCAAGTGCCAGTAGCAGGAAATCACCACGGTGCGGATGTGTTTCTGCCGCTCCAGCCAGGCCAGCAGCAGCTCCCCGCGCTGGCGGTTCCAGCGGGCATTGCCGCCTTGCATCTCCATAAAGCAATTCCAGGCCGGCACGCAGGAGTTGTTCAGATACAGGCCGCGCATACCGCCGCGTTCGCGCAGCAGTTTATCCAGCCCGTAGTGCAGGTGCCAGGCGTGGCTGTCGCCCATCAGGAAAAAGCTCACCGGCTCGCCCACATCATTTCCGGCTACCAGCGGCACGTGCTGGAAAGCGCGGCTCGGAAAGCCGTTCAAATCAGCAGCCTTGGCGCGCCCCGTCAGAATATAGTGCGAAAACTGCATTTCCTCCTCATCCATGGCATTGGGCAGGGATTTCTGAAGCTCAGCATCAGCGTACACCCACTGGCTCACACCACCCGGCAGCGCAAGCGCCAGCACCGCCACGGCGCCGGCATAGCGCAGTCCCCTGCCCCAGCCCCCGCAGCGGGATTCCACCAGCCGCCAGAGGCCCCACGCCAGCAGGAAGGAGAGCACCACCATGCCCACCTTGTCCGAAACGCCCACGTCGTCAAAAGTGGCATAGCGCCAGAGCGCCATCACCGGCCAATGCACCAGGTACAGGGAAAAGGAGACAGCGCCGACCTGCTGCAGCGGGCGCCAGTTCAGCAGGGAGCCCACCGGGCCATGCGCTCCATAGCGCAGCAGCAGGGCCGTCCCCAGCAGGCTGGGCAGCACCATGGGAGAGCCCGTCTCGCACCACCAGACCGGGAGAATCAGCAGCACCGCGCCCCATATGGCCAGCCCCGTGCGCATCCACTCACGGCGCGGCAGCGGCGCCACCAGCACCAGGCCGGCCAGCAGCGGTTCCCACAGGCGGGTTGCCAGGCTGTAATACGGCGGAAAAATCTCCAGCATCACCGTGACCAGCGGCAGCAGGGCGTCCCATTCATCCCCATATTGCAGGAAGAAGTACAGCCCCGCCGAAAGCACCGCCAGCAGGGCAAACACCGCATGCCGCCAGCGGCCACTCAGCCTCGCCACCAGCGGCAGCAGCAGGTAGAGCTGCACCGTGAGCCCCACATACCACAGGTGCATCAGCGGGTTATCCTGCGTGGCAGGGCTGAAATAATCGCCACTGTGCGCCACATATTCATTGCTCACCCCGGCACAGGCCGCGGCAAAGGTGCCCAGCATCACCTTGTACAAATCCGGCTGCAGCACCGCAGCCCCCGCCAGCACCAGCGGAAGCCCCACGGCCAGCACGGGTGGAGCCAGTCGCCACACCTTGCGGTTCAGGTAGGCGCCATAGCGCAGCCCGGGCAGTTTTTCTCCGCTCAACTCGGAGCGGAACATCAGGAAACCAGTGATGAGCAGAAACACATCCACCCCGAAATAACCACAGGGGCAGAGCTCTGCATCCAGATGATACAGCAGCACAGCCAGAATAGCCAGGGCCCGCAGACCGTTGATATGCGGCAGGAACGATTGTGGAGCAAGAGAGACGTTTTGCATGAGAGCGCCGCATGCTAACACATTTCCGCCCATTGCACAAGGGCTAAAATCCCTTGACCCGCCGCGAGCCTTCATGTAGAATAGGCGGCAGATGAAGAAGCCCATAGTCCGCAAAGTAGAGCAGGTTCCGGTATCCCGTTTCTATGAAACCTACCGCAGCACCCTGGAAATGCAGCTGCTGAATACCCCGCTGGGTATGTCCCGCCCCATCGTGCAGGCGGCATTCAACCGCCCGGGCCTGGCGCTGGCCGGCTACTTCGGCTACTTTGCCCACGAGCGAATCCAGGTCTTCGGCGCGGCGGAGATGGCCTACCTGGGCACCATGACCCAGGCCGAGCGCGAGGAACGCCTGGATCACATCTGCAGTCTGGATGCCCCCTGCCTCATCTTTGCCCGCGGGGTGGATGTGCCGGCGGATGTGCTGGCCATTGCAGACCGCTACAACCTCTGCGTGTTCCGCACGGCGCTGCTCACCATGGATTTCGTGAACCGCGCCACCTACATCCTCGAAAACGAGTTTGCGGACAGCACCACCATGCACGCCTGCATGGTCGACGTCCGCGGTGTGGGCGTACTCATCACCGGCAAGGGTGGCGTGGGCAAGAGCGAAATTTCCCTCGGTCTGGTGGAGCGCGGCTCCTCCCTGGTGGCGGACGACATGGTGCGCATCCGCAACCTGGGCGGCGACCTCATTGCCTCCGCTCCCCCGCTGAGCAGCGGCTTCATCGAAATCCGCGGGCTGGGCATTATCAACGTAACCAACCTCTTCGGCCTGAAAGCCTACCGCAAGGAAAAGCGCATCGACCTCGTCATCAACCTCTTCAGCGGAGAAATGACCGAGCTGGAGCGCCTCGGTCTGGAGCGCAAGTACATCAACATCCTGGGCGTGGAGGTGGAGCACCTCAACCTGCCCGTAGCCCCGGGCCGTGATATGTGCCGTCTCGTGGAAGTGGCCGCCCTGGGCCGCTACCTGCGCGACAGCGGCTACGATATGGCCAGCGAATTCAACAAGCGCCTGAACAAGGAAATCGCCAACCGCACCGTCTACCCCGGCAACGCCGAATAATCACACCATGAGCACTCCCCTTTCCGAAATCGTTTCCCTGCTGGATTCCACCCTGCGCATCAGCGAAATACGCGATGCCTCCGTAGCCATGAACGGCCTGCAGGTAGAGAATGACGGCACCGTGACCAAGGTAGCCCTGGCGGTGGATGGCTCGCAGAAGAGCATCGATGATGCCATTGCCGCCGGAGCCGACCTGCTGGTGCTGCACCACGGCATCTACTGGTGCGGGCTGCAAGCCGTCAAAGGCTGGTGGAAGCAGAAACTCGTTTCCTGCCTGAGCCACAACCTGGCCATCTACTCCGCCCACCTGCCCCTGGACCTGCACCCGCAGCTCGGCAACAACGCCGGCATTGCCAAAGCCCTGGGGCTCACCGATGTGCAGCCGGAGGTGGACTACCACGGCACCCTCATCGGCCTCTCCGGCATCTTCCCCGGCACCGTGGGTGAGCTGCGGGCAAAGTACGCCGAAATCACCGGCTCCCCGGTCACCGGCGTGGTACATGATACCACCCTGCCCGCCGGGCGCATCGCCCTGTGCAGCGGCGGCGGCGGCGAGGAGATTTACCAGATGCACGCCAAGGGCTACGGCACCTACCTCACCGGCGAGGAAAACCACTGGGTGAGCAACGCCGCACGCGATATGGGCATCAACATCCTCTTTGCCGGGCACTACGCCACCGAAACCTTCGGCGTGAAAGCCCTGGGCGAGCTGCTGGCCGACCGCTTCGGGCTGCCCACCGTGTTCATCGATAACCCCACCGGCATGTAACCATGCTCATCATCGTCGAAGACCAGCTCGGCACCCGGCTGGACCAGTACCTCGCCGCCCAGCTGCCGGAGCTCTCCCGCGCCCGCATCCAGGCCCTCATCAAGGAAGGCGAAATCACCGTGAACGGCAAATCCACCAAGGCCAAAACCCCGGTGGAGCGCAGCATGCGCATCGAGGTGAACATCCCCGAGCCCGAACCTGCCGAAGCCCAGCCGCAGGATATCCCCATCTCCGTGCTCTTCGAGGATAAGCACGTCATCGTCATCGATAAGGAAAGCGGCATGGTGGTACACCCCGCCGCCGGCAACCCGGATGGCACCCTCGTGAACGCCGTGCTCTTCCACTGTGGCGATTTATCCGGCATCGGCGGCGTGGAGCGCCCCGGCATCGTCCACCGGCTCGATAAAGACACCAGCGGCTGCATCGTGGTCGCCAAGAACGACCAGGCCCACCTCTCCCTCACCACCCAGTTCGCCGAGCGCGACACCGGAAAAATCTACCTCGCCGTCGTCCAGGGCTGCCCGAAGGAACCGAAAGGCACCGTCTTCACCAACATTGGCCGCCACCCGGTCAACCGCCTCAAAATGGCCGTGGTGAACCCCGGCAGCGGCAAACCCGCCATCACCGACTGGGAAGTGCTGCACTACGATGCCGCCACTGATTCCTCGCTCGTCATGTGTACCCTGCACACCGGCCGCACCCACCAGATACGCGTCCACATGCTGCACCTGGGCCACCCCCTCATCGGCGACCCCATCTACGCCCACCCCCAGCGGCAGAAAGCCAGACCCGGCCGGCTCATGCTGCACGCCTGGCGCCTCGCCTTCAACCACCCGGCAGATGGCCGGCGCATCGCCATCCAATCCCCCATTCCGGCGGAGTATACCCCCTGGCTCATCGGCCACGAGCTCCCCGAGTGGGAAGAAACCCGGACAAATTATTGCTCCGGCAGTTAAAGAATATTGCCTTGACGGAACGTCAAATTCCAATCCCTCATGTGCTAGCATGAGGGATTTCATACATGCCACAGGCATGTATTTCATGCACTGCGATAGCAGTGCTTTCATACCGCTGCTCGCAGCGGTATTTACATACTTGCGATAGCAAGTATTTCATTGAGCGACCCGTCTCGGCGTAGCTTTAGCGGAGACAGAAGCGACTAGTTACCGCTGCATTAGCAGCGGTACTGCCATCGCGCCGGCAGATGGATGCCGGAAAGCACTCCTTCACAGCCACCGGGCGGTTCAGCTTCTCATCCCACGCGCGGTACAGCACCCCGAACCCGCCGCGCGACGCGGCCGCCTGCAAGCGATAATGTCCCAGCAGAGTACCGGGCGGCAGCGCATCCACAAGGCCATCCATAGAGGATCAGATAAAAATCAATTTCCCAGGCGCGGCACCTCATCCGCCAGGAACTCAGAAAGCGTCTTGCCCTGCGCAAAGGCACGCTTCTCCAGCGCAGCGCGAGTAGCGGCATCCAGGCTCAGCGTTATCTTCGTCTCCTCTTCCACCTGCACCCGGCCGGGCAACACCAGGGGCAGCTCCTTCACCATCTCCCGGATGATATGCACCTTGGCCGCCGGTATCAGCTTCTTGGCCATCCAGTTGCGCACCGTGGCCTCTGATACATAGCAACGCTCCGCCAGCCAGGCGTAACTGTAATTGTTCGCCTTCAGCCAAATTTTAATGCTTTTCTTCAAATCGGACTGGTCTTGCGTCTCCACGCTGCAAAAATAGCATTTTAGTGACATTATTGCAAGCAGTTTGTGCAGCTGCACAGAATTTCTCCACGTCTAACCTGCAATTAAAGTTGACTTTCTATCTGTTTTGCGACATATTATAAAACGTAACGTATCTTTATGGCCACTAAAATCATTTTCACCTGTCCGGCTTGCGGGGGACACGAGCTCATGCAGATTCAACAGGCCGTGCACCGCATCCCCATCGACCTCCAGCGAACAGCAGATGGTGAATGGGAAGCCCTGCCCGTGGGCAGCACACAGGAGCTCAAAGGCCGCACCCTGGGTTACCGCTGCGCCCGGTGCCGCTACCCGGACGTACCCAACCACGAAGATTCGGACGGCTTCTACTGGCAGACTCCGGAGCAGATAGCCACCAGCGGCGCCCTCACCGGATTCGCGCCGCAGCAGGCAGCCAGCATCTCCGCCTTCACCATCTGCCAGCCGGATGGCACCACCCGCCGCATCACCCACACCCCGCCCCACCCCGGCACCCTCACCATCGAGGAGCGCACCTCCATCCTCGCCGCCCACCACGCCCCCGCCGGCTCCGTGCTGCTCATGGAGGGGGAGTGACAACCTTTCCAATGGAAAAAACACAAAACTCAGGCAGCCGCAACACAGGCATTTCAAAAGTACCTACCATAGCATTGCAGAGACATGACTTGTCCTCTCCCCAAACTGATTCAGCGCCTTATCCGGACACTCATATGTGCTGCTCGCTCACTCCAACGCAGACTTCGCTGGAGTGAAATAAAAAAAATCATCGTCTTCCTACAAAGAATGGCAAAAGCAGGGTCGGACGAGTGTCCCATTTCACGGGGCTTCCCGTCAAAGTCTGCTGTGGATGATTTTGATATATGCAAACTGAATCCGTTGCCAGAAATAAAAAAAAGTCCCCATCAAAATACCTGTGCCGCTTCCATTTCCGAGCCTCTTGTCCTTCAGCCTGCGACAAATAAAGGGTTCGAAACTGCCGCGATTTTAGCATTGACTGACTGTATTACAGATTCAAACCTAAAAGAATTAATCAAAGACAGGTTGTCTGAGATTGATGACGAAACAGGTAATATTGAAAAGCAGGCACTTTGCGCAGTCAATCTGTACGATGAAATCAACACCTTCATTAGATCATACAAGGGTAAAAACAACGAACAATTAGAAAAAATTCTTTCCCGGATTCGCTCCGAATTGCGACATCACCATTGCGAGTTAATCGACGAAGATACCTGGAATCCAGAACATCAACGAGCCGTTGCCATTGCCTACACTCTTCCAGAAAACAGCACTCCTATAATTTCAGAAAAAAAATCAACAGGATTAATAGTAAACAACCGACTCATCCGCAAACAAGAAGTAACCCTCCAGAAAAGCAAAATCTAAGCCCCATACACTATGTTAGATATAGATCCCCTAATCGATTCTCTTCAGGACATCAATGCCCAGGATGTCGCACAAATTATTTCAACAGGATACGCCATAGTAGATGCGTTCCAACCGCAATCTACTCTTATCGGCACTCCGGATGTATACGACTGGACGCAGCAGATTATGCCCGATAACTGCGCAGTCGAAGCAGAGCGAGCTATTCTCAACCTCTTTACAGACACTCCACTGTCCCAGGTTGAAGCCATGTTCATATCAGCAACAAACGGCTGGTATATGCCAGGGGTGGGAACATCTCCCTCAGATATCGGTCATCTTCTGGAAATGAACGGAATACCTACCCACACCATATATGGTGCAACCATATCAGACCTTGCCTCAGAGCTATCCATGGGTCATGGCCTGATTGTGGGAGTTGATTCACTGGAACTCTGGGATTCCGGCCCATTATCAGAACTCAAACAGTGGATGAGTCACACATGGAATGTGGATTTTGGGGATGTAGCGGCTAATCATGCGGTACTCGTAACAGGAATAGATATCTCCGATCCGTTGGACCCCAAAGTAATTCTCAATGATTCAGGCGTACCGAATGGCCAGGGGGTTGCTTATCCGTTGGAAAAGTTCATGCAGGCATGGCAGGATAGTGGTTTCTACTACACGGCTACTGATATTTCTCTTCCAGACCAGCAAGTTCTGGGTAACCTTAGTGATATGGAAAGTATCATAAACAATCTGAGTATGTTTGCTGGTGGATTTGTCGGAACCTTTGTCGGGCTGGAAACATTTGCCACGACGGGAGATATCGCGGCCTCAGTCTCTACTGGCGTAAGCTCCGCTAACATGACCATCAATCTGGTTGAAAATCTCTTTTCAGACGATTCATTTATCTGCGCTCTTTAATTTTTACCACCCAACTGAATACTATGGAACAGTTCACCAATTCTCTGCTCGCCCTTTCCAAATTGCATAGCAAGCTCACCAATACAGAGGAGAGCGAAGATTTCGTCACCAACATCAAAGCATGGGGTGCGGGCATCTTCCGTCTCATCGTCATGGGTGAAATCAAAAAGGGAAAATCATCCTTTATTAATGCCTTGCTTGGCGTGAATGAGCTCGTCCCGACCTCATCCGATATAGCCACCTCCACTGTCTACAAAATCCACTATGGCGCTAAAAGCAGCTACAGAGTGCACTTTGAACCCGAAACCAGGCAGAAGCCGATTGCCATTACAGCCGATGAAGTAGAAGACTATGGCACAGAAAAAGGCAATCCACTCAACAAGAAGCACGTGGATTTCATCGAGGTTATCTCCGACGCAGAACTGCTTAAAAGTGGTTTGGTCATCATCGACACCCCCGGGCTCGGCGGACTTTTCAAAGAACACAAAAAAATCACATGGCAGCACGTGCCTAAAGCGGATGCCGTTTTCTTTGTGACTGATAGTGTTGAGTCTCCCATAGGCATGGAAGAATTGGTACATCTTTCCACCGTCCAGAAAATTACTCCGCACATCTTCTTTGTTCAGACCAAAGCGAGCGTGGTCAGTGAAGAAGCCGCAATCGCCAGAAAAAACAACAATCTGGAAATCCTTTCCCGCCATTTAAAAGTTAATAGTGCCAGGATTCCATACTTCATCACAGATGCCGTATTAAAGCAAGAATCGGCACAATGTCAAGATATGGAATTGCTGCAGATGAGCGGTTACCCAGCCCTCCTTCATTTCATGCAGAATGGGCTCATAGCCAAGCAAAGGCAACTCATTAAATCAAAAGCAATCCGCTATGCTGCCCCCATGCTGGAAGCCCTCCAGGCTGCTCTCTCGCAGCGTAAAGAAATCCTGCAGGCGGATTCCACAGAAAAACAACAGGCTACTCAAAAAGCGATAAAACTGGCTCAGGATGAACTCCGCGAATGGCAGCAATCCCGGTTGCCGCAGCTACAGAAGGAAATTAACAGAGGCTTCAAACGCATTCAGTCAGATTGTGAAGAATACTGTGCCCAGCTCAGACCGAATGGGGAAATGCAGGCATCTCTGGAAAATGAAATCAACAAGGCAACCTCTACCAAGAATCTTGGTGAGATAATCGCCACCATTCAGGAAAAACTGCCAGAAACCGCTTCTGTCTGCATCACAGAAGTTCAAAAACGATACGACCAGGGAATCAAGCAGCTATTCGAAGAACTCACTTCAACAGAAAACACAGAAAGCGAAACTTCTACAGAAATCTCTCAGCAATCTCAGTTTCCAAACACAAATGCCTTCGCCTCAGTATTAAAAGGAATAGAAAAGGGGGATGCAAAATGGAATCAGGTTAAATCTATTGCCATGGGTGGCACCATAGGTGGCAATATCGGGGGGCTCATAGGGGGTGCCATAGGTAGTGTCATTCCCGTCATTGGTACTGCCGTCGGAGGTTTTGTTGGTGCCGCTATCGGTGCTATGTGGGGCGGAGCCGTTGCCAGCGAAGAACGAGCAGAACATGCTTTGGACTCAGCCAAAATGCAAGCCCGGAACGAACTTGTCAAAAACATTTCCTCTATATATAACAACATCTCATTCACTCTGCGCAAACTCAATGAGCGGTATAGTCAGCACGTTGAAGACTCACTCCAGACCGCTCTTACGCAACGCTCTCAAGAGCTTAACAAAGCCTATCAATCAATCGTTGACCGAAGTAAAATGGATGCAAAGGCTCTCGCAGAGGCAAAGACAGAGCTAAAACAAGATGAGGAACAACTGCATGCCATACTGCGAATTCTGAAAGCACAATAAGGGCATATACATATGAACACAGAAAGCACACTGGCAGCCAACAGGATACATCTCACCTACAGAGATTCTCTCCTGCAGTTGGCTGATGCCATGGGCAAATACGATTTCTTGAACAAAAAAGAGCAAGAGCTGCGTGTGCTGGCTGCTAATCTGCAATCTCCGTTTAATGTAGCTGTTTTCGGCCGCATGAAAACAGGCAAAAGTACACTTATTAATGCGCTCATCGGCAGGCAACTCGCTATTACCGGGGTAGAAGAGGCAACCGCCACCATCAACCGTATCTCGTACGCCTCCGGAGAACAGCTGGATACTTTTACTGTTCACTGGCAGGACACCCAGCCAGAAACTTTCCCCATAGAGCAACTTCAAAAAGATTGGACAGGCAAATCCTCAGATGTGTTGAACCGGGTTCGACGCGCCGCATGGTTGGAGCTCTTTTCTGATGCTCCAGCATTACGGGATATCCACATCACAGACACCCCCGGTACCGGGGCTGATGTTGCAGAACACGAAACCATAGCTAAACAATTCATTAACGGTCAAGAGGCTGACGCTTTGCTTTATGTGTTTTCTCCAACAGGAAGAGAAAGCGACGAATCGGACTTGGAGGCATTCCGCAGCGGATGTCTGCCTGGCTCTTCGTTAGATAACAGCATAGCAGTACTTCATAAATGGGACCACATTTACTGGAATGAAGATAACTGGGAGTCTATTGTTTCCAAAGCAAATCGCGTTCACGGTTTTATGCAGGACCTGGTTTCTTGCGTTATCCCCATCAGCGCGCCATTAGGCCTCATTGCCAAAACAGCTCCTGAATCATTCTGGCAAGACTGCCGGGAACTACTGTCCTCGTTTACCGATGAACTGGCACTCAAACGTGCACTTCTGGCTCATAGTCTCTGGAAAAGGAATCCTCAACAACTGGCACTTTCTTCAAGGGCTGAACAGCTGGGCTGTCCCTGGAGCAGTTTCTGTGTATTGTTGCGACACCTCTATCGGAATCCGGGAACAGATGAGGCGAGCGCCATACTGGAGCTTAGCGGCATACTCAGATTAGAACAACTGTTGGATAAACAAATCTTTTCCGTCAGGTCCGTCATTCAGCAAAAGCAGAACTGTGCCCGAGCCCGCAAACTGCTGGATGACGTCTACCGGGTCATCAACAGCGAACAGGAAAGGCAACAGGATAACATCAGCATGATGGAAAAAATCTACTCCCTGATTGATGAATCTGAAATCGATGCCAGACGATGGCTGGATAACCTGCAGGGAACGGCAAAGTGGCAACATCAGCAGCTGGCGCAGGACTCTCTCAGTCTGGATAGATTACGCATCCGCATCCGCGATTGGGCAGATGCCATTACCAATGCGCACGACCTCATCCCCTGGCTTAAAGACAATGACGGACTCCCGCTTCAACGGGAAGCCGCGGATTTATGCGTACGCATTTTGAAATCGCTTCTTCCCAATGGGGAATCCACAACAGACATTTCACGAGAAACAATAGTACAACTCCTGCCTGCAATTGCCAGACTTGCGAACCTCCCCTGCGTTTCAGATAAACACAAGGCTGAACGTTTACGCAACTGTCTCATGTACTGGGGGTCGCAATCCAATCATTCCTGACACCATGAACACCCACGCCATCGGTATCGACTTCGGCACCAGCAAAACGCTGGTCAGCCACATTAATCCCCAGACAGGGCATCCCGAAACCATCCGGCTCGGCCGCGGTGGAGATTTGATTCCTACCACAATCTTTATCGATTCTGCCGGGCGTTTTTCTTTCGGGGACGACGCCGATGATATGATTGAAGATATTTCCGGCACCTACCTGCGGGGGGTCAAAATGCAGCTGGGGTCTGATACCCCTGTTCACATGTATCTGGCTTCCAATGGAGATTGCAGGCAATTAACAGCTAAAGACCTGGTAAGGGAATATCTGCTCTATATCCGGCAACAGGTGGAAAAACTGGTTTACCAGGGAGAATCGGTCACCAGGGCTACCATCACCCGTCCTGTCAATTTCTCGCCAGCCCAGTGTCAGGAACTGCAACAGGCGGCGATTGCCGCCGGCTTTAAGCATGTGGAGTTCACTACCGAACCGGAAGCCGCCGGCCTTGCCTATTGCAGGCTCAACGCAGCCCATGCCTTTGCCAGAAATGCGCTGGTGGTCGACTGGGGTGGCGGTACGCTCGATTTTGCGCTCGTCACCCGTAGTCACGATTCTGTCAGAACTCATGGGCACCTGACAGATGGTGATATGGAAATGGGCGGCGAGAAGTTCGATGAAATACTGTGGAACTATGCAGTAGAATCGCTGAAAAGCCATGGTGTAACCACCCTGAATCCAGTTTCTCAATTACCAAGGGTTCGCAGAAGCAAAGAGTTGCTCAGCTCTCGACAGGAAGTCATCCTGCGACTGAGCCAGGAAAACGGGGCCTGTCCACCGTTGGCGCTCAGCCGAGAGACCTTCAACCTCATGATTGCTGCCTATATTGACAAGGCTGCACAGAAACTCCACAGTTTATTATCGCGCATACCCTCAGAACACCAGCCCGAGATGTTGCTCCTCGTAGGCGGTAGCAGCCAGATTCCGCTGATTAAGGAAAAGCTGGAGGAGGCATGCGGGCTTCCTGCCTACATGTGGCACTACTCCCGCGAAGCTGTGGCACTTGGAGCTGCGTTGTGGAGCTATGTTCCACCTACTCCCGAAGAGAAGATTCAACATGAAAGGAATAAGGCTAGAATCGAATTGAACAGGAGAGGAATCGAACCAGATGAGTACGATACAAATCTGCTTCGTGCGGCAGGGAAAGGCGACATTGCTTTCATTCAATTGCTCCTTTCCGCTGGGACTGATATTAACGCCACCGGTAATAATCTCGAAACCGCTCTATATGAAGCTGTATATTCCGGGAACATGGAGTGCATAGTATTTCTGACTGAAATCAATGATATTGATATCAACAAAGCGGATAATACAGGTTGTACTCCACTCATACTGGCTGCCGCGTCAGGCAATACACAGTGTGTTGATTTACTTCTCTCTAAACCTGATATAAAAGTAAACCAAACGGACAATCATGGACGGAGTGCCCTTTTCGTAGCATGCCAGACAGGGCACGCAGAATGTGTCAAGAAATTGGTTTCGGCAAAAGGAATAAACGTAAACCTCCAGACAGAAAACAAACTTTCTCCGCTTCATATTGCCACATACCTGTGCCATTCAGAGTGTGTCCGGGAATTGCTTGCAGCTCCACACATACAAGTTAATCTTCCAGAAGAATCGGGGGGAACTCCCCTCATCCTGTTAATGATGCCAAATGAGGAAACAAAGCAGCAGAATAAGCTCGAATGCTTACGAACCTTACTTCAATGTGCTGAAGTCAACATCAACGCTACCGCTTACAATGGGAACACTCCACTCGTTATAGCCGCAATGTCAGGGTATCACCTTCTTGTTCGGGAGCTTTGTAAAACACAGCACATTGACATCAACAAAAAAGGCAATAATGATACCACAGCCCTTGGTGCCGCCATTTTGGCTAATCATGTTAAATGCGTGTCTGAATTACTTCAAGCACCAGCGATTAACGTCAACTTAAAGTGCAATGATTGCACCCCCCTCTACATTGCAGAACAAATGGGGCACAATGAATGCGCAGATTTGCTCCGTGCTAAACTTAACTCTGAAAAACAAGCGCATCAACAACAGCCGACACCTTCTCAACCTCAAAGAAGGCCCAGCGGTTCAGACTTGGCAGGCTGTAGTTCTGAGTTTGCAGGCTGTTTGAAATGGATAGCGTGGGGCTTTCTTCTGCACTTACCCATGTGGCTTATGAAATCATGTGACTAAATCTACATAACAATAAACTCAGGCAACTCTTGGAAATTGTCGCATATTTTTCACTACGAATAAAAAATCATTATGCATTCCCACGCCATCGGTATAGACTTCGGCACCAGCAAAACGCTGGTCAGCCACATTAATCCCCAGACAGGGCATCCCGAAACCATCCGGCTCGGCCGCGGTGGAGATTTGATTCCTACCACAATCTTTATCGATTCTGACGGGCGTTTTTCTTTCGGGGACGACGCCGATGATATGATTGAAGATATTTCCGGCACCTACCTGCGGGGATTCAAGATGCAGCTGGGGTCTGATACCCCTGTTCACATGTATCTGGCTCCCAATGGAGATTTCAGGCAATTGACTGCTAAAGACTTGGTAAGGGAATATCTGCTCTATATCCGGCAACAAGTAAAAAAACTGGTTTACCAGGGAGAACCAGTCACCAGAGCCACCATCACCCGTCCCGTCAATTTCTCTCCCGCCCAGTGTCAGGAACTGCAACAGGCGGCGCTTGCCGCTGGCTTTGAGCATGTGGAGTTCACTACCGAACCGGAAGCCGCAGGCCTTGCCTATTGCAGGCTCAATGCAGCCCACGCCTTTGCCAGAAATGCGCTTGTTGTCGACTGGGGTGGCGGTACTCTGGATTTTGCGCTCGTCACCCGTAGTCACGATTCTGTAAGAACTCATGGGCACCTGACAGATGGTGATATGGAAATGGGCGGCGAAAAGTTCGATGAAATACTGTGGAACTATGCAGTAGAATCGCTGAAAAGCCATGGTGTAACCACCCTGAATCCAGTTTCTCAATTACCAAGGGTTCGCAGAAGCAAGGAGTTGCTCAGCTCACGACAGGAAGTCGCCCTGCGACTGAGCCATGAAAACGGTGCTTGCCCACCGTTGGAGCTCAGCCGAGAGACCTTCAACAGCATGATTGCAGCCTACATTGACAAGGCTGCGCAAAAACTCCACGGGTTATTATCACGCATTCCCGCAGAACACCAGCCTGAGATGCTGCTTCTCGTAGGCGGCAGCAGTCAGATTCCGCTGATTAAGGAAACGCTGGAGGAGGCATGCGGGCTTCCTGCCTACATGTGGCACTACTCCCGCGAAGCCGTCGCGCTGGGAGCGGCTTTGTGGAATCATGTTGAACAGAAACCAGCGGCTCCTAAGACGGAATCAAAGGCAGACAGAATTAAATTGATTAGTTCTGGAAATAATAAAATTGCGGTCATTAATACATTGCGCGATATTTACCCCCAGCTGGGACTTGCTGATGCAAAACAACTGGTTGAATCCGCCCCTGTCATTCTTCCTGATAAAACGGAAATGAACCCTTGTGTTGCAGCTGGCATGCTGGAACGCGCAGGCTGTAAAGTTAAGATTCTTTCAAAAGCTGAAGAATACGAACCTGAACAACACGAGTCTCTTTATAATAATATATCAGGAGTATGGGAAGGCTCGTGCACAAACCTCTCCGCAGGCGGCATAACCGCCCCTATAATGCTGGTTCTCGACACCAAAGCCCAGAAAATTACCGGAAATCTTGTGATAGGCGGTACTGAGCTAGTTGGAAGTGGAAAAATCACTGGACAAATCATCGGTAACTCCATAACTTTTCAATCCCCAGGCGACAACATCCACTTCTCTCAAATAACATGGAGGGGAACTGCATCCAATAATGTTATTGAGGGAACTTATGTCGTAGAGCCAAAGAATATATTCATTAAACCACAACATGGACTATTCCGTACATCAAAACAAGAAAGGCAGAAGGGGACAAAGTCAGGCAGACTCAAATTGCTCAGCTTTGGAAATAATAAAATTGCGGTCATTAAGACATTGCGCGATATTTACCCCCATCTGGGACTTGCTGATGCAAAACAACTGGTTGAATCCGCCCCTGTCATTCTTCCTGATAAAACGGAAATGAACCCTTGTGTTGCAGCTGGCATGCTGGAACGCACAGGCTGTAAAGTTAAGATTCTTTCAAAAGATGAAGAATACGAAGGAGAACAAAAGGACACGCAGTTTGATAACGAATCAGGAACAAATGAAGGTTCCTGCACAAACCACCCCGCCGCTCAGGCTCCCACACACATCCCCCAACCAACGCATGAGCCTGCGGCTCCGCCAAAATCTGGAGGTTCATCAGATGACTCGGGATGTTGGAAAATTGTCTTTATAATCATAGCCATCGTTCTTATGTGTGCTTGCGGTTAATTTTATCCAATACCAGATACTATATAAACTGCATGAAACACCGCACTAGAAAGAGTCTTTATTTACACATTGCAACGTGCAGTACCGTCATTGCATGCTATTTAATCAACAAGTTCATCCTTTCAAACATTATAATACTGAAATGCTACTTCAATGATTTATTGTGTGGATTTGGTTTCTATTCCTTCATCTACACTAGCTATTACCTCGTTTCCGGGAAAGAGCCACCTAAAACGATTGACCACTTCTCCGGCATTCTTTGCCTAATATCCTTGGCATCTCTATTCTGGGAATATGTAGCTCCTCTATACATCAAAAGTTCCACATCAGATTGTTATGATGTTATCTGCTATATGAGTGGCTGTTGCGTTTTTCTCATTCTACGTCTTATCGCAATATCCGAGTATCGAACTATAAAATTCATACATACAGGACGCATACCTTCCCGTAGCCGATGATAATAATCAGGATTATGGAATAAGAGCAATTGAATGAAACTAGTAAAATTACCTCCAGATGCAGAGCAGGCCGTAGAGGACTCCGGCGAAAAGGAGGATGAAGGCCAGGAGGTAACCCAGGAACTGGAGGTAGCGGTAAAGCATTTTGAAGTACGAAGGTAAGCATCAATTTGTCGAGCTCTTTACTCCAACATTGGGACACATGCAGGGATTTTGCCGCAAGAGCAAGGTAACGATGATGCAAGCAATGGCAATATCAAATGCAAACCGGCCCGCATGCTTAGGCATGCAGGCCGGTTGAAGTTTGTGCTATCGGGAACCCCGTTATTAGCGGGAGTAGAGCTCAACGATGAGCTGCACGTTCACGATGGGGGCGATCTCCTCGACGGAGGGGATGCGGGTCACCTTGCCGGTGAGCTTGGCGGTGTCAACCTCCAGCCAGTCGGGGGTGGTGGCGCTGGCGGCCAGCTCCACGAAGCGGTTGGCCAGAGCCTGGGAGCGAGCCTTGGCGGCCACGCTGATCACGTCGCCGGGCTTGCAGGAGTAGGAGGCGATGTTCACCTTCTTGCCATTCACGGTCACGTGGCCGTGGGAGACCATCTGACGGGCAGCGGCGCGGGTGGTGGCAAAGTTCAGGCGGTAGATGATGTTGTCGAGGCGGAGCTCCAGCAGCTGCAGGAGGATATCGCCGGTCACGCCGCGGCGGCGGGAGGCTTCCTCATAGTACTTGCGGAACTGGCCTTCGAGCACGCCGTACATGAAGCGAAGCTTCTGCTTTTCGGCAAGCATGATGCCGTAGTCAGACTTCTTCTTGCGGCCGGCGCGGGCACCGTGCTGACCCGGAGGGAAGGGACGACGGGCGAAAGCCTTGGAGGCACCGAAGAGCTCAACGCCGAAACGGCGGCTGATCTTGGCGGTAGGACCTGTGTAACGAGCCATAATGTTCTGTTATCTTTCTTGGTTCTTGTTAAACTCTATTAGGCGCGACGAGCCTTGGGAGGACGGCAACCGTTGTGGGGGATGGGGGTCACATCAGCGATGGAGGAAATCTCCAGACCGATGGCCTGCACGGCACGCACAGCGGACTCACGACCGGAACCCGGTCCCTTCACGCGAACCTCGACCTCCTTGAGGCCGTGGCCCATGGCCTGGCGGCAAGCGTCCTGGCACACAACCTGACCGGCATAAGCGGTGCTCTTGCGGCTGCCCTTGAAGTTGAGCTTGCCGGCGGAGGACCAGCCAATCACGTTGCCCTTCAGGTCGGTCACGCTCACCACGGTGTTGTTGAAGGTGGAGGAGATGTGCACGATACCGGTGGTAACGTTCTTGCTGCCCTTAGCCTTGAGAATCTTGACCTTGTCGTCATCATCAGCGAGACCCAGCTCGGCAAAGATGTCGCGACGACCCTCGGGCTTCTTCTGCTCGGCGGGAGCGGGAGCCTCGGTCTGAACGGGAGCCTCGGCGGCCACTACGTCCTTCACTTCTTCCTGGATGGTTTCTTCAGCCATTTTCAGTATATTCTCTTAAAGGGTTAATTACTTCTTGGCGCCCACAGTCTTCTTGCGGCCCTTACGGGTGCGGGCATTGGTGCGGGTGCGCTGGCCGCGGACCGGAAGGCCCTTGCGGTGGCGGATGCCGCGCAGACAGTTGATGCTGGTCAGACGCTTGAGAGCCATCTGCTTCTCACGGCGCAGGTCACCCTCGATGAGGATGTTGTTGCTGGTGATAGCCTGGACAATCTTGGTCAGCTGAGCGTCAGAGAGCGTGCCGGTGCGAAGGTCCGGGGAGATACCGGCCTGCTCCAGCACCTTCTTAGCCGTGGAGGGCCCGATGCCGTAGATGTAGCACAGGGAGGCCTCAACGCGCTTCTCGTTGGGAATTTCGATACCGAAAAGACGAGCCATAGTGGTGTGTTATTATTAGATGTGTTTTCTGTTCGCCACCGGGCGGCGGCAATTTGTCGGCGCAGATTCTACACGCTTTTTGCCTTTTTGCAAGCACAATTTCACAAAAATTACAACTTTGGGTAATTTTGGGATTTTCGAATCCCCAAATCAGTGCTCAGGTGGCAGTTTTCAGTCCAGCTCCGGCATGGGGCGGAGGGCGGGGGGCTCAGGGAGGGCGGCCTTGGTGGAGCCACCGCCGCCGGTGTATTTCGGCATCACGCTGGGGGTGTAGGTGGCGGGGGTGGGAATCTTTTTAAGCGTGATAGCCACGGAGTCCTCCTCTATATACTTGGCCTTGGGGTCGCTCTCCGTCCAGACAAAGGAAAGTAACTTGCTGGTGACGGGGGAAATCGTCTCGGAGGCGATTTCGTAACCGCTCTTGCGGGCCACAATGCCGAGGGTCTTATCCTGCGCAATTTCTGTGGTGACGGGGCTCTTGCCCACATAATCGCCGTTGATGGTGATATCTGCCCCTTCGGGGAAGGTGTTCACGGTGAAATCCTTGGTACCCACGCAGGAGACCAGCGCGGCAGTGAGCACGGAAAGACAGAGCAGCTTCTTCATGGCGCCCAGTTTACCGCAAGGCAGGCACGGCTTGCAAGCCAAAATTAGGCATTTTGAAAAACTCAGTCCTAATCGTTAAAACCATGAGGGTGCAAGAGCATCAGAATGAACCGCCCCGCCCAGGACGAACCGTGGGCGGGGACAATTGGGGGCTTCACCGCAGCAGCTGCACCGTCTTCACGAAGATTTCAAGTACATACCAGACAATCGCAAGAATTGTCACAACTTTGGTGGGGGTATTATCGTTATTCATAACAAAATGCCGCCCCCACGGCACCATGCCGCAGAAGCGGCAGCCGCATTATATGCTCCCGCCCCAAGCACCGTCAAGAAAAACATTCAGGCCGCCTGACGACAAGCGCCAAGCGGCCTTAAAGTTAATGAATAACGCCCGGGACCCCTCCCGGGACAAGGCGTTTCCACCCTGCAACCGTATTCAAGCATAGCACCACACCATTGTCAAGCAAAAACAGAACCTAAGGAGTTTGCACCCCACACGTGTCCCAAAGATTTGGGACACGAGGATTTACGGTTGACAATTTACGATTGACGAATTGAAAGTTAGCGACTTACGCCGATAGAGACACAAAATGAAAGCTTACTGCCGATGGTGAGGCGTCTGATACCCCACTACGAATTTTCACACAGAATACTATGCCTTTATCTTGTTTAGGACTATTTTTCCATAATCTTTGGGACACATATGGCTTGCACCGAGAGTGACAAAGCCAAAATTACGTGCTTGCACCGGCATGCAATATATGATAGTATGGCGGGTAATATGATACGCAAGCTGAAGGTGGAAGGGATGACGGTATTCCAGCGGCCGGAATCGTTCCATTTTGTGCCGGGAATCAACATCATCGTGGGTGGCAATGATTCCGGAAAAAGCCACCTCATGAAACTTTGCTACGCCATCAGCAAATGGGGCTGCGGCGGCAGCCGGCGCGATTTGCCGGAGGTGTGGGCCGAGGAGAAGCGCCTGCGGCAGGATCTGCTGCGCGTGTTCGGCACGCGGGATCTGACCAGTCTCACCTCGCGCAGCGGGGGGCACGATGTGGTGGCCAGGGTGCGCGCCTCGCTGGAGGGCGACAAGGTGCCCCCGGGCACCGCCGACATGGCCTTCACCTTCAAGGCCCACTGCGAGGAAGAAGGCCTGCGCATCTCCACCATGCCGGAGCGCTACCTGAGCAGCAACGCCGTGTTCCTCTCCCCGCGCGAAGTACTCTCCATCTACCCCTGCTACATGCAGGCCGGCAAGCGCTACCCGGAGCTGCTGGACTCCGCCAGCTGGGAGCTCTGCCGCGCGCTGGAAACCGAACCCAGCGCCCCCCTGCCCCAGGCCCTGCGCTATGTGGTGAAACAGATTGAGCAGCTGCTGGGCGGCAAGCTCCAGCGGCGCAATGGCCGCTTCTACCTGCAACGCCCCGGTCAGGAAGCCCTGGAGCTGAACCTCATTGCAGAAGGCTTCAAGCGCATCGGCACCCTGGGCCTGCTGCTCAGCAACGGCACCGTGCGCCCCGGCACCGCCCTCTTCTGGGATGAACCGGAAATGAACCTGAACGCCGGCCACCTGCCCCTACTGGTGAACCTGATGATGACCCTCTGCCGCGCCGGGGTGCAGCTGGTGCTCACCACGCACAGCCTCTTCCTGCTGCGCGAGCTGGTCATCCAGCTGGCTGAGCAGCAGAACCGCAGCGTGAGCCGCCGCTTCTTCGGCCTGCAGGCCGGCCAGGTGGCAGGCCCCCGCGTGAGCGAAGCCGAGGAACTCGACCAGCTGGCCCACCTGGACAGCCTGGAAGCCGAACAGGAACAGGCAGACCGCTACCTCAGCCTCATGCCCAACCTCAGCGACGAAATCTGAACGTGTTCCAGACCGGTACCAGCTGCGTGGAAGGCCTGCACCGCTTCAATTTCGAAGCGGGGTACTACGTGTGCCGCTTCGAGTGCTCCCCCTTCTACTCCCACCACGCGCAGAACTTCTGCAACAGCTGCAAGGAGATGGATTTCGTGCTCTACCACCCCGGCAAGAAAGAGCTCTGGCTCATCGAGGTGAAGGACTACCGCTTCAACGCCCGCCCCAAGGTGCGCGAGCTGGTGGAAAAGCTCTGCCGCAAGGTGCGCGACTGCCTCTTCCTGCTGCGCACGGCGGCCCTCTGCGCGCCGGAGGAAGAACCGGAGGAAGGCATCTCCCTGCGCGAGATGGCCCGCATGAGCATGCAGGCCCGTCACATCCGCCTGGCCTTCACCATCGAGCTGGGCAACACCGGACTCTTCCCGCCCAAGGCCCTGCTCTCCACCATCCGCGACCTGCTCTACCGGCAGATGCGCTTCATCGACCCGCAGATGCTCTGCCTGCCCATCACGGAATCCGGCGGCGCAGGCCCCTGGACCATCACGCCCGCCGGCAATGACCACTCCGCCCGCATCCGCAAGCGCATGGAAACCGCCCAGCGGGAGCGCGACCACGCCCGCAAGCTGGCCGAGGAACAGGAACGCCACCGCGAGCGCGTGGCCGCACGCAAGCGCCGCAAGGCCCGCAAGAGCCACCTGCCCCTCTGGAAGCAACGCGCCATGGAACGCGAGGAAGGCAAGACCGGCACCCACGCCGACCGCCGCATGCGGGAATGAGTCTACCCCAAAAAAAGAGCGGCAGGATGGCCGCTCTTTTGGAAAATCTGTGGTTCGTATTATTTTGCCGCCATAAGGCGTTCGATATCATCCGGCTCAATGGGGGCATTCGGGATGAGGTCTTCCACGCCGTCCTCAGTGATGAGCACGTCCGTCTCCAGGCGGATACCGATGGCCTCTGCGGGGATGTAGATGCCGGGTTCCACGGTCCAGACCTGACCGGCGGCAAAGCTCTTGGTATCGGAGCCGACATCGTGTACATCGATACCCAGGGAATGAGAAGTACCGTGCATGTAGTACTTGCGCACGCAAAGCGGATTCTCCCCCTGGGCATCCACCTCCTCCTGGGTAAGCAGGCCGAGCTTCACCAGCTCAGCAGCCATATTCACACGAACCACGCGCTCGTATTCCGCTTTCTCCAGGCCGGGGCGCATGATGCTCATGGCATAGCGCTGCACGCGGAGCACGGCCTCATACACCTCACGCTGGCGGGGCGAGAACTTGCCATTGGCGGGGATGGTGCGGGTCATATCGCCAGCGTAGCCGCCGTATTCGGCGCCGATATCGAGCAGGATGAGGTCGCCATCCTGCACTTCCTTGTGGTTGGAAATGTAATGCAGCACGCAGGTATCTGCCCCGCTGGCAATGATGGGCAGGAATGAGAACTTGCGGGCACGGCGGCGGATATAAGCGGCGCTCAGTGCGGCCTCAATCTCCCACTCGCCCATGCCGGGTTTCACCTGCGGCAGAAGCTCCACAAAACCGGCGCCGGTAATCTCGCAGGCGCGGCGCTGCTGCACCATTTCCTCAGGGCTCTTGACCAGACGCATCTCAGCCAGCAGGGGGTACAGGCTCTCCTGCTTCGCATCCGGGTAGGAAGCGCGGATGGCGGCAGCCATGCGCTCATTACGGGTCTGCACATAAGTGAAGCGGCGGGGGTGGTTATCCGTCTCCAGCCAGAGGGCGGAGGCCGCAGGCACCCACTCAGCCAGCAAAGAGTTGTACACATCCGTCCACCGCACGTCCTCCACTCCACTCAACGCGGTGGCGGCCTCGGCCGTAAGGCGGGCGCCCTCCCAGATGACGATATTCTCGTTTGTCTCACGCAGCAGGAGCGTATCGAAGTGCTCGCCGTTCTCACCCACGCGCATGAGGAGCACGGTTTCCTCCTGGTCAATGCCGGTGAGGTAGAACAGGTTGGCATTCTGGTGGTGGGCCAGCGTACCATCTGCATTCGTGGGGTAGATATCATTGGCATGCACAATCACCAGTGCACCGGCAGGCAGCCGGGCTGCCAGCTTGTCGCGGTTGGTCTGGTAGAAAGAGGCAGGAACGGGCTCGTAACGGAGTGTATGTTTCATATTCTTCTGGCAGGCAGTATACTCTTTCTCCCCCTGCTCCGCAATGCGAAATCATGTAAGCAACCGGCTTTTTCCTTGACAGAATGCCCCCCGGGGAGTAAAAAGGGCTCACACTTCAAGACATTATGAACCGCGACGAAAAAACACTCATTCTGTTCAAGCCGGACTGCGTCCGCAAGAATCTTTCCGGTGTCATCCTGCAGCGACTGCTGGGCGAAGGTTTCCGCCTGCGCGGCATGAAGATGATGCAGCTGGACGATGCCATCCTGCGCGAGCACTACGCCCACATCATCGACCTGGTGATTGACGACAAGCCCCTCTTCCCCACCCTCTCCGCCTTCATGCAGACCAGCCCGGTTGTGGCCCTGGTGCTTTCCGGCCCTGGTGTCATCACCCGCGTGCGCTCTATCCTGGGGCCCACCAACTCCATGAAAGCGGATAAAGGCACCATCCGCGGCGATTTCGGTACCAACAGCATGCTCAATATCTGCCACGCTTCAGACTCCCCCGAGAGCGCCGAGGCGGAAATCAAGCGCTTCTTCAAGCCGGAGGAAATCTTCGACAACGTGGACTGATTATCCCGGTCGGAATCATCTTTCAAATCAAAAGGGCAGCAGCGGCTGCCCTTTTCGTTTTCCGGATAACGCGCTCAGCGGCGGCGGCGGTTGTTGCGGCGCTGCGGCTTCGTATTCTTCCTAGCCGGTGCGCGGCGGCGTTCGGCGCGTTTGCGCGGCTGGACATTCTTCCTGGCAGGCTGAGCCTTTCTGGCAGGGGCCGGTTCCACCTTCACGGGAGCTGGCGGCGGCTCCACCACCGGAGCCTTCTGCACCTGCAAATTCGTGGCAGGATTCATCACCCGGGCAAAGGCATCCACGCCATCGGCCAAGGCACCAGCAAGCTTCATCTGATACTCCTCGGTCGAAAGGCGGGTACCCTCCTCCGGGTTGGTAGCATAGCCCAGCTCCACCATCACCCCGGGGCAACGCAAGGAATTCAGCGGGCTGTAGTGGGCGCGGCGGCACCCACCATCCTCTGTTTCCGCCTTTTCCACCAGGCTGGATTGCAAGGCCAGGGCCAAGGCTATGCTGGACTGGCTGTACGCATGACCAGCAAGCGTTTTTTCACCCTGTTCCAAAGGAGCGATGGTATACACCTGCGAGCCCATCACATCGCTGCGGCCACTGTTGAGATGCAGGCTCAGAAAAATGGCTGCCGGTGCGGCATTGGCCTTATCCACCCGGCTCTGGGGAGACACATACTGATTGTGTTCCTGGGTGTAGATGACCTCGTAACCGCGCTTCTTAAGCT
The DNA here is from genome assembly GCA_015062005.1 of Akkermansiaceae bacterium. Taxonomy (GTDB): domain Bacteria; phylum Verrucomicrobiota; class Verrucomicrobiia; order Verrucomicrobiales; family Akkermansiaceae; genus Akkermansia. The sequence continues at coordinate 35,946 of SUVL01000007.1, forward strand.
CAGCCCCCAGTTTGAGGGCTACAACCAGGGCTACATCCGCCTCGCGGGCATAGGGAGTGACCGTACCGGTATCATGGCCACCGTGGGCGGGGTCAATCACCACCGTACGCACGGCGCAACGGTTGGCGATGTACGTGGGGCGCAGCACCGGTTCAATCACCTGCAAGACATCTGTTTTTGACACCAGCAAATCACCGGAAGCATCCTCCTGCACCGGATGGGAGAGGATGAACAGGCGTTCCTGGATACGCAGCTCGCGCGGTTCCGGACCAAACACCAGTGTCACCTCGCCATTGCCCAGCATGCGCTGCCCCACTACCCTGCGCCCCTTCGGCTGCAAAGGCATCAACTTGTAAAAACTGCGCAAATCCTCCAGTGGCAGATACTCCACCCCCTCTACCTCACGCACATGCCAGGGGCTCGCTACCGGTGCTGCCGGTGCCGCCGGAGGTGCAGACGGGGCGGACTCGGCCACCTTGACGGCTTCATCTGCGGCATTACCATATACGCAGGGAAGCACCAACGCCCCCGCGAGCAGAAAAACACCCCACCCTGCCAGCCGCCCCCTCATCATTTCTTACGGGAGTATTTATTTACGCGGGAGCCGGACATGCTGGTGCGCACATGCGCAGAACCAGGATTGTTGGCGGCCACATTCTGGCGGGCAGGACGGCACACCGTCTTATCATAGGCCGCAATCCCCTGGCAAATACTGTTGGCCAGCATCGTCTGATAGCTGTCCGTCACCATCTTGCGACACTCTGCGGGGTTAGAGACAAAACCGCCCTCGAACAGAATGGCCGGACGGCGAATCGTGCAGAGCACAGAAAAACGGGCACGCTGAATCCCGCGGTCAATCGCACCGGAACTGCGAATAGCGCGGCTGTGCACAGCTGTGGCCAGGGCTATGTTCTCGCTGTCCTGATTGTTGCCGGCCAGGTCATCGAAACGGCGGGAGCGGGCAAAGGGAGAGGTGGTACCTTGGGGGGCCAGGGTAAAAGTCTCAATGCCACTGGCAGCGTGGCGCCCTGCGTTGTGATGAATGCTCACGAACACGGAATCGGGAATGCGGTTGGCTATGTCCACCCGCTGCTGCAGGGTCAGGAAATAATCACCATCGCGAGTCATCACCACGCGGTAGCCCTGGCGTTCCAGCATGCGGCGGAGCTTACGCGCCACCGCCAGATTCAAATCCTTTTCCTTGACACTGCCCCTCACAGCACCGGCATCGTGCCCACCGTGACCTGGGTCAATCACCACCGTGCGCAACTTCAACTGGGGAGAATACTGCGGATTGAGCACCGGATCCACCAGTTTTCGCATGTCAACAGCGGAAATCATGAGCTCTGTTCCCTGCTTACGCACCGGGTGGGAGAGTACAAAGCGGTAGTTATTCACGTAAAAATCCGAATGTTCCGGCTTGAAGGACACCACGCGCTTTCCCTTGCCATAGGAAACACAACCAGGGCGCCCCTTGCATGGAGTGTACTTGTAATAACGCCACACATCGCGAAGCTTCACATAATCAACGCCTTCTATATCTGCCACATCCCAGGCGGACTGAGCAGAAACCGACCCTGCCAGGCACACAAGCAGTGCCAGCATCATCATCAACAAGTGTGAGGCAATTCGTCTCATGTTTAAACGCTTCCTTAATTTAGCATTTATGAGCCGCTCCCCTCAAGTCCAAAATGTTGCAGCCTGTCATTTTGTTGCATTTCCCCGTGTCAGCATGCCAGATAAATCTTGACACTCACCACCTGAACAGGCAGAATATGCCCCGCAAACACCACCGTGGAGAGATGGCTGAGTTGGTCTAAGGCACTCGACTCGAAATCGAGCGTGGCAGAGATGTCACCGTGGGTTCGAATCCCACTCTCTCCGGAGCAGAAAAGCGCAGGATGAAGGAATTCATTCTGCGCTTTTTTTGCTCACAACAGCACCATAAGCCCGAGGGCGGCGATAGTTCCCACCGCAGCGATGCTCCAGCCGAGCACGAAACGGGGGTGCCCACGCTCCAGCCACTCTTCATGCAGGCCCAGCGGCAGCATGCACCCCACAAAAACAACGGTAAGCAGTAGCTCAGACATCTTCCACCGGAACCTTTTTCCCACCGTAATATTTTTTCAGCGCAAGTGTTACCACCACTAGCGAGCCCAGAGCCAGGGGGAACACGATGAACCAGTTGTGCACAAACCCGGCCAGCAGGAAGGCCACCAGCGACACTGCCGCCACGGTAAGCACATAAGGCAGCTGCGTGGAAACGTGGCTGAGGTGGTCGCACTGCGCACCGGCGCTGGACATGATGGTGGTATCAGAAATAGGGGAGCAATGGTCGCCACACACTGCACCGGCCAGGCAGGCAGACATGCCGATGAACATGAGCGGGCTGGTGGGGTCGAACGTGCTCACCACGATGGGGATGAGGATACCGAAGGTGGCCCAGGAGGTGCCGGTGGAGAAGGCCAGCACTGCCGCCACCACAAAAATAACCGCGGGCAGGAAGTTCACCAGCCCCGCAGCACTGTGCTCCATGTGGAATGCAATGAACTCGCGAGCTTCCAGTGCGCCCGTCACATTCTTCAGCGCCGTGGCCAGAGTCAGAATGAGGATGGCGGGAACCATGGCAATGAATCCCTCCGGAATGCAGCGCATGGCCGCGCGGAAACTGAGCACCCCACGCAGACAGTAGAAGGCCATGACCAGCACCAGGGCGATGACGGCGCCCCAGGGCAGTCCCACAGTGGCATCGGTCGAGCTCAGGGCATCAGCGAAGGATTTTCCCTTCAGGATACCGCCCACGTAGACCAGGGCAAAGGTTTCCAGCGCAATCAGCAGCAGAACCGGCACCACGAGGTCAGCCAGCTTGCCACGGCCGGGTGAGTGCTCATCCAATTCCTGCATGACCTGCTCCGGCACTACAGTGTGGACATCCCCCTTCTCTATGGCATTGCGCTCATAACGGACCATGGGGCCGTAATCAAAGCGGGCCAGCACCAGCATCACCACGAAGCACAGGGTGAGAAGTGAATAGAAATTATACGGGATAGCCTGAATGAAGAGCTCCAGCCCGTTGTACCCGGTTCCGGAGGAATATTGCGAAACCGCCGCAGCCCAGCTGGAAATGGGGGCAATCATGCACACGGGCGCAGCGGTGCAGTCGATAATGTAGGCCAGTTTCGCGCGGGAGACCCGCTTGGCATCGGTAACAGGCTTCATCACACTGCCTACGGCCAGGCAGTTGAAATAGTCATCAATGAAAATGAGTACCCCCAGAACAAAGGTGGCCAGCTGGCTGCCGATGCGTGATTTGACATGACGATGAGCCCATTCACCGAAGGCACGCGCCGCACCGGTCTTGTTAATCATGCAGACGAAGGCTCCCAGAATCACCAGGAAGATGAACACGCCGGTGGTATCCTTCATACCATCCATGAGGCCCTTGTTCACCACGAAGTCTACCGTATCGAGGAAGGAGAACTGGGTTACAAAGCAACCACCCAGCACAATACCGGCGAAAAGGGATGAATACACCTCCTTGAAAATCAGAGCCAGCATGATGGCAAACAAGGCCGGAGCAAGGGACCAGAACGTGCCGCAGAAGGCAGATTTCTGAGCGACAACCGGCAACGCTTCCTGCACCGCAGCCGGTTCAGTTGAAGCATAGCCCTGCATCGTCAGCACCACGCCCAACAGGAGCAGAAGGAGATTCTTTAAGATATTCCGCATTTCTCTTTCAGTAAGTTACGCGCAAACTTAACACAAAACCCAAATTATGTCAACATAATTGATTAAGGAACCTTGCCGTTGAAATAGTTTGATTTACCCGTTCGGCAGTGCTAGAATACGCGCCGTATGAACAACTGGATTTCTGCTGTATTCAGCCCCACGGGCGGCTGCTCCAACATTGCGACCGCCATAGCAGGTGCCCGCATGGGTAAACGAATCGACCTCAGCGCCCCCGTGGAGCCACTGGAGGTACCCGGCTGGGTGCCGTTGCTTGCCGTGGTTCCTGTGTATGGCGGGCGAGTACCTGCAATAGCCATCCAGCGCCTGCGCGCTCTGAAAGGACAGGGCGGCCCGGCCATTGCCGTGGTGGTATACGGCAACCGAGCCTATGAGGACGCCCTGCTGGAACTCCGGAACACCCTCACGGAATCCGGTTTCGCCGTGGTAGCCGCTGCCGCCTTCATTGCAGAGCACAGCATCATCCGCAGCATTGCATCCGGCCGGCCGGATGCCGCAGACCTTACCCGATGTGTGGAATTCGGTGCTGCGGTGGAAGCAAAGCTGGCTCAGGAATCACCCGCCACTGTTGATGTACCAGGCAATGAGGAATACCGCCCCCTGCCCCAGATGCCCGTCACGCCGGTGGTGACAGATGCCTGCGGCGGCTGCGGCATGTGCGCCCGCAAATGCCCGGTAGGAGCCATTCCGCTGAGTAACCCGCGCAGCACAGATGCCACCAGGTGCATACTCTGCATGCGCTGCGTGGCCATCTGCCCGCGCAAGGCTCGCATCCTGCCCCAGCCCGTGGTTGATGCCTTCACCGCCAAGCTCACCGCCATTGCCTCCGAGCCGAAACAACCGGACCTTTTCATCTGATTATCAAAAGCCCGCTCAAAACCGTGCCGGGGTCTGGCATTCAGGTGACCGCCGGGAAGAAAAAAACGCCGACAGTTATTTTTGACTGTCGGCAAATTTTCTAGCTTGCCTTCTTGTTAATTTCTGATACCATGGCAGGCGAGTGCAACCAGAAGATTCCATCACCACGCCAGCAGACAACGAGCTTGAAAAGCTTGCTGCCCGCACCCGGCGCAGCCTCATCATGCGGCTGGGCGACTGGAAGGACCAGAGGAGCTGGGATGAGTTCTACCGCACATACTGGCGCCTGATATATTCCGTGGCCATCAAGGCAGGGTTGCGCGAGGATGAAGCATGGGATGTGGTGCAGGAGACCGTACTGACCATCGCGAAGCAGAGTCTCAAGAACACCTACGACCCGGAGCGTGGTTCATTCAAGATGTGGCTGTGGAATGTGACCCGCTGGCGCATCAATGACCAGTTCCGCCTGCGCGGCAAGGCGCCCCTGCCCGCCACCGGGACTGACGAAAGCAGCAGCCCCCGCGAACCGGTGGAGAACCTGCCCGATACCTCCGGCCACAATTTCACCGAAATCTGGGAGCGGGAGTGGCAGCAGAATGTGATGAAAGCCGCACTGGAGCGAGTGAAGATGCGCGTTTCACCGCGGCAGTTCCAGATTTTTGACTACAATGTGCTTCAGGGGATGAGCGCCACTGATGTGCGCCGCCGTCTGGGCGTGAGCATGGCGCAGGTCTACCTGGCCAAGCACCGCGTGGGCGCCATCCTGAAAAAGGAGATCGAGTACATCCGCGAACAGGAGAAATGACCACCCGCCCCCGCGCTGGATAATGACACAGCGGAGCGGTTTTCTGGCTTGCAACGGCGCGGGAAAAGCGTAGAATAGCCGCATTAGCACGTTTTCATCATGAGCGCACTCGAATTCATCCGTAAAAACTCGCTTCTCGTACTCATCGTGGTGGCCGGCGTAGGTCTCGGTCTGCTGATGATGGACTACGGAGACCGCGGCAGCATGTTCGTCAAGGACTATTATATCCAGGTGAATGGCACAGGGTATTCCTACCCCGAAACAGCAAACCTGGGCGAAAATGGCCAGCACTATGTGCAGACGCTGCACAACAACACCAGCAGCAAGCTGCGCAACATGTTCGACAAGAACCAGAATGAAGAGCTGGATGACACCGAAATGGCAGCGCTGCAGGCCTGGACCTCCCAGCACCCGGAATATGACCAGTTCGTGCAGTTCCTGGGTAACATGTACCAGAGCTGGAGCTACGGTTTTGCGGATGACGGCGCAGTAAACACCGCGGTAAACCGTGCGGTAATCCAGGCTCAGGCAGCTGAACTGGGTATTTCCCCCTCCAAGGAGCAGATTGATACTTACCTGCAGGCCATGCCCGTGTTCAAGAAGGCTGACGGCAGCTTTGACCAGGAACTCTACCAGCGCCTGACCGGTTTCCGCAACGGAGCCGCTAATAATCAACAGGAAAAGGCATTCCGCAGCGTGATTGCCGACATGATGGTCTGGGAAGCAGTGGGCAACCTGATGACGGATGGCCTGCAGCTGCAGAGCAAGAGCACCAGCGAACTGGTGGACGTGATGAACCAGCAGCTTCGCGGCAAGACCGCCTGGCTTGCCAAAGACACCCTGCCCGCCCCCGCCGCTGCCACAGAAGAAGAAATAAAGGCCTACTGGGAGGAGCATAAGGATAAATACCAGAGCACCGAGCGCCGCATTGTCTCCGTCTACACCCTCACCCCGGGCGAAGGCTCCAACCTGGACAGCCTCATGGCCACAGCCGATGTGCTCATGCAGGACCTCTCCCAGGCCAACGGCAAGGGCTTTGACGCCAAGCTGGCTGCAGCCGCGGAGAACCCTGAGAATGAACCCTTTACCTATCTGAACGCCGATGGCAGGAGCCGCACCACCTTCGGGCTCTGCACCCTGGCTGACGCCCCGGAGGCCATGCGCATCCACGTGGAGCATAACGGCAACACCACCACCCTGGCCGATATCGCCTTCAAGGAAGTGGAAGCAGCCCCCACCGTGGCTGAGTTTGAAGCCGCCAAGGCCGCCGGCACCGAGGACGACCTGGCCAGCATCCGCCAGGTGCGTGGCTACTTCCCCACCCGCGATGGCAAGATTGCCTTCATCCGCGTGGAAGCCATTGAGACACCCAGCGTGCTACCCTACGAACAGGCTCGCGAGGCTGCCGCAGCCGATTTGCAGGCCGAGCGCGTGACCAACGCCCTGGCCGATGCCTCCAGCAAACTGTATGAAACCATGACCGCAGCATGCAACGAAGGCGGAATCGATGCCGCCTTTGCCAAGGCTGCCGAGGCAGGTGCCATCGTGGAGGATTTCGGCCCGGTGGGTCTTGGCATTTCCCACAAGGGACTGCCCATGGGGCTTGAGGTTCAGGCTCTTATCAGCGTACCCAGCGGCAAACTGGCTCCCATGGTCACCCTGAATGGCGGAGCCCGCATCAGCGGCGTCACCGGCCGCACCGTGGAAACCAGCCCGCAGTATGCAGCCATGAAATCCTTCATGCACATCCCCAGCATGAATGCCCGCCTGCGCGGCAATGTGCTGCTCGACTGGCTGCACGATGCCTACGTTCGCTACAACGTCAAATTCTCCGAACACATCAAGCTTAACAACCAGTAAACATAGAAGACACGATTCGTCATGGCCCTGCCTGCACAGACTAAATACATCGTGGGCAATGAGGCCTGCGAACGTTTCAGCTTCTATGGTATGCGGAGCATCCTCGTCGCGTATATGACGGGGATGCTTCTCATGTCTAAGAACGAAGCCACGGAAGTGGTACACCTCTTCATTGCCTGCACCTACCTGCTACCGCTGCTGGGAGCCTGGCTGGCAGACCGCTTCCTGGGGCGCTACCGCACCATCATTTCCATCTCCCTGCTCTACTGCCTGGGCAATGCCGTGCTGGCCATGGCCGATTTTGCCGGCGACGAGGAAGCCCGCAAGTGGGTACTCTTCACTGGTCTGGCCATCATCGCCATTGGCGCTGGTGGCATTAAGCCTTGTGTATCTGCATTTGTGGGCGACCAGGTACCGGCTGAAGAAAAGAACGGCCCCACCATGACCCGCCTGTATGCCGCCTTCTACTGGTCCATCAATCTGGGATCCTTCTTCTCCTTCCTTGTCATCCCGTGGGTACGCCAGAACTGGGGCTACAGCTGGGCCTTCGGAATTCCCGGCATCTTCATGGCACTGGCCACGCTCATTTTCTGGCTGGGCCGCAAGAAATACAACCACGTACCGCCCACCCAGCCGGAGTTCCTTAAAGCGCTGTTCTCCCGCATATTCCAGGGTGCCGGACGGGCCTGCGAGCGCTTCGGTGGCGAAGCCGTGGCCCGCGCCTCCAGCACAGCCATCGGCATTGCAGCCTTCATCGTCATTGCCCCCATCGTGGTGCTGCTGGGCAAATGGGCCCACGGAGGAGCCGCCCAACTGGCAACTCTGAGCGGAGCCGGCGAAACTGCTGCTGCGCTCTGCGGGCTGGTTGCGCTGCTGCTCTACATAGCCGCCCTGCTCCTGGCAGGGCTGAAACTGGCAGCCTCCACCGGCATGAATGGTTTCCTCGGCGTGGCTGGCAGCATGATTTTCAACACGAAGGAAGAAACCGCCGCCCGCTTCAGCGAAAGCGAGCAGCGCGGCGTGCGCAACCTGGTGCGCGTGCTCATCGTCTTCCTCATGATTATCCCCTTCTGGAGCCTCTATGACCAGACAGCCTCCACCTGGGTGCTCCAGGGCAAGCAGATGCAGAGCATCGACCTGAGCTGGGGCAGCATCAAGTTCTGCTTCGGGGCTGAAGAAATGCAGAGTTTCAACCCTCTGCTCATCATGATTTTTGTTCCTTTAGTCACCTTGTTTATATACCCCTACATAGGCCGCTGGGGAGCACCGCTCAAGCGCATGGGCATGGGCATTCTGCTGGCCGGCATTGCATATGGAGCCGTTGCAGCGCTCCAGCAGCGCATCGATACAGGAGCCCAGTTAAGCATTCTCTGGCAGTGCATTCCGTATTTCCTGCTCACACTGTCCGAGATTCTGGTAAGCACCACCGGTCTGGAGTATGCTTACACCGCCGCAGGCAAGAATCTGAAGAGCATTGTATCCAGCTTCTGGCTGCTCACCAGTACGCTGGGCAACCTGCTTGTAGTCTTCCTCACCGGGCTTGTGGACGATCCGGCCAGCGTGCAGGCATTCATTCTCTATGGCTGCATGTCCATCTGCGTGGGCGCTCTCTTCCTCTTCGTGACATCCCGTCCCCGTTTCGCGGCGGAAGAAGAGAATTAACCCCGGGCACTCCGCAAACGGACCATCACATTTCCGTATAGTGACACCCGCCGCAAGACGATGGAAAGCACGGAAGGAATCGTACGCTGGTCGGCCTCACATTGGGGGGCAGTCATTGTGACCCTGGCGGTGACGTTTGCCATTATCGGGGGTGCCGTGCGGAAACCACTGGACGTGCGGCAGAAAGTCTGCCGCGCACTGGCCGTGGTAGTCGGGCTCATCTACCTGGCCGATAGCGGATACATCCTCATCACCCAGCACCACGGGAGCTGGGAGCAGAACCTGCCCATCCACTATTGCAGCATGATGCTCCTGGTGGCGGTGTATGCCCTGTGGACCCGCAACCGCACGGCATGCTGGGTGCTGTACTTCGGAGCCCTTACAGCCTGTCTTCAAGGCCTGATAACGCCGGCGCTGGAACGGGATTTTCCCACGCAGCGCTACTTCCTGTTCTTCTGTGTGCATGGGATCCTGATGCCGGCAGCCCTGGCCGTGCCCCTGCTGCTGGGGATGAAGGCACGAATCAAGGATGCCTTCAAGAGCCTGCTGCTGATGGATGCCTACCTGCTGTGCATCCACCCGCTGAACCTGCTGCTGGGAACCAATTACGGTTTCACCACCGAAAGCCCCGTGCCCGGGTGCATCCTGGACTATCTGGGGCCGGCGCCACAGTACTACCTGTTATTGCAGATTCCCGCCTTCCTGGTATTCAGCCTCATGTCGCTACCGGTCAGGGAGCGGAAAGGAGCAGCTTAAGCCCCAAGAAGCTTGAGAATCACATCCCGGACCAGAGGGTCCTGCACGCGGCGTGCGTAAGCCGCGGCGTTGTTGCCCTGGTCATCTACCAGCGCGGTATCAGCCCCGGCTGTGAGCAGCTGCTGCACCAGGGCATCGGCCCCGGCACCCGCAGCCACCATCAGCGGAGTGACGCCCCTCTTGTTGCGGGCATTGACCGAAGCGCCACTCTCCAGCAGGAGGGAGCAGACCTCCGGATTCAGACCAATGGCAGCAAAATGCAAAGGAGTGTCGCCCGCGGCATTGGTCGCATTCACCTGGGCACTGTGCATCAGAAGCACGCGCAGCACCTCCAGGTGCCCCTCGGCCGCAGCTGTCATGAGGGCGGAAGTTCCATCCTCATCCACCGCTTCCACGCAGGCACCCTGCTCCACCATGCGCTGCACGGCCAGAGCATCGCCCACACGCGCCCACTGCGCCAGTTTGGCCGTTTGTTCAGGGGCCAGTTCGGCCTGTGTGGGCAGATACGGAGCCAGAAAAACAGCAGTCAGCACACAGGCTGAGGCAAACAGGCCGCCCACAATCGGTATGTAGCGCATCTGCATAAGCTGCGAAAAAAATCAAGCAAGGGATTTCAGCACGGAATGGAGGATTTCGAGACCTTCAGCCAGTGTTTCCTCCGGAACGTTCAGCGCAGGGATGAGACGCAGCGTATCCGGGCCGGCGGGGCATGCCAGCAGACCAGCCTCACGGCAGAGGTTGTTCACATAACCGGCGGGAGTCTGCCCGGCCGGCACGGCAAACGAGTTCCTGCGCAGGCCCACACCGCGCAGCAGCCCCAGACCGCGCACCGTTTCCACGCAAGGAAGATTCCAGCCCTCCACTGTTTCCTTGATAAGCTTGCCCAGACGCTCGGCGCGCTCAGGGAGCTGCTTATCCAGCACCTCGGAAACAACGGCCAGGGATGTGGCGCAGGCAATAGGCGTGCCGCCAAAGGTGGAACCATGCGAGCCGGGGCTCATGATGGAGGAAAGCGGGGTACCCTCGGCATCAATGGCGCGGTTATTCACCCAGAAGCAGCCCATGGGGAACCCACCGCCAATCCCCTTGGCGCAGGAAACAAGGTCGGGCTCCACCTCGGGGCAGATTGCCTTCCAGCCCATGGTGGTACCGCAGCGGCCCACGCCGCACTGCACCTCATCTATCATGAGCATCAGGTTGTGTTCCTTGCAAAGACTGGCCACACCGCGCAGGAATTCCGGGGTGGCAGGATTCACGCCACCCTCACCCTGCACCGCTTCCAGCATAATGCCGCAGGTCACTGGCGAAATGGCGGCGCGCAATGCCTCCAAATCGTTGAAATCTACATATTTGAATCCGGTCAGCAGCGGGTCAAACTCCACCTGCACCTTCTCCTGACCGGTTGCAGCAAGGGTACCGAGCGTGCGGCCATGAAAACTCTTGTTGAACGTAATCACCTCGTAGCGGGGCGAACCATCTGCCGCCGGGCACCGGTGACCGAAGCGGCGGGCGGTCTTAATCATTCCCTCGTTGCCTTCAGCGCCGGAATTGCAGAAAAACACACGGCCGGGAATCCCGATGAGCTTCTCCACCACCAGCTCAGCCAGCTTTGCCTGGCCAGGGATACCGTAGAGGTTCGAGCAGTGCATCAGCGTGGCGGCCTGCTCCGTGAGAGCCTTGACTACCACCGGGTTACAGTGTCCCAGCGAACAGGTGGCAATGCCGGCGCAGAAATCCACATAGCGTCGACCTTCCGTATCATACAGGTAAGAGCCCTCACCACGCGCTGCGTCAAAAGGCGCGCGCCCATACGTCGGCAATACATACTGGTCGTTCATATCAGCAGTAATCTACACCTATATAGTGGATTTGTCAATGTTTTCCCGCTCCAGCAGCAACCGCTTGAGGGTGCTACCCGCGGCATAGCGGCCGACACCGCCGGAAACAGGCAGCACACGGTGGCAGGGAACAATGATGAGCAAAGGATTGCGAGCGAGGGCTGTTCCAACAGTCCGGGCAGCACCCGGGCACCCCATCCTGCATGCCAGCGCACCATAGCTGAGGGTCTGACCGAGGGGAATCGACATGCATTGTTCCCATACCGTCAAGCGGAAAGAAGACCCGTACATCCTGAGTTTCGGGCGAGGAAGCTCCACCCCCTGAAACCAGGCATCGAGCCAGCGGAAAGTCTCCCGGAACACCATTTCATCCCCCTGCACGAGCCCCGTACCGAACTGAAGGGAAACAAGGGCCTCACCATCACTTCGCAGTGTCAGAGGCCCCAGCGGTGAATCATACAGCGCGCAGTGCATCACTTCTTCTGCGGTTGGGACTGAGGCTTGGGAGCCGGGCGCAGTTCGGGCATGAAGGTTTCAGCCGTCTTCTGCACCGCAGGGCGGAAGGGAGAACGAGGTGTTTCCTCCAGAAGGCGCTGCATCAGCTGGCGCCCGTAGCGCTCATCCTTATCCACGAAAGCAAGCGTGGCCTGCAGCAAGGCTGGACGCACGCGGTTGCGCTCACTCTGAGCACGGCGCGCCACCTGCCCGAAGCACTCGGCTGCTTCATCCAGTTCCCCGAGCCCGGCCAGGTGCCAGGCGAGCATCTCCATCAACCGCGGGCCCTGAGGAGCCGCAAGCTGGCGATGAACAGAATCCACCATACCTTTGCGGTTCCCGCCCGTCTGTAGTATCAGTTGCCGCCACTGGACAAAGAGATTTCCGGCATCTCCGCCGTTCCGGCTGAGCACCTCATACGGCCGGTAGAGGGGGTCCCCCAGCACCACCCCCTGCCAGGAAAGCCAGGGGGTTGCCATCAGCGCCGCCTCCGCCACGGTATAACCTTTCAGCAGGCGGTCGTAAAAAATATCAAAGCGAAGGCAGCCGCCCAGCGTGGGTTCATACACATTGCCAGCCGTCACCGCAGCGCCGCGCTGCAACAGGGCACCCACCCAGGAATCGGGGGATTTCACGGAAGTGCCGCTGTAGGAATGCAGGTGTACTGCCACCGCTCCGGGAGCAAAGTGAAAATCGGCATGCGTCTTAGGATTGAACGGTCCGTTGGCCGGGTGTGCATACCAGCCGAAATACACGGCCGTATCCTGCATCAGGGGGAAGGTCGGAGCCAGCGTAGCCTTGCTTTCCTCGTGGAAAAGTGGTTGTCCCTTTTCTTTTGCAGCACGAGCAATCGTGGTAAACCAGGCATCGCCCTGGGGATAAGGCCCCCCCTGATCCACCACGGTCCAGCCCCACAGGCCGCGCCGCTCCACTTCAGCCGGGAACTGAATCATGCGGCGGATGGTCTTATTATCCGGCGCGTCGATGCGAGTAACGGCCAGCACCGGGGGCTTGGCATCCTCCAGCCGGGCATCTTTCTCAAAAAAAGGGTTATTCAAGGGGCCATTTGCCGGATAATTGGCACCCAGCAGCATCAATTCCGAATCAACCGAGGCACAATTCTGAAAATGGAATCCGGGCTTCTTCCCCGGTTCCTTCTCTTCGCGCACACGCAGGGGAATATCCGGCATGAGCACCATGGCCGCCACGGGTTTAAATCCCTGCTGAGGCGTCACGGGCAGGCGCCAGCTGTTCTGCCGGGCATGCAGCAGCAGCGGATAGCGCACCTTGGTATCAAATTCCTGGCGGGTAATATCCTGCCCCTTGGGCAGGCCCCGAAGCCCCACACACTGCTTGACGGAAATCGCACGTTTGGCACAGTAGGCGCGGGCGCACTGCTCGCTGCGTTCGGACTCCGAGTTGAACACCACCACCACCTGGGCAGGAGTGAGCCCCCAAGCAGACATACAGCCCAGCACTACCACCAGCAACGCCCGGAACATAACACCAGGTCAACGTCTGCGGAACAGACCGTTAAAAGCATTCATGCCCTTGGGAGCCTTCGGCTTGCCGCCACCGCCCATCAAGGCAGAGAGGTCGGGCATCTGGCTCATATCCGGCATACCGCCCTGCCCCATCAGGGCGCTCATATCGGGCATACCCGCGCCACCCTGAGCATTCATCAGGGCGCTCATATCGGGCATACCCGCGCCGCCCTTGGCAGCACCGGCCGAACGCATGAGATTCTTCATCATGCCACCCATCTTGCCCTTGCCCCCCATCATTTCCTTCATTTCCTTGAAGTTCTTGATGAAGCGGTTCACCTCTATCTCCGACACACCGGAGCCCTTGGCAATGCGGCGGCGGCGGCTCGGGATGAGCAGCTTGTAGTTGAGACGCTCTACCGGGGTCATGGACAGCACAATGGCCTCCATGCGCTTCATGCGCTTCGGATCCATGGCGCCATCCGGCAGCTGCTTGCGAATCTTGCTGAAACCAGGGAGCAGCCCCAGCAGCCCCTCCAGCGGCCCGAGGCTCTGCATCATCTTCATCTGGCTCAGGAAATCATTGAAGTTGAACTCACCGCTCATCATGCGGGTCATGGAGTTCAAGGCCGATTCCTGGTCAATCTTCTCAGCAGCCTTCTCCACCAGGCCCACGATATCGCCCATGCCCAGAATGCGGTCGGCCATGCGCTGCGGCACAAAGGGACCGAACATATCCAGCTTTTCACCCTCGCCCATGTACTTGATGGGCTTGCCGGTAATGGCGCGCATGGAAAGCGCAGCACCGCCGCGGGCATCGCCATCGAGCTTAGTCAGGATGATACCGGTGAGGCCTACGGCCTGGTCGAAGGTCTGGGCCACGCGCACGGCCTGCTGACCAGTGGCGGCATCCGCCACCAGCAGAGCCTCCTGAGGCTGCAGGAACCTGGCCAGTTTCTTCAGCTCTGCCACCAGTTCCTCGTCCACCTCCTGGCGGCCGGCGGTATCAAAGATAATCACATCATGCTCCTGAGCAGCAGCCCACTTGAGGGCATCCTTCGCCACGCGGATGACATCTTTCTCCGAAGCGGAGGGGGTATACACCGGCACCTCAATCTGGGCGGCCAGCGTGGCCAGCTGGTCAATAGCAGCGGGGCGAATCAGGTCACAGGCCACCAGCAGAGGCTTGTGGCCCTCCTTCAGCAGGCGGCGGGCAAGCTTGGCGCTCGTGGTGGTCTTACCGGCACCGTTCAGACCCACCACCAGCACACGGGCGGGGGCGGGTTCCAGCTGCAGCGGGGCGGCATCGCCACCCAGCAACTCCGCCAGCTGGTCGCGGAAAATCTTCACAATCTGCTCACCCGGCTTCACCGACTTGAGCACCTTTTCACCCATGGCCTCTTCCTTCACATGCGCAATAAACTCACGGGCAACGCTGTATTCCACATCGGCATCCAGCAGTGCCATACGCACATCGCGCAGCGCGTCCTTAATGTTGGACTCTGTTATCTTGCTCAGCCCCCGCATTTTGCGGAAGGCGTCATCGAGCTTATCGGAAAGAAGCGAAAACATGCTTGCAAACTAGCAGAAAACGCCCACACTGTCAAGCAACCACGCCGTCAGCAAATGGTCATTTGAGCAGTTTTGCCACATGCGGCAGTGCATCCACATCGGCCGGCAACCAATCAACGCTGTGCAGGGAGGCAGAATCCAACCAGCGGGCATCGGTATGTTCACGCAGCTGCAGGGTGCCACTGAGCACATGCGCCACAAAGCAACGCATGCTCAGATGAAAGGGCGGGTAGTCCCACTCCACCGTGTGCAACAACTCTCCAGGGGCAATGAGCACCCCCAGTTCCTCGCGGATTTCGCGCACGATGGCGGCCTGTGGCGTTTCGCCGGGTTCAATCTTGCCACCGGGGAATTCCCATCCCCCGCCGTGCTTGTGCTCCGGGCATTTCACTGCCAGCACCCGGCCGGCAGCGTCCACTATAATGGCCGCCACCACATCAACGATTCTGGGAGGGTTCGTGCTCACCGGAATCCATTACTAAGCATCCACGAGCACTTCGCGGGCGCGGGTGGCGCCGGAGGGGGCAGAAATCACGCCATTCTCCTCCATCATGTCCATAATCTTGGCGGCGCGGCCGTAGCCGATGCTGAAACGGCGCTGCAAGAGCGAGGTACTGGCTTTGCGTTCTGTCACCACGAGCTGCACGCAACGGGTATAGAGCTCAGAATCTTCATCATTCATAGACTTGTTGCCAATGCGGCCGCCGTTGTCGGCATTCGGGGAGCCACCTTCTGCATTATCCATCTCCGCAGCCACGCCCTGCTCAAACTTCTGCTTGGCATGAGCCGCACAGTGGGCGATAATCTTAGCGATTTCCGCATCGCTCACGAAGGCGCCCTGCACGCGGGTCATCTTGGTGATACCGCCCGGCGGCAGGAAGAGACTGTCACCCTTGCCCAGCAGGTTTTCAGCACCGGCGGTATCCAGAATGATGCGGGAGTCCAGCGGGCTGGCCACGCGGAAGGCAATACGGCTGGGGATGTTGGCCTTGATGGTGCCGGTCACCACATTGGCGCGCGGAGTCTGCGTGGCGGCCACCAGGTGGATGCCGGCAGCTCGGGCCTTCTGCGTGAGGCGGGCGATGTAGGTTTCCAGGTCTTCCTTCACCACCATCATGAGGTCTGCCAACTCATCAATAATGATGACGATATAGGGCAGCTTGAGAGGGATGGGCTCCGGATCATCGAAATCAAACTCATCCTGTTCCTCCTCCTTGGAAAGAGCCACCTCATCCTCGGCCTGGCGCTCAATCTCGCTGGCCATGGCCTCAATAGCGGCGAAGTCGATGGGGGCCTCCTCTTCTTCCTCCGGCTCCTCGATGGGGCCATCGTCCTCGCGGTTATTGAAGTCCTCGAAATTGCGCACACCCACCTGGCTGAACAGGCGGTAGCGGCGTTCCATCTCATTCACCGCCCAGCGCAGGGCACCAATGACGCGGCCAGGCTGGGTAACCACCGGGCAGATAAGATGAGGCAGTTTGCGGTAAGGCTGCATTTCCACCACCTTGGGGTCCACCAGGATGAGTTTGAGTTCCTCCGGGCGGAACTTGTAAAGCATGGAAAGAATCATGCTGTTGATACACACGGATTTACCGGAACCAGTGGTACCGGCCACCAGGGTATGTGGCATGGCAGCCAGGTCGCCGATGACGGCGTTGCCGTACACATCCTTACCCAGCGCCACCGGGATGCGAAGCTTGGGATTGTTGAAATTCTCAGACTGCAGCAACTCACGCAGGTAGACGGGAGATTTCTGGGCGTTCTCCAACTCGATACCCACGGTATTCTTGCCCGGGATGGGCGCCAGGATGTTCACCGACTTGGAGCTGGTGGCCATCATGATATCCTTATCCAGCGCAGCAATGCGGTTCACGCGCAGGCCGCGCGGCGGGAAGAACTCGTAGCGGGTGATACTGGGGCCTCGCGTAATGTCTCCGGGCTCGACCGTTATCTTGAAGGTATCCATCGTATCGATGATGCGCTGCTGCATCTCCATCATCTCACGCTGGGCGGCGGCTGTCAGTTCCTGAGATACAGGCTCAAACTTGAGCAAGTCGTAGGACGGCAGGGGATAGTCCTCGTACTGCACGCGTGTATCCTTCTTATCAAGCACGGATACCGCTGCCGGTTTATTGACCTTGGCCGGAAGCGCTGCGGCGCGGGGGGCGGGCTCAGGCGGCGCCACGGGTGCAGGAGCAGATTTGGGAGCAGGCTCGGGAGCACGCGCTTTCACGCGCCGCTCCACCTGCTGCTGCAAACGCGGATTCAGCACACTGCGGCGCGGCTGCTGTGGCTGGGGTGGGGGGGCATCGTCCGCTCCCGGAGCATTGCGCAGGGCAATTTCCTCCTCCACCGGCGCCATGAGGTCCAGCAGGTTCGAACGATTGCTTGCGGGAGCATACTGGCGGCCGCGGCCAGTGGGCGGGCGCTGGGTTTCCACCCGCTCCGCCTCGCGGCGGCGGCTCTCCGCCATTTGCTGCTCAAATGGTTGCAGCGGCGGATAGTCCGGTTCTTCGTACGCAGCTTCCACCTGCCGGCGGGATTCCAGAGCCGAACGTTTGCGAGCGGGAAGCGGTGTCTGCTGCTCTTCGGGGAAGAGATACTGCTCATCCTTACCGGCAGCACGGCGGGCCTCCACCGCGGCCACCTCTGCATCAGCGGCAGCAGCAGCCCGAGCTGCTGCGAGCTCACGGTCCAGCTGCTCCTGGCGCTCCTGCAGGCGCTGTTCGCGCTCAGCGCGGCGCTGCTCGCGTTTCGCAATGCGATTATCACGCCAGCGGCGCCAGAGGTCAACCTGGTCATACCAGGCCTCGCGCCAGAACTGAATGAAGGTGAAGCGAGCAAAATAAATCAATGCCGTGGCATGCAGCAACAGAAAGGCCACCAGCGACCAGCGGGTTCCGATAAGGGGCTCCACAACACAGCAGCCATCCAGATACCCGAGAAGACCGCCCACGGAATACAGATTATGCGCCCGCTGCCAGCCACTCAGGAACCAAGGCTGCAACGCCAGCAATGCAGACGCAAAAATAACCAGACAGAACATGGCCACCAGCTGCAGCACATAGGGGCGGCGCGGCCATATCACCAATCCGGCAGAAAAAATAATCAGCAAGCCGAGAGAATAAAGAGAAGTTGCCCCCAGAAACCAGTTGCAGAGACCCGCCAGGTATAAGCCCACAAGCCCCAGCCAGTTGGTGCATGGTGCCTCCTCCGCCGCAGTACCACCGGTGGGGTTCAGGAAATCCCACCCCATTTCTCCGTGATTATAACTCAACAGGCTGGCAGCCAGACACAAAGCCCCCACAATCAAGCTGATACCGACCACGCGCGTCGGCCATGTCATTTCTTCCCTGGCGGGCATCTGGGGCTCTGTATCGTACTCCATAGGTAAGCCCCATTATCATACGCGCTCCACCCTGCCCCGGCAAGCGAAAAGTGCGTTCTATTCGCAACGAATGCGGCAACCCGCAGACGCAGAGAGAAAGGAGAAAAGGAGCGGGCTCAACGCAAGAGCTCATCTACTGTCTGCAGCGTGGTTGAACCATACCACTTCTGCTCATGGAGTGCCCGGCGAGTCTGAATAAGACGGCTTGTAGCAGCATCCAGCATCTGGATAGCCAGCCGCTCTGCCGGGGTCAGTTGTTCCGACAATGCAGCAGCGTGATAGCGGGTCTGCTGTGTAGTATCCCAGAGGGGGAGCAGGGATTGCAGGCGGCGCGCAGCGGCATCCGCCGTGGCAGCATTGTACACCGTGCGCAGAATCTCATCAGCCTGCCGCAAGACGGTGGTCATGAGCTGAATATCCGGCAACACGCGTTCGCGAGGCGGCAACTGCGTGGACACCATGTCAAACATTCCACCGGCAGGCAACTGCAGCATGAAGAGCATGTGCTGAGGGGCAGGCAGTTGCAATGATTCCGAAATCAGGCGCATCTGCAAGGTGTCAATGCCATAGACCTCCTGCAGCAAATAGCGCAAGGCCTGGTTCACAGCGTATTGCTGGCGGCGGCTCAGCGTATCACTGCCAAGCAGCCTGAGATACTCACTGAAAATAGCAGGAGCCGCCAGGCGCTGAGCCATGGCAGCACAAGCCTTGTTATTCTCAGGGGTAATCCGCCCGCGTTCGGCCCTGGTCAGGCTGGTGCGGTACACCAGCACCAGCTTCATCGCCCTGCGCTCCTGGTCAAAGCGGAATCCCCTGCCCTGCCGGACCTCACTTCCGGCAGGCGGCAGGGGCAGCCCGCTCTCCAGCACGGTAGCCTGGGGTTCTTCCCCCAGCAAGGCGGCCATTTCATTCTGCGAGGGAGCCTCCCATGCCCCAAGCGGGAGGCAGGCTGCCACTGCGCACAGAACTGACCGCACCAGACGCATTGCTCACGCAAATTCGCCCATGTAGAACTTCTTCTTACCGCGGCGGATGATAACGATACCACCCTCCAGCGCGGCCTCCGGGGTGAGCGGCCAGGTGGCATCCTTCACGATTTCGCCGTTGATGGAAATGGCACCGTTGCCGATGAACTCACGGGCTTCACGCTTGGAAGTACAGACCTTGGCGGCCACCAGTGCATCAGCCAGAGGACCGGCGGTAAGCGTCACCTGCGGCACATTCTTCATGCCGCTCTTGATATCGCGTGCAGACAAACTCTTGAAATCGCCAGCGAAAAGCTTTTCACTCACCTCCACCGCGTGCTCGAATTCGGCGGAACCGTGCAGGTCGGTGATGATTTCACGAGCCAGGGCTTTCTGGGCAATTCGCAGCTCCGGGTGCTCGTTGTGGCGGGCTTCAATCTCCATGATTTCCTCCGGGGAAAGGAAAGTGAGGCGCTTCAGGTAGGTGATGACACATGCATCATCGCTATTGAGCAGGAACTGGTACAGCTCGTAGGAGGAAGTCTTCTCCTTGTCCAGCCAGAGGGCGTTACCCTCACTCTTGCCGAACTTGTTGCCCTGGGCATCCGTGACCAGCGGCATGGTGAGGGCATACACCTCATCGCCAGTGGTCTTGCGGATAAGCTCGATACCGGTGGTGATATTGCCCCACTGGTCACTGCCGGCCACCTGCAGGTCCACCCCGCGCGTCTCGTGCAGGTGTTTGAAATCAATAGCCTGGATGAGCATGTAAGAGAACTCAGCGTAGGAAATGCCGCTTTCCATCTGGCGGCGCACGTGGTCCTTGGTGAGCATGTAGCCCACGTTGATGTACTTGCCGTAATCGCGGAAGAAGTCGATGACGTTCATTCCGTTAATCCAATCGTAGTTGTTCACCACCTCAAAGCCGAACACCTTCTCCACCTGAGCACGCAGCGCATCATAGTTGCGGAAGACTTCTTCCTTCTGCTTCAGTTCGCGCTCCACCGTGCCGCGGGGGTCGCCGATGAGACCGGTAGCCAGGCCCACCAGCAGAATCGGGTGGTGGCCGTGCTCCTTCATGCGGCGGGTGATGAGGAAGCTGGAATAGTGGCCCAGGTGCAGGCTGTCGGCAGTCGGGTCGGTGCCGATATAGAAGGTAAGGCCGCCCTTGTTGAGCTTCTCAATGAGATCCGGGCTGGAAATCTGATTCACCAGCCCGCGCCATTCCAGTTCTTCATAAAAGGTCATATGCGGATATTGTTGATGCGGTTGAGCCAGCATCATATCACGCCAGCCCCGTGCTGTCAATCCGCTGTCAGGTCAGCCCCAGGGCAAACGCAGATTTTTCCGGGCTTGACCCAGCCGAAAGCTCAGGGTATACTCTGCGGCATGAGTAATTATGCGCTGATTCTCGCCGGTGGCAGCGGCACGCGTTTCTGGCCGCTTTCCCGCAATGCCAAGCCCAAGCAGCTTCTCGATTTATTCGGCAGCGGCACCATGCTGCGCCAGGCCATCGACCGCGTGAAGGGGCTGGTGCCGGCAGAAAACATCTTCATTCTCGCCAACCACCTGCAGGAAGCCGAGGTGCGCCGCCAGGCCGCCGAGCTGCCCGCAGAGAACATCGTGGCCGAGCCCGCCCGCCGCGACACCGCACCCGCCGTGGCTCTGGGTGTGGGGCTTATTGCCGCCCGCGACCCGCAGGCCAACATGATCATCATCCCCAGTGATTCGCTCATTCTGGACGACAACGCCTTCCGCTCCCTGGCGGAGGATGCGCTCGCCCTGGCCGGGCGCGAAGCCGCGCTCATCACCATCGGCATCAAACCCACCTGGGCCTGCCCCAGCTATGGCTACATCGAGCGCGCCGGCAAGCTGGAGGATGCCGCTCTCACCCACAATTGCTACAAAGTGGTGCGCTTCCGAGAAAAACCGGATGCCGCCACCGCCGCCGGATACCTGGCCAGCGGCAATTTCTCGTGGAATGCCGGCATGTTCATCTGGAATGTGGCTCACGTGCGCAGCCAGCTGGCCGCCCACAGCCCGGAGCTTGCCGGATTCATCGACCGCCTGACTGCGGCCACTGACTTACCCGCCTTCATCGGCAGCGAGTTCCCGCAGCTCACCCCCATTTCCATTGACTTTGCGCTGCTGGAGAAAGCCGACCGCGTGCTCAATTTCGAAGCCACCTTCGACTGGGACGACGTGGGCTCCTGGATTTCCGTGGGCAAGTACCTGCCGCAGCATGAGGGCGGCAACGTGAGCAACAGCCCGCTGAGCCAGGTGCAGGCCGGCAACAATATCGTGTTCACCGATTCCGGCAAACGCGTGGCCCTGGTGGGCGTGGATGACCTCATTGTGGTGGACACCGGCGATGCCCTGCTCGTGGCCCGCCGCTCCGAGGCCGATAAGATTAAGAACATCGTCTCCGGCCTGCCGGAAAACCTGGTCTGATGCACCCTGCCCTCGGCATTGATTACGGAGAAGCCCGCATCGGCATTGCCGCCACGGATGCCTGCGGCATTCTCGCGCACCCGGTGGAGAGCATCCACCTGCAACGCACCGAGCCGCTGGAGCGCATCGCTGCGCTGGTATCCGAGCGCGGCATCCGCACCCTGGTGCTGGGGCTTCCCCTCCGCATGGATGGCACCGAAGGCACCGCCTGCGCCAAGGTGCGCGCCTTCGGCGACAAACTGCACGCCCGCCTGCCCCGGCTCCCCCTCATCTATGTGGATGAATACCTGACCACCACTGTGGCCCAGGAAAAACTGCACCAGGCCGGCAAGAAGGCAAAGAATTTCCGACCCATCATCGACCAGGCCGCCGCGGTGGAAATTCTCAACAACTGGCTGGGTTGCACTGCCACTGAGCTACCCTACCCCGATTGATGGGGTAAAATCAGCCCTTTCCACCAAAACTTTGCCATAAAAATGCCAAAGTTGCTTGCAAACAGTTGGCCGGAGTGCTACAATCCGTTGCGGAGCCGTGTATACCGGTTCTTCAATTTTTCAACCAAATAACAACAACCATGTCACTCGAAACATTCTTCAATCCGAAGAGCATTGCAGTCGTCGGTGTATCCGCCGACCCCACGAAGCTGGGCGCCGTTGTATTCAACAACATCATCTCCGCTGATTACAAGGGCAAGCTTTACGGCATCAACCCCAAGATGGCCGGTCAGGAACTCTGCGGCAAGCCCTGCTACGCCAGCGTGGACGCCCTGCCTGAACCCATGGACCTGGTCGTTATCCTCGTTCCCGCCCGTTTCACCGAGGCCGTGATTGACGCCTGCATCGTGAACGGCACCAAGAACATTTCCATCATCACCGCCGGTTTCGCCGAAGTGGGTGAGAAGGAGCTCGAGAAGCGCATTGCCCAGAAGTGCCTGGACAACGGCATCAACCTGCTGGGTCCGAACTGCCTTGGCCACATCTCCACCTTCGACAACGTGAACGCCTCCTTCGCCGATGGTTTCCCCGCACGCGGTAACGTGGCTTTCGTTTCCCAGTCCGGTGCCTACTGCTCCGCCATCATGGACTGGGCCGCCGGCAAGGGCATCGGCTTCTCCCACTTCATCTCCATCGGTAACAAGGCTGTGATGGGTGAGGACGCCCTGCTCGCCGCCCTGAAGGACGACCCCAACACCAACGCCTTCGTGTTCTACCTGGAATCCCTCAAGAACGGTAAGGAATTCCTCAAGGTGATCAAGGAGGTTTCCGACACCAAGCCCTGCGTGATCATGGAGCCCGGCAAGAGCGCCAAGGCCCAGGCCGCTTCCCTTTCCCACACCGGTTCCCTGGCACCGAACTACCGCGTGCTGGAGATGGCCCTGCAGGGCGCCGGCGCCATCCAGGCCTACAACGACCGCGAGCTCTTCGGCCTGCTTGAGGTGCTGCAGTACTGCAACCACAACCAGTTCGACGGCCAGGTGGCCGTGCTGACCAACGCCGGTGGCGTGGGCGTGCTCACCTCCGACCTCTGCGAAGAAGCCGGGCTCGACCTGGCCCGCCCGAGCGAAAAGACCATCGAGGCCCTGCGCGCCGTGCTTACCCCCGAGGCTTCCCTGGGCAACCCCATCGACGTGGTGGGCGATGCCAAGGCCGACCGCTACGAGGCCGCCCTCAAGGTGCTCTGCGAGAGCGGTGAGTACAAGAACATCCTCGTGCTCCTCACCCCGCAGCGCGTGACCGATTGCCCCGGCACCGCCGAGGCTGTCATCAAGCTGGCTCCCCAGTACCCGGACGTGAACATCTATTGCTCCTTCGTGGGTGGCGCCCGCGTGGACGAAGGCCGCGTGCTGCTCGACAAGGCCAAGATTCTTAACTACGAGTACCCGGCCGACATCGTGCGCCTGCTCGGTCTGCTGAAGGCCCAGATGGCTTTCCGCGGCAAGAAGCTGGCCACCTGCGAGACCGGCGAAGTGCCCGCCGAAATCAAGGCTGCTGTAACCGCCGCCAAGGAAGCCGGTCTGGCCTCCCTGCCCCAGGACACCGTGAACATGCTCATGGACCACTACGGCATCGATTACCCGAAGTGCGGCAACTTCACCGATAAGGAAGAAGCCCTGGCCTTCTGCAAGACCATCTTCCCGAACGCCGTGGTGCTCAAGCTCTCCGCTCCCGATGCTCTGCACAAGACCGAAATGAAGGGTATCTACCTCAACATCAATGACGAGGCTTCCTTCACCGAGGCCTGGGAAGGCCTGTGGGGCTCCATCACCAAGTTCAACCTGAAGGGCGCTTCCGTGCTCATCCAGGAGATGATTACCAAGGCCACCGAAACCATCATCGGTGTGAACAGCGACAAGAACTTCGGCCGCGTCATGGTGTTCGGCACCGGCGGTATCTACACCGAAGTGATGCGCGACACCACCATGCGCATCCTTCCGGCCGATGACTTCACCGACATGATCAAGGAGACCAAGGTCGGCACCATCCTCAACGGTGTGCGCGGCGAGGCTCCCAAGGCTGTGGGCCCGCTGGCCGACACCCTGGCCAAGGTGCAGAAGCTCGTGCTCGAGATTCCCGAAATCACCGCTATCGACGGCAACCCGGTGCTCGTCACCGCCGACCGCGCCGTGGTGGTGGACTTCAAGATGATTCTCAAGTAATCTTCCCTGAAAATCACATTCAGCAACACCCCCTCTTTCTCCGGAAAGCGGGGGTGTTTGTATGACGCCTGTGATAAAATATTGCTCCGACAATTAAAGAATATTGCTTTAACGGAACGACAAATGGGAATTTAACAGAATTGACAATTGACGAGTGACTATTGACAATTGAAGAAGTTCCGCGGGCCTCCGGCCCGCCATTTTAAACGGCTGGGGCTTCCGTCTTCGCCCTGCGGTCTACGCCGAGACTAGTTGCCGCAGCCGTTTAAAATGGCGAGCTTATAGAGAGCGGAACCTGTTATCATCTTCTTTCATACACAAACCCCCGGGGCTGACGGCCCGGGGGTTTGTGTAAAAACAGGGCTGGGGCAACTTATTTCTTCCCATTACCGCCACCCCAGATCTTGATAACCTGGTCAGCAGAAATACCCAGGTTCGATTCCGGGTTCAGGCGTTTCATCTCATTGGCGTAGCCTTTGATCTGCATGGCATTGCCACCGCCGCGGTTCAACACACCGATGATGATGGCATAGAACGTCTGGCGCTGCTCCGGGGTATAGGCCGGATCTTTCATAAATTCCTTCATCTTGGCAATGGTAGCCTCATCGCCGAGTTCCAAGCCGCCATCGCTCTTCTTGCCGCAGTATTTCTGAGCCAGGCCCCAGCCATCGAAGTGCAGGCGGCGTACCATGCCGGATTCATCATTCGGGTCAGCGGCTTTCACAAGGTTGCGGTAGTTTTTCGGGGGCTCGATACCGGGCACGGCCCAGGCTTCAGCAATGAGCTTGGCGGCCTCCACGCCGCTGGCGGCTTCAGCGCGCTTCATGATTTCCTCCTGCTTGTGCTTGGCTTCCAGCTTGGCCTTCACCTCGGCGGCAATTTCAGCCATCGTGCCGCGCAGCAGCACCGGGCCCTGCACGCGGCCATAGAGGAATCCTTCCTTATCATACATCAGCAGGCTGGGATAAGTCTCCATGGAGTGTGCGGCAGGCTCTGCAAGAGCACCCCAGACGGCACGCTGGGCCTCTTTGTCCTCCGGAGTGGCATACTGGTAGAACGGGGTCAGGATGAGCGCAGCATTGCCGGCAGCCTCACTGATTTCCGGTGCGGCAATGACCTTTTTGCAGAGGTCCTCACTGTAGCGATCCCAGCCTTTGCCGTACACAAACAGAATGTAACCGTCATCCGTGGCATTCTCGGCGGCCTTCTCCTGAGTATCGTACTGCTGGGCAGCCTCCAAGGGGAGCGGGGCCAGCAGACCGGCCGCAACCAGAGCGATATAAAATGCTTTCTTCATATTGAATCGAATGTAGGGCTGTTAGATTATGCGGCAGGACGACCGAATACGTAGATACCGCCGAGGTGGAAGAACTCCGGCCCACCCTTGCGGAGGATGCGGACAAAGCGACCGAGGGTCTCCGGGAACTCGACCTTGATGACGCGCTGGGTGCAGGGGCCCAGGTCCTTGCTCACGTTACGCCAGCTCTGGCCATCATCCGAAATCTGCACAACCATATTACCGAGGCGGTGGTGGTTGCTGTTCGTGGTCATGATAACCACCCCGTTCACATAAGCAGGTTTGGGCATCATGACAGCAGCCCAGGGATTTTCCTCCTTATCGGTATGGAAGCGGCCACCAGTGGTACGAAGCACCCCCCAGTGGGAGATGGGGGAGTCATGACCGCAGGTAGAGCTGGTGATGAGCAAGCCCTCTTCGGACAGCATCTCCTGACCGGACATTGCCGGCAGTTCCGGCATATCACCGGGGACTTCCACAGCGTCAGAGCTGTTGGAACCCAGGCGCTGGAAAGTGGCGATATCCTTGGCCTTGGCGGCGGAAAGCATGAGCTGCCCCGTCACCTTCTTGTTGTCACCGCCGCCCATGGCGCCGGTGCCGGTGCGGGAAAGGAGTTTGGAGATATCGGCGATGGTCTTGGCGTGTGAACCACCCAGGCCCTTGGCCATTTCCTCACCCCAGCCCATCACCACAGGCAGGTAATCCCCCTTGGAAGAGAGGTTGCCCATCATGAGGTTGAACACAGGCAGTGCGCGCTGGGGATCAGGCGGAGGGATTTTCTCGCCATTGGGCGGATCCTGGTGAGCCAGCAGCTCAATCTGCCGCCGCCCGAACTTCTCAATGCGCCAGCGCTCCGGCCCCATCTTGTACACATTGTCCCAGAATACATGGAAGCGGGTCATGAGTTCCTTAGCGGGAAGTTTTGCATTCTTGAACTTGGGATATACCCAGGCACCCAGGAATTCGGACACTACCTCCGGATAACGGGGGGCGAGCAGATAGCAGAGATTATCCTGCATCTCGCAGAGTAACTTCATATCATCCCCCTTGAACTGGGTAAGATAGTTGTTGTACTCCTGCCACACTGCGATGTTGATAGGCTGGGCAGTAGTGGCATCGCGGAAGTAGTCGAGAGCCTGCTTGTCCTTCTTGGTATTGGCAGCATTATGCGCGAGCACGCGGTAGACATTGGACATGTGGGTATCCTTGTCCAATTTGTTGTATAGCTCGGAGCCGAGGTGCAGGGAAGAGAAGGCACTCCACATATTAAGCACCGGCTGCCAGTGCAGGCCGCGTTCCCAGCTCACAGAGTTACCGGGTACCCACTTGCCGTTCACCCACAGCACATAGGCACAGTGTCCAGGCTCACCGCAGGTGAGGGAAGGTACGCCATTTGCCAGAGCGGCAAAGGCGCCGAAGTGCGAAATACCGCCGCACACGCAACCTACATACAAAGATTTGGTGAAATGGTTGCCACCGTATATGTGATCCCACGGCCTGTAGTAATTGGAACCGTGAATACTGTCACCATAAAGGCTGTAAAGGCGATAGCCCAGGCGGTGCGGACTGCCCATATAGCGCTCTGCCGGCACGTGTACATTGTCCAAGGCCCACTCCAGACTGATGCGGTCACCGGCGATGTTGTCGCCCTTGCAGCCGCATACGATGCGCCGCAGGAACATGGGCAGGTCATCGAACAAGGAGTTCAGGCGGCCAGCCTTCCAGTTGGTGATATAGTAATCGGCGCGGTCAAGAGCTTTCTCAAAGTTCCAGTTGTAGCGGGCGTATTCAATACCCACGGCGGTGGCAATGTCGCGCACCACCTTGTCTTTGTACACATCCGGGTGTTTTTTCGCAATGTTGGCAATGATGTGCAGCGCACGACCGGGAGCCACGCAGGGGCCGGAGAAGCAGAGGTTCTCCATCCATTCCAGGTTGCCGGTGACCTGCTTGAGGACAGTGCGGCCATCGCGGTGAGCGTTCAGCTCCTTGAGAGTCCAGGGCATGTTCTTAATCTCCTGCTCCATCTTCTTGAGCATTTGCTGCTTGGCCTTGATGGCGGCCTGGAACGCCATACGCTCCTTACCTCGGAGAGTCTTGAGCTTATTCTTGTCCTGCTCAATTTCACCCGGCAGGCGGTTGATATCGTCCTGAAGCTTCTTGCGGCTCTTATTCGCCATATCCTCAGGAGTCATCTTATCGTATTGCGCCAGCATATACTGGGCAATCATGAGGCGATTCTTGGGGCTTTCCACAAACTTGGCAACGTGCTCCGGGGTATTACCCTTCATCGCACTCATGATATTATTGGCCAAGGACCGCTGGGCAGAATCGGGGTTACCCCACCCGGGAATATTCTGGGAAATGTAGTTGCCATCATCGGCTTCCGACTTCTTCTTGCCAGAACCCTTTGACTTTTCAGCTTTCTCCTTCTTGGGTGCAGGCGCAGCTTCATCAGCCGCAGCACCCAGCGAACCGATGCACAGCGGAGCCACCAGCGCCAGGGAAAGGATGTTTAATAATGTTTTACTTTTCATCGCCACGCTGATACTCTACCCTGTACAGTCCCGGGAGTCAACCCCAAAAACGCCCCAATCGGTTGTTTTATCCCGGTGCAGAGCCAGGGGCTTGCGATGCAGACATCCCCTGCCGGGAATTGAGAGCAATCCGGCAGGGGATGAAGCCCACATTATCGGGGGAGCTGGTATTAATCCTCCTCCTTAGCAGGGGAAAGCCAGCGCATGAAGAGGCGGCTGGTGGCAGGAATGACCAGCAGATTCAGGATGGTGGCGGAAACCAGACCACCGAACTGCACAATGGCCAGCGGAGCCAGAAGTTCGCCACCGGGCTGGTCCTTGGCCCAGATGAGGGGCAGCAGACCGAGAATGGTGGTGAGCGAGGTCATCATGATGGGGATGACACGCTCTCGGGAACCATCGCGGATGGCATCCAGCGTGCTGACGCCCTGCTCCTCCAGCGCGCGGTAACGGTTGAGCAGAATGAGGCCGGAGCGGATGGCGAAGCCAATCACCGTCACAAAGCCCACCAGTGAACTCACGGAAAGGATGGGGGGAATATAGGTCTCACCGCTCATCACGGATTTCACGGTATCCGGCGACGCCAGGAACACCGCCACAATACCACCCACCAGGCAGAGCGGGATATTGATGAGCGTGACCAGAGCACGGCGCACGCTGCCCAGCGAGCTGGAAAGCAGCAGCACGATGAGCACACACACGATGCCGCCCAGGATGTACAACCGGCGGCCGGCCTCCTCGCGGCTCTTGATGGTGCCGGCGTAGTCCACGGAGCAGCCCATGGCATTCATCACCGGGTCGAGCTTCTCGCGGCAGGCATCTGCAAGGTCGCCCAGGTTGGAATCAATGGAGGGGTTGCAGGAAATCATGGCCTTGCGGCGGGTGTTGTCGCGCAGGATGAGGTTGGTCACCTCCGAGCGGTATACATGGGCGGCATCCTCCAGCTTCAGCGTGCGGCCGCCGGGAGCCACCAGCAGCAGGTTGCCCACATCGGACTCGCTCATGCGCAGCGCGGGATCCAGGCGGAGCATGATGTTCCAATGGTCCAGGTTCTTGATGATTTCACCGGCCTTGTAGCCGTTCATAGCGGCGGAAACCTGCTCCGCAGCATCGGCCACGGTGAGGCCGTAGGTCGCCAGCACCTCGCGGTTGTAATCCACACAGATGGTATCCACCATCACCTCGCGGTTGGCGCGGGCATCGGCCACCTGCGGCAGGGTGCTCAGAATCTCAGCAGCCTTTTTGGCAGCGTTGCGAATCTGCGGCAGCTCTGAGCCGTAGATATTGATGGCAATTTCCGAATTGGAACCGGAAAGCGCGGAGGAAATGCGGTGGGCCAGCGGGTAGCCGATCATGCCGCCCATGCCGGGCATACCGGAAATCACCTTGCGGATATCCTCGCGAATCTTGCGCTGGTCATAATCCAAATCCACGCGCACCACAAGCTCAGAGGCACTCACCGGCTCGGCGTGCTCATCATTTTCGGCACGGCCTGTGCGCTGGGTCACGGTCTTCACGCCGTCAATCTTCTCCAGCTCACCCATCACCTGGCGGGAAACGCGTTCCGTCTCGGCCAGCGAGGTGCCGGGCACGGCATTCACGAACACGGTGTAGCAGTCCTCATTGAAAGGAGGCAGGAAGCTGGTACCGTAGGTGCTGCCCAGCCAGAGCGCACCACCTGTGATAAGCATCAGCGTGCCAAACACCACGCCGGCGCGGCGCAGGCAGAACTCCAGAATGGGCGCATACATCCGTTTGATAAGGCGGGCTGTGGCCGAGTCACCGTCACCGCGCACATTCTTCGGCGCCTTGAACCACATGTAGCAGAGCACCGGCACCACGGTGAGCGCCACGAGCAGAGAAGCCGCCAGGGCCAGCATGTAGGAAATACCGAGCGGGCGGTAGAACTGACCTTCCATGCCGCTGAGGAAGAGAACCGGGGCAAACACCAGCAGAATGATGACCGTGGAGTAGGAAATGGAGGAAACAATCTCCCCCTTCGCCTCCATGAGCACCTCGAACCGGCTGCGCCTCTGCTCCTGCGGCAGGGCGGCATTGCGCGTCAGGTTGCGCCAGGCCACCTCCACGAACACGATGGCGTTATCCACCACGTCGCCCACAGCCACGGCCAGGCCACCCAGGGTCATGATGTTGACCGCCAGCCCGAAGGTGGGGAACAAGGCCATGCCCAGAATGACGGAAAGAGGCATGGTGATGAGCGTGATGATAGCCGTGCGCAGGTTCAGCAGAGTGAGCACAATCACCAGCATCACCACGATGCCGGCGATGATGAGCGTTTCCTTGCCGTTCTCCAGGGAGAGGTTGATGAAGTCTGCCTGGCGGTAGGCATCCGCCCGCAGCTTGATGTTCTCCGGCAGGCGGCTCTGGGCAAATTCCTTCACGGCGGCATCCACCTGCTCCGTGAGGGCCATGGTGTTGGCCCCCGGCACCTTCTGCACCGAAAGCACCACGCACTCGCGACCAGCAAAACCGGCATTGCCGCGGCGGGGGGCGCCATCAATCTTCACCTCGGCCACGTCCTCCACGCGGAGCACACCACTGGGGTGAGAAGGGACGAGGGCTCGCTTGATTTCCTCCGGGGTGAAGGCGCGTGAGGCCTGCTGCACCGGCAGCTCCAGACCCGCCACGTCCTCGATGTAACCGGCGGGAATGGTGCTCTGCGCGGCTTCCACGCTCTCCTTCAAATCATTGAGCGTGATACCGGCCTGGCGCATCTTCTCCGGGTCGTAAAGCACCTGGTATTCGGGCATGCGGCCACCCAGCACCGTGACCTGGCCCACGCCCGGAATGGACAGCAGGCGGTTGCGCAGCTCAAACTGCCCCACGCGGCGCACTTCCAGCGGATCGGCCGTCTCATCGCCCAGCAGGGCGATGAGCATGATTTCACCCGTCACGGAAACGATGGGGGCCATTTCCATCTCCACGTGGGCGGGCAGGTTCTCACGCACGGTGGAGAGGCGCTCGGACACAATCTGGCGGGCCAGGTAGATATCCGTATCCCAGTCGAAGTCAACCCAGACGAAGGAAAGTCCGCTGCCGCTGGAACTGCGCACCTGCTGCACCCCGGGGGTGCCGGAGAGGGCAGATTCCAGGGGGATGGAGACATACTGTTCCACCTCCTCGGCCGTGAGGCCGCCGGCCTCGGTCTGGATAGTCACGCGCGGCACATACAGCTCCGGGAACACGTCCACGGGCGTGCGCATGATTCCGAAAATGCTCAGCGCAGCCAGCACCAGGGTGATGATAATCACCGTGAGGCGGTTGCGCAGGCAGAAAGCCATGAGTTTCTCCAGCATCAGTGGTCCTCCCCTTCGTGGAACTTACCGTCGGCGTGGAAATGGCCGGCTTTCTTCTGCTGGCTGCCATCGGCAGGCAGCAGGTAGCGCAGCTCGTAGCCGCCCTTCACCACCAGACGCTGCCCGGGAATAAGCCCCTTCACCGGGGTCATGCCGCGGCGGCTCTCGCCGGCCTTCACTTTCACCATGGCAAAGGTGCCCTCTTTCACTTCCAGGAACACCACGTCATCAATGCCGACCTTCACCAGAGCGGAATCCGGGATGGTCACGTACCCCTCCTCGCCGCCATCAGCGTAGAAATCGACACGGCAGAGCTGGCCGGGGCGTGCATCCGCAGGCAATTCGGCGGGGGTGAAGTAGAACGCGCGGGTCTGCTTCTCCTCGTCCACCTGCTCGGCCATGCGCCAGGTACCCTCCAGCACCTTGTTATCGCGACCGCTCAGACGGGTGGCCCGCACGATACTGAAATCCGGCACGTTGTTGCCGTAGAGCGTACCCTCAATTTCCATCGCGGCCAGGTTGCTCATGGTGACCACAGCGGCCCCCTGCTCACCCCAGCTGCCCTGGGTAATGCCCACGTTGCGCACGATGCCATCCTTCGTAGCGCGAACCACGAGGGTGGGCAGACCGTTCTCCGGCTTGAGTTCGGCACCCATCACCAGGATGTTGAGTTTCGTTTTATTTACCTCCAGTTCGCGCTCCAGCTGGCGTTTTTCAGCATTCTTGAAATTGAGCTGTTCCTCCAGATCGCTGTTGCCGGTTCCGGCAGCCTTAAGACGTTCAAGGCGCTGACTGACAGAAGCGATTTCCTCGCCACAGCGGGTAATGGCTGCCTCCTGCTTCTTGATATCTGCCACAAGGCCGCTCACCTCGGGAGAAACGAGGGTGTAGAGGACATCTCCCTTCTTTACCGTCTGGGCAGACTTCACATTCAACGAAATACGGCCACCGCAGGGGAGTGAGTAGGTCTCCAGCGCATGATTCGGCACGAAGAGATGGCCGTACAGGCTGTGCGTCAGCGCCTGGGAAGCGGCAGGGACTTCCTCAATCTTCATGGCGGAAATGTGGCGGGCGTGCGCATCGGCTGTCACCAGCACCGGGCCGGAAGAATGGTCGTGTGTGCAACCGGCACCGTGGCCATGGTCATGCCCGGAGCAGGCATCGCCATGCTCATGTCCATGGTCATGCGTGCAGCCTTCGCCATGCTCGTGATGGTGCTCACCTTCGGCGGCGTGGTCGTGCGTGCAGCCTTCGCCATGCTCGTGCTGGTGTTCGCCTTCAGCGGCGTGGTCGTGGGTGCAGCCTTCGCCGTGCTCGTGCTGGTGTTCACCTTCGGCGGCGTGGTCATGCGTGCAAACTTCGCCATGCTCGTGATGGTGCTCACCTTCGGCAGCGTGGTCGTGCGTGCTGTCTTCGCCGTGCTCATGCTGGTGTTCACCTTCGGCAGCGTGGTCGTGCGTGCAACCTTCGCCATGCTCGTGATGGTGCTCACCTTCGGCGGCGTGGTCATGCGTGCAGCCTTCGCCGTGCTCGTGATGGTGCTCACCTTCGGCAGCGTGCTCGTGCGTGCAGCCTTCGCCGTGCTCGTGCTGGTGCTCACCTTCGGCAGCGTGCTCGTGCGTGCAGCCTTCGCCGTGCTCGTGCTGGTGCTCACCTTCGGCAGCGTGGTCATGCGTGCAGCCTTCGCCGTGCTCGTGCTGGTGCTCAGCACTTTCGGCAGCGTGACCGTGGTTGCAACCAGCACCATGCACATGGCCGGTGTAATCCTCCACCGAAAATTCGGCAGCGTAGGCAACAGAGGCAATAAAGCCCAAAAACAGTTTCAGTTTCATTTACTTGGCAATAAAATCGGGGTTAAGATACTGAAGTTCCACCTGAGTGGTCAGCAGTTTGGAAAGACAATCGAGGTAATTCATGCGGCGCAGGTAGGCCTCCTGCCGGGCATCAGCCACGGAAGGCAGCTTCGTTTCGCCGATAGCGTAGAGTTCTTCCTGGCGTTTTTCAGCCTCAGAAAGTTGGGAGACGCGTCCCTGCTCAGCCCGGCAATGTTTCAGCAGCAGCTTCTGCATATCAGAAAGAGCCACAGCCTGCTGCAGCAGGTCTCGCCAGGTCTGAACGGCATCATACTCTTTAATGTTGCGCTCGGCCCTGGCCTCGGCAATGCCCTGCTGGTTGCGATTCCAAAGAGGCAATTTAACCCCCACACCGATACCAACCTTGCTGTTGCCGTCCTCATGTTCAAAGCCGGGGCTGAGCTCCAGTTCCGGATACTGCTTGCGGATTTCGCGCTGCAACTCAGCCTCGCTGGTATCATGGTTGGCCATGGCGGCCTTCAGGGCGGGGTGTTGCAACAGCATCTCCTGTGTGGGAGCGGCCACTTCGGCAGGAATGCTCCCGGGCAGGTGCCCCTCCATCTCCACCTCACGCATATCGGGATGCAAGCCCAGCAATTTCACCAGCTCGAGGTGCTGCCCCAGGTGAAGCTGCTCCATTTCCTGCAATTCTTTCTGTCCATCATTCAAGCGGCGGCAGATAACCTGGAAATCAGCAAAATCCATTTCACCCAGCTCATGCAGACGCGCGGCATTTCTCTGCTCATCAGCCTGCTGTTTCACTCGGTCCTGCATGAGGTGCAGCTTGGCGTGCGTTGCCATCGTTTCAAAACGCAAGGTATCCAGCTTTACCAGGTAGGCGCGTTCCTTGGCCTGCATGCTCAGGTAATCCGCCTGTTTGTAGCATTCGGCCACTTTTTCGGCCAGCGCCGGCAGACCGGTCACCGGCAGGGTAAGCCCGAGGCCAAGGCCACGATTGGTGATATCAAGCTCCCGCACCTGCTTCACTTCGGCTGAAATGGAGGGGTCCTCCCACAAGCCGGCAAAATCAGCCACAGCGGTGCTGCGGGCATAGCTCAGGCGAGCCTGATTCAACTCCGGATTCAGCAGAAGCCCGATTTCGTGCAGTTTTTCCAGGCTCATGGGGTCGTCCCCCTCGCAAAGCCTGGCAGAAAGCTGCTGCCACTCAACCGTGTTCTGCTGCAAATCCACCGGACTGGGTGAATACACAGCACAGGCTGCAAACGCCAGTGGAAGCACACAGCTTCCCCAGAATCGTAATTTCATAATAATTTTGTATTGTAAAATGGAAAGTCGCGCACGCGCGGCGCGCATAAATATCTGTTTTTATAGCCCCGTCAGGAGCCCATGTAAAGCAAAAAGTGACCTTCTCCGGAAGAACGGGAGAAGCCACTACCACAAAACCAGCCTCAACAACGCTGGGGGCGTAGGTAGCCGCCATACAGAGAAGGCACCCTTGCCGGCACAAGGCTCACCCGGGAAAGCACTCGACTGACCACTTGGTTCATGCTCCATGCCTCGGGCTCCGCTACAGCCACCGGAGGACAGAAATCAGCCCGGCGGGCAACCTCACTCATCAACTGCAGGCGTTCATGAAAATGGCACCCATGCTCATGCTCCGCACACTTGCCAAGCCCCTCCATGCCTTGCAATTCGTGTGCACAGCAATGATGCAAGGCACAGCATGAAT
Source organism: Akkermansiaceae bacterium (assembly GCA_015062005.1). GTDB lineage: Bacteria > Verrucomicrobiota > Verrucomicrobiia > Verrucomicrobiales > Akkermansiaceae > Akkermansia. The sequence goes on from SUVL01000007.1 coordinate 71,177, forward strand.
GAACAGCACACCAAGGGCCCGGCAGCCCATACAGGGCTCCGGACATCATCACCGGCAGCAGCAGGAACATGGCCACTACCAGCAGCGTGCGGGACAAGGTTCTCACAACGCCGCCATTTAGCCACAGTTGCGATGCATTGTCAAGCCGATTCCGGCGCAAAACTCAGCCCTGAGGAAGCATACGTTCCAGGACCTCACGCAGGGCAGAACTTCCATAGTATCCCTGCTCCCGCAAGCGCGAAGAATGAGCCTTCAACATAGGCAACAAGCCTGCGTACATGGTACGCAACTCATCCACTGCATGCAGGGCACCTTTCGGATCATCATCGCGATACAGGCGGATAGTATCCGCAAGTGCAGTATAGCGACTTCCAAGTTCGTTCAGTTCGGCTGGAGCAGCCACGGCAGCAGAAGCATCGGCAATGGCATCCAGGACACGACCAGCGCGAAGCATGATTTCCCGTTGCTCCGCGGCGACCTTCATCAGTTGCATATCCGTATCAGCCCAGCGCTGCTCGTCATCCTTGAAACCCAGCTTCAGATAGGCATGCAACTCCGGAGAATCCGGCACCCCGGCCAGTTTCCGCACACGCTGATACACTACCATATGCCGCTTCTGCTGGGCCAGGGTCACCCCACGGTATTCACTGAGCAACTCCACAAAGCCATCAACGTCCATGAAGGTGCGCCCCTGCTCGTCCAGTTTGCCCTGAAGCGCAGCCCTCATACCGTCGATTGCTTCCCGCTCAGCCTGATTCTGCGTCGTAATCTGCGCTACGGCCGCCATGCGCTCAGAAGGAGCATCTATCTTCTCCAGATTCAGCACTCGTTCATACAGCGCATCATTGTATGCAGCTGATTGCGTGAGAATAGCGCGCAGCGCTGCGTGTTCCTGCGTTTCCCCGGGGAGCTCCGGCAACTCGCGCCCCCCCTTGCGACGATGCACCACTGCCGCACCGGCCACGCCTGCCAGCAGCAACCCCGCTCCCATCCATGCTAATCGACGAATATTCATATCCGGAAAATCGGCCTAGTCTATCGTATTCCCAGTGGAAGCGTCAAGCACATTTCCTGTTCCGCACCGTCAGCAGTTGAATTTCACAATTTTACGCTGTTGCGGTGCGAAATCTCATTGACTTTAACGGTATCTTGGGGCATAATGTATGCATCGAAACAACTCTCACCATGTCTTTCAACATCCAGAACGTAGTCATCGGCGGGCAGGAGCCGTTTTTCCTGCTCGGGCCCTGCTCCCTTGAAAATGAAGCATTTGCCTGGGAGATGGCCACGGCCATCAAGGAAATTTGCACCCGGCTGGGTGTGCAATTCATCTTCAAGGCATCATACGACAAGGCCAACCGCACCAGCGTGAAGAGCTTCCGCGGCCCCGGCATTGAGGATGGCTGCCGCATTCTCTCCGAAATAGGCAAGGAATTGCAGTGCCCGGTAGTGACCGACGTTCACACCGAGCAGCAGGCCGAATACGCCGCCCAGTTTGTAGACCTGCTGCAGGTGCCGGCGTTCCTGAGCCGCCAGAGCGACCTGCTGGAAGCCTGCGCCAAAACCGGCCGTCCCGTCAACATCAAGAAGGGGCAGTTCCTCGCCCCCTGGGACTGCAAGAACATCTGCGAAAAGATGGAAGCCTTCGGGTGCGACAAATATATGCTCTGCGAGCGCGGCACTTCATTCGGTTACAACAACCTCGTGGTAGACATGCGCGGCATGTACTGGATGAAGAAGTTCGGCTGCCCCGTAGTGTTTGACGCCACGCACTCTGTGCAGCGTCCGGGTGGGCTGGGCGGCGCCACCGGCGGCGACCGCGAGCTTGCCCCTGTGCTGGCCAATGCCGCCATGACCATGGGGATTGACGGCGTGTTCATGGAGGTACACAAGGATCCCGACCACGCCATGAGCGACGGCCCCAACCAGGTATACCTCAAGGATCTGGAAAAAATTCTCAGCAATCTTATGCTGGTGCGCAAGGCATGCCAGCAAATGGCCACCCTCTGATGAGAATCGCACTGACACTGCTTTTCCTTATGGCTCTGGCTCCCCTGCAAAGTCAGGGGAGCCAGCGTGCGGATGCCGTTGCCAATGATGAGTTTCCCGCCCTGCAATTCCTGCCGGTGGGCACGGTGGTAGAAGGTATTTCCATACCTCGATACGAAAACCACCGGGTGAGCGCCCTGCTCATGGCAGACCGGCTCATCATCAAAAACAGCAAGACCGTGGTTCTGGAAAACCTGAATGCCTCTCTCTACGGTGAGGATAAGAACCAGACCAACGTCAGTACCTCAAGCGTCACATACAGCTTTGCCACCAAGCTTGCCAAAACCACCGGTGAGGCAAAGGTAAACGACCCGCGTTTCACCGCTAAGGGAAAGGGTGTTATTTTCAACACCTCCACCAGCAAAGGATTTTTGCATGGCCCGGTAATCACCACCGTTTCCAACAAGCTGTTTAACGAGAAGAAAGACGAAAAGAAATGATGAGAGCCGCCGCCATCACAGCGCTGTGCATTCCCATATTGAGCGCTGCTCCCGCTGCTTCCTACAAAATTGATTTGCAACAGTCGCAGCAGCGTGCCACAACCTGGCAGCAGCAGATTGCGCAGGTTGCAACGGAATTGGAGGAGCTTGGCGTGGAAGTAAATTCCGCCGCAGCGCAGGCAGAGATACCGGAAACGGAAGACACCGTTGCTGTAGCAGACCAGGGATTACTGTTCGACACTGCCAATTCCCGGATTATCTACCTGGGCAACGTGCGGCTCAGGGATGCGCGCGCTCATATCAATGCGTCCGAGCAGCTGCACATCTACCTGCAAGACCTCACAGAGGACAAGAAAGGCCAGGAGGATGCACCCCCTGCCCCCCTGGCAGACGCGACGCTTACGGAAGGTATAGCCGCAGAAGAGGCTGAGGCAGAACAACCAGCGCCTGACACGACAGAATCACGGGAGAACGAGGCAACGGAAAAACCTGCAGCTCCGGTGGCCGAAGCGGTCGAAGCAGAACTTCCGGCTGAATCCGCAGCAACGCTCAAAGCCCCCGCAACAGAGCCGGCGCGCATCGACACCCACAGTGCCATTGCCGATTCCATTAACAATGCCATCTTGCTCTACGCACCCGCAGGGGGGAAAGAAATCCTCATGCAGCAGGGGCAGAACATGGTAAGGATTACGCCTGGAGCAACCACTCCGGCCCGTATCCTTGCAGACCCGGAAGGCAACATCCTGCTCGAAGGCGGAGAAGTCAACGTGCAGATGGTGGATGAAGAAGGCGGAATCACCACATTGAAAACAACCGGTGGTCTGGCATACTACCACGCTGCAAGCCACACGCTGCATGCCCCGGGCAGCACAATCTTCACCCACCCGGATGGCTCGCTCCAATGCACTCAGCATCTCTGCATCACGCTTGTTCCGGCAGAGCAGGAGAAGGAAACCAAAGCTGGATTCATGAGCCAGTTCACCGGTTTGCGCTTCGATGGCATTTCCACCGCCACGGCCCAGGGCAACGTGGTGATGACCGGCACCGCCACAGAAGGCCGCGCGGCTCTGCGGGCAGAAGGTGACACGCTCACCTACGATGGAAAGACGGGAGAATGCTCCCTGACGGGGCAGAAGAGCCGTCTCTGCTATGGCAGCTACGATGTGTACACCAACCAGGGGGTACACCTTCTGGCGAATGGCGACATTGAATTGCACGGCAGCGACATTCACGGCACCTATGAGCGAGAAAGTGACGAGCCCGGAAAAATGCTGCAAGGTACGTTCAAGGCCAATGCTCCGGTTGTATTCCGCGCAGACCAGGGAACCATCACCACGGATAAAGGCTTGTGCATGAAAGATGCCGAATCCGATTTCAGCTGCACCGGGCTGGCAGAACTGAAGCTCAGCCCCAAGGAAGGTGCTAGTGAACCGGAAAGAAAACCCGGCATGCCAAACCTGGCCATTGCACGGTATGGTGGCGTATCACGCGCAAAAGCCATCGGGAACGTCACAGCCCACCTTTATGAACCGGGCACGCAGAAATGCACGGGTGAGCTCAAGGCCGCCAGCCTCGAAAGCGATATGGTGACGGGTGAGACCCTGCTCACCGGCGAACCAGGCCAGCCGCTGATTGCGCTTTACGAAGGCAACCGCATTGTCTCCACGCCAGCCCCGGGAGAGACGGCCACCATGCAGATGCTGGCCAATGGCGACTTGAGACTCAATGGCGCCACTATTGATGCTTCGATGGTGAACGAACATGGCACAACCACGGCTCATTGCAATGACTACGTGCGCCTTATCCGCGCAGAAAACCGTCTTGAAACAGGTAGTTCTACCAAGCTGAAGGCGCCTACCGCCATCCTCACCACAACCGGGAGCCTCAGCGCCAGGCTCGCCGGAACCGGAGAACCGGCAGCCACAGCTCCGAAAACGGGTTTCCGCAGTTTCCGTTTTAACTACAACGGCATAGAGGAAGCCACCACCGGCCAGGGATGCACGCTGAGGACAGAAGAAGGCTCCATGCAGTGTACAGGACCGGTACGGATTGTCTTGGATAACAAGGCCAAAACTGGAGACTCCCCCATGGGCAGTGTCAAATACGCCACGGCAGCGGGAGATGTTGCCCTGGCAGGCAAGGACAGCGAGGGCCGCCTGCTGCGCGCCACTGGCGACTTGCTCACCATTGATTCCGCCACCGGCATGAAAGTGCTCAGCGGTCAGAGGGTTACCCTGGGCGATGCCTACAATACCCACATCATCACCGGCAAGGGTGCGGCCATCCGCATTGATGCCAAAAACAATGTCAAAATCGTCGGCGGCAGCCACAAGACGCACGCAACCAAGGTGCGCGAGCAGCTGAAAACCCCGAATAACCAGAAGACCAAGAAGTAATTATGGAAGTTCTCCTCAAAGCTAACGGACTCTGCAAATCATACGGCGAACGCCAGGTGGTGAGCAATGTGAACATCACGGTACACTCCGGTGAGATTGTAGGCCTGCTGGGCCCCAATGGCGCAGGCAAAACCACCTCTTTCTACATGGTGGCCGGGCTGGTTCGCCCGGATACCGGCACGGTGGATTTCTGCGGCAAGGACGTCTCCGGGCTTCCGATGCACCTGCGAGCCCGCCTGGGCATGGGCTATCTGCCGCAGGAAGAATCCATCTTCCGCAAACTCTCGGTGAATGACAACCTCATGGCCATTCTCGAAACGCGCTCCGACCTCACCCGCCAGGAAAAGAAGGAAAAGTGCGATGAGCTGCTGGAGCGTTTCAACATCACCCGCCTGCGCAAAAGCCAGTCCATCCAGCTCTCCGGTGGTGAAAAACGCCGTCTGACCATCGCCCGAGCCCTCGCAGCAAACCCGAAGCTGCTCATGCTCGACGAACCCTTCGCCGGTGTGGATCCCATCGCCGTTCAGGACATCCAGCACATCGTGGCATCCCTGCGTGAAACGGACGGTCTCTCCATCCTCATCACTGACCACAACGTGCGAGAGACGCTGGGTATCGTGGACAGGGCCTACATTTTGTTCGAGGGCAAAGTCATCAAGGAAGGCAATGCCGAAGAGATTTCGAACGACCCCAAGACCCGTAAGATCTACCTCGGCGAACAGTTCAAGATGTAATCTGTCGATTCCCCCGTTCAACCTCGGCATCCCCCCTTCTCTTTCACGAAGCGGGGGATGTTTTCGTTTATTGCTCCGGCAATTAAAGATTATTGCTTTAGCGAAACGCCAAATTGACGTTTGTCGTTGTCGGGGCACGGGACTTCAGTCCCGAAATAACGGTGCTTCCAATCGGGACTGAAGTCCCGTGCTCCGACAGAGTTCCCCCACAAATTCCAATTGTTACCCCTCCAGTACGTATAGCACATCAATCTTTAATTGCCGCATCAATGACTACGGGCGTATCTCAAATAGGCGGAGCAGCCATAGAGAATGAAGAAAATGGCACCGGCCAGGTTCACCAGGGCAGCCACCCAGAAGGCTGCATCAAAGCCGAAAGATTCCGCCAGCACGCCGCCCAGCAGCGTACCAATGCCGGCGCCGATGTCCCAGGAGACGAAAAGGGTGGAGTTTGCCGTACCGCGTTCCTCTTTGCTGCACATATTGATGAACATATTCTGCACCGCTGGGAAGAAGTGGCCGTTGCCCAGGCCGCAGATCAGAGCGGAAAGATACAATGCCCACTCCATATGTACCCCGGCAAACAGCATGTAGCCCACAATGCTGAAGCTCACCCCGACCACGGCATTCTGTACAATTCTGCCCTGCCGCAGCGTACGGCCACCCACCAGGCGTGAAAGGATAAGCCCAGTAGAAAATAACAGGAAGAACAGGCCGGTTCCGTGGGTGATACCCAGCACCTCAATGGTATAAAGTGCTACATAGGTGGATATGATGCCGTAAGCAAAGGCAAAGCAGACCGTGGAAAGGCCCTGGCTCCAGCCCCGCCAGAGAAAGAGTTTTTTGAAGCTGAACGGTTTGCGTGGCAACGGCCGCGGACGCCTGGGCAGACGGGTGGAGTACGTAACCAACACGCCCACCACCGCCAGCACCACGCCCACCCACATAAGCAGGCGGAAATCTGCCCATGCGCCATAGATGGCCAACCCGGCGCTGGGAGCCAGGGCCGTGGCCACGTTGTTACTGAGGCCGTAGTAGCCAATACCCTCCGCCCGACGGCTGAACGGCAGCGAATCCACGGCCACCGTGCTGTTGGCCACAGTCGCAGCGCCGAAGGGGATACCGTGCAGCGTGCGCACCACAGCAAAGGCCAGCAGGCTGCCCGCCAGCAGGTATGCCCCTGTGCATAGAGTGAAAAGTAGATAGCTGCTCACCAGCACCACCATACGCGGAAAGCTGTCCACGAGCCAACCGCTCACAAAACGAGCCAGCACCGCCGTAATGCTGTACCCGGCCAGCACCCAGCCGATGGTGTCCTTATCTGCCCCGAACTCACTGCTCAGGTACACCGGGAACAGCGGAGTCATCACCATGAAGGAAAAGAATAGCAGGAAATTCGCCACCCAGGCGCGCGTGTAATTCGCCGTCCAAAGCCGCGAGAGCGGCTGCTCTGGCATCGTTGTGTTCATGGCTGAGCTCAGTTATACGCGCATCTGGCAGATTCGTCAATACCTGAGCTTCGTCAAATTCCGCCGCTTCTGTCATTTCAGAGCTTGCGCATACTGGCAGGCAGGATGCGGAGCAAATCGCGGTATTTCGCAACAGTACGGCGGGCAATGCAAATACCCTCGGCCGCCAGGAGCTGCTCCAGCTTCGCATCCGAAAAAGGCTTACGCGGGTCTTCTCTCTCAATCAGCTCCCGAATGCGAGCCTGCGCAGCCTCCGGAGAAACAGCATCCCCCAGATCAGCGGTGAAGAAGTGGCGCAATTCGTAAACGCCCCAGTCGCATTTCAGAAACTTGCCATTCACCGCCCTGGAAATGGTAGAAACATGAAGCCCGGCGATATCAGCCACCTCTTCCATGCGCAACGGAACCAGGGAAGCCGGTCCGTGCAGGAAAAAGGCGCTCTGTTGCTTCGCTATCACCTGAGCCACGGACAATATGGTTTCCTGCCGCTGCGCAATGGCCTTGATGAGTTCTCGCCCCTCGCTGAAACAGCGGGAAAGATAGCGGCGGACTTCAGGCTTATCGGCCTGCTTGGCCATCATTTCGCGGTACTCGGCAGAAAGAGCCAGTCGGGGCACGTTGATGCCTGTAAGGCTTACTTCCAGCTCATTTCCTTTGCGAGTTACCAGCACGTCCGGCTCAATCACACTGTTTGCTTCGCGGGCAAAGCCGGCGCCGGGGTCGGGATTCAGGCGCGAGATACGCCGGGCAGCCCCGGCCACAGCAAGTTCGCTCTCACCCAATTCGCGGGCGGCATCCTCATAGCGGTGCTGCACCAGCTGCTGCCAGCAATTCTGCAATAATCGCATGGCCAGAGAGTCATCCTCCCCCTCGCGGTGCAGTTGCAGCATCAGGCTCTCGCGCAAATCCATGGCGCCCACTCCGGCGGGGTCGAGGTCACGCACAGCACGAAGCGCCTTGTCCAGCAGCGATTTGCTCCAGCCGTTCTGCCTGGCGATATCGGTAGGAGGCTCGCAGAAACAGCCATGGGAATCCAGCTGCTGCACCAGCAGCAGGGCAGCTTGTTCCACCTTGTCGCCCAATGCACTGCGGCGCACCTGCTCCTCCAGATGCGCAACAAGACTGGGAGCCTCCGTCAGCGAATCCATCATGAAATCCCGGCGGCGTGAAGCAGCCGAATCGGGGCTGGTATCTTCTCGCTCGCCTTCATCGGGCGGAGATAGCTCCTCCAATGCCGGATTTGCAGCCACAGCCTGGGTAGTGAGCGTCCGCAGCTCCATGTTAGAAGCCTGAAGCATGCGCATGAACTGCTGCATGGAGGCCGTAGCCACCATACCCTGCTTCATACCCTGCTGCATCCCTGCGTTGTACATGCTGCTGCCGTTGTAGCAGATGAGCAGGCAACTTTCAAGCCTGCTTCGCGCCATGAAGGGAATGAACCCACATGCGCACCAGAAATCGAAGAGAAAGGGCCGGCTCCTGCCCTCATTGAATACAACTTTAACGGTCTCACCATGGGCGTAGGCGCAGGGCTCAAGATTATGTGAGGCACGTCATCACAGCTGGTATCGGCACTCAGTTCTGATTGGACTTGACTTTTCCGACGAAACAGGCCGCCTGTCCGGAAAGGACAGGCGGTTTCTTTGCATTCAGGTTCGAAAGGGCTCAGAGCGAAGAGCCGCCATAATCACGTTTACCGAAGATAGCAGAGCCCACACGTACAATAGTGGCCCCTTCTTCCACCGCCACGGCATAGTCATGGCTCATGCCCATGGAAAGTTCCGGCAAGGGGAGGGGCCCGCGGGCGCGAAGTTCTTCAGCCAGCATGCGCAGCGTGCGGAAGGCGGGTCTGGCGCCTTCCGGGTCAACGGCAGGGGCAGGAATGCACATGAGCCCCTGGATTTCCAGATTTGGCAATTCCATGAGCTGAGGCCAGAGTTCCTGCAGGGAAGATACGGTAAATCCATGCTTGCTCTCTTCGCCATCCACATTCACCTCCAGCAGGATGCGAGCGGTGCAGCCCAGCTCCCCGGCAATCCGTGAAATTGTTTCTGCCAGACGCAGGGAATCCACTGCCTGCAGAAGGCCGAATCCCTGCTCCAGAGCCTTGCGGACTTTGTTCCGCTGCAAGGGGCCTATCAAATGCCACTCGCAATCTGCGGGCATCTCCGGCATTTTGCTCATGGCCTCCTGTAAGCGATTCTCGCCGAAAAGGCGTTGACCATCGGCATATGCCTGCATGATGTCCTCCACCGGGAAAGTCTTACTCACGGCGAGGAGCTTCACGCTGCCTTCCGGGCGGCCCGCCCGCTTTTCCGCTGCGGCTATGTGAGCCTTAATCTCCTGCAACTGGTCCTGTATGTACATGCGTGTATCATATCATGCCCCTGCCCCCTTGGCAAGAAATCAGTCTCCCTCTCCCCCCCGATTCTGCAAAGCATGCAAAAAAAAGACACCGGGCTTCGCGCAAGGCGGGCCCGGTGCCTCTCTGAGAAATTCCCGGCAGAGCGTTACTTGGTCTTCCAACCGCCACCCAGCTGGGTATAGAGGGTGGGTACGCAGGCGGCATACTGGAAACGGTAGACCGCCAACTGGGTCTGAGCGGGGAACAGGCCCTGCTGGGCGGTCAGCACCTCGTAGTAGCTGGCCAGGCCCTGGGCATAGCGGGCTTTGGAAAGCTTCACGCTTTCCTGGTAGGCCGCCACGGCCTGTTCCTGCTTGCGCATGATGGAGCGCAACTTGGTGCGCTGGGTGAGAGTGGTGGAGATTTCCGCCAGTGCAGCAAGCACGGTCTGCTCGTAGTCAGCCTTGGCGGCGAGGAAGGCATCGCGCTTCATCTGTTCATTGGCACGCAGCTGGCCTGCGTTAAACAGCGGGCCGGTCAGATTGGCACCAATACCCCAGCCATCTGCGCTGCCATGCATACCATGGCGCAGGTCGGGGGTGGCAACACCGGCCAGGCCAGTCAGGCTGATGCTCGGGAAATAGCTGGCAATAGCCACGCCGATTTCAGCATTGGCCGAGCGGAGCTTCTGCTCGGCAGCGCGGATATCCGGGCGGCGGGCAATCACATCTGCCGGGATACCGGCGGCCACACCACTGGCATTGGCAAAGGCCATCATGTTGCCCCCACGGGCGATGGGGCCGGGCGCGCGGCCGGCGAGCACAGAAAGCGTGTTCTCCATCTCTGCAATCTGCATCTCCAGATTCGGGATCTGAGCCTCAGCGGCGGAAAGCGCAGCCTGGGCTGAAGCCGTCTGCAAGCGGTCAGCCACACCACCCTCCAGCTGATTTTCGAAGAGGGTGAGTGATTCACGGTAAGATGCCACGGCATCACGTGCAATCTTGAGCTGCTCATCCAGCATGATAAGGCGGAGATAGCCACTGGCCACCTGCTTCATGAGGGAAATACGCAGGCTGTTCAGCCCTTCCTCAGCCGCCAGAGCCTGAGCCTCGGCACTTTCCACACCCTTCCGGGTCTTACCCCATAAGTCGAGTTCCCAGGATGCACTCAGCCCCCCCGCACCGGGAATCTTCGTCTCATCGGCCACGGACACAGTAGCCGGCGAGCTTGCGCCCTGGCTGCCCTGAGCCAGGTAGCCCAGGGATGGGAACAACGGAGCACGCGCAATCGTGATATAACGCTTGGCGGAGTTCACGTTGTGCAGCATGGCTTCCAGGCTGCGGTTACTGGCGAACACGTCTTCCAGCAACTTCTGCAGGTTATCATCCTTAAGCACCTGCTGCCAAGGCAAATCTGCCATCGTGCTGCCAGCTACACCAGCACCGCGAAACTCGGCGGGAACGGGCATCTCAGGCGTGGACCACAAGGGGCCGAAGGAGCAGGATGCCACAAAACCAGCCACACCTGCAAGACTGAAAATTAAAGAACGTTTCATGTTGATTGTATGATATCGAATTGCTTGAGTTTGTCAAGTGAATTTCTTTTGTTATTCATCATCCTTGTGGGCCGCAAGATACTCGCGCGCCCCGACCTCGTCCGGGTCTTCACCCAGCGTGGCCAGTTTGAACTTGATGCGGAACAAGCGCATGATGAACACATACGAACAGGGAATGAGGAACACACCCACCACGGTGGCCACGGTCATACCGATAACCACCACGGTACCAATGGAGCAGCGGGCAAGCGCGCCGGAGCCACTGGCCAGCATGAGCGGCACACAGCCCAGGATAAAGGCCAGGGAGGTCATCAGAATGGGACGCAGGCGCAGGCGGGCGGCTGAAAGCGTGGCTGCGAGCAGCTCCTTGCCGCGTTCCATTTCAAGGTTGGCAAACTCCACGATGAGAATGGCATTCTTGGCCGCCAGACCCACCAGCATCACCAGCCCCACCTGGGCATACAGGTTCAGCTCCAGGCCCATCCAGTACAAGCCGGCATAGGCGCCCAGCACGGCAATGGGGACAGTGAGGAACACAGAGATGGGCAGGGTCCACTTCTCATAAAGGGCCACCAGAATGAGGAAGGCAAACACCGAGGACATGGCGAAAATGGTGACCAGGCCGGTACCGTTGCGCACCTTGTTCTCCTGGAAGGACATTTCCTGGTAGTCCATGCCGATCTTGGAGGGGTCCATAGTCTCGGCATACACGGTCTCCATAGCCTCCATGAGCTGCTGGGCCGAGAAGCCGGGCCGCGGCATCACGTTCAGCTTGGCGGAGTTGTAGATATTGTGGTGCATCACGAACTCAGTATCGGCGATATCCTTGATATTCACCAGGGCCGAGAGCGGTACACGCTCGCCGTCCAGGTTGGTCACGAAGAAGCCGTCCATCTTATCCAGGCTCACGCGGTCGGCACCCTGGGCCTGCATGTAGACCTGCCACTGCTGGCCGAAGGCGTTGAAGAAGTTGACGAAAGAGGACCCGTTGTAGGTAGCCAGCAGGCTGTTGGCAGCGGCAATCTCCACGCGGTGGAACTTGCACTTCTCCTTATCCAGCTCCACGAACTTCTGCGGGGTATCGGCCATCATCATATCCATGCACATGGCCACCTCCGGGCGCTTGCGGGCAGCTTCCTCGAAGCGGAGCACCTGCTCACGCAGGAATGGCACGCCCTGCCCTTCCAGGTCGTTGAGCACCATGGTCACGCCATTGGCCGTACCCACACCAGGAATAGCCGGCGGCATCAGCACCATGGCCATGCCGTCCAGCGCGGCGTCATGCAGACGGCCCTGAATGCGCCTCTGCACCTCTGCTGCGGTTTCGGGGCGGTCTTTCCAGTCCTTGAGCTCGATGAAAGCGATACAGGCACCGGGGGTCTGCACACTGTTCAGGATGTTGATACCCACCACGGTGGTCAGGTTCTTCACCGCCGGGTCGGCCAGGGCATTCTCGAATTTCTTGTTTTCGGAGTATGCCACCTGCAGCGAGGTATCCGGCTTCATCACCAGGGCAGCCAGCAGGAAGCCCTGGTCTTCATCCGGCAGGAAGGCCTTGGGCACCAGCTTTGACATGGGCGCTATGGCGGCCCAGAAAAGCAGCAGCAGCGGCATGGAGATGACGAGCTTGCGGCACAAGCCGCCACAGATTTTCACATAGATATTGGCCGTGTGGTCATAGCACCAGTTGAATACCTTGTAGAAAGGCTTGAAGATGCTGCGGTGCTGCTGGGTCGGTCTGAGCATGAGGGCGCACAAGGCCGGCGAGAGCGTAAGGGCGTTGAATGCCGAAATCAGCATAGACACGGCAATGGTGATGGCAAACTGCTTGAACAGCGTGCCGGTGATACCCTCCAGCAGCAGCGAAGGCAGGAACACGGCCGCCAGCACCAAGGCAATGGCAATTACCGGGCCACTCACCTCCTGCATGGCCGCAAAGGAAGCCATGCGCGGGTTAAGCCCCTTGTCGATGTGATGCTGTACCGCTTCCACCACCACGATGGCGTCGTCCACCACCAGACCGATGGCCAGCACCATACCCAGCAGGGAGATGGTATTCAGCGAGAAGCCCAGCAGCGGGAACACGCAGAAGGTGGAAATAAGGGACACCGGCACAGCGATGAGCGGAATGAGCGTGGCGCGGAAGTTCTGCAGGAACATGAACACCACCAGAGCCACCAGAACCACGGCCTCGATGAAGGTACGCTTGATTTCATCAATCGAGTAGCGCACGGCGGTGGTTGTATCCAGCGAAACATCGCCCCGGATGCCCTGCGGCATGATAGCCCCCTGCTTCTCGAAGGTCTTGCGCAGGCGGTCCACCGTTGCAATGGCATTGGAACCCGGGCTCTGGAAAATCACCACAGCGGCGGAAACCTGGCGGTTCAGACGCCCGGTGGCAGAGTAGTTGGAGGAACCCAGTTCCACCTTGGCAATGTCCTTGAGGTAGATAATCTCATCCCCCACCTGGCGCACGATAATCTCCTCGAACTGCCCGGGGTCACTCAGGCGGCCCTGGGTGCGGATGGAAATGGTCTTTTCCTGGCCATCGGGCACGGGGTCAGCACCCACTTTACCACCGGGGTTGGTGGTATTCTGGGCTGCAATGGCGGCGCGCACCTCCGCAATGGAGATGTTGTAGTGGGTCATGATGTTTGTATCCAGCCAGATACGGATAGCATAGCGGCCGGCGCCATACACCGTCACCTCGCCCACGCCTTCCACTCGCTTGAGCTCGTCCACCATCTTCACCTGGGCGTAGTTGGCCAGGTCTACAGAACTGTAGCTGCCATCCGGCGAGGTCAGGGAATAAATGATGATGGGCAGGCCGGGCTGCTGGCGGATAGTCACGCCGGAGTTTATCACCTCCGTAGGCACCTGGGACTGGGCCTGGCCATAGCGCATGTTGGTGAACACCTGGTCCAGGTCGGGGTCGGTATCCGGGTTGAAGACCACCTGCAAGGAGTACACACCGTTATTCGAGGAAACGGAGGTCATGTAGTCCATGCCCTGCACACCGGAAATTTCACGCTCCAGCGGCGTACCCACGGAGTCGGCCACCGACTGGGCATCCGCACCGGGGAACATAGCCATGAGCTGGATGGTGCGCGGCGTAATCTCCGGGTACTGTGAAATCGGGAGATTCATGAGGCACACCATGCCCAGCAGCGTCGTCACCACGGCAATTACCGTGGCAATAACGGGATGTTTGATAAAAAACGGACTCATGGCGGGGCTTATTCTGCGTCGTTATCCGTGGTCACGGACTCCACGGTGGTGGCAGGTTTCTCGTAAATGAAGGGCTGAGGCACCACCGTGCCGAACCCGTCCTGGGCACCGGCCTTGCGCATGCCGGCATTGGCCAGGGCGTACTGGGCCGCCATCTGACCGCCACCCACGATGACCTGGGCATCTTCCACATTCTCTATGCCAGCTTCCTTGAGCGTCTCGGCAATGGGCTTCACCGTGCCGGTCACCACCTGCATGAGCATGGGCACCACGGTGCCATCGCCATTCGGCATATCCAGCACCAGTTCCTTGCCCAGCTTCACATCGATACCCAGCGGGGTATTATCCGGAGCCACCACGTAGATGAAACGGTGATTCATGGAGGAAACGAGGGCACGGGAGGGTACCAGCAGTGCATCCTTGATTTCGCCGGTTCTGGCCTGCACGCGCACAGCTGCACCGGCTCGCAGTTTCAGCTGCGGATTCGGCACATAGCCCACAAACTTGACCGTGCCGGTGGACTGGCTGATTTCACTGTCCACCGCATGCACCGTGCCCTTGTGTTCGAACACGCTGCCATCCTCCAGGATGAGGTCAAATTCCTTCACCGGGCTCATCTTGTCCGGCAGGTCATAGTATTCCTCGCCCTGCGCCTGCTGGCTCATCTGGCGGGCCGGCACCGAGAAGTCCACGCGTATGGGGTCGATGGAGGACATGCGCGTCATCACCACCTGCCCGGCGGCCACAAAATCACCCACGCTCACGTTGGATTTGGTGGCCAGGCCCTTGAACGGCGCGCGGATGGTGCAGCGCTCCAGGTTCAGCCTGGCCATCACCGTGGCGGCTTCGGCCTGGGCCTCCTGGGCCCTGGCCATGGCCAGGGCAGCCTCGCAGCGGCGCTTGGCGTGCTGGGCATCGGTAAACTGCTTTTCGGAAACGGAGCCACTCTCCACCAGGGCGGAGAAACGCTCAAGGTCTTTCTGAGCCTGTTCATCAGCCACCTGGGCCTGCAACACCCCCGCCTTGGCTGCGGCCACGTTGGCCAGGGCCTGGTCATATGCAGCCTGGTAGTTGGAGGGGTCAATACGGAAGAGCACCTCGTCCTTCTCGCACAGGGAGCCGTGCCAGTACACCTGCTCCAGCAGCTTGCCGGATACTTCTGGGCGGATATCAGCCTGGTCCACACCGCGCAGGTGCCCGAACCATGTGGAGGTCAGGTCCACCGTGCGTTTCTGCAGCGGCATCACCGTTACATTGATGGGGGTCATTCCGCGCTGAGCCGCCTGGGCTCCTGCATTGTCCTTGCACGCCACCAGGGTGGTGCATGCCACCAGCCCGCCAAGGGCCATCATTACTATATTGCTTGCTTTCATTGATGTTTTGTAGACGGAACCGGGGGCTCCGTGGTTAAAGTGTTGTGGTAAATCCGTTCGAGCATACCTCGCAGCTGCTCGGTCTCCTCTGCACTGAATCCGCGCATCAGCTGCTCTTCAAAGCCACGCATTGCTTCCCGCGCCTGCGCGTGCATGCGGTAAAACTCTTCTGTCAGGTAGGCATGCTTCACCCGGCGATCTCTGCTGTCAAAGGCCGTGCGCACATACCCCTTCTCTTCCAGCCTCTGCAGCAGGCCTTTCACCGTGGTGTGGCTTACCCCAAGGTAATGCTCTATATCCCGCTGCGTCACCGCCTTGCCTCCCAGGCTTTCCAGATACATCAGCAAACGACACTGCGGGGCTGTCACCCGCAGTGTTCCAACTCGCTGCGCAAAAATCGCATCGGCGCGGTCCGACACCATCTTCATGATGAATGCCGGGTGTTTCACTCTGGTAAAATCACCATTCATCCGCCAGTTAGGAAGCATGCTTCACTTCTCGGCAGAAGTATACCACAGCCTGCTACCAAGTCAAGCGCCTTGGCGTGACATCGCACACGGAATCAGGCCTTTTTCTTTGACTTACGGTAGCGTTCGCAGACCGTCATAAAATCGACACCTTCGGCCAGCAGCTTGAGCATGGCGTCCCGGTTCTCCAGTGCCGCAGCCAGAGAAGCATCGCTGTTTTCATATTCACGGTCAGTGAAATAGCGGACAAAGGTCTCCTTCTGACGGGTGATACACAGGCGCCAGCCACAGAATGAATTGCGGGTGCCTTTCTGACCATTGTAGCGTGTGATGTAGCGGTGCATTTCCATAGATTAGTGTGAACGGATTCTAACACCCTGCCGGACTTTGGTCAAGATTTTTATTTGAATTCTTCAAAGTTTTCAGTTTTCAATGACCATTTTTATTGACAAGCATTCAAATACTGTGCATAATAAAGACGTATGCCGAACACTCAGGAAGTTACAGTACCGTTAATTGACAAAATGCGAGCCATCATCGACCACATCAACCGTGCCGGCGTGGTCGCGATGACAGATTCCGTGCGCAAGAAACTGGCCAGACTGAGTGTGCGCCAATGTGCCGTGCTGGCCAACATCCGCCGCTACACCATGGTCCACCCGGAAGGCGTACCGATGAGCCAGCTGGCGGAGCGCGTGGGCATGTCGCCCTCTGCCGCATCGCACATGATAGACAGCCTGATGGGCCAGGGGCTGGTGGAGCGCCACCAGAGTCCCACAGACCGCCGCGCTGTGCTGGTCACCATCGCCAAATCCTTCATGGCGCCCACAGCAGCCATCGACAAAGCACAGACAGCCGCCATTGAGGAGCTGCGCTCCCACCTGACGGAGGAGGAACTGCGCATCCACGAGCGGGTGATAGAAAAGCTCTACGCCGCCGTGCTGGAACGCGAAGGAATTTAACGGGCGCTTAACAAGTCAGCGCATTGGTAGCCAGGCCTGCCAGTGCAGTTTCACGGTAACCGGCGGAGAGAGCTCTGCCGGTTTCGTTCATGGTGGCAATCACGCTGTCGAGGCTCACGAAGTGGGTACCATCACCGCGCAGGGCCAGGCGGGCAGCATTCACCGCCTTCACAGCCCCAATGGCATTGCGCTCGATGCAAGGCACCTGCACCAGCCCGCAGACGGGGTCACAGGTGAGGCCCAGGTTATGTTCCATAGCAATTTCCGCGGCATTGGCCACCTGTTCATTGGAGCCGCCCATAGCGGCAGTGAGCCCGGCAGCCGCCATGGAGCAGGCCACGCCCACCTCACCCTGGCACCCCACCTCGGCACCGGAGATAGAAGCCTTCGCACGATACAGCGAGCAGATGGCAGAAGCCGTGAGCAGGAATATCTCTATACCATGCTCTCTACCCACCGTAGCATCCTTACGGCCAAAGCGTTCGTAATAACGCAGAACCGCTGGCAGTACACCGGCACTGCCCATCGTCGGCGCCGTCACCACACGGCCACCGGCGGCATTCTCCTCTGACACCGCGAAGGCCCACAGGTTAATCCAATCGATGATAGTGAGAGCATCCTGCGTATTATCGCGGAACATCTCCGCCAGGCGGCGGTAGATGCGCGGCGCACGGCGGGGGAGTTTCAGACCACCGGGCAGCACCCCCATGGTCTTCACCCCGCGCTCAATAGCCTTATCCATGGTCTGGTAAATCTTGCGGATGCGGGAACGCAGCTCCATGCCGGTGGGCAGCGCCATTTCATTGCAGCGCACCACGGCCGCAATAGTCATATTTTCCTGCTTGCAGTGCTGGAGGAGTTCCACGCAGGAATCAAAGGGATAAGGCACGGGCGGCGGCGGCTCCGGCAGCTGCTCCATTTCATCGCTGCGGCGGATGGCACCGCCGCCTATGGAAAAATACACCTCATTTGCCAGCTCCACCTCCCCTGCCCCATAGGCACAGAAGCGCATGCCGTTGGCATGCTCCGGCAGCGTCACATCCTTCTGCAGCACAATATCACGCATCGCACTGAAGGTGATGGGATGCGTGCCATTCAGCAGCAACTTACCCGTTGTAGCCAGTTCGGCAATGGCCGATGTGGCAGACATCTCCATCCTCTCCGCATCCAGCCCCAGCAGACCGTATACCACCGCGCCGGGTGTGCCGTGGCCCACTCCGGTGAGTGCCAGAGAACCATACAGCCACACACGCACCGTCTCCACCCGCCCCAGCAGCCCGCGCTCTGCAAGTTCGCGCGCAAAACGCGCTGCCGCCCGCATCGGCCCCATGGTGTGAGAACTCGACGGGCCGATACCGATGGAAAACACATCGAAAAAACTGGTATACATGACTGGAAGTTACACCCGGAGCACGGACAAGTCAAGCGGCAACCGCGTTTTATAACCATATCGTCCTATCTGTCAAAATCACCTTTTCTATACACCATTCCATCCGATTTCGTACATTTCTACCCACCCTCCCTCAGACCAAATGCTAAACGCAAAAATCATCTGCTTGATTCAATCGCATTTTAGATGCGATATATTCGAATGTATTTACTATTAATTGATTGTGTTTTAGGTGTTTTGTCTCTCGTCAAAATTAGACAGGGGGGGGTAATGCGCAATGTTTTAATACTAAACACATACCGTTGTTTTTTGTTTGATATCGCATCTAAAATGCGATAGACTACCGCCTCTAACACGCCAGCGTGAAAGACGCCAATATCCAATTACTCCGCGCTCTCGCAATTATAGCAGTCGTGTTCATCCACACATGTCCGCATGGCATGGAGCAGGTTATATTCCGTCCTTTCATCAACTTTGCTGTACCTTTGTTCTTGTTTTTGTCTGGCTATCTGACGACACCGAAAGCTCGAGTAAAGTCAAGAAAAATCACTTCCAGCCCCACCTCATTATACCATCATAAAATTATCACAGCTCCCCTTCCGGAGGGACGCTACGAATCATGCTATTTAACTCTTCTCGTTTAAATGGCAACAATTGACAAACATTCGACGTAAAATTCTGAGTTCGATAAACAGTACCGCTCCTATAGTCAGGGTACAAGTTATACCCACCTTGTGCAAGGCTTAGAAGACCGGCATTAATAACTGTGAACAATTCACGCGCGGGGCAACCGTATATTCTTGAATAGCCCCCGAGTGGAGATTTCTCATCAGGTCTCCACAGGATAAATATCCAATTATACCCATTCTCTGCTGCATATTGAACTCTTGATTTTTTGATTCCACACCACCAATCTTCACGGTTTGAAATCGTGATGTTTGTACCTCTGAAAGGTCTCAACTTTCTGGAAGGAATCTCATATCCCTCCACCTCAACTAAGATTTCTCTTCGAACCAGAACATAATAACCATTACGAATTTCATATCTCATCACGAGCGAGGATTGTTTGGCTAATCCAGGTTCTTCGCGAACATCAAAATCTAATGATTTTCCATTTTCTGCGTAAAAGGAATTTGAATGCACATCCAGCTCAAAATAGCAAATACCCCTTACATCGAAAAACGTAGCATTGGACCTTATCAATTCAGCAAGTAATTTTCCCGCATCTATTACAAGATATGAAAAATCACACTTATCGACCAACATGCAACGCTCCTGATGCTGCGCGAAAAATCCAGACTTTTTCTATCAGTACGTAGACGATAGCGTCCTTCGACTATTCTGTTATTGCACTTTAAAATGTTACTGTGAAGCATAATATAAAATAAGTAGTACTCGTATTGTCTATAAGATATGGTCTATATTGCCAATTAATCATTTTCTCCACATTCATCAGGTTGCTACAACCTTACTCATCAACGGCATTCACATCGGCACCGGCGACAAGTAACAGCTTCACGCAGTCCGCTTGACCTTGCATTGCTGCGCGCATCAGACTTGTCCAGCCGAACTCATCTGCGGCATTCGCATCCGCTCCGGCGGCAAGAGTCTCACGGGGTGCATCTGTATCACCTTTAGAGAAACTTCCAACAATTTTTCCACATCAACTAGTAAATTGTCCATATCTGTTTTTCTTTTGTATTATCTGTGTAATGATAGTCCCTCCCCACCTCCGTCTGTGATTTTTTTCGCAGGCGGAGACACAACGATGAAGTATCTTTTCTGTTTCCATTTACCCTCAAAATCTCAGGAGAGTCATCATTTGTATAGCACCCAATTCCAGCACCAGAGATCACCCACGGCTATCCTTCCGTTGATAGTGGTTAACCCAGGCTTGTAACTTGACAAGGCTTCGCTTATACCATTGACTTGTTATGTAGTACGATACTTTTCCTATTGTCACGGGGGTTGCGTAGCTTCGATAATGCCCACTCTGGTACAGTCTCTGTCTAGAAAGCATTGCAAAGCTCAAACCAAAAGTCTGCTGGCAATAGTCTTTATCCAACAACCTATCAATTTCTTGTTCTTCTACAGCGCCACTAGCAAGCAAGTCTCGCACGACAGTTTGAACAAACGCCCCAATTTTCACACCAGAGGGTGACATTTCCCCCTTGGCACACGCCTTTGCCGGCTGCAGATTGTGTGGCAAAACTTTCCCCGCAACTCCCCCAAAAGAATATGAAATATGCAGAGGTGTATCCGCAGAAGGAGCTTTGATGCCATTAGCTGGAGGCATTATCCTGCTGAGGAACTCATCATATGCGGCTCCCATCAGTTCCTGCATCTTATTTCTAACAAAACTGATTAAAATCGGGTTTTCAGAAACATCGTTGTCTGCACAACTTGATTTTGGCACTAAGAAATAATTAAACGGATGCACAAACCTGAGATAAGCAGCCACCAAGTATGGACGAGCTGACGCAGGGACGTCTAATGAGCGCATATAACACGTACCCTCTGCATCAGTCTCTAACTTCCAATCATTTCGTTCCCCGTACGGATAATATGCTCCCACAATATCCCCGATCAAAGACAAACTCTTGTTCCCATCCATGTAATCCGTACCGACATTATAGATGTGAGACAGCTTATACCCCGACTTTTGAAATCCAGGGTCTTTTCCCCGAGGCATAGCCATCAGTTCACGTTCTTCTGCTGTATCTCGTCCAAAACGAGAAGGAAATTGCCGCAAATTGTATGTTCCCAACAAATCATTCACCGTAGGCACATAGCCATCCATAGCCATCTTTAAAAAATAGGCCGCATGGAAATTATCCGTGTAGAAAAATGAATAGCCTTTATCCGTACGAGTCAAAAAACCACGTCTTAAACGCTCATATTCATCTTTCTTAGCACTATTACCCCCTCGGATTGCAAACATGGCATCTGGTCTGTCCACATAATCCATCAG